>NC_006348.1:702029-1404059 GCF_000011705.1 Burkholderia mallei ATCC 23344 | reverse complement strand
CCAGCGCCTGTGGGACGATCTCGGCCTCACCGGCATCAAGCTCGAGATCAACTCGCTCGGTCTCGCCGAGGAGCGCGCCGCGCACCGCGTCGAGCTCATCAAGTATCTCGAGCAGCACGTCGACAAGCTCGACGACGACGCGCAGCGCCGCCTCTACACCAACCCGCTGCGCGTGCTCGACACGAAGAATCCGGCGCTGCAGGAGATCGTGCGGAACGCGCCGCAGCTGATCGATTTCCTCGGCGACGTGTCGCGCGCGCACTTCGACGGCTTGCAGCAGCTGCTGAAGGCGAACAACCTGCCGTTTACGATCAATCCGCGGCTCGTGCGCGGGCTCGACTACTACAACCTGACCGTGTTCGAGTGGGTGACCGACAAGCTCGGCGCGCAGGGCACGGTCGCCGCGGGCGGCCGCTACGATCCGCTGATCGAGCAGTTGGGCGGCAAGCCGACCGCCGCGTGCGGCTGGGCGATGGGTGTCGAGCGCATCCTCGAGCTCCTGAAGGAAGAGCACCTCGTGCCGGAGCAGGAAGGCGTCGACGTGTACGTCGTCCATCAGGGCGACGCGGCGCGCGAGCAGGCGTTCATCGTCGCCGAGCGTCTGCGCGACACCGGCCTCGACGTGATCCTGCATTGCAGCGCGGACGGCGCGGGCGCGAGCTTCAAGTCGCAGATGAAGCGCGCGGATGCAAGCGGCGCGGCGTTCGCGGTGATCTTCGGCGAAGACGAGGTCGCGAACGGCACGGTGAGCGTGAAGCCGCTGCGCGGCACGGGCGCCGAAGGCGAGAAGAACGTTCAGCAGTCCGTGCCGGTCGAAAGCTTGACCGAATTTCTAATCAATGCGATGGTTGCAACCGCCGAAGACGGCGACGACTGAGCGCCGCGCATCCGCTCGACAAAAAGCGTGTACAGGAAGGAATCGCCAGGCGATGAGTTATCACGACGAACAAGAATCGATTGAAAGCCTGAAGGCGTGGTGGGCCCGGTGGGGCAATCTGACGACCTGGGTCGCGATCGCCGTTCTCGCCGCCGCGGCCGCGTGGAACGGCTGGAACTACTGGCAGCGCCGCCAGGCGACGCAGGCGGCCGTGCTCTACGAGCAGGCGCAGCAGGCCGTCCGGTCGAACGACAAGGCGAAGATCTCGCGCGTCGCATCCGACATGGAAGACAAATTCGGCGGCACCGCATATGCGCAGATGACGGCGCTCGAGGCGGCGAAGGCGCTGTACGGCGCGGGCGATGCGGCGGGCGCGAAGGCGCAACTGCAGTGGGCCGCGGATCATGCGAAGGATGACGAGTACAAGCAGATCGCGAAGCTTCGCCTCGCCTCGCTGCTGCTCGACGAGAAAGCGTACGACGCGGGCCTCGCGCTGCTGTCGGGCACGCCGTCCGATGCGTTCAAGGGCGCCGTCGCCGATCGCCGCGGCGATCTGCTCGCCGCGCAGGGCAAGAGCGACGATGCGAAAGCGGCGTACAAGCTCGCGCTCGACGCGCTGCCGAAGGACGACGCATCCGCGCGTCAACTCGTGCAGTTCAAGCTCGACGCGCTCGGCGGCTGAGCGCCCACGCTTTCGTTCTACAACTTAACTTTGCTTCGCTATCGATGAATCTGCTGAAACGTTACGCTGCACCCGTTGCCTGCGCGGCGGCCGTCCTGGTTTTCGCGGCCTGTTCGTCAACGAAGGACGCGCGCCGCGTGCCGACGCCGCTCACCGAGTTCAAACCCGTGCTCGACGTGCAGCAGGTGTGGACGGCGAGCGTCGGCAAGGGCGGCCGCTACTCGTTCTCGCCCGTCGCGGTGGGCGACGCCGTGTATGTCGCCGGCGCGAACGGTTCGGTCGAGAAGATCGACGCGAAGACGGGCCAGCAAGTCTGGCGTACGAAGATCGGCTCGGACTTGTCGGCGGGCGTCGGCAGCGACGGCAACCTGACCGCGGTCGGCGCGCTGAAGGGCGGCGTGTTCGTGCTCGGCCCGGACGGCAAGCAGTTGTGGAAAGCCACCGTGCAAGGCGAGATCTTCTCGCCGCCGCTCGTCGGCAACGGTCTCGTGATCGTGCGCACGATCGACGGCCAGGTGATCGCGTTCGCCGCGCAGACGGGCGAGCAGAAGTGGACTTACCGCAACCGCGCGGTGCCGCTGAACCTGCGCGTGTCGGCCGGCATGACGTTCGCGGGCGACGCCGCGGTGCTCGCGGGCTTCCCGGGCGGCGGCCTCGTCGCGCTGAACCTGCAGACGGGCGAGCCGTTCTGGCAGACGCCCGTGTCGTTTCCGAAAGGCGTGACCGAAGTCGAGCGGATCAACGACGTGACGGGCGCGCCGACGCTCGTCGGCGCCGAGACGTGCGCGGTGACGTTCCAGGGGCAGCTCGGCTGCTTCGATGCGAACTCGGGCCGCCCGTTGTGGGAAAAGCCGTTTTCGAGCCGCAGCGGCGTCGCGCAGGACGATACGGTCGTCGTGGGCGGCGACGACTGGTCGGTCGTGTCGGCTTACGACGTCGCGACGGGCAAGGCGCTCTGGCGCAACGACAAGCTGAAGAGCCGCGACGTCGGCGTGCCGTACCTGCTCGGCCACGCGGTCGTGCTCGGCGACTACAAGGGCTTCGTGCATTTCCTGTCGCGCGATGACGGCACGTTCGTCGCCCGGATGAAGACGGACGGCAGCGCGATCGCCGCCGCGCCCGTGCTTGCCGGCAACACGCTCGTCGTCCTGACGCAGGACGGCGGCGTATACGGTTTCCGTCCGCGCTAAGCGCGCGGCGTTTTTCGCGCGGCCGCGCGCTTCGCCGGCCGCGCGTCGCATTTTTGCGCGCGCGCCGGGCGTTGGCCGGGTAGGCGCGGCCCGGCGGCGCGGCATCGTGCGGTCGACGGGTAGCCGGGAGCGAATCAAAAAAATGAGCGGCGCGACACGTATGCCGCCGCCTGCGCGCCGACACGGCGCGAATTCGTGCTAATTTCCATCAAGCGCAGCCGCCCGCGGCATGCGGGCTCACCGCCGCTGCGTTTCACGTAGACGACATCATCAGATGAAACCGGTCATTGCCCTCGTTGGGCGCCCCAATGTGGGGAAATCCACGCTGTTCAACCGGCTCACGCGCTCGCGCGATGCGCTGGTCGCCGATCTGCCCGGCCTCACGCGCGATCGCCATTACGGCGAGGGGCGGGTTGGCGCACGGCCGTACCTCGTCGTCGACACGGGCGGCTTCGAGCCCGTCGCGAAGGACGGCATCCTGCACGAGATGGCGCGCCAGACGCGCCAGGCGGTCGAGGAGGCGGACGTCGTCGTGTTCATCGTCGACGGCCGCAACGGCCTCGCGCCGCAGGACAAGTCGATCGCCGATTATCTGCGCAAGACCGGCCGGCCGATCTTCCTCGTCGTCAACAAGGCCGAGGGGATGAAATACACGGCGGTCGCGTCGGATTTCTACGAGCTCGGCCTGGGCGATCCGCGCGCGATCTCGGCCGCGCACGGCGACGGCGTGAACGACATGATCAACGAGGCGCTCGAAGTCGCGTACGCGGGCGAGCCGCAGGAGAGCGAGGAGGCCGCCGCCGCGCGCGGCATCAAGATCGCGATCGTGGGCCGGCCGAACGTCGGCAAGTCGACGCTCGTCAACACGTTGATCGGCGAAGACCGCGTGATCGCGTTCGATATGCCCGGCACGACGCGCGATTCGATCTACGTCGACTTCGAGCGCAACGGCAAGCACTACACGCTGATCGACACGGCGGGCCTGCGCCGGCGCGGCAAGGTGTTCGAGGCGATCGAGAAGTTCTCGGTCGTGAAGACGTTGCAGTCGATCTCCGACGCGAACGTGGTGATTCTTCTGCTCGATGCGCGCCAGGATATTTCCGATCAGGACGCGCACATCGCGGGCTTCGTCGTCGAGCAGGGCCGCGCGCTCGTCGTCGGCGTGAACAAATGGGACGGGCTCGATCCGCACGTGCGCGAGCGGACGAAGGCGGATCTCGCGCGCAAGCTGAAATTCCTCGAGTTCGCGAAGTTCCATTTCATCTCGGCCGCGGAGAAAACCGGCATCGGCGCGCTGATGCGTTCGGTCGACGACGCCTACGCGGCCGCGATGAAGAAGCTGCCGACGCCGAAGCTCACGCGCGCGCTGATCGAGGCGGTCGAGTTCCAGCAGCCGCGCCGCCGCGGCCCGGTGCGGCCGAAGCTGCGCTATGCGCACCAGGGCGGACAGAATCCGCCCATCATCGTGATCCACGGCAACGCGCTCGACGCCGTGACGGAAACGTACAAGCGCTATCTCGAGAATCGCTTTCGCGAAACTTTCTCGCTGACGGGCACTCCATTGCGCATAGAGTTCCGCTCGTCGACGAACCCGTACGCCGACAAGGACTGAGCGGCGCACGCCGCGTCGGCCGGACGGCAGAGCCGGGCGGGGTGGACAAAATCGGCTATAGTGTAGCGATTGGCGGCGGATCTCTTTTTCTTCGCCCCAATCTAGATCAACCTGCAAAAAAGATGGAGTACGCCATGAGCAACAAAGGGCAATTGTTACAAGACCCGTTTTTGAACGCACTGCGTAAAGAGCACGTGCCGGTTTCGATCTATCTCGTGAACGGCATCAAGCTCCAAGGGAACATCGAATCGTTCGACCAGTACGTCGTGTTGCTCCGGAACACGGTTACCCAGATGGTTTACAAGCACGCCATTTCGACGGTCGTGCCGGCGCGTCCGGTGAACTTCCACCCGGATGCGGAAGCAGCGTCCTAACCCATTGCCGCGGCTGGCTTGCGTCGCCGTCGGCAGCCGATGCCAGCCGCCTTATCTTGACCTCCGATAATTTGATCAACGCAGCGTTAGTCGGCATCGATTTCGGCAAGACCGATTTCGAAGCCAGTCTCGAAGAACTCAGCCTGCTCGCCTCCAGCGCGGGCGCCCATCCCGCCGTCACGCTGACGGGCCGCCGCTCCAGCCCCGACGCCGCCTTGTTCGTCGGCAGCGGCAAAGCCGACGAACTGCGGCTTGCCTGCGAAGCGAACGACGTCGAAATCGTCATCTTCAATCACGCGCTCGCACCCGCCCAGCAACGCAATCTGGAGCGAGTGCTTAATCGGCGCGTCATCGATCGTACGAGCCTCATTCTCGACATCTTCGCGCAGCGCGCGCGCAGCCACGAAGGCAAGCTGCAGGTCGAGCTCGCGCAGCTGCAGTACCTCGCGACCCGCCTGATTCGGGCCTGGACCCACCTCGAGCGGCAAAAGGGTGGCATCGGCTTGCGCGGCCCCGGCGAGATGCAGCTCGAAACCGACCGCCGACTGATCGGCGAGCGCATCAAGATGCTGAAATCGCGGCTCGACAAGCTGCGCCGCCAGCATCACACGCAGCGCCGGCAGCGCGCGCGCAGCGGCACGCTGTCGGTGTCGCTCGTCGGCTATACGAACGCGGGCAAGTCGACGCTGTTCAATGCGCTGACGAAAGCGCAGGCGTATGCGGCCGACCAGCTGTTCGCGACGCTCGACACGACGTCGCGGCGCGTGTATCTCGGCGACGAGGTCGGGCAGATCGTCGTGTCCGATACCGTCGGCTTTATTCGCGAGTTGCCGCACCAGCTCGTCGCGGCGTTCCGCGCGACGCTCGAGGAGACGATTCACGCGGATCTGCTGCTGCATGTGGTCGATGCGTCGAGCGCGGTGCGGCTCGAGCAGATCGAGCAAGTGAACGACGTGCTGCGCGAAATCGGGGCGGATTCGATCCGCCAGATTCTCGTGTTCAACAAGATCGACGCGGTGCCCGAGCTCGCGGCCCGCGGCGGCGCGGTCGAGCGGGACGAGTATGGTAATATTTCGCGCGTCTTTTTGAGCGCGCGCACGGGCCAGGGTCTGGATTCGCTGCGTGCCGCCATCGCCGAGATCGCTACCGCGGAACATCTTGTCGGCGCCGCGCCGCTCGACGGCGCGCCGGCGCTACCACACGAAGACCACCCGGTTTCCGAACACGGGCGCTGACGGCTGCGGCCGATCAAGTTGCGCCAATCTGGTGAACAAACACAGGTGAACGACTACAACGAGCGGAGTACCTGGCGGCGAATGCGCGCCTTGCTGTCGATCAACGATCCCCGCTGGGGACGCGGCGGCAACGGCGACAAGCCGCGCGCGAACGAGTCGAAGCGCCCGAACGGGCGCGACGACGGCCCCCCGGATCTCGACGAAATGTGGCGGAACTTCAACCGTCGCCTGAGCGGCTGGTTCGGCGGCAAGGGCGGCGGCAACAACGGCTTTCGTCCCGACAACGGGCGCGACGCGCGCGTCGGCGTCGGCATCGTCGCGGGCGTGCTGATCGCGATCTATCTCGGCAGCGGCATCTTCATCGTCCAGGACGGCCAGACGGGCGTCGTGCTGCGCTTGGGCCAATACAAGGGCTCGGTCGGCGACGGCGTCCATTGGCGTCTGCCGTATCCGTTCGAATCGCACGAGATCGTCGACACCGCGCAGGTGCGCTCGATCGAGATCGGCCGCAACAACGTGGTGCGGCTCGCGAACGTGAAGGACGCGTCGATGCTCACGCGCGACGCCGATATCGTCGACGTGCGCTTCGCCGTTCAATATCGGGTCGGGTCGCCCACCGACTATCTGTTTCACGCCGTCGATCCCGAGCGCAGCGTATCGCAGGCCGCGCAGGCGGCGGTGCGCGAGATCGTCGGTGCGAGGCGCGCGGACGAGGTGCTCGCGCAGGATCGCGACGCATTGCGCGACGCGCTTTCGAAAGCGATCCAGCGCGACCTCGACCGCTACCGCACGGGCCTCGTCGTGACGGGCGTGACCGTGCAAAGCGTTTCGCCGCCCGAGCAGGTGCAGGCCGCCGTCGACGACATCGCGAAAGCGCGTCAGGACAGCGAGGCCGCGAAGAACGCCGCGCAGGCGTATGCAAGCGAATTGCTGCCGCGCGCGCAGGGCGACGCGGCGAAGATGGTCGACGACGCGAAGTCGTACGCCGAGCGCGTCGTCGCGCAGGCCGAGGGCGACGCGGAACGCTTCAAGCAGGTCTACGCGCAGTACTCGAAGGCGCCCGCGGTGATCCGCGAGCGGATGTATCTCGAGACGATGCAGGAGATCTATTCGAACACGACGAAGGTGTACGTCGGCAACAAGGCGGGCAACAGCGTGCTGTATCTGCCGCTCGACAAGATCGTCGAGGCGGGCCGCCAGCGTGCCGCCGAGGCCGCGAGCGCCGGCGTCGCGCCGCCCGCGAGCGGCGCGCAAGCGCCCGCGCCGGCGTCGGCCGCAGCCGCCGCGAGCGCGCCGCGCGTGGCGGCGCCCGCGGCGGCGAGCCCGGCGTCCGGCAGCGATTCGCGCTCGCGCGAGGCGTTGCGCAGCCGGTCGCGCACCGACGATCTGCAGTAACGAGGAGCGCATCAACATGAACCGAATCATTGCGCTCGTCGTAGCGATCGTCATCGTCGCGCTGGTGGCCTCGTCGACGGTGCTCGTCGTCGATCCGCGCCACACGGCCGTGCTGTCTTCGCGCGACGGCGGCACGCCGGCGCTTGCCGGCCCCGGTCTGCATTTCAAGCTGCCGCAGCCGCTGCAAACCGCGACGCTCGTCGATGTCCGCGTGCAGACGCTCGACTCCGCCGATCCGTTGAGCCTCGCGACGAAGGACAAGAGCGACGTGCTCGTGAGCCCCGTCGTCAAATACCGGATCGCCGACGCGCTCAAGTACTACAAGGAAACGGGCGGCGCGCCGCGCGGCGAGGCGGACCGCCTGACGGCGGCGGCCAAGGGCGCGCTCGGCGCCGCGTTCGCGAAGCGCGATCTCGACGATGCGCTCGGCAGCCAGCGTGCGATCGCCGACGACGCGAAGCGCGCGTTGCAGGCCGACGCGGCGCCGCTTGGCATCGACATCGTCGACGTGCAACTGACGCGCGTCGATCTGCCCGCCGCGCAAGCGGACGGCGCGTATCAGCGGATGACGGCCGAACTGCAGCGCGAGGCCGACCGCGAGCGCGCGGAGGGTGCGGCGCAAGCGGAGGAAATCAAGGCGGAGGCGGCCCGGCAGCAGCAGACGATTCTCGCGGAAGGTTACAAGTCCGCGCAGTCGATCAAGGGCGAGGGCGACGCGAAGGCCGCGTCGATCGCCGCCGACGCGTTCGGCCGCGATCCGCAGTTCTATCAGTTCTACGCGAGCCTGCAGGCGTATCGGAACAGCTTCAAGCCGAACGACGTGATCGTCGTCGATCCGGACAGCGAGTTCTTCCGCTTCATGCGCAGCCCGACGGGCGGCGCCGCGGCGCCGGCTGCCGCGCCCCGCAACCGTTGATGTGCAAGGGGCGTCGTCGTCTGCATGGATCTCGCTGGCTCGTTACTGCTTGCTCTCGCGCTGATGCTCATCATCGAGGGCGCCTTTCCGTTCGTGTTTCCGAGCGCCTGGCGCGACACGTTCCGTAGAATAGCGGAGCGGCCCCCGCACCATATCCGGATCGGCGGGTTCATCGTGATGGCGCTCGGGCTTGTGCTGCTTCTGCTCGTCACCTGATCCAGCCGCCCGCGCCCGTTCGGCGCCGGCCGGCGATCCGCCGGGGCGCCGACCCGATTCCAATCCGAGGCGCGCGTCGCGCGCCGTGTTTCCTGTCGTAGGACCGCAACGATGTCGACCTGGTTACTTCCCGAGAATATTGCCGACGTGCTGCCGTCGGAGGCGCGCAAGATCGAGGAGCTGCGCCGCAGGCTGCTCGATCGCTTTCGTTCGTACGGCTACGAAATGGTCATGCCGCCGCTGCTCGAGTATCTGGAATCGCTGCTGACGAGCGGCGGCAACGAGCTGCGCCTGCGCACGTTCAAGCTCGTCGATCAGGTGTCGGGCCGCACGCTCGGCTTGCGCGCCGACATGACGCCGCAGGTCGCGCGCATCGATGCGCACCTGCTGAACCGCCAGGGCGTGACGCGCCTCTGCTACGCGGGCCCGGTGTTGCACACGCGTCCGCGCGGGTTGCACGCGAGCCGCGAGCAGTTGCAGATCGGCGCGGAAATCTACGGGCACGCGGGCCTCGAGGCCGATCAGGAGATCCAGCAGTTGATGCTCGACGCGCTGCATCTGACGGGTCTGAAGAAAATCCGGCTCGACCTCTGCCACGCGGGCGTGCTGGCCGCGCTCTTCGCGCGCGACGCGGCGGCGGCCGAGCGCGGCGAGGCGCTCTACGAGGCGCTCGCGGGCAAGGACGTGCCGCGCCTGAACGAGCTGACCGACGACCTCGGCGCCGATACGCGCGCCGCGCTGCGCGCGCTGCCGCGCCTGTACGGCGACGCATCGGTGCTCGACGACGCGCGCCGCTTGTTGCCCGCGCTGCCGGAGATCGCCCGCGCGCTCGACGATCTCGCGCATCTCGCCGCGCAGGTGAAGGATGCGGAGGTCGCGATCGATCTGGCCGATTTGCGCGGCTATGCGTATCACAGCGGCGCGATGTTCGCCGCGTACGTCGACGGCGTGCCGAACGCGGTTGCGCACGGCGGCCGCTACGACCACGTCGGCCAGGCGTACGGCCGCGCGCGGCCCGCGACGGGCTTTTCGCTCGATCTGCGCGAAATCGCGCGGATCTCGCCCGTGGAGGCGCGCGGCGCTGCGATTCTCGCGCCGTGGAAGCAGGACGACGCGCTGCGCGCGGCGGTCGGCGCGCTGCGCGACGCGGGCGAGGTCGTGATTCAGGCGCTGCCGGGGCACGATCACGTGCTCGACGAATTCGCGTGCGACCGCGCACTCGTCGAGCGCGACGGCGCGTGGGTGATCGAGCCCCGCTGAACGCGCCGCGCCGCCGGGCTTCCGATGCGCGTTCGGCGTGCAATGTCGTTGAAGCGAAACGGAAAAATTCGGAACCGGCGGCGAACCTAGGTAGAATACGTTTTTAACCAGCTAACGAATCAACATGTCTGCCAGCGCAGTGAACGTGACTCCCGGGCGCAACGTCGTCGTCGTGGGGACTCAATGGGGTGATGAAGGCAAAGGCAAGATCGTCGACTGGCTGACGGACCACGCTCAGGGCGTCGTGCGTTTCCAGGGCGGCCACAACGCCGGCCACACCCTCATCATCGGCGGCAAGAAGACCATCTTGCGCCTCATCCCGTCGGGCATCATGCGTGAAGGCGTCGCCTGCTACATCGGCAACGGCGTCGTCCTCTCCCCCGAGGCACTGTTCAAGGAAATCGGCGAGCTGGAAGAAGCCGGCCTGTCCGTTCGCGAGCGCCTGTTCATTTCCGAGGCGACGACGCTGATTCTCCCGTATCACATCGCGATCGACCAGGCGCGCGAGGCGCGCAGGGGCGCGGGCAAGATCGGCACGACGGGCCGCGGCATCGGCCCCGCATACGAGGACAAGGTCGGCCGCCGCGCGCTGCGCGTGCAGGATCTGTTCGACGCGAGAACGTTCGCCGACCGCCTGCGCGAGAATCTCGACTTCCACAATTTCGTGCTGACGCAGTATCTCGGCGGCGCGGCCGTCGATTTCCAGGCGACGCTCGACACGATGCTCGGCTACGCGGATCGCCTGAAGCCGATGGTCACGGACGTGTCGCGCCGCCTGTACGAAGAAAACCACGCGGGCCGCAACCTGCTGTTCGAAGGCGCGCAGGGCACGCTGCTCGACATCGACCACGGTACCTATCCGTTCGTCACGTCGAGCAACTGCGTCGCGGGCGCGGCGGCGGCGGGCGCGGGCGTCGGCCCGCAGAAGCTCGACTACATCCTCGGCATCACGAAGGCGTATTGCACGCGCGTCGGCTCGGGCCCGTTCCCGAGCGAGCTGTACGACGCGGACAATCCGAGCCGCCAGGATCAGATCGGCATCACGCTCGCGAACGTCGGCAAGGAATTCGGCTCCGTCACGGGCCGCCCGCGCCGCACCGGCTGGCTCGACGCGGCCGCGCTGCGCCGCTCGATCCAGATCAACGGCGTGTCGGGCCTGTGCATGACGAAGCTCGACGTGCTCGACGGCCTCGACGAAGTGAAGCTGTGCGTCGGCTACAAGATCGACGGTGAAGACGTCGATCTGCTGCCGCGCGGCGCGGCCGAAGTCGCGCGCTGCGAACCCGTCTACGAGACGTTCGGCGGCTGGAAGGAAAGCACGGTCGGCATCGACTCGTGGGACGCGCTGCCCGCGAACGCGCGTGCGTACCTGACGCGCGTGCAGGAAGTGGCCGGCGTGCCGATCGACATGGTGTCCACGGGCCCGGATCGCGACGAGACGATCCTGCTGCGTCATCCGTTCAAGGTGTAATTGCAGATGACGCAGAACCTCACAGCCTCGATCACGATGTCCGATCCGCGCAACGACGACAAGAATCTCTGGGTCGGCTGGGACGAATACCACCGGCTGATCGAGATGCTCGCGCTCGCCGTGCACGATTCCGGATGGAAGTTCGACAAGATCCTGTGTCTCGCGCGCGGCGGGCTGCGCGTGGGCGATCAGCTTTCGCGCATCTACGATCTGCCGCTCGCGATTCTCGCGACGAGCTCGTACCGCGAAGCGGCGGGCACGCAGCAGGGCGATCTCGATATCGCGCAGTACATCACGATGACGCGCGGCGAACTGACGGGCAACGTGCTGCTCGTCGACGATCTCGTCGATTCGGGCGTGACGCTCGCGCGCGTGCAGCAGCACCTGAAGGAGCGTTATCCGGCCGTGACGGCCGTGCGCTCGGCGGTGCTCTGCTACAAGGGCTGCTCGAAGGTGAAGCCCGACTATCACGTTCAGTATCTGCCGACGAATCCGTGGATTCATCAGCCGTTCGAAGAGTGGGATACCGTGCGTCCGCACAATCTCGCGGCATGGATCAAGCGCGGCAACGCGCAGCGCGACGACGCGTCCGCCGCATAAGCGCAACGGACGTCGCCCCGGAGAAACGGCGCCTCGACGGCGCCGTTTTTTTCGCCCGATTTTTTTACCCGGTCTTTACGGTATCCGAAGAATCGCGCGGCGAGGGTAGGCGCGGCGCCCGCGGCCGGCTATCATGACGCCCCATCGCGGCAGGGGGCGTTGCGCCCCCATGCTACACTTGGCGCGCCGCAGCAAGTGGTGTGCTGACAACACCAGTGGGCGGCATTTTTGCGTGCCCAGTTAGAATAGCGCTCGTTTTTCCGACCCCAGCACGGATTTATACCGCTTTTATGACCGACACGAATCACTCGTCCATGCGCCAGCATTCGCTGCAATCGCTCGCGATCGCCGCGATCGGCGTGGTTTTCGGCGACATCGGCACGAGCCCGCTGTACTCGCTCAAGGAAGCGTTCAGTCCGGCCCACGGCATTCCCCTCACGCCCAGCGCGATTCTCGGCGTGATCTCGCTGTTGTTCTGGGCGATCATCCTCGTCGTCGGCATCAAGTACGTGCTGTTCGTGATGCGCGCGGACAATAACGGCGAGGGTGGCGTGCTCGCGCTGATGGCGCTGTCGCTGCGGCCGCTGAATCCGAAATCGCGCATCACCGGCCTGATGATGGCGCTCGGCATCTTCGGCGCATGCATGTTCTACGGCGACGCGGTGATCACGCCGGCGATCTCGGTGATGTCGGCGGTCGAAGGGCTTGAAGTCGCGACACCGCAACTGTCGCACCTCGTGCTGCCGATCACGATCGTGATCCTGATCGCGCTGTTCTGGATCCAGCGGCACGGCACGGCGACGGTCGGCAAGCTGTTCGGCCCGATCATGCTGCTCTGGTTCGTGACGATCGCCGCGCTCGGCATCTATCACATCGCGCGCGCGCCGATGATCGTCTCGGCGATCAATCCGTATTACGCGTTTTCGTTCATGTCCGAGCACGTGCTGCTCGCGTACGTCGTGCTCGGCTCGGTCGTGCTCGTGCTGACGGGCGCGGAGGCGCTCTACGCGGACATGGGGCACTTCGGCGCGAAGCCGATCCGGCTCGCCGCATACGTGCTCGTGATGCCGTCGCTCGTGCTCAACTACTTCGGCCAGGGCGCGCTGCTGCTGCTCGATCCGAAGGCGATCGAAAATCCGTTCTTCCTGCTCGCGCCGCAATGGGCGGCGCTGCCGCTCGTGGTGCTGTCCACGGTCGCGACCGTCATCGCCTCGCAGGCGGTGATCTCGGGCGCGTATTCGCTGACGAGCCAGGCGATCCAGCTCGGCTACGTGCCGCGGATGAAGATCCTGCATACGTCGGAGCTCGCGATCGGGCAGATCTACGTGCCCGTCGTCAACTGGCTGTTGTTGTTCGTGATCCTCTGCATCGTGATCGGCTTCAAGAGCTCCGACAACCTCGCGGCCGCGTACGGCATCGCGGTGACGGCGACGATGGTGATCACGACGATCCTCGCCGCCGTCGTGATGGTGAAGGTCTGGAACTGGAACAAGCTGCTTGTCGCGATGATCATCGGCGTGTTCCTCGTCATCGATCTCGGCTTCTTCGGCGCGAACCTGCTGAAGGTCGAGCAGGGCGGCTGGCTGCCGCTCGGCATCGGCGCGCTGCTGTTCTTCCTGCTGATGACGTGGTACAAGGGGCGTCACATCGTCAAGGAGCGCACCGCCGCAGACGGCATTCCGCTCGCGCCGTTCCTGCAGGGGCTGCTCGCGCATCCGCCGCACCGCGTGTCGGGCACCGCGATCTATCTGACGGGCAACGATACGCTCGTGCCGGTGAGCCTCCTGCACAACCTGAAGCACAACAAGGTGCTGCACGAGCGCACGATCTTCATGACGTTCGTCACGCGCGACATCCCGTATGTGAAGGACCACGAACGAGTGACGGTCCATGATGCGGGCGAGGGGCTCTACATCGTCAAGGCGGAATACGGCTTTAACGAGACGCCGGACGTGAAGGCCGTGCTCGAGGAGGTCGCGCGCCAGCGCGGCATGACGTTCGAGCTGATGGACACGTCGTTTTTCCTCGCGCGCGAAACCGTCGTGCCGACCCATCTGCCGGGCATGTCGATCTGGCGCGAGCGCGTGTTCGCATGGATGCACCAGAACGCCGCGAAGCCGACGGATTTCTTCGCGATCCCGGCGAACCGCGTCGTCGAGCTCGGCACGAAAATCGAGATCTGAGCGGCGAGCGCCGTTCGGCGTCGTCGGGCGGCGTGTCGGGCATGGAAATGCCGCATGTCGTCCGCCGGGGGGCGCGGCTGAAAGCGGGCGACCCGCGCGGCGGTTTTCCATTTAGCGGCATGAACGGCCGCCGACGTTGCCGGTGCCCGATGTCGATTCGTCACGCCGACGCCGGTTTCACGGCGAAAAAAAGCCCGCTGCGAAGCGGGCTTTTTCGCTACCGGCGCAGCGCGCTCAACGCTGCTTGAGCTTTGCGAACGCGGCGGCCATCGCGCCCGCCGGTTCCGGCTCGCGCGAGCGCTGCGCCCGGGCGCCGCCGCGCATTGCGCCGCGCTCGGCGCCGCCGCGATTGCCGGGCGCGCTGGGCGCCGCGTCGTCGTCGAGCCGCATCGTCAGCGAAATCCGCTGGCGCTTCACATCGACGTCGAGCACCTTCACCTTGACGACCTGGCCGGCCTTCACGATTTCGTGAGGATCCTTGATGAATTTCGTCGACATCGCGGACACGTGGACGAGCCCGTCCTGATGCACGCCGATGTCGACGAACGCGCCGAATGCCGCCACGTTCGTCACGACGCCTTCGAGCACCATCCCCGGCGCGAGATCCGACACTTTCTCGACACCTTCGCGGAATGTCGCGGTCTTGAATTCGGGGCGCGGATCGCGGCCGGGCTTCTCGAGCTCGGACAGGATGTCGCGCACGGTCGGCAAACCGAAACGTTCATCGACGAATTCGGCGGGCGACAGGCCCGCGAGCGCGTCGCGGTTGCCTAGCACGTCGTCGATGCGCTTGCTGATCTTCGCGAGCATCCGCTCGACGACGGGGTATGCCTCCGGGTGCACCGACGAGCGGTCGAGCGGATTCTCGCCGCCGTTGATGCGCAGGAAGCCCGCCGCCTGCTCGAACGTCTTGTCGCCGAGGCGCGGCACGCGGCGCAGGTGCTCGCGCGACGGGAACGGGCCGTTCGCGTCGCGATAGTCGACGATGTTGCGCGCGAGCGTCGAGTTCAGGCCCGACACGCGCGCGAGGAGGGCGGCAGACGCGGTGTTCGCGTCGACGCCGACCGCGTTCACGCAATCCTCGACGACCGCGTCGAGCGAGCGCGCGAGCTCGCGCTGGTTCACGTCGTGCTGATACTGGCCGACGCCGATCGCCTTCGGCTCGATCTTCACGAGCTCCGCGAGCGGATCCTGCAGCCGGCGCGCGATCGATACCGCGCCGCGCAGCGACACGTCGAGCTCGGGGAATTCCTTCGCGGCGAGCTCCGACGCCGAGTAGACGGACGCGCCCGCCTCCGACACGACGATCTTCTGCAGCTTGAGCTCGGGATGCTTGGCGATCAGCTCGCTCGCGAGCTTGTCGGTTTCGCGCGACGCGGTGCCGTTGCCGATGCTGACGAGCTCGGCCTGCGTCTGCGCGGCGAGGCGCGCGAGCTTCGCGAGCGAGCCGTCCCAGTCGCGGCGCGGCTCGTGCGGATAGATCGTGTCGGTCGCGAGCAGCTTGCCCGTGCGGTCGACGACGGCGACCTTCACGCCCGTGCGCAGGCCGGGGTCGAGACCGATCACGGCCTTCGGGCCCGCGGGCGCGGCGAGCAGCAGGTCCTTCAGGTTGCGCGCGAACACGCGGATCGCCTCATGCTCGGCCGTCTCGCGCAATTGTGTGAGCAATTCGGTTTCGATGTGCGGCTGCACCTTCACGCGCCAGCACCAGCGGCACACGTCGGACAGCCACTTGTCGGCCGGCCGGTTCTGGTTCGCGATCCCGAAATGGCGCGCGATCATCGCCTCGCCCGGGTGCGGCACCTGCGCATCGAGCTCTTCGCCGAGGCCGAGCTTCACGGTCAGCACGCCGGCGTTGCGGCCGCGGAACAGCGCGAGCGCGCGGTGCGACGGCACGGTCTTGATCGTTTCCGAGTAGTCGTAGTAGTCGCGGAATTTCTCGCCTTCCTCGCCTTGCTTGCCGTCGACGACGGCCGACGACACGACGCCGCGCTCGAACAGATAGTCGCGCAGCTTGCCGAGCAGTTCGGCCGTCTCGCCGAATTGCTCGGACAGGATGTCGCGCGCGCCGTCGAGCGCCGCCTTCACGTCGGCGACGCCGCGATCCGTGTTCACGTACGCGGCCGCTTCCGCCTGGGGATCGAGCAGCGGATTCGCGAGGAGCGCCTGCGCGAGCGGCTCGAGCCCGGCTTCGCGGGCGATCTGCGCGCGCGTGCGGCGCTTCGGCTTGTACGGCAGGTACAGATCCTCGAGCGTCTGCTTGCTGTCGGCCGCGTCGATCGCCGCGCGCAGTTCGTCCGTCAGCTTGCCCTGCTCGTCGATGCTCGCGATGATCGTCGCGCGGCGTTCCTCGAGCTCGCGCAGATACAGCAGGCGCTCTTCGAGCTGGCGCAACTGCGTGTCGTCCAGATTGCCCGTGACTTCCTTCCGGTAGCGGGCGATGAACGGAACGGTGGAGCCTTCGTCGAGGAGTTGCACCGCCGCGGCGACCTGCCGCGGCTGGACCGAGAGTTCGTCGGCGATGCGCTGTACGATCTTGAGTGCTACGGTTTCCGTCATGTCGTGATGTGCGTCTACTGCCTGCAGAAATCGCCCGGTCCGGCCGGCTGCGCCGTCGGCCGGACCGGGCGGGTGAATGGAGCGGGGCATTTTGCCATAAATGCGAAAGGGTCTAGCCGCGGGTGTTAGAATTTGCCCCATGATCCGCAGCTTTCCTACGACGTTGCCTACCTCCCGATTTTCCGTTGTCGCGTTCGCCGTTGCGCTAGCGGCGACGCTCTCCTGCGCGCCCGTCGCCGGCGTCGCGCAGACGCCGGCACCTGCCGCGACGTCGCCCGCCGCCGCAGCCGATGCGGGCGCGTTTGCCGCGCCGGCGAATTTCGACGCGCGTCAAAAAGTGCTCAATCAACGCACCGCGGAAAACGACTATCGTTATGCGGTGGCTCAGCACAATTGTTACAGCACGTTCTTCGTCAATCACTGCCTGGACAAGGCGCGCGAAACGATGCGGGCCGAGCGTGCGAACATCAGCCAGGAGCAGCTCGCGCTAGACGACGAGCAGCGGGCGGTGCGCGCGCAGGAGCGCGACCGGCAGCTCGCGCTGAAGGAAGCCGAGCGGCAGGCGCAGGCGCCGCAGCGCGCGGCGGACGAACAGGCGAACGCGGCCGCGTACGAAGGCAAGCAGCAGGAAAACGCGCTCAAGCGCGCGCAGCGCGACGCGCAGGCGCCGCAACGCGCGGCGAACCAGCAGGCGTACGACGCGAAGCAGGCCGAATTCCAGCGCAAGCTCGACGCGGCGCATGCGCAGGCGGCCAAGGATGCGCAGCAGCGAGCGGAGAACGCCGCACGCTACGAACAGAAGCAGCGTGATGCGGCGCAGCACAAGGCGGATGTCGACGAGCGCCAGCGGCAGGCCGCCGAGAAGGCGAAGCAAAAGCAGCAGCAGTAGCGGCTGGCAGCAGGGGTACACGCGGTAGCGTTGGGTGGTGGTTTCGCAAGGCAATCTCGGGCATGCGGGCGGTTCGGCCGGCATGCCGATTCAGTGAGGAGGCGAAGTATGCAAACCCGTTCGGCGGAAACGCAACAGGAGCTGTACAACCGACTGGTTTCTTTGCAGGAGCTGCACCAGCAGCTGGCCCGCGAGATCGAGCAGAAGGAGGGACGTTCCGACATCGACGACCTGACGCTGCACCGGCTGAAGAAGGAAAAGCTGCTGGCCAAAGACAAGATCATCATGCTGCAATCGCAGCTCGAACCGGATAAGCGCGCCTGACGCGCGGCCTGGCAAGCGCCGGCGCCGCGGCAGGCGCCGGATGATATTAGGAACCGCTTGCCTTGAATTCACCGCTTGATGCCCATCCCGACGCGCGGCGCGACGATCCGTCCGCCGCACGTTCCCCCACGTCCGGCGCCGCCACGGGCGCGTACACGCCGAGCGTAAAGCGTATCGTCGAGCTTGACGCCATCTTTGGCGAGGGCGGCCTGTTTGCGCGCGCGCTCGACAACTATCGTCCGCGCGCTTCGCAGATCGACATGGCGCGCGCCGTTGCCGCCGCGATGGAGGCGTCGGGCAAGCTGATGCCGGAGCCCGAGATCTTCGAGACGCGCAAGCGCCCCGCGCGGCGCATGCAGGACGGCGCAGCCGCCGGCCGTGACGATGCGTGCGCCGCGCCGCCCGGCGACGAGAGCGCCGACAGCGGCGACAATACGTTGATCGTCGAGGCCGGCACCGGCACCGGCAAGACATACGCATACCTCGTCCCGGCGATGCTCTGGGGCGGCAAGGTGATCGTGTCGACGGGCACGAAGCACCTGCAGGATCAATTGTTCCAGCGCGACATCCCGACGGTGCGCGACGCGCTCGCGGTGCCGGTGACGGTCGCGATGCTCAAGGGGCGCGCGAACTACCTGTGCCACTACTATCTGCAGCGGACCGCCGACAACGGCCGCCTGCCGTCGCGGCAGGACACCGCGTACCTGCAGGACATCCTCCGCTTCGCGAAGATCACCCGGAGCGGCGACAAGGCCGAGCTCGCGAGCGTGCCGGAGACGTCGCCCGTGTGGTCGATGGTTACGTCCACGCGTGACAACTGCCTCGGCCAGGAATGTCCGCATTACAAGGACTGCTTCGTGATGCAGGCGCGCCGCGAGGCGCAGCAGGCGGATATCGTCGTCGTCAATCACCATCTGTTCTTCGCGGACATCATGTTGCGCGACACCGGGATGGCCGAATTGCTGCCGAGCGCGAACACGATCATCTTCGACGAGGCGCACCAGTTGCCCGAGACCGCGACGCTCTTTTTCGGCGAGACGCTATCGACGACGCAACTGCTCGAGCTCGCGCGCGACGCGGTGGCCGAAGGCCTCGCGCACGCGCGCGACGCGGTCGAATGGGTGAAGCTCGGCGGCGCGCTCGAGCGTGCGGCGCGCGACGTGCGGCTCGCGTTCGCCGACGACGGCATCGTCCGGATGTCGCTCGCGCAGCTCGGCGACGGTCATCCGCTGTTCGGCGCGCTCGATGCGCTCGACGCGGCGCTCGATGCGCTGTCGACGGCGCTTGCGGGGCAGGCGGAGCGTGCCGAATCGATCGCCGCGTGCCAGCGCCGCGCGCGCGAGCTGCAGGATCTGCTGGCGGGCTGGGTCGCGCCCGGCGCGCAGGACGGCGCGGCCGACGCGGCCGACGCGAAGCCCGCCGCGCAAACGGGCGAGCACGGCGATCCGGCCGAGAAGGTGCGTTGGGTCGAGGTGTTCGCGCATACCGTTCAGTTGCACGAAACGCCGCTGTCGGTCGCGCCGATTTTCGCGAAGCAGCGCGCGGGCGTGCCGCGCGCGTGGATCTTCACGTCGGCGACGCTGTCGGTGCGTGGCGATTTCACGCACTACGCGGCGCAGATGGGCCTCAGTTCGCGCCGTTCGATGACGCTGCCGAGCCCGTTCGACTATCAGGCGCAAGGGCTTCTGTACGTGCCGAGGAACCTGCCGCAGCCGTCGTCGCCCGCGTTCACCGACGCGGTGTTCGACGCCGCGCTGCCGGCGATCGAGGCGTCGGGCGGCGGCGTGTTCGTGCTGTGCACGACGCTGCGCGCGGTCGACCGAATCGCGATGAAGTTGCGCGACACGATCGACGCGCGCGGCTGGAGCACGCCGCTCCTCGTACAGGGCGATGCGAGCCGCACCGAACTGCTCGACCGCTTTCGCGCCTACGGCAACGCGATTCTCGTCGGCAGCCAGAGCTTCTGGGAAGGCGTCGACGTGCGCGGCGACGCGCTGTCGCTCGTCGTGATCGACAAGCTGCCGTTCGCGCCGCCCGACGATCCGGTGCTCGCCGCGCGGCTCGATGCGCTGACGAAAAAAGGGCTGAGCCCGTTCGCCGTCCATCAGTTGCCGCAGGCCGTCATCACGCTGAAGCAGGGGGCGGGGCGGCTGATTCGCGCGGAGACGGATCGCGGCGTGCTGATGATCTGCGACACGCGCCTCGTCGACAAGCCGTATGGCCGGCGCATCTGGCAGAGCCTGCCGCCTTTCAAGCGCACGCGCGAGATCGACGTGGTGCGCGAGTTCTTCGCCGAGCGGCGCGAAGCCGAGCAGGCGTGAGCGCGCAGGCTGGCGGCGTGGCGTGACGCAACGCGCGCCCGCCGCGCGACGCGCGCCGTGACAGGTGCGCCGCGCGCGCGAAAAGAAAAACCCGGCTCGACAGGCCGGGTTTCTTTGTCGATGCGCCGATCGCGCACCATCGGTCGCGCACGCAGCGCGAATCGCGACGCTCAGCTCAGAATTGCCACCACGATTTCTTCGAGCCCGGCCGCGCGTGGCCGGTCACGTACGGGCTGTCCGGGAACGTCGAGGCGAGCACGCGCTTCGTGTCGTCGGCGAGCTGCGGCTGATTCAGCTTCGCGTACGACAGCATCATGATGTGCAGCGCGTCCTCGATCGCCGGCGCGTTCTTGTATTCCTTGATCGCGAGCTGCGCGCGGTTGATCGCCGCGACATAGGCGCCGCGCCGGTAGTAGTAGTCGGCCGCGTGCACTTCGTGCGACGCGAGCGCGTTGACGATGTAGCGCATGCGCGCGGCCGCGTCGGGCGCGTACTTGCTCTTCGGATAGCGGTCGACGACGGCCTTGAACGCATCGTACGATTCGCGCAGCGCCTGCGGATCGCGCTCGCTCATGTCCTGGCCGGAGAAGCGGCCGAACAGGCCCAGGTCGTCGTTGAAGTGGATCATCCCCTTCAGGTAGTACGCATACGCGACGTCCGGGTGATCCGGGTGCAACTGGATGAAGCGGTCGACCGCCTGATCGGCGGTGGCCGTTTCGTTGTCCTTCCAGTTGCAGTAGGCGACGTTGATCTGCGCCTGTTGCGCGAAGTGGCCGAACGGATCGCGGCCTTGCAGCGCCTCGAAGTACTTCGCGCACTTGCCCCAGTCGCCGCCCGTCAATGCATCCTGAGCCTCTGAGTATAATTTGTTGTTCGACCAGGTTGCCGTCTCATCGCTCTTCTGCGGCAAGCCGTGGCAACCCGCGACGAGCGCCGCGGCCGCCGCCAGCGCGGCCCAGGCGGCCGCAGGTTTTGCGACGCGTTTGGTCGAATGCATCATGGTGAAAAGGGCTCGCATTGTCCTAGCTTCAAGTCTCAAGTGACCCAGTCTAAATGACCCGTTCAAGTTCGTTGAATGCCCGTGCGGGCAAGTCAAACCGCGACGATTATAGCCCAAGCGCCAGCCCCGCCGACGCTTCTGCGGGCGATTCGCTCGACGACGATCTGACGAGCGACACGCTCGTCGCGCCCGCGCGCGCCGATACCGGCGCCGATGCGCCGCGCACCGTCGACGTGCCGCTCGCGCTCGCGGGCGAGCGCCTCGACAAGGCGCTCGCGCAGTTGTTTCCCGAGTTCTCGCGCAGCCGCCTGCAGCAGTGGATCGAGTCGGACCGCGTGCGCGTCAGCGGCGCGCCGGCGAAGATCCGGCAGCCCGTGCCGCTCGGCGCGACGATCGAGCTGCTGCCCGAGCTGCTGCCCGAGCAACTCGCGTTCACGCCGGAGCCGGTGCCGCTGTCGATCGTCTACGAGGACGACACGATCGTCGTCGTCGACAAGCCGGCCGGCCTCGTCGTCCATCCTGCCGCCGGCAACTGGAGCGGCACGCTGCTCAACGGCCTGCTGCACCGCTATGCGGATGCGGCCGGCCTGCCGCGCGCCGGCATCGTGCATCGGCTCGACAAGGAAACGTCGGGCCTGATGGTCGTCGCCCGCACGCTTGCCGCGCAGACGGACCTGGTCCGTCAATTGCAGGCGCGCACGGTGAAGCGCCGCTATTTCGCGCTCGCGTGGGGGCGGATGCCCGACGAGGGCACGATCGATGCGCCGATCGGCCGCGATCCGCGCGAGCGCACGCGGATGGCGGTTGTCACGGGCGCGGCGGGCAAGCCGGCGCGCACGCATTTCCGCACGGTCGACACGACGCTGTGGGCGCGCCAGCCGGTATCGGCGATCCATTGCGATCTCGAAACCGGACGCACGCATCAGATCCGCGTGCATTGCGCGCACGTCGGGCATCCGCTGCTCGGCGATCCGGTGTACGGCCGCGCGCGCGGCAAGCGCTCGGTCGCGCCGCTGCCGGGCGGCTTCGCGCGGCAGGCGCTGCACGCCTGGCGGCTCGGCCTCGTGCATCCGGCGAGCGGCCGGTCGATGCAATGGCGCGCGCCGCTGCCGGCCGATCTCGCGGCGCTCGTCGACGCGCTCGGCTTCGGTGCGGACGATGCGGAATTCGGCGACGATGACGCTGTCTATGACGACGGTTACGATGAAGGCATGCCGTATGCCGACGATGATGAGGATTGACTGCCGATGACGATGTTGCGACCCCTGACGCTGGCCGATTGCGTGCAACCCGATTGGCAGGCGCCGCCGCGCGTGCGCGCGCTCGTGTCGACGCGCAATGGCGGCGTGAGCGAGCCGCCTTATGGCGCGTGGGGCGGTGACGGCGGCGAGGTCGCGGGCGGGATGAATCTCGGCCGGCACACGGGTGACGATCCCGCGCATGTCGAAGCGAATCGCGCGCGGCTGCTCGCGTTGGCGGGCCAGTCGCGCGCCGCGTGGCTCGAGCAGGTCCACGGCACGGAGGTGGTGCGCGCGGAAGACGTGCTCGCCGCAGGCGAAGGTGGTGCCGTGCGCGCGGATGCGAGCGTCGCGGCGACGCCGGGCGCCGTCTGCGTCGTGATGGTCGCCGACTGCCTGCCGGTGCTGCTGTGCGATGACGCGGGGCGCGCGGTCGGCGCCGCGCATGCGGGCTGGCGCGGCCTCGTCGCGGGCATCGTCGAGAAGACGGCCGAGCGCGTCGCGGCGCTGGCGGGCGGCGGTGCCGACCGCCTGCACGCGTATCTCGGCCCGGCCATCGGCCCGGGCGCGTTCGAGGTCGGCGCGGACGTCCGCTCGGCCTTTCTCGATGCGGCGCCGCTTGCCGACTACGCGGCCACGGAGTGCGCGTTCGCGGCGCGCGCGCACGCGCCCGGCAAATATCTGGCGAATCTCTATGCGCTCGCGCGGCTGCGCCTCGCACGCGTCGGCGTCACGCGCGTGAGCGGCGGCGCCGCGTGCACGGCGACCGAGCGCGAGCGCTTTTATTCGTATCGGCGCGACCGCGTGACGGGCCGCATGGCCGCGCTGATCTGGCTCGCGGACTGACTCGCGGACTGACGGCGGGCAGCCGCGCGCCATCGCCGGCGCGGCGAGCCGGGAGGGCGGGCAGGCGCTGTTTTTGCGACGCCGCGGCGCCCCGGATTGCTGCGCCGCACCGTGCGATTGCTGTCATCAAGATTGCTTAGACTCTCGCAGCCCGCACGGGGCGGATGTCCTTGCCGCGCGTCGCGCGACGCGTTCCGCAACAATCATTCCGGTTGTCGAAGCATGTGTTGTCGGAGGTGACGGATCACATGGGGAAAACGATAATGATAAAACTACTGCACTGCGGCAGAATCTGGAGAAACGCTCCGGAACACGACGTCCGGCCGGCCGGAGCGCGCAGTGGGTGGTCGACTTCATGCGGTTCGAGCAGGATTTCCAGGGTCCCCGCAGGCAACACCGAGGAAGCACCGAGGAATCACCGTTAAGGCAGGTATGACAGCATCGAAAAAATCGTCGACGTCCTCTCACACGGATACTCCCCAGGGTCGCAGCACAGCCGGATTGGCGGCCCAGCCCATGCAACAGTTGTTCGAGTCCTGGCTCGGCGCGTGGCGCAGCTTCGCGGACCCGGCCCGGGCGGCCGCGGGCGACGCACCGTCGCCGTCGCCGTCGCCGTTCGCGGCGTTCCAGCCGCCGCAGCCGTTTGCGTTCGCGATGCCTGCGATGCCGCCGATGCCGCCGATGCCGGATTGGTCCGGCGCGGCCGCGTCGTTCGCGGGGCTCGCGCCCGTCGCGTCGGTGCCGCCCGCGCGGCTGCAGAAGCTGCAGGCCGATTATTCGCGCGATTGCCTCGCGCTGATCCAGCAGGCGAGCGCCGCGACGCCGACCGTTCCCGAGCTGAAGGACCGGCGTTTCAGCGCGGACGCCTGGAAGGCTTCACCCGCGCACGGGTTCGCGGCCGCCTGGTATCTGCTGAACGCGCGCTACCTGCAGGAGCTCGCCGACGCGCTCGAGACCGACCCGAAGACGCGCGAGCGGATCCGCTTCACGGTCCAGCAGTGGACGGCCGCCGCGTCGCCGAGCAACTTCCTCGCGCTCAATCCGGAGGCGCAGAAGAATCTCGTCGAGACGCAGGGCGAGAGCCTGCGTCTCGGGATGATGAACCTGCTCGCCGACATGCAGCGCGGCAAGATTTCGCAGACGGACGAATCGCAATTCGTCGTCGGCAAGAATCTCGCGGTGACGCCGGGCGCGGTCGTCTACGAGAACGATCTGATCCAGTTGATCCAGTACACGCCCACGACAGCCACCGTCTTCGAGCGGCCGCTGCTCATCGTGCCGCCGTGCATCAACAAGTTCTACATCCTCGATCTGCAGCCGGAGAATTCGCTCGTCGCGCACGCGCTGTCGTGCGGCCATCAGGTGTTCCTCGTGTCGTGGCGCAATGCCGACGCGTCGGTCGCGCACAAGACGTGGGACGACTACATCGACGAGGGCCTGCTCGCCGCGATCGACGTCGTCCAGCAGGTGAGCGGGCGCGAGCAGATCAACACGCTCGGCTTCTGCGTCGGCGGCACGATGCTTGCGACGGCGCTCGCGGTGCTCGCCGCGCGCGGCGAGCACCCGGCCGCGTCGATGACGCTGCTCACCTCGATGCTCGACTTCTCCGACACGGGCATTCTCGACGTGTTCGTCGACGAGGCGCACGTGCAGATGCGCGAGCAGACCATCGGCGGCAAGGGCGGCGCGCCCGCGGGCTTGATGCGCGGCGTCGAGTTCGCGAACACGTTTTCGTTTCTGCGTCCGAACGATCTCGTGTGGAACTATGTCGTCGACAACTACCTGAAGGGCCGCACGCCCGCGCCGTTCGATCTGCTGTACTGGAACGGCGATTCGACGAGCCTGCCCGGCCCGATGTACGCGTGGTATCTGCGGAATACCTATCTCGAAAACAAGCTGCGCGAGCCGGATGCGCTCACGGTGTGCGGCGAGCCCGTCGATCTGTCGCGCATCGACGTGCCGACGTTCATCTACGGCTCGCGCGAGGATCACATCGTGCCGTGGCAGACCGCGTACGCGTCGACGTCGCTGCTGACGGGGCCGCTGAAGTTCGTGCTGGGCGCGTCGGGCCACATCGCAGGCGTGATCAATCCGCCCGCGAAGCGCAAGCGCAGCTACTGGAGCTACGGCGCGAGCGCGAAGGAGCTGCCGGAATCGGCGAACGACTGGCTCGATGCGGCCGTCGAACACCCTGGCAGTTGGTGGCCGGTATGGATTGAGTGGCTCGATCAGTACGGCGGCAAGAAGGTGAAGCCGCGCGCGCACCTCGGCTGCGCGCGCTTCCCGGTGATCGAGCCCGCGCCCGGCCGATATGTGTTGCAACGCGATTGACGAACGGCGCAAGGCGGAGCACGCTTTGCGTCGCGACCGATTTTTAACAGGGCGGTTCGCGGCGCGCCGTGCCGCGCGCGCCCGGAGGATAGTGAAATGACTGACGTAGTGATCGTATCGGCCGCGCGCACCGCGGTCGGCAAGTCCGGCGGCTCGCTCGCGAAGATCGCCGCGCCGGAGCTCGGCGCGAGCGTGATTCGCGCGGTGCTCGAACGTGCGGGCGTGAAGCCCGAGCAGGTCAGCGAAGTGATTCTGGGCCAGGTGCTGACGGCGGGCTCGGGCCAGAATCCGGCGCGCCAGGCGCTGATCGCGGCGGGGCTGCCGAACGCGGTGCCGGGCATGACGATCAACAAGGTGTGCGGCTCCGGCCTGAAGGCCGTGATGCTTGCCGCGAACGCGGTCGTCGCGGGCGATGCGGAGATCGTCGTCGCGGGCGGCCAGGAGAACATGAGCGCCGCGCCCCACGTGCTGCCGGGCTCGCGCGACGGCTTCCGGATGGGCGATGCGAAGCTCGTCGACAGCATGATCGTGGATGGCCTCTGGGACGTCTACAACAAGTACCACATGGGCATCACCGCGGAGAACGTCGCGAAGGAGTACGGCATCACGCGCGAGGCGCAGGACCAGTTCGCCGCGCTCTCGCAGAACAAGGCGGAAGCCGCGCAGAAGGCGGGCCGCTTCGACGACGAGATCGTGCCGATCGAGATCCCGCAGAGAAAGGGCGAGCCGCTGCGTTTCGCGACCGACGAGTTCGTGCGTCACGGCGTGACGGCCGAGTCGCTCGCGAGCCTGAAGCCCGCGTTCGCGAAGGAAGGCACGGTGACGGCCGCGAACGCGTCCGGCATCAACGACGGCGCGGCCGCGGTGCTCGTGATGTCGGCGAAGAAGGCCGAGGCGCTCGGCCTCGAGCCGCTCGCGCGGATCAAGGCGTACGCGAACGCGGGCGTCGATCCGAGCGTGATGGGCATGGGCCCCGTTCCGGCGTCGCGCCGCTGTCTCGAGCGCGCGGGCTGGTCGGTGGGCGACCTCGACCTGATGGAGATCAACGAGGCGTTCGCCGCGCAGGCGCTCGCGGTTCACAAGCAGATGGGCTGGGATACGTCGAAGGTCAACGTGAATGGCGGCGCGATCGCGATCGGCCATCCGATCGGCGCGTCGGGCTGCCGGATTCTCGTCACGCTGCTGCACGAAATGCTCAAGCGCGATGCGAAACGCGGCCTCGCATCGCTTTGCATCGGCGGCGGGATGGGCGTCGCGCTCGCGCTCGAGCGTCCGTAACGCGAATCAGGAGGCACCCGCGCGGGGCGCGCCGGCGGGCGCGGCCCGACGAACGGGCGATCGGCAGGCAGGCGACGGAGAGGTTGCCGCTCGGCGCTTCTCAAAACGATAATGGAGTAATGGTTATGTCTCAGCGAATTGCTTACGTAACGGGCGGCATGGGCGGCATCGGCACGAGCATCTGCCAGCGCCTGCACAAGGACGGCTTCAGGGTGGTCGCGGGCTGCGGCCCGAATTCGCCGCGCCGCGTGAAATGGCTCGAGGATCAGAAGGCGCTCGGCTTCGATTTCTACGCGTCCGAAGGCAACGTCGGCGACTGGGATTCGACGAAGCAGGCGTTCGACAAGGTGAAGGCCGAAGTGGGCGAGATCGACGTGCTCGTCAATAACGCGGGCATCACGCGCGACGTCGTGTTCCGCAAGATGACCCGCGAGGATTGGCAGGCGGTGATCGACACGAACCTGACGAGCCTCTTCAACGTCACGAAGCAGGTGATCGACGGGATGGTCGAGCGCGGCTGGGGGCGCATCATCAACATCTCGTCGGTGAACGGCCAGAAGGGGCAGTTCGGCCAGACCAACTATTCGACCGCGAAGGCGGGCATTCACGGCTTCACGATGTCGCTCGCGCAGGAAGTCGCGACGAAGGGGGTGACGGTCAACACGGTGTCGCCGGGCTACATCGGCACGGACATGGTGAAGGCGATTCGGCCGGACGTGCTCGAGAAGATCGTCGCGACGATTCCGGTGCGCCGTCTCGGCTCGCCCGACGAGATCGGCTCGATCGTCGCGTGGCTCGCGTCGGAAGAGTCCGGGTTCTCGACGGGCGCCGATTTTTCGCTGAACGGCGGCTTGCATATGGGCTGAGCCATGCGGCCGGGCGGCGCGTGCCGTCCGGCCGTGTGGGTCGGATGTTCCGGGAACGCCCGGTGCCGCGCGCGGTCGCGCCCGCGTGCGGCGCCGGGCGCCGTCACTGCGCGCATCAGGCGCTCAAAGGCGTTACATGACTACTACAAAGAAAACTGGCGAACGGCTGATCAAGAAGTATCCGAACCGCCGTTTGTACGATACGGAGACGAGCACCTACATTACGTTGACCGACGTGAAGCAGCTCGTGCTGGAACAGGAGGATTTCAAGGTCATCGATGCGAAGAGCAGCGAAGACCTGACCCGCAGCATCCTGCTGCAGATCATTCTCGAAGAGGAGAGCGGCGGCGTGCCGATGTTCTCGTCTTCGATGCTCTCGCAGATCATCCGGTTCTACGGGCATGCGATGCAGGGCATGATGGGCACGTATCTGGAGAAGAACATCCAGGCGTTCATCGACATCCAGAGCAAGCTCGCCGATCAGTCGAAGAACCTGTACGAGAACAACGCGATGAATCCGGAAGTCTGGTCGCAGTTCATGAACATGCAGGCGCCGATGATGCAAGGGATGATGACGAGCTACATCGAGCAGTCGAAGAACATGTTCGTGCAGATGCAGGAGCAGATGCAGAACCAGGCGAAGACCATGTTCAGTTCGTTCCCGTTCAAGCCGGCGACACCGCCGGGCAGCGAGCCGGAGAAGAAGTAGGCACGGCGGCTTTCGCTACGCAACGGCCGCGGCGCGACCCGGCCGCGTTGCGATGCCGCGCGAGTCGTCGTGCCGCGAGCTTCGGATTGCGGCTCGGCCCGGGCGGCCTCGGCTACGCTCGGCGCGCGCCTGCGGGCGAGTGGCGGCTTGCCGCGCGTCATCGGGCGGACATTGCGGCCGCATGCAATGAACGGCGTCCTGCGGGCGCCGTTTCTTTTTGGGGCCGCGCCGAGGCCGCCGATGGACACGGCCGATGGCCGTTTCGACCCCGGCGCATGTGTGCCGATGCGCCGAATGCGCCGGCCGCGGCGTGCTCGGCGCAGCGTGGCCGACGCGCGGCGGAGCGGTCGCGCGGGCCGTGCGTGTGCGCGATGGGCGCGAGCGACCTGGAGCGGTCGGGCTCGCGGGGATTGTCGTCGGGCGCGCAAACGGACGATCGCCACGCACAGCGCGGCGTTCTCGCGCCCGATGCGCACCCTCGGAGAAACGCCGCCGCGCGGAGGGTAAAATGCCGGCAAACCCAAGGTGTGCCGCCCGCGGACGCCGTCCCCTCATGCATGGAAGCCATAGTTGGAAAATTCATTGAAATCAAGCGGTAAGCCGCTCGCCGCGCCCAAGGTGGGTATGGTTTCGCTCGGGTGCCCGAAGGCCCTCGTCGACTCCGAGCAGATCATCACGCAACTGCGCGCCGAAGGCTACGAAATCTCCGGCACCTATGACGGCGCGGATCTCGTCGTCGTCAACACTTGCGGCTTCATCGACGAGGCGGTGCAGGAAAGCCTCGACGCGATCGGCGAAGCGCTCGCCGAAAACGGCAAGGTGATCGTCACCGGCTGCCTCGGCGCGAAGAAGAGCGCGAGCGGCTCCGGCCTCATCGCGGAAGTGCATCCGAAGGTGCTCGCCGTCACGGGCCCGCATGCGGTCGGCGAAGTGATGCAGGCGGTGCACAGCCATCTGCCGAAGCCGCACGATCCGTTCGTCGACCTCGTGCCGGCCGCGGGCATCAAGCTCACGCCGCGTCACTACGCGTATCTGAAGATCTCCGAAGGCTGCAATCACCGCTGCTCGTTCTGCATCATCCCGTCGATGCGCGGCGAGCTCGTGTCGCGGCCCGTTGCCGAGGTGATGCTCGAAGCCGAGAATCTCTTCAAGTCCGGCGTGAAGGAGCTGCTCGTGATCTCGCAGGACACGAGCGCGTACGGCGTCGACGTCAAGTACCGCACGGGCTTCTGGAACGGCCGGCCGCTCAAGACGCGGATGACCGAGCTCGTCGGCGCGCTCGGTGAGCTCGCCGCGCAGTACGGCGCGTGGGTGCGCCTGCACTACGTGTATCCGTATCCGCACGTCGACGAGATCATTCCGATGATGGCGCAAGGCCCGCTCAAGGGCCATGTGCTGCCGTATCTCGACGTGCCGTTCCAGCACGCGCATCCGGAGGTGCTCAAGCGAATGAAGCGCCTGGCGAACGCGGAGCGGGTGCTCGAGCGCGTGCAGAAGTGGCGCGAGATCTGCCCGGATCTGACGATTCGCAGCACGTTCATTGCCGGCTTTCCGGGCGAGACCGACGCGCAATTCGAGACACTCCTCGATTTCATCCGCGAGGCCGAGCTCGATCGCGTCGGCTGCTTCGCGTATTCTCCGGTCGAGGGCGCGAGCGCGAACGCGCTCGACGGCGCGCTGCCCGACGACGTGCGCGAGGCACGCCGCGCGCGCTTCATGGAAGTCGCCGAGGAGGTGTCCGCCGCGCGCATCGCGCGCAAGATCGGCAAGACGCTCAAGGTGTTGATCGACGAGGTCAACGCGGAAGGCGGCATCGGCCGCACCGCGGCCGATGCGCCCGAGATCGACGGCGTCGTCTATGTCGAGCCGGCGGCCAAGGCGTCGAAGCGCTACAAGGTCGGCGAGTTCGTGTCCGTGAAGATCACGGGCGCCGACGGCCACGATCTGTGGGGCGAGGTCTGACGATGCCGGCGACGTTTCCGGACGTGCTCGCGCTCGGCGAGGCGATGGTCGAATTCAACCAGGCGCGGCTGGGCGAGCCGAATTATCTGCAGGGCTTCGGCGGCGATACGTCGAACTTCTGCATCGCCGCCGCGCGGCAAGGCGCGCGCGCCGGTTTCGTGTCCGCGGTCGGCGGCGATCATTTCGGGCGGCTGCTGCTCGATCTGTGGCGCGGCGAGCGCGTCGACACGTCGTATGTGCGGGTCGACGACGGCGCGCCGACGGGCGTCTACTTCGTGTCGCACGGCGAGCACGGTCACGCGTTCGACTATCTGCGCGCGGGCTCGGCCGCGAGCTGCTACGCGATCCGCGATCTGCCGCTCGATGCGCTCGCGGCCGCGCGCTTCGTCCATCTGTCGGGCGTGAGCCTCGCGATCAGCACGAGCGCGTGCGATGCGGCGTTCGCCGCGATCGCGCATGCGCGCGCGAACGGCGCGCGCGTGAGCTTCGACACGAACCTGCGGCTCAAGCTCTGGCCGCTGCCGCGCGCGCGGGCGGTGATGACGGAGGCGCTGCGCCATACCGATGTCTGCCTGCCGAGCTGGGATGACGTGACGGCGCTCACCGGGCTCGACGAGCGCGATGCGATCGTCGATGCGCTGCTCGCCTTGGGGCCGCGCGTCGTCGCGCTGAAGCTCGGCCGCGAGGGCGCGTATGTCGCGACGCCCGGCGAGCGGCGCGTCGTGCCCGGCTTCGTCGTCGACGCGCTCGACGCGACGGGCGCGGGCGACTGCTTCGGCGGTGCGTTCGTCGCGCGGCTCGCCGCGGGCGATGATCCGTTCTCGGCCGCACGCTATGCGAACGCGGCGGCCGCGCTATCGACGCAAGGGTTCGGCGCGGTCGCGCCGATCCCGTCGCGCGACGCGGTCGAGCGGCTATTGGGCGCGTGAGCCCGCGCGCGCGGCGCGCGATCCGAATGCATGACGTGCGCGGCCGCGACCGCGCGCTCCATCGGTTTTCATCAAGAGAAGAGAGGGAGGCAACGATGCAACGCGAAGTAGTGGTGGTGAGCGGCGTACGCACGGCGATCGGCGATTTCGGCGGCAGCCTGAAGGACTTCGCGCCGACCGAGCTCGGCGCGCGGGTCGTGCGCGAGGTGCTGTCGCGCGCGCAGGTGTCGGGCGACGAGGTCGGCCACGTCGTGTTCGGCAATGTCGTGCACACGGAGCCGAAGGACATGTATCTCGCGCGCGTCGCGGCGATCAACGGCGGCGTCGCGCAGCACGCGCCCGCGCTGACGGTCAACCGTCTCTGCGGCTCCGGCCTGCAGGCGATCGTGTCGGCCGCGCAGAACGTGCTGCTCGGCGACGCGGACATCGCGGTCGCGGGCGGCGCGGAGAACATGAGCCGCGCGCCGTACTCGGTGCCGGCCGCGCGCTTCGGCCAGCGCATGGGCGATGCGAAGCTCGTCGACATGATGATCGGCGCGCTCAACGATCCGTTCCAGTCGATTCACATGGGCGTGACGGCCGAGAACGTCGCGGCGAAGTACGGGATCACGCGCGACGCGCAGGACGCGCTCGCGCTCGAATCCCACCGGCGCGCGTCGCATGCGACGAAATCCGGCTATTTCAAGGATCAGATCCTGCCGATCGAGATCGCGTCGCGCAAGGGCACGGTCGTGTTCGACGCCGACGAGCACGTGCGCCACGACGCGTCGCTCGACGACTTCACGAAGCTCAAGCCCGTGTTCGCCAAGGAGAACGGCACGGTGACGGCGGGCAACGCGTCGGGCATCAACGATGCGGCCGCCGCGGTGGTGCTGATGGAGCGCGGCGTCGCCGACAAGCGCGGCGCGAAGCCGCTCGCGCGCCTCGTCTCGTATGCGCACGCGGGCGTCGATCCGGCATACATGGGCATCGGCCCCGTGCCCGCGACGAAGAAGGCGCTCGAGCGCGCGGGCATCACCGTCGCCGATCTCGACGTGATCGAGGCGAACGAGGCGTTCGCCGCGCAGGCGTGCGCGGTGTCGAACGCGCTCGGTCTCGATCCGGCGAAGGTCAACCCGAACGGCTCGGGCATCTCGCTCGGCCATCCGATCGGCGCGACGGGCGCGCTCATCACCGTGAAGGCGCTGTACGAGCTGCAGCGGATCGGCGGGCGCTACGCGCTCGTCACGATGTGCATCGGCGGCGGGCAGGGCATTGCCGCGGTGTTCGAGCGTCTGTGACGGGAGGGCCGCGCAGTTGAAGCTGATCACCGCAATCCGCGGCGCGGCGCTCGCCGCCGCGCTGGCGACGGCGGCGGGGCTCGCGTTCGCGTAGTCCTCCGCTGCGCGCGCGGCGGCGGCTCCGGGCGCGGCCGACGCGGCGCCTGCCGCTGCCACCGCGCAGGCGGATGCGCCGCCGCCCGCTGTGCCGCTCAAGCCGAATCCGGCGTACGCGCGGCTGCCGCGCTATGAAGGGACGGTCGGCGGCCGGCCGGTCGTCGTGCGCCTCGGGCCGAAGACGGACGAACCGGGCGTGCACGGCGAATGCCAGTATCTCGACACGGGCGCCGTCATCTTGCTCGCGGGCGATCGCGACGGCGACACGCTCGAGATCGAGGAATCGGACGACGGCACGAACATCACGGGCGTGTGGATCGGCCGCTTCGATCCGTCGGGCGGCTTGTCCGCCGATCGGATGAACGCCGACCAGTCGGATCCGCTGCCCGTTGCGCTGCATCCGGCGGGCGCGCAGTCCGCATCGGCGGCCGTCGGCGCGCCGCAGGCGGGCGCCCCGGGGCAGTCGGTCGGCGGCGTGAGCAATCTGCGGACCGGCGAATAACGAACGGCGGACGCGGCGCGCGCGTGCCGCGTCCGGGGCGCTCGGCCGTTGGCCGCGCGCTTGCCGGCGGCCGGCGTGGCGGGCGGCGGCGCGTCCCGCGCGTTGCGCTTCGTTGCCGCTCAAGGCGCGTCCCGTGCGTCGCGCCTCGTTGCCGCTCAAGCTTCGGGCATCGGCGCCGGACAGCCGCGCCGGCACGGTCGCGGCCGCGCCGATTGTACCGGGCCAAACGCGCGGAATCAGGCTAAGCTAGCCGGATTCCAATCTTTTCGGGACTCCGTCTCGCGTCGAGCCCGCCCAGTCATGACCGCATCCATTCCCAAGCGCGCGTTGCAGACGCGCGTCGTCCAACCGGACGATCGCATTCCCGCCGGTTTCGAATCGTTCGTCGTGCCCGTCGCGCGGGCGTCGACGGTCGTGTTTCCCGATCTCGCGACGATGCGCAATCTCGACTGGCGCCAGGACGGCCAATGGCGCTACGGGCTGCACGCGACGCCGACGTCGCTCGCGCTCGCGCAGCGGCTCGCCGAGATCGAGGGCGGCGCGCACGCGCTGTTGCAGCCGTCGGGGCTCTGCGCGATCACGAACGTGTATTTCGGTCTCGTCAAGGAAGGCGACGATGTGCTGATTCCGGACAATGCGTACGGGCCGAACGGCGATTTCGGCAAATGGCTGGCGAAGGATTTCGGTATCACCGCGCGCTTCTACGATCCGATGATCGGCGCGGGCATCGCCGATCTGATCCAGCCGAACACGCGCATCGTCTGGCTCGAGGCGCCCGGCTCGGTGACGATGGAAGTGCCCGACGTGCGGGCGATCACGGCGGTCGCACGCGCACGCGGCATCGTCACGGCGATCGACAACACGTATTCGGCGGGCCTTGCGTTCAAGCCGTTCGAGCACGGGGTCGACATCTCGGTGCAGGCGCTGACCAAGTACCAGTCGGGCGGCAGCGACGTGCTGATGGGCGCGACGATCACCGCCGACGGCGAACTGCATGCGAAGCTCAAGCTCGCGCGAATGCGGCTCGGCATCGGCGTGTCGGCCGACGACTGCTCGCTCGTGCTGCGCGGTCTGCCGAGCATGCAGGCGCGTTTCGACGCGCACAGCCGCAGCGCCCTGTCGCTCGCGCGCTGGCTGAAGACGCGCGCGGAGATCGCAACGGTGCTGCATCCGCAACTACCCGATTGTCCGGGCCACGATACGTTCATGCGCGACTTCACGGGCGCGGGCGGGCTGTTCTCGGTCGTGTTCGACGAGCGCTACGATGCCGCGCAGGTCGATCGCTTCGTCGAGGCGCTCGAACTGTTCGCGATCGGCTGGAGCTGGGGCGGCGCATGCAGCCTTGCGATGCCGTACGACGTGCAGTCGATGCGCACGGGCAAGTGGCCGCATCGCGGCACGCTGGTGCGTTTCTATGTCGGTCTCGAAGACGAGGCCGATTTGCGCGCGGATATCGAGCGCGCATTGACGTCGGCGCTCGCATAACGCGCGCGAGATCGGCGGCGCGGACAGTGGTGGCGCATCGGTGCGCCGCACGCGGGCCGTGCAGCGCGCTCGTGCATGGATCGAGCGACGAGTGAGCGGCGAATGAACGACGCGCGGCGGCGGTCCGGCGCTCGCGCACGGCGAAAACGGCGCCCGGGCATGGGCCCGCGGCGCCGTTTTTCGTTCGATGCGTCAGATGTCGTGCCGGCGGCGCGAGCGCGGCACGATTGCGCGCCGCGCGCGTGACCGGGCCGGATGCGGTTTCAGAACAGCCGCAGCAGCCCGTCGAGGCCGACGTGATCGAATGCGGCGCTCGCCGCGCTGCGCACGATCGGCTTCGCGCGAAACGCGATCGAGAAGCCGCCGGCAGCCATCATCTTCAGATCGTTCGAGCCGTCGCCGATGACGATCGCGCGCGCGGGCTCGATGCCGAGCGCCGCGCAGGTCTCGCGCACCGCGCGCGCCTTCACGTCCGCGTTGACGATCTCGCCGACGACCTTGCCCGTCAGCTTGCCGTCGACGATCTCGAGCGTGTTCGAATGCGCGAAATCGAGGCCGAGCCGCGCTTTCAGGCGCTCGGTGAAGAACGTGAAACCGCCCGATACGAGCAGCGTCTTCAGGCCCGCTGCCTTCACGCCGGCGAGCATCGATTCGGCGCCCGGCGACAGCCGCAGCCGCTCTTCATAGACGCGCTCGAGCGCGCTCGCTTCGAGGCCCGCGAGCAGCGCGACGCGGCGCGTCAGGCTCTCGTTGAAATCCTTGATCTCGCCGCGCATCGCCGCCTCGGTGATTGCCGAGACCTCGGCTTTCAGGCCGCAAAAGTCCGCGATTTCGTCGATGCACTCGATCGTGATCAGCGTCGAATCCATGTCCATCGCGACGAGGCCGAAGTCGGCCAGCTTGCGGGCCGCGTCGACGAACGCGTAATCGAGCGCGTGCGTGCCGCAGTATGCGTCGATATCGGCGCGCTGCGCGGGGTTGGCGCGCTCGATGCGGATCGACTGCGCGTCGAGCGCAACGACGCGCGCGCCGTGCGCGAGCGCGGCGAGCGGCTTGTGATGCGCGTCGGAGAGCGGCGCGGTGCTTTGAACGACGAGATTCGTGGTCATGGAAGTGTCACGGTGGAGCGGATGGCGGCGCCGACGAAGGCGATGCGGCGAACCCGTTATTGTAGCCGGTTGCGGCCGGACGCCAGCGGATGGGCGCCAGGCGGAAGACATCGGGGATGTCCGTTCGAGCGGTGGCGGGCGCGACGGCGCGCGCGGGCGCCGTGCGTTTCCGACGGCGATTTTCGGTTTTCGTCGGTTGGTTTTGCGTTTTCTCGTTGCTCGCTGTGCGGCGCTCGACGCTCGATGCCCTGTTTTCGGAACTCTGTACTTGGCATCGGCATCGGCGCTGGCGCTGGCGCTGGCGCCAGTATTTGGCACTCGGCTATCGGCACTCAGTTCCCGGCTCTCGGCTCTCGGCTCTCGGCTCTCGGCTCTCGGCTCTCGGCTCTCGGCTCTCGGCTCTCGGCTCTCGAGCCGACAGCGTTCGATATCCCACGTTCGCAGTCGGCCCGCTGCGCCGGACCGAGCGTCGCCACACGAAAATTTGCGATGAATCAAACTTGTTGCGCGCGAGCCCGATGTCTTCGCGCGCGATCGCATCGCGTTCAGGCAGCATGCGCGCGAGCGTGACGTATCGCCGATTCGTCTCATCCGCTCCGGGCGATATCCGGGCGAAGCGGGAGCCCGGCGGCCGTGCGGCCGCGGCTGCGGGCACGAACACCGGGGCGCCGTCATGCGAGTGGCGCGCGTGCGATTGCGCGCCACGCACGCCCGACGCGGATCGTGCAAGCAGGGGTAACACCCGATGCGCGGCAGGCGCCACGCGCGCCGCTTCGCGTTAGACTGGCATTGCGTCATGCATCGATAACCCGGCGATTCGCGCAGATCGTCGCCATAAAAGGAGAGGTTCGCATGAGTCAACGCATTCTGTCGCCGCTCGTCGCGTCGTGCGCCGCCGCGGCGTTGCTGTCGGCTTTCGCCGCGCATGCGGCGCCGCCCATCAAGGGCAGCGTGCTGGGCGGCAACGACGGCCAGCTTCAATACACGGTCAAGGTCGACTCGAAGCAGTTCGGCACGATGCAGGAGACGCGCAAGATCCGCTCCGGCGAAACCGACGACTACAACTGGAAATCGGTGCCGCCGTCGGGCGCCGTGCCGATGCCCGACGCGTGCCCGAACGCGGATACGCTACCGCGCGACGCGAACGGCGCGATGGTTCGGCAAGCCCAGGTGCGGCTCGCGCCGGCGGTCGACAGCAAGGGCGTCGCGAACGTGCAACTGAGCTTCCAGGCGAGCGCGCCGAGCGGCACGAAGAAGGTCACGGTAAACGGCAAGGCGCTGCAGTGCCCGAATGTCGTGGCGGTGAGCCAGGTCAAATGGCTGTCGATCCCGACGGGCGGTTCGAAGTCGATCACGATGCGCGACGGCACGAAGATCACGGTGTCGATCAAGCGGTGAATGGGGCGCGGCGGCGTTCGCCCGACGCACCGCTGCCGAGGGAGGCGCGACGCATGCCGCCTCGGAAGTCGACGCGCTACGCGCCTGCCGCGCGTCCCGCGCGTTTTGCATTGCGTGGCCGGGCCGCGTTCGCCGCGAAAGTGTATCGATCGCGCATCGCGCGCGGAATGACCCATTTAACCGCCTCGCCCACAAAGATGCGGACGGGTGCGGAGGGCGGCATGCGATTCGATGATCGCTCGAATCGATAATACTCGTTGCGCCAAACGCCAAACGCCAAACACGAAACGCCAAACGGTAAGCGGCGAGTGCCAAGCGGCAATCGCGAAGGTTGAAGGGAAAGGGCGATGGTCGCAAACCGCAAACCGCAAACCGCAAACCGCAAACCCCAAACCGCAAACCCCAAACCCCAAACCCCAAACCCCAAACCCCAAACCCCAAACCCCAAACCCCCAATCCTCTCCGCCATCGACAGCCCGTCCGGTGACTGGCCGAACCGACCGTTACGGCCGTGCGAATCCACGAGCCATCCGGCGCGCGGCCGACGAATCCGTTCGCCGGGCACGCAAGCAGGAATTTCTTTTTACCCGCCGTTCGCGGTTCTTTCCCGCTCGACGAGCCGCGACGCCAGAAACCGATGCTCGGCGGAGAAGAGCCGCCGGTAAGTGGACAGCACCGCCCCGACGGTGCCGAGCGCGGACGCCGCCGCGATCAGGAACATGATCACGATCTGGTATCGGACGGCTTGCAGCGGCGACTGTCCGGCCAGTACCTGGCCCGTCATCATCCCGGGCAGGCTCACGACGCCGACGACGGCCATCTGGTTGAGCGTCGGCAGCATGCCGGCGCGCACCGCCTGGCGCGCCGCGTCCTGCGCGGCTTCCCAGCGCGTCGCGCCGAGCGCGAGCGCCGTCTCGACGCGGTCGCGCCGCGCGGTCAGCTCCTCCATCATCCGCTCGACGCCGAGCGACACGCCGGTGAGCGTATTGCCGAGAATCATCCCGAGGATCGGGATCGCATATTGCGGCGCGTACCACGGATGGATGCGGATCACGACGAACAGCCCGATCGCCGCGACGAACCAACTGCTCGCCCAGATCGACAGGACGCTGTCCGCGCGTTGCCCCGCATAGGTTCGCTTGCCGCGCGCGGCACCCGCGAAGCCCGCGATCAGCGTCATCAGCGCGACGAGCGGCAGCACGACGTACCAGCGCGGATGGCCGAACACCCAGCCGAGCACGTAGCCGATCGCGAGCAACTGCACGACGGTGCGCGCGGCCGCCCATGCGAGCTTGCGGCCGAGGCCGAGCGATAGCGCGACCGAAATCGCGCCGTTGATCGCGACGAGCGCCGCCGCGATCCCGACGTCGACGAGACTCAGGTCTTGCAGCGGCGTGTTCATCGTGCGTCCTGCGTCGCGGCGTCGCCGAGCACGCCGGCGCGCATCGTCAGGCGCCGGCGGCCGACGCGTGCCGCCTGCGCCGGATCGTGCGAAATCCACAGATACGCGCGCGCGGCGGGCGCCGCGTCGAACCAGGCGGCCACGAGCGCTTCGATCGCGCGGGTCGAATCGGGATCGAGGGCGGACGTCGGCTCGTCGAGCAGCAGCACGTCGGGGTCGAGTTGCAGCACGCGCAGCAGCGCGGCGATCTGCGCCTCGCCGCCGGACAGCTCGCTCGCCGCCTTGCGCAGGAAGTCGTCGCCGCGGCCCGCCTGCGCGGCGAGGCGCGCGACGCGCGCGGCGTCGAAGCGCGCGTCGCGATAGACGGCGAGCGAATAGGGGTAGCGCAGCAGGTCCTCCACGGTGCCCTCGGCGGTGGCGGGGCGCTGGCGAACATAGGCGACGCTGCGCCGATAGCGCGGAATGGCCGGGCGCGGCACCCGTGTGCCGCGCCAGAGCAGCTCGCCGCCGTCGATCGGATCGAGAAGCGCGAGGGCCCGCAGAAACACGCTCTTGCCCGAGCCCGACGGGCCGGTGAGCGCGATCCGCTCGCCCGCCGCGAGCGCGAAATCGCTCGGGGCCAGGAGCGTTTTACCGCGGGCGGCGTCGCGGCGGGCGAGTTGCCGGGCTTCGATCAGGACATCGGCTGTCATAAATGCAAAAAACGCAAAAAACGGTAAATGGGGGCGGGTGGCGCAGCATCGTGCGCCATAATAACTGCCAGCGGCAGCGTCGCGCACGCTGCGCGGCACGGCCGATTCAGGAAGAACAACGACGGAATCTGGCATGGCGCTCACCCGTACTCTTGGCAAAACGGCGGCGTGGATCGTCGGCATCTTCGCGGTCTTGACCGCGGCGGTCGGCGTGTTCATCTTCACGTTCGACTGGAATCGCGCGAAACCGTGGATCAACGAGCAGGCAAGCGCGTCGATCGGCCGGCCGTTCGAGATCCGCGGCGACATCAAGGTCGGCTGGCGGCGGCCCGACGGCGAGACCGGCTGGCGCGCATGGGTGCCGTGGCCGGTGTTCTCGGCGAGCCGGATCGTGATCGGCAACCCGCCGTGGGCGAAAGCGCCCAATTTCGCGACGCTCGACGAAGCGCGCTTCGAGCTCGCCGTCCTGCCGCTGCTCGCGCACGAGGTCGTGATCCCGACGATCGAGCTCGTCAACCCGGCGCTCGACATCGAGCGCCTCGCCGACGGCCGCAACAACTGGACCTTCGAATTCAAGCAGTCTGCCGGCCCGTCGCCCTGGAAGGTGCAGTTGCGCGACTTCGGCTTCGCGAAGGGCACGGTCGTCTATCGCGACGCGATCACGAAAGCCGATCTGAGCGTCGCGGTCGATACGCTCGGCCAGCCGATTCCGCTCGGCGACGTGCTCCGGCAGCAGGAGGAGACGTCTCGGGCGGCGTCGGCGCAGCGGGTCGGCAAACGCGGCGCGGCGCAATTGGCCGCCAAGGCGCAAGCCCAGATCGCGTCCGACGCGTCGGCGGCGTCGGCCGCCGGGGCGCCGAACGCGAGCGGCGCTGCCGCGGCGAGCGGCGCGTCGGGCGTGAATGCCGCGGCGTCGGCCGCCAAGGTTTCCGGCAATGACCGGTCACGGGCGGCTCGGGCCACGGCGGGCGCGAGCGCTGCGTCGAAGCCGGCCGCCGCGGCCTCCGGCGGGAGCGCCGCGGCGGTTGCCGCCGGCAAGGCTCCCGCAGCGGGCGCGGGCGGGGCGGTTGCTTCCGCCTCCGCGTCGGCCGCATCTTCCGCTTCGGCCGTCTCGACGAGCGCGGCCGTTTCGGGCGCGAGCGGCGCAAGGGGCGCGAGCGGCGCAAGCGCGGCCTCCGCCGCCGAGCAGCGGTCGGCCGGCCCGACCTACGCGTTCGGCCTGACCGTGAAGGGCCGCTACAAGGGCGTGCCGATCGACGGCACGGGCAAGGTGGGCGGCGTGCTGTCGCTTCGGGACGCTTCGCGGCCATTCCCGCTGCAGGCCGACGTGAAGGCGGGCGACACGCGCCTCGCGATCGTCGGGACGCTCACCGATCCGGTCCATCTCGCCGCGATCGACCTGCGGCTGTGGCTGCAGGGCTCGAGCATGTCGCACCTGTATCCGCTCACGGGCGTGACCTTGCCCGACACGCCGCCGTACGCGACCGAAGGCCGGCTCGTCGGTCGTTTCAAGCGCGCCGCGAGCACGTTCCGTTACGAGAACTTCAACGGCCGCGTTGGCGGCAGCGATCTGCGCGGCACGCTCGTGTACCAGCAGCGCGCGCCGCGGCCGCTCCTGTCCGGCGAGCTCGTGTCGAATCTGCTGCAGTTCTCCGATCTCGCGCCGATCATCGGCGCGGACACGGCCGCGAGCAAGGCGCGGCGCGGCGACACGACGAAGCAGCCGCCCGGCCGCGTGCTGCCCGTCGAGACATTCCGCACCGACCGCTGGCGCGCGCTCGACGCCGACGTCAAGTTCACGGGCCGCAAGCTGATCAAGAGCGCCGCGCTGCCGATCAGCGATCTGTACACGCACATCGTGATGACGGACGGCGTGCTGTCGCTCGAGCCGCTGAAGTTCGGCGTCGCGGGCGGCTCGCTCGCGACCACCGCGCATCTCGATGGCAGCGCCGCGCCGCTGAAGGGCCGCTTCTCGGTCGCCGCGCGGCATCTGAAGCTCAAGCAGCTGTTCCCGACGCAGAAGGTCATGCAGTCCGCGCTCGGCGAGATCAACGGCGATGCGGCGCTGTCCGCGACGGGCAATTCGCCCGCCGCGCTCGCGGCGACGTCGAACGGCGAAGTGAAGATGCTGATGACCGATGGCGCGATCAGCCGCCTGTTGATGGAAGCGGCGGGCCTGAACGTCGCCAACGTCCTGTACGAAAAGATGTTCGGCAGCCACGACGTGAAGATCAATTGCGCGGCCGTCGATTTCGTGGCAACCAACGGCTTGCTCGACACGAAGCTGTTCGCGTTCGATACCGACGACGCGCTCATCAACATCGACGGCCCGATCGATCTGCGCAACGAGTCGATGAACCTGAAGGTCCATCCGCATACGAAGGGATTCCGCGTGTTCTCGCTGCGCTCGCCGCTGTACGTGAAGGGGACGTTCAAGAATCCGGACGTCGGGGTCGACGCGGCCGCGCTCGCGTTGCGCGCGGGCGCGATGGTCGGCCTCGGGCTCGTGAATCCGTTCGCGGCGCTGATTCCGCTGATCGCGCCGAGCAATAACCGGGACGTGCCGTGCTCGGAGCTCTTCGCGCAGTTGAAGGCGCCGCAGAAGGCCGCGAACGCGCGCAAGTGACCGGTTCGCGGGCTTGCCGGGCGGTTCGAAAGCGTGATTCGCGGGCTGCGGCGAAGGGCGGGGCCGCCCCCGGGGCGGGAGAGCGGTCCCATCGTTGCCGATGACGACGTCGGGCGTCTGCCCGCGCGGCCCGTTATCGCGCCGGCCAACGTCGTCTCGACCGCCGCGGCGAGCGAGCGCGCCGCGCGGCGGCCCGATCCGCCGGGCAGGGGCTGGGCAGGCCGGCATCGCACGAATCCGACTGCCGCGCATGCGCGGCATGCCGCCGAACGGCACGCGCAAGCCGCGCACGCGACGGCCGATCGATTTGGCGCCATTTCTTCGTTTCCGCTCTCGGCCGGAAAAGAGCGCATGGCCCGTGCGTTTTCGGGGCCCGAAGCGCATGCGGCGCAGCGATTCATCGACTCCTGCTAAAATACCCGGTTTTCCGTCGATCTATCTCCTAACGGGATCTGCCGTGCTTTCTACCGCCAACATCACGATGCAATTCGGGCCCAAGCCCCTGTTCGAGAACATCTCGGTCAAGTTCGGGGAGGGCAACCGCTACGGCCTCATCGGGGCGAACGGCTGCGGCAAGTCGACCTTCATGAAGATCCTGGGCGGCGATCTGGAGCCGTCGGCGGGCAACGTCGCGCTCGAGCCGAACGTGCGGCTCGGCAAGCTGCGCCAGGATCAGTTCGCATACGAGGACGTGCGCGTGCTCGACGTCGTGATGATGGGCCACACCGAGATGTGGGCCGCGATGACCGAGCGCGACGCGATCTACGCGAACCCCGAGGCGACCGACGACGACTACATGCACGCGGCCGAACTCGAGGCGAAGTTCGCCGAGTACGGCGGCTACGACGCCGAGGCGCGCGCGGGCGCGCTGCTGCTCGGCATCGGCATCGAGGAGAAGTTCCACAGCGGCCCGATGCGCGACGTCGCGCCGGGCTGGAAGCTGCGGGTGCTGCTCGCGCAGGCGCTGTTCTCGAACCCGGACGTGCTGCTGCTCGACGAGCCGACCAATAACCTCGACATCAACTCGATCCGCTGGCTCGAGGACACGCTGAACAACTACGATTCGACGATGATCATCATCTCGCATGATCGTCACTTCCTGAACTCAGTGTGCACGCACATGGCCGACATGGACTACGGCACGCTGAAGGTCTGGCCGGGCAACTACGACGACTACATGCTCGCGTCCGCGCAGGCGCGCGAGCGCCAGGCCGCGGCGAATGCGCGCGCGAAGGAGCGCGTGGCCGAGCTGCAGGACTTCGTGCGCCGCTTCTCGGCGAACAAGTCGAAGGCCCGCCAGGCGACGAGCCGCGCGAAGCAGATCGACAAGATCAAGATCGAGGAATTCAAGCCGTCGTCGCGCCAGAATCCGTTCATCCGTTTCGAATTCGAGAAGAAGCTGCACAACATCGCGGTCGTCGCCGATTCGATCACGAAGAAGTACGAGCGCACGATCTTCGAGAATTTCAATTTGTCGGTGCAGCCCGGCGAGCGCATCGCGATCATCGGCGAGAACGGCGCGGGCAAGACGACGCTGCTGCGCGCGCTGTTCGGCAACCTGACGCTCGATCACGGCACGGTGAAGTGGGCCGAGAACGCGAACGTCGGCTACATGCCGCAGGACACGTACGAAGAGTTTCCGAACGACGTCACGCTGATGGATTGGATCGACCAGTACCGCAAGGACGGCGACGACGAGACGATGGTGCGCGGCACGCTCGGCCGCCTGCTGTTCTCGGCGGACGACATCAAGAAATCGGTGAAGGTGCTCTCCGGCGGGGAGAAGGGCCGGATGATCTGGGGCAAGCTGATGCTCGGCCGTCACAACGTGCTGCTGATGGACGAGCCGACCAACCACATGGACATGGAATCGATCGAGTCGCTGCAGATCGCGCTCGAGAAGTTCGAAGGCACGCTGATCTTCGTGTCGCACGACCGCGAATTCGTGAGCGGGCTCGCGAACCGGATCATCGAAGTGACGACGGAGGGCAAGCTCGTCGATTTCGGCGGGAATTACGAGGATTTCCTCGCAAGCAAGGGCTTGCAGTAAGCAAGCCCTTGCCGGCGCCCGGTCGAGGCCGGGCCGCCGGCCGTTCGGTTCGGCTTTGCGCGACGCGGCGAGCGGCCGTCCTCGATCGCGATGGGTCGACGATGCGCGCTCGTCGCCGGCGCTCGGCGAGGCGAGCCGCTGCCGCCTATTGCTTGCGCTGCTGGAGGGTGTATGTCAATGGGCTCCAGGCGGACGAGCCCGAAGACGTCGTCGCGTACTGGTACAGGCTCATTTGCTGCCGACCGGTGACGATCCCGCCCACCACGGCCTGCCCCAGATTGTCGCGTCCATACGTGCTCGGCGCAGCGCCTTCGAGATACGCGGACAGATTCCACAGGCTGTCGCTTTAGCCCGCGCGATGCAGGTACGCCACCTGACGATCGGTGCCGACTTCCCAGTCCTCCATCCATTCGTCGCTCGACATGCGGCGCCAGAACTGATTGGCTTCGACCGGCGCGTCGATGTGCCAGACCGGCCCCCCATCGCCGGCGAATACCTTGCAGCCGCTCAGGTAGTAGGTGAAGAACAGCATGTCCACGGTCGAGATCGAGCCGGGTTGCAACGTTTGCAGTTCGCCTTGCTTCCACGGCAGCCACAGTATTTTTGCGGGTTCGCCTTGATTGCCCGAATCGAGATCGATCCTGACGCCGCCATTGGCCGGATGAAGAAAGACATTCAAGGTGCCGGGCGATTTCTGGTTGAGCGCCTGATCGAATTCGATCGTGAGGGTGCTGCCGGTTTTCATGGCCTGGCGAATCTGAGCTTCGAGTGAGTTTGGCATGGTCGTACATCCTTTCGATGAAAGGCGATGTGCCGAGCGGTCGGGAAGCCGGGCCGGCGCGCGTCGCCGAGAGCCGCCGGCGACCTCTGCCGGATGAAACGAACTTTCCGACCGTTGCGGGGTGTGAAACGTATCCGATCGAACGGCCTCCTGTCGAAACGCGATTTTTCGAGTGTAGCCGGCCCGGCGCGTTTGGCGCTTCTCCGAAACGCAAGGGGATAACGTGCGCGCACGGCCCGGCATCGCGCGGGAGGCCGGCCGATCTGCCCGACTGGGTAGAATGACCGTATTTCCACCGGGATCAAGAGGGCTTCGATGAAAACCTGCGAACAGTTCTACATCGGCGGTGCATGGCGCCCGAGCACGGGCAAGGGCATGATCGACGTGATCGACTCCGGCACCGAGGCCGTGATCGGCCGCGTCCCCGAAGGCACCGCCGAAGACGCGAAAGCGGCCGTCGCGGCCGCGCGCGCGGCGTTCGACGGCTGGGCCGCGACGCCGCCCGCCGAGCGCGCCCGCTATCTGCACAAGATCACCGAGAACCTGAAGGCGCGCAGCGAGGAGCTCGCGCAATCGATCACGGGCGAAGTCGGCATGCCGATCAAGCTGTCGCGCGCGATCCAGGTCGGCGGGCCGATCTACAACTGGGGCGCGTATGCGAAACTCGCCGAGACCTTCGCGTTCGAGGAGCAGGTGGGCAATTCGCTCGTCGTGCGCGAGCCTGTCGGCGTCGTCGCGGCGATCACGCCCTGGAACTATCCGCTCAACCAGATCACGCTGAAGGTCGCGGCCGCGCTCGCGGCGGGCTGCACGGTCGCGCTGAAGCCGTCCGAGGTCGCACCGCTCAATGCGTTCATCCTCGCCGAGGCGATTCACGACGCGGGGCTGCCCGCCGGCGTGTTCAATCTCGTGTGCGGCTACGGGCCCGTCGTCGGCGAGGCGCTCGCGAGCGACGCCGATGTCGACATGGTGTCGTTCACCGGCTCGACGCGCGCGGGCAAGCGCGTCGCCGAGCTCGCCGCGGCCGGCGTGAAGCGCGTCGCGCTCGAACTGGGCGGCAAATCGGCGTCGGTGATTCTCGACGACGCCGATTTCGCGGCCGCGGTGAAGGGCACGGTGTCCGCGTGCTATCTGAACGCCGGGCAGACGTGCTCCGCGCATACGCGCATGCTCGTGCCCGAATCGCGCTACGAGGAGGCGCGCGACCTCGCGAAGGCCGCCGCGCAAGCCTATGTCGCGGGCGATCCGCGCGACGACGCGACGCGGCTCGGCGCGCTCGCGTCGTCGGTCCAGCAAAAGCGCGTGCAGGATTACATCCGGCGCAGCATCGACGAAGGCGCGGAGCTCGTCACGGGCGGCCTCGGCATGCCGGAGGGCATCACGCGCGGCTTCTTCGTGAAGCCGACCGTGTTCGGGCGCGTGAAGCCCGACGCGACGATCGCGCAGGAGGAGATCTTCGGCCCGGTGCTGTCGATTCTCACGTATCGCGACGAGGATGACGCGGTGCGCATCGCGAACGATTCGCCGTACGGGCTCGGCGGCGCGGTGTGGGCGGGCAGCGACGAGCGCGCGATGCGCGTCGCGCGCCGCATCCGCACGGGGCAGGTCGATATCAACGGCGGGGCATGGAACATGGCCGCGCCGTTCGGCGGTTTCAAACAGTCGGGCATCGGCCGCGAGAACGGCGTGTACGGCCTCGACGAATATCTCGAATACAAATCGATGCAATTGCGCCCGCACAAGCGCGCGTGACGCAGCAAGGCGCGCGTCACGCGCGGCCACGCCCGACGCATCGGCGCGGTGCATGAACACGCATCGCGCACGCCTCTTTTCTTGTGGCGACACGGCACGCGTACATGCGCATGCGTGCCGTTTTTCTTGATGATGGTCAAAGCGCTTCGCCGCTAATCGCCGATCATCGAACTCTTTCTGCCGTACTGAGAGATTGCGATGACCGGTTCCATTCCCTTTCCGCCGCTGATGATCCGCGGCCGTTCGCTGTTGCCCATCGTGCAGGGCGGGATGGGCGTCGGCATCTCCGCGCATCGGCTCGCCGGAAGCGTCGCGCGCGAAGGCGCGCTCGGCACGATCGCGAGCATCGACTTGCGCCATCACCATACCGATCTGATCGAGCGCTGCAAGCGGCATCCGGATCGCGAGACGATGGAGGCGGCGAACCTCGAGGCGCTCGCGCGCGAGATCCAGCGCGCGAAGACGTGGGGCGAGGGGCGCGGCATGATCGCGGTCAACGTGATGAAGGCGGTGCGCTCGCACGCCGACTATGTGCGCATCGCATGCGAGTTCGGCGCGGACGCGATCGTGATGGGCGCGGGCTTGCCGCTCGATCTGCCGGACATGACGCAGGGGCACGACATCGCGCTGATCCCGATCCTGTCGGACAGCCGCGGCATCGCGCTCGTGCTGAAGAAGTGGATGAAGAAAGGGCGTCTGCCCGATGCGATCGTGATCGAGCATCCGGCCCGCGCGGGCGGCCATCTCGGCGTGACGAGCCTCGACGACATGGACGATCCGCGCTTCGAATTCGCGCGGGTCATCGACGAAACCCGGCAGACGTTCGCCACGCTCGGCCTCGAGCGCGAGCGCATCGCGCTCGTCGTCGCGGGCGGCATCAACAGCCACGAGGCGGTGCGCGCGGCGCTCGCCGAAGGCGCGAACGGCGTGCAGGTGGGCACGCCGTTCGCGGTCACCGAGGAGGGCGATGCGCATCCGAACTTCAAGCGCGTGCTCGCGAACGCGAAGCCGGACGACATCGTCGAGTTCTTGAGCGTCACGGGGCTGCCGGCGCGCGCGGTGAAGACGCCGTGGCTCGAGCGTTATCTGCGGCACGAGACGCGCATTCGCGCGAAGATCGGCGCGCTCAAGCAGCGCTGCCCGTCGGCGCTCGAATGCCTGAGTGTGTGCGGCTTGCGCGACGGCATCGAGCGCTTCGGCCACTTCTGCATCGATACGCGCCTGGCCGCCGCGCTGCGCGGCGACGTCGCGAACGGGCTGTTCTTCCGCGGCCGCGAAGCGCTGCCGTTCGGGCAGGCGATTCGCAGCGTGCGCGATCTGCTCGAGCTGCTGCTCACGGGCACCGCACCCGAAGCTGCGGCAAACCGTCCCACTTTCTCGTTGTCGTAATACTTGATGTCGGTCAATATAAGTAGGGAACCATCCCCCGAGAATGAAGCCTGTTCTTAGGGGGTCCTTAACATGCGTCGTCAAACAATTCGTACTTGCACCACCGCCATCGCTTGCGCAGCCGGTCTTGCGATGATTCCGTCGCTGTCGCATGCGGCTTCGCCCGGAGAGGGCATCAATCAAGGCGACATCATCGCGCGCGTTCGCGGGATCAGCATCATGCCGGACGAGCGCACGAGCAATACGTTGTCGGCGCTGAACGTGGGCGTGAACAATGCGATCGTCCCCGAGCTCGATTTCACGTACATGATTCGCGACTACCTGGGCGTCGAGCTGATCCTCGGCACGTCGCGGCATCAGATCACGTCGTCGCTCGGCGATCTCGGCGGCGTCGGCGTGCTGCCGCCGACGCTGCTGTTGCAGTACCACTTCAACCATGCCGGCAAGGTGCGTCCGTATGTCGGCGCGGGCATCAACTACACGCTGTTCTACAACAACGGGCTGCACGCGGGCGGCGAGGGGATCGGGATCAACAACCACAGCTTCGGTCCCGCGCTGCAGTTCGGCGTCGATGTGCAAGTGACGAAGAAGGTGTTCGTCAACGTCGACGTGAAGAAGATCTGGATGCACACCGATGCGACGCTCGGCGGCCAGCCGCTCGGCCGGCTGAATATCGATCCGCTCGTCGTGGGCGTCGGCGTCGGGATGAAGTTCTAGGAATCGACAGAATCGAAAAGTGTTGGGGTTGGCGGCACGGCTTCATGCGTGCCGTCCTTTTTTTTAATGCGTTCGTTTCGGTATGCTGATCGAATGCGTGCGCGCCGCGGTGGTGCGCGGCACGCCTACAGCTTGTCGTACTGGAAGCGCATTGCGGTGCCTTCGCGCGTGATGCGCTCCCACACCGCCTGCTTTTCGGCGTCCGTCATGAACACCCAGTTCGCGACTTCGAGCGCCGTGCGCCCGCAGCCTTTGCAGACTTCGTCGAAGAGCGTCGAGCAGACGCCGATGCACGGGCTGTCGGGTTTGTCGTGAAGATTCGAGGTCATCGGAGCATGGAATTCGGTGATCGCCGCGCGAGCGGCCAGCCGCTATGTTAAAGCATGTGCGCGAAACGTCCTGCGCAGCCGGCCGCGGCGGCCCGCAAGGCGGTGCGGCGGGCCGCCGCGCATGACGGGTGCCGGCGTCGCGGCGCGACGGCGCTACGGCGTTACGGGGGCGGGAAGTCGCGGCGACGGGCTGGCGAGCGTCGACCGACGGACGATGGACGACGGACGACGGACGACGCGGCTGCGCGGGGCGCTCGAGCATCCGCGCATTTTCGGCCGCTCGAACCGGGCGCGGGATCGGGAAGGCGTCGCGGTTTTTCAATCGAACGGCGGAATGGCCGTCGCGCCCCGTTGCGTTGCGCCGCACCGGGCCGGCGCCGATCGCCCCCATCGCGACGATCGTCACCCGCTCACCCCGCCGCAACCACCTGCCAGACGAGCGCGCCGTTCAGCGCCACGATCGCCGCGGCACACATCCATGCGGCCGCGAGCGGCAGGCCGCGGACCCGCCAGCGCCCCATCAGCGCGCGGCTCGACGCGAACACGACGAGCGGCACCATCGCGAGCGGCAATTGCAGGCTCAGCACGACCTGGCTCGCGACGAGCAGTTGATTCGATCCGTGCTGCCCGAACAGGCCGACCGCGGCGAGCGCGGGGCCGATCGCGAGCGCGCGGGTGAGGAGCGCGCGCTGCCAGCGCGGCAGCGTCAGCTTCAGGAACCCTTCCATGATCGCCTGGCCGGCGAGCGTGCCCGTCACCGTTGCCGACAGCCCGCATGCGAGCAAGGCGGCCGCGAACAGCGGGCCCGCCCAGCGATTGCCGACGAGCGGCGCGATCAGCCGGTGCGCGTCGGCGAGATCGGTGACGTCGTCGTGGCCGCTCGCGTGGAACACTGCCGCCGCGACGATGAGAAGCGCCGCGTTGATCACGAACGCGAATCCGAGTGACACGAACGTGTCGAGATTGACGCCGAACAGCGCGCGGCGGATCGACGGCTCGTCGCGCGTGCTCGCGTGATGCTTGACCAGCATCGAGTGCAAGTAGAGGTTGTGCGGCATCACGGTCGCGCCGAGGATGCCGGCCGCGAGCCACAGCATGCCGGGCTCGCGCAGCAGCCGCGGCGACGGCGCGGCGCCGGCGAGCGCCGCGTGCCAGTCGGGCCGCGCGAGCGCGACCTCGATCACGAAGCACAGGCCGACGAAGAAGATCAGCGATGCGATCGCCGCCTCGAGCGTGCGCCGGCCGTGCCGCTCGAGCCCGAGCATCGCGAGCGTGCCCACCGCCGACACGAGCACGCCCGTGCTCAGCGACACGCCGAGCAGCATCTGCAGCGCGACCGCCGCGCCGACGACTTCGGCGACATCGCACGCGACGATCGCGATTTCGGCGGCAATCCACAGCAGCACGGTCGCGCGCGGGTCGAAGCGCTCGCGGCACAGTTACGCGAGGTCGCGCCCGGACACGACGCCGATCCGCGCGGCGAGCCATTGCAGCAGCATCGCCATCAGGCTCGCGGCGATCACGACGCCGAGGAGCGCGTAGCCGTAGCCCGCGCCGCCCGCGAGCGCGGTCGCCCAGTTGCCGGGGTCCATGTAGCCGACCGCGACGAGCACGCCCGCGCCGACGAACGCGGCCCAGCGGCGGCCGCCGCCCGGCCCGCCGGAAGCGGACGGGCGGCGCGACGACGGGCTGCGGGCGGCAAGCGGGCGACTGTTCATGGCGGCGGTTCGGCCAACGGTTTGCCGTGCACGGCCGGGCGGCGGGCGCGGCGTTCGGACGGGCGGGCGCGCGTCCTCCTACCCGGAACGACGAACGGGCGCCGCCTGAATTTAGGGTAGGTGATCCGTTCGGCCCGCGCGGGCTTTTTTCAGGATGGACACGAGCCGATAACCCGATAAAATTGCGCCCACCTGCCGCGTCGCGACGCCCCGCGCCGTGCAATCGAAAAGTGCGAATGTGTTCCGTTTGTGCGACAACGGCGGGAAATTTTTGTGGCGGGGACGGATTAGTGGTAGCTTTCGGGGTTTTCAAGGGGCGGCGCGAAACGACGCGCCGCAGTGGCGAGGCTGACGGCGATCGAATCGGTTCGATCAGGGAGAACGGGATGAAGGCAAAGGTGGCGGGCCGGTTGACGGCACTTGCGCTCTGCGCGGGCGCGACGGTGGCGGCGGCGAAGGATACGCAGCTCAACGTCTATAACTGGTCGGACTACATTGCGAAGGACACGATCCCGAACTTCGAGAAGCAGACGGGCGTCAAGGTCCGCTACGACAACTACGACAGCGACGACACGCTGCAGGCGAAGCTTTTGACCGGCAACTCGGGCTACGACATCGTCGTGCCGACGGGCAACTACGCGGGCAAGCAGATCCAGGCCGGCATCTTCACGCCGCTCGACAAGTCGAAGCTGCCGAACCTCAAGTATCTCGATGCGCAACTGATGGCGCTCGTCGCGGGCGCCGATCCGGGCAACAAGTACGTGGTGCCCTGGGCATATGGCACGACGGGCCTCGGCTACAACGTCGACAAGGCGCAGAAGGTGCTCGGCAAGGTGCCGCTCGACAACTGGGACATCCTGTTCAAGCCGGAGAACCTCTCGAAGCTGAAGACGTGCGGCGTGTCGGTGCTCGACGCGCCGGACCAGATGTTCGCGGCGACGCTGCACTACATCGGCAAGGATCCGATGAGCACGAACCCGGCCGACTACCAGGCTGCGATGCAGGTGCTCAAGAAGATCCGCCCGTACATCACGCAGTTCAACTCGTCGGGCTACATCAACGACATGGTCGGCGGCGACATCTGCTTCGCGTTCGGCTGGTCGGGCGACGTCGTGATCGCGAAGCACCGCGCGCTCGAGGCGAAGAAGCCGTACAAGCTCGAGTACTACGTGCCGAAGGGCGGCGCGCCCGTATGGTTCGACGTGATGGCGATCCCGAAGGACGCGAAGAACAAGGACGCCGCGCTTCAATGGATCAACTACATCGAGGATCCGAAGGTTCACGCGTCGATCACGAACGCGGTCTACTACCCGAGCGCGAACGCGCAAGCGCGCAAGTACGTGCGCCCGGATGTCGCGAACGACCCGGCCGTGTACCCGCCTCCGGACGTCGTGAAGACGCTGTTCCTGCTCAAGCCGCTGCCGCCCGAGATCCAGCGCCTGCAGACGCGTCTTTGGACCGAGCTGAAATCGGGACGCTGACGCGAAGCGCGCAGCATCGCGGCAAAACCGAGAAGCCCCTGGTGTCCCCGGGGGCTTTGTTCGTCAAACGTAGGAGCACAGCAGCACATCATGAATAGTCAGTCGGGCGCGGCGATGGCGGGCGCGCCGTCCTATCGGCCGCAGACGGGCGCCGACGGGCGCGCCGAAAACTTTGTCCAGATCATCGACGTCGTCAAGAAGTTCGGCGAGACCGTCGCGGTGCGCAACGTCGAGCTGAGCGTGCGCAAGGGCGAGCTGTTCGCGCTCCTCGGCAGCTCCGGCTGCGGGAAGTCGACGCTGCTGCGCATGCTCGCCGGCCTCGAGACGATCACGTCGGGCAAGATCCTGATCGACGGCGAGGATCTCGCGCAGATGCCGCCGTACAAGCGGCCCGTGAACATGATGTTCCAGTCGTACGCGCTGTTCCCGCACATGACGGTCGAGGCGAACGTCGCCTTCGGCCTCAAGCAGGAAGGCGTGCCGAAGGCCGAGCTCAAGGAGCGCGTGCGCGATGCGCTCGAGCTCGTGCAGATGGCGCGCTACGCGAGCCGCAAGCCGCATCAGCTCTCCGGCGGCCAGCAGCAGCGCGTCGCGCTCGCACGCTCGCTCGTCAAGCGGCCGAAGCTGCTGCTGCTCGACGAGCCGATGTCGGCGCTCGACAAGCAGATCCGCCAGCGCACGCAGATCGAGCTCGTCAACATCCTCGACAAGGTCGGCGTCACCTGCATCATGGTCACGCACGATCAGGAGGAGGCGATGACGATGGCGGGGCGTCTCGCCGTGATGAGCGAAGGCCAGATCGTGCAGATCGGCACGCCGCACGAAGTCTACGAATATCCGAACTGCCGCTTCTCCGCCGAGTTCATCGGCTCGACGAACCTGTTCGAGGGCGTGACCGTCGAGGACGAGCCCGATCACGTGTTCATCGAATCGCCGGACCTGCCGTGCCGGCTGTACGTGAACCACGGGATCACGGGCCCGCTCGGCATGCCCGTCACGGTGTCGGTGCGCCCCGAGCGCATCGCGCTGACCCGCAAGCCCGCCGACGGCGCGTACAACTGGGGGCGCGGCGTCGTCACGAACGTCGCGTACATGGGCGGCTATTCGCTGTATCACGTGAAGCTCGATTCCGGGAAGACGGTGATCGCGAACGTGTCGAGCCTCGCGATCGCCGATCTCGATTCGCCCGGCTGGGGCGATGAAATCTACGTGCGCTGGAGCGCCGCGGCCGGCGTGGTGCTGACGTCATGAACGCGCTTTCGTCCCTGTTTGCGTGGCCCGTCAGGAAGTTCGGCCTCACAGGCAGAACGGCCGTGATCGCGGGCCCGTTCTTCTGGCTCGTGCTGTTCTTCCTCGTGCCGTTCGTGCTCGTCGTCAAGATCAGTTTCGCGCAGCTGCAGCTCGGCATTCCGCCGTATACGGAACTCACGGCGCTCGCCGACGGCGTGCTCAGCATCAAGCTGAACCTGCAGCACTACGCGTTCCTGTTCAGCGACAGCCTGTACTTCGCGACCTACGTGAACTCGGTCGTCGTCGCGGCCGTCACGACGCTGCTGTGCCTGCTGATCGGCTATCCGATGGCGTACTACATCGCGCGCTCGAACCCGGGCACGCGCAACCTGCTGATGATGGCGGTGATGCTGCCGTTCTGGACGTCGTTCCTGATCCGCGTGTATGCATGGATCGGCATCCTGAAGAACAACGGGCTGCTCAACAACTTCCTGCTGTGGACGGGGCTCATCAGCACGCCGATCGAGCTGTACCGGACGAACGTCGGTGTCTATATCGGGATGGTCTACTCGTATCTGCCGTTCCTCGTGATGCCGCTCTACGCGCACCTGGTGAAGATGGACCTGCGCCTGCTCGAAGCCGCCTACGACCTGGGCGCGAAGCCGTGGAAGGCGTTCGTGCAGATCACGCTGCCGCTGTCGAAGAACGGGATCATCGCGGGCTGCCTGCTCGTGTTCATCCCGGCCGTCGGCGAGTACGTGATTCCCGAGCTGCTCGGCGGCGCGAACACGCTGATGATCGGCCGCGTGATGTGGAACGAGTTCTTCAACAACGCGGACTGGCCGATGGCGTCGGCGGTGACCTGCGCGATGGTGCTGCTGCTCCTCGTGCCGATGGCGATGTTCCAGCACTTCCAGGCGAAGGAGCAGGAGGGCCACTGCCGATGAAGCCGAATCGCTATCTGCAGGTGCTGATGCTCGCGATCGGCTTCGGTTTCCTCTATATCCCGATCGCGAGCCTCGTCGTCTATTCGTTCAACGATTCGAAGCTCGTCACCGTGTGGTCCGGTTTCTCGACGCGCTGGTACGCGGCACTCGTCGAGGACGACGAGCTGATCGCGGCCGCGTGGCTGTCGCTGAAGATCGCGGTGATGACCGCGTTCGCATCGGTGTTCATCGGCACGTGGGCGGGCTTCGTGCTCGCGCGGATGGGCCGCTTTCGCGGCTTCGCGCTCTACAGCGGGATGATCAACGCGCCGCTCGTGATTCCCGAGGTGATCCAGGGCATCTCGCTGCTGCTGCTGTTCATCGAGCTCGGCAAATGGTTCGGATGGCCCGCCGGCCGCGGGATGTTCACGATCTGGCTCGGCCACGTGATGCTGTGCATCTCGTACGTCGCGATCATCGTGCAGTCGCGCGTGCGCGAGCTGAACCCGTCGCTCGAGGAGGCGGCGCTCGATCTCGGCGCGACCCCGTTCAGGGTGTTCTTCTCGATCACGCTGCCGCTGATCTCCCAGGCGCTCGTGTCCGGCTGGCTGCTGTCGTTTACGCTGTCGATCGACGATCTGGTGCTGTCGGCGTTCCTGTCCGGACCCGGCTCGACGACGCTGCCGCTCGTCGTGTTCTCGCGCGTGCGCCTCGGCCTGAATCCGGAGATGAACGCGCTCGCGACGCTGTTCATCGTCGCGGTGACGATCGGCGTCGTGGCGGCGAACTATGTGATGCTGCGTCAGGAGAAGAGGCGGATGGCCGAAGCCGCCTGACGCGGCGGCGGCGCGAGCCGCAAGTGCCGCGTGCGCGGCGCGGGCGGCGCGACGGCTCGGTCGCGCCTCGGTCGCGGATGGCGCGTCGCTTGCCGGTGCGCCGGCGACCGACGCCGCCGATGCTCGAAGATCGACAAAAAGCCCGTGCGGCCTCCAACCGCCCGGGCTTTTTTCGTCAACGCGCTGGCGCGCTCTGCGCGCCGTTTTTCCGTCGCGCGCATGCACGGCCGCTCTGCGCGCCGCTTGCGGCCTCAGAAACCGAGCGCCGCTTTCGCGAGGAGCCCCGCCGCGACGCACACGAGCGCGGCGGCGAAGCCCAGTTGCACGTGCCGCGCGGACAGGTAGCGCGACACCCAGCGTCCGGCCGCCATGCCGAGCGCGGTCGTCGCGGTGAACCACAGCGTGACGTCGAGCTGACCTGCCCCCTTCGATAGGGCCAATGGGCTTCTAGCAAAGTCCCTTTAAACCAACTCCTGGAAAGCGGCAGGAGCGTCCGCGGTTGCCCGATGTTTCGCCGCAAACTCTGACGGCGCAAGGTAGTTCAGTGCGCTGTGCGGCCTTTACTCGTTGTAGTCCTGACGCCATGCCGCGATGACTGCCCGAGCGTGCGCGAGCGTCGTGAACCAGTGCTCGTTAAGGCATTCGTCGCGGAACTTGCCGTTGAACGATTCGATGTACGCATTCTGCGTGGGCTTGCCCGCCTGAATCAACTTCAGCGTGACGCCGTTCGCATACGCCCACTGGTCAAGCGCGCGGCTCGTAAATTCGGGTCCCTGGTCTGTTCGCACCGCCTTGGGATAGCCACGGAAGCGAGCTGCACGGTCCAATGCCCGAGCGACATACAAACCTGAGATGCCATGGTCGACGACGATGTCGACAGCCTCTTTCGTGAAATCGTCGACGACGGTCAGGCACTTCACGCGCCGGCCGTTGGAAAGCGCATCCATCACGAAATCGATTGACCATACCTCGTTGGGTGCGCCCGGCAATGCCAGTTGCTCGCGCTCAATCATGACGCCGTGGCGCTTGCGACGGCGCCGCACAGCCAGCCCTGCCTCACGGTACAGGCGATAGATGCGCTTGTGATTGGCGTGCGTGCCTTCGCGTTCCACCAGGGCGTGCAGTCGGCGGTAGCCGAATCGACGACGTTCGTGCGCCAACTTCACCAGACGCGCCGCGAGCACCTCATTCTCGTGGTCCGGCTTCGCGTCGTAATGCAGCACGCTGCGAGAAAGCCCGACAAGCCGGCAGGCGCGGCGCTCGGAGATGTTGACCTTCTCCCGAATCGCCAACACTGCTTCGCGTTTGGCTTGCGGGCTCAGGGCTTTCCCTTGACGACAACCTTCAACGCTTCCATATCGAGCATTGCTTCGGCCAGCAGTTTCTTCAGTCGGGCATTCTCCACCTCGAGGCCCTTGAGCCGGCGGGCTTCCGAGACTTCCATGCCGCCGAACTTCGCGCGCCAGGTGTAGAACGACGCGTCACTGAACCCATGCTTCCTGCACAGTTCCTTGACCGGCATACCGGCCTCGGCTTCCTTCAGAAACCCGATGATTTGCTGTTCCGTAAAGCGCTTCTTCATGTTCGTCTTCTTCTCCGAAAACGAACTTTACTAGACTCCGGCTGGCCCTGTTTGTAGGGGGCAGGTCATCGCTTCTTCAAGGAAGAAGCCGGGGTGACCGCGATCGAATACGGGTTGATCGCCGGTCTTATCGCGGTGGCCATCGCGACGACGGTCGGCACGGTCGGTACCGACCTGAGCGCGCTGTTCAGCACGATCGCCAGCAAACTGCCGGCGGCCTGACGTTCACATCCAATTAGCGCGTGAGCACGAATTGCGGATTGCCTCGGCAATCCGCAAACGTTGCTGGGCGGCTGAGGCTGAAATGATTCATCTCTTCAGTATTGGATTCTTTTTCGCCTGGGCTGCGGCCGTTGCAATTGCGGATTGTCGCGATCGCCGCATTCCCAACGAATTGGTGCTCGTCGGTCTCGCCGCCGTTATCATTTTTACAGTCTGCCGACAAAACCCATTCGGAACGACATTGTCCGGTGCATTGATCGGCGGAGCGGTCGGTCTCGTATCCCTTTTCCCGTTTTTCGCGCTGCGCGTGATGGGCGCCGCCGACGTCAAGGTATTCGCGGTGCTCGGCGCATGGTGCGGGCTGTCGGCCCTGCCGCGGCTTTGGGTCGTCGCGAGCGTCGCGGCGGGCGTGCACGCGCTCGCGCTGATGCTGCTTACGCGCACGCCGCCCGGCTCGCTCGGGCGCGGCGGCGCGCCCGCGTTCGCGCTCGGCGCGCGCCGCGCCGCGCCGTATGCGGCGTTTCTCGTCGCGCCCGCCGCCGCGTGGCTCGCCTATCTGATCCATACCGGAGGCACGCGATGACGCGCGCGCTTGGACGATTGCGCTCGCCGCGCCGCCAGCGCGGCGCGACCGCGATCGAATTCGCGATCCTGTTCCCGATGTTCTTCCTGATCCTCTACGGGATCATCACGTACGGCATGATCTTCGCCGCGCAGCAGAGCCTGACGCTCGCCGCGACGGAGGGCGCGCGCGCCGCGCTCAACTATCAGGTCGCGCAAACGCAGTCGGCGGCGCTCGGGCTGCGCGCCGCGGCCGCCTGCACGGCCGCGAACAATCTGACGGGCTGGCTGTCGGGCGCGACCTGCACGACCTCGACGAACTACACGTGCTCGTACGATTCGACGATGTACTGCATCCAGGTGACGCTCACGTATCCGTACGCGGCCAACCCGCTCGTGCCGGCGGTGGCGCTGTTCGATGCGGTGCTGCCGACCACGCTCACGAGCCGCGCGACGGTGCAGATCAACCCGACCAACATCATATGAAGTACCCGAGCGACTAGGCCGCAGCGGCGCGCCGCCGGTTTTCCCCAACGTCATTCTCGCTGTTGCACTGATCAACCATGGCCAATCATCTGACCAAGATCATCGCGGGGCTGCTGATCGGGATCGCGATCCTGCTCGGCATTTACGCATGGCTGCTCGGGCGCAAGCCGGCGCCTGTCGCGCCGGGCGCCGCGCCCGCCGTGGCGACGGCGATGGTGCCCGTCGTCGTCGCGGCGCGTGCGCTGCCCGCGGGGCAGCCGATTCCCGCCGATGCGCTGAAGGTGCAGCAGACGCCGACGCCGATCGCCGGCGCCTTCCCGAATCCGATGCTCGTGACGGGCCGCATCCCGGCGAGCGACATCGGCGCGCAGGCGCCGGTGCTCGAGAGCGAGCTGATGTCGGGCCTCGCCGACCAGATCGCGCCCGGCGAGCGTGCCGTCGCGATCAAGGTCGACGATACGAACGCGGTCGGCAACCGGCTGCGTCCCGGCAATTTCGTCGACGTGTTCGTGAACCTGAAGCGCGAAGGCGGCTTCGGTGCGACCGGCTCCGAGATCGCGCAGACCCAGGCGCGGCTGCTGCTGTCGCGGGTGCGCGTGCTGTCATTCGGCGATGCGACGGTGGAGCGCGACGGCACGCCGGGCCCGACGGGCGCGGGCGCGCGCACCGCGGTGCTCGCCGTGCCGACCGCGCAGGTCGACGCGCTCACGCTCGCCGAGGCGAGCGGGCGGCTCGTGTTCGCGCTGCGCAGCCCGCGCGACGAAGACATCGCCGCGCAGACGGTGGCGATCCGCGCGCCGGCCGGCGCCGGGCCGTCGAATCAGGCGGCGACGGGGCTCGTGCTGAGCGAACTGTCGGGCAGCGGGGCGCCCGCGCAGGCGCCGCGCGCGGCTCCGACGCGAGTGACGGCCGCGCCGCATGCGGCGGGCAGCATCGAAGTGATCCGGGGAGGGCGAGCCGAGACGCTCGCCTATTGATCGACAAGCGGTTTCGAACAGTGACGGCAGGGAGAGGGCCGGCTCGCGCCGGTCTCCGACACGATGAAAAATAAACTGATTGCATGGGCGGTGGCGTTCGGCGTGCTGCTGTCGTTCGCCGCGCGGGCGGCCGAGACGGGGACGATCGAGCTCGCCGCGGGGACGCAGCGGCAGATTGCCGTCGGGCACGGCGTGCAGCGGGTCGCCATCGCAGACCCGAACGTCGCCGACGTGCTCGTCATCAAGGGCGGCCGCGGCGGCGTGCTGCTCGTCGCGAAGGCGGCCGGCACGACGAGCCTGATGGTGTGGGAGCGCGGCCGCGACGAGCCGGCGGCCTACACGGTCAACGTCGTGAGCGGCGCGGCGCGCGCGCTGCTCGACGGCGGCTCGCCGAGCGTGAAGGCGTACAACGGCACGGCGGTCGTGGCGGGCTCGGCCGCGACGCTCGACGCGCATGCGCGCGCGCTCGCCGTCGGCAAGGGGATGGCGGGCAAGGACGGCGGCGTCCTCGACGTATCGACGGTCGGCGGCAAGAACGTCGTGCAGGTCGACGTGCGCGTCGTCGAATTCAGCCGCTCGGTGCTCAAGCAGGCGGGCCTGAATTTCTTCAAGCAGAACAACGGCTTCACGTTCGGCTCGTTCGCGCCCGCCGGCCTCGCGTCGGTGACGGGCGGCGGCACGTCGTCGATGTCGGTGTCGGCGAACATTCCGATCGCGTCCGCGTTCAACCTCGTCGTCGGCTCGGCGACGCGCGGCCTGTTCGCCGATCTGTCGATCCTCGAGGCGAACAACCTCGCGCGCGTGCTCGCGCAGCCGACGCTCGTCGCGCTGTCCGGGCAGAGCGCGAGCTTCCTCGCGGGCGGCGAGATCCCGGTGCCGGTGCCGCAGTCGCTCGGCACGATCTCGATCGACTGGAAGCCGTACGGCGTCGGCCTCACGCTGACGCCGACCGTGCTGAGCCCGCGCCGGATCGCGCTGAAGGTCGCGCCCGAATCGAGCCAGCTCGACTTCGTCCATTCGATCACGATCAACGGCGTGACGGTGCCCGCGCTCACGACGCGCCGCGCGGACACGACCGTCGAGCTGGGCGATGGCGAGAGCTTCGCGATCGGCGGGCTGATCGACCGCGAGACGACGTCGAACGTCGACAAGGTGCCGTTCCTCGGCGATCTGCCGATCATCGGCACGTTTTTCAAGCATCTCAGCTATCAGCAGAACGACAAGGAGCTCGTGATCATCGTGACGCCGCATCTCGTCGCGCCGATCGCGAAGAACGCGTCGCTGCCCGCGACGCCCGGCGAGCTGTCCGAACAGCGCGACGGGCCGGTGTGGCGGTCGTATCTCGGCGGCGTGCTGTCGCCGGATGCGGGGCCGGGGTTCTCGAAATGAGCGCGCGACGCCACGGCCGCGCGCGCGCGAGCGCCGCGACGCGGCGCGCAACCGGAATGCATCACGATGAACGCGAGAACACTCTCCTTGGCTGAACCCGCCGTCACCGACTACTTCGTCTGCGCGTCGCCCCATGGCGAGCACGTGAGCTGGCTTGCGCAAACGCTCGTGTCGGCGGGGACGGTCGAGCCCGCGCCGCTCGAGCCGACGGCGCTCGCGCAGCGGATCGCGGGGCTCAATCCGGTGCTCGTCTTCGTCGATTTCTCGGGCGGCCACGCGCAGGCGGCGAGCGCGGCGGCCGCCGCGCTGCGCGTGTCGCATCCGGGGCTGCCGATCGTCGCGCTCGGCTCGCTCGGCGAGCCGGAAAGCGCGCTCGCCGCGCTGCGCGCGGGCGTGCGCGACTTCATCGATTTCTCCGCGCCCGCCGAGGACGCGCTCAGGATCACGCGCGGGCTGCTCGATCACGTCGGCGATCAGCCGAGCCGCCACGGCCGGCTGATCGCGCTGCTCGGCGCGCGCGCCGGAATGGGCGCGAGCACGCTCGCCGCGAACCTGTCGGTGCTGGTGCAAAAGCGCTCGGCCGCGCTCGGCCGCCAGACGGCGCTCGTCGATCTCGGGCTGCCGGCGGGCGACGGCGCGCTGTTCCTGAACACGCGCTGCGAATTCGATTTCGTCGAGGCGGTGCGCAACCTGCGCCGCTTCGACCGGACCTTCGTGAACACGGCGCTCGCGCGCCATGCGAGCGGCGTCGCGCTCACGTCGCTGCCGCCGAACCTGGCCGGGCTGCGCGATGTGTCGTACGCGTCGTGCGTGGGCCTGATGAACCGCCTGCGCGCGTTCTTCGATTGCCAGATCGTCGATCTGGGCGGCTTCTCGAACCGCGATTTCGTCGCGCAGACCGCGAACGCCGCCGACGAATCGTGGCTCCTGTGCGACCAGGGCGTCGCCTCCGTCGTGTCGGCCGTCGAGTTGCTCGAGTCGCTGCGCGACACGGGCGTGGACACGGAGAACGTGCGCCTCGTCGTCAACCAGTACGATCCGGCGCTCGGCCTCGCGCCCGCGCAGATCGCGGAGCGCCTCGGCCTCGCGCTCGCCGCGACGCTGCCGTCGCGGCGCGTGCCGATCGGGCACGCGGCCAATCAGGGCAAGCTGATCGTCGACGTTGCCGAGCGCGATCCGTACGTGCGCGCGCTCGAGCCGCTCGTCGAACGCGCGACGGGCGGCGCGGGAGCCGCCGCGCCGCGCCCGGCGGGCGGTCTTTCCGCGCTCAGGCGCTTCATTCAACCCACCTCCAAGCGGTCGTAAGAGATGGCACACGACATTCAATTTGCCGACGGGGCGACGCCGTTCTCGCAAACGCAGCAGTTTCACGACATCAAGAACGCGGCGCACGAGCATCTCCTCACGCGCATCGAGGAGCTGGGCGCGGAGTTCGGGCGCTGGTCGCGGCAGGCGATCAATCAGTTCGTCGATCTCGAGATCGACAGCTTCGTGCGGCTGCGCCGCATTCCGCTCAACGAGAACGAAGTGCGCGCGATCGCCGAGGCGCTGACCAAGGAGCTCGCGGGCTTCGGGCCGATCGAGGACCTGCTCGCGGATCCGCGTCGAGGACATCCTGATCAACGGCTACAGCGACGTCTACGTGTCGAAGCACGGCATCCTCACGAAGCTGCCCGTGCGCTTCACCGACAACGCGCACCTGCTGCGGATCGTGCGGCGCATTCTCGCGCCGATCGGCCGCCGGCTCGACGAGTCCAATCCGATGGTCGACGCGCGGCTGCCGGACGGCGGGCGCGTGAACGTCGTGATCGAGCCGCTGTCGATCGACGGCCCGGTCGTGTCGATCCGCAAGTTCCGCAAGGATCCGTTAAAGCCCGCCGATCTGCTCGCGAACGGCACCTTCAACGACGAGATCGGCGCGCTGCTCGAGGCCGCGGTCGTCGCGCGCTGCAACATCCTCGTGTCGGGCGGCACGAGCTCCGGCAAGACCTCGCTCCTGAACGCCCTCGCGTTCCACATTCCGGGCATCGAGCGCGTCGTGACGATCGAGGACACGGCCGAGCTCTCGCTCAACCACCCGCACGTCGTGCGGCTCGAGAGCCGCCCCGGCGGCTTCGACGGCACGGGCGTCGTGTCGATCCGCGATCTGCTGCGCAACACGCTGCGGATGCGCCCGGACCGGATCATCGTCGGCGAAGTGCGCGGCGGCGAAGTGCTCGAGATGATGCAGGCGATGAACACCGGCCACGACGGCTCGATGGGCACGATCCACGCGAGCTCGCCGCGCGAGTGCCTGTACCGCCTCGAGATGCTCGCCGGCTTCGCGGGCTTCCAGGGCACCGAATCGAGCCTGCGCCGGCAGATCGCGAACGCGGTCGATTTCATCGTCCAGATCGGGCGGCTGTCGAACGGGCGGCGGCGCATCCTGTCGGTCACCGAGGTGACGGGGCTGTCCGACAACATCATCGCGACGCAGGAACTCTACCGCTACGAGCCGCGCGTGAACGCGGACGGCGACGAGATCGACGCGTGGGAATCGCTCGGCATCCATCCGCATTCGCCGAAGCTCGCGCGCTTCAGGCAGGCACTGTCGGGCGGCGGCTTCGGCGGCGGCGAGCCGTACGGGCGCGGCGGAGGCTTCAATGTCTAGCGCGGCGCTCTGGGCGCTCGCGCTCGCGCTGCTGTGCGTCGCCGGGGCGTTCGCGCTATGGCGGCGCGGCGAGGCGAACAGGGAGCGCGCGCATGCGGCGCGCTACATCGACAGCCGGCTCGAGCCCGGCGCGCGCGCGGAGAAGCCCGCCGAAGGGCTCGCGCGCTGGCGTGAGCGCGCGGCCGACGCATGGCTGAACGTGTCGAACCGCGCGGGCGTGTCCGAGATCCGCGCGCCGCTCGCCGCGCTCGCCGCGACGACGGCCGTCGCCACGCTGTGGGCGGGCCTGCGCGGCGGGCTGCTCGCCGCCTGCGCGGCGCTCGTCGCGGGCGCGACGCTCGCGGTCTTCTGGCTCGTGTCGCGGATGCAGAAGCGGCGGCTGCGGATCGTGCGCCAGCTGCCGTCGTTCCTCGACGGCATCGTGCGTCTCGTCACGCTCGGCAACAGCGTGCCGGCCGCGTTCCAGGCGACGCTGCAGACGACCGAGGCGCCGCTGCGCGGCTGTCTCGATCACGTGTCGCGGATGCTGCGCTCGGGCGTCGAGATCGACCGCGCGATGGTGTCCATCGCGGCGCTCTACCGGATCAAGGAATTCGAGCTCGTCGGCTCGGTGCTGCGGTTGTCCGTCAAGTACGGCGGCCGCGCCGACGTGATGCTCGACCGGATGGCCGTGTTCATGCGCGATCTCGAGCAGGCCGAGCGCGAGCTCGTCGCGATGTCGGCGGAGACGCGGCTGTCGGCATGGGTGCTCGGCGCGCTGCCCGTGGGCATCGGCAGCTTCGTGATCGCGACGAATCCGAAATATTTCAGCGCGATGTGGCTTGACCCGACGGGCCGCCAGCTCGTGTATCTCGCATTCATCCTGCAAATCGCCGGCGGCTACTGGCTGTACCGGCTCGCCCGATTGAGGTGACGACGATGGATCCCAGCCGCCTCGGCGCAATCGCGCTCGTTCTCGGCGCAATCGGCGTGCTGATGCTCGCCGCGCTCGCGATCATGCAGGCCGTGCTCGCGCGGCGCACCGGCCGCACGCTCGCGGACGCGCTCGATCAGCGCGCCGCCGCGTTGGAGGCGGCCGCCGCGCGGGTCGCGGCGGGGGCGGCCGGCGCGGCGCGCGCGGGCATGCCCGAGGCGGCGCCTGACGCGCGCCGTCCGCGCTTCGCGGCGCTGCTCGATCGCGCGGGCCGGTTCGGAATGCGGCTGCTCGATACGCGGCTCGGCAAGCAGATCGTCGCCGACGAAGACCGGATGCTGCTCGAACAGTGCGGCTACGTCGACGCGCACACGCGCGGCATCTTCCTGAGCGCGCGGATCGCGTGTGCGATCGCGCTGCCCGCCGCCGTCGCGCTCGTCGGCGGCGAGCCGGTCCGCACGCATCTGGGCGCGTGGGTCGCGCTGTCGGTGATCGCCGGCTTCATGCTGCCGAAGACCTACGTGCGCCGCCGCGCGGCGGCGCGCCGCCAGTCCGTCGTCGACGAGATGCCGCTGCTCGTCGACATGCTGCGGCTCTTGCAGGGCGTCGGGCTGTCGCTCGACCAGAGCATCCAGGTCGTCACCAACGACTTCAGGGGGATGCTGCCCGTGCTGTCGTCGGAGCTCGGGATCGCGCAGCGGCAGTTCGTCGCGGGGCGCACGCGCGAGCAGTCGCTGCAGCGTCTCGCGACGAGCTTCGACAACGAGGACCTGCGCGCGATCGTGCGCCTGCTGATCCAGGTCGACAAGCACGGCGGCGCGGTGCAGGAGCCGCTCAAGCAGTTCGGCGACCGGCTGCGCGAAGTGCGCCGCGCGATGCTGCGCGAGCGCATCGGCCGCCTCACGGTGAAAATGACGGGCGTGATGATTCTCACGCTGCTGCCCGCGCTGTTCATCGTGACGGCGGGGCCGGGGATGCTCGCCGTCACGCATGCGCTCACGGCCGCGCGCCGCTAGCCGCGCGTACCGCCGCGCAACGAAGGAAGGAACGACATGAGACGAAACGGCTTTTCACCGATGACAACGGCGGCGCTCGCGGCGCTTGCGCTGTCGCTCGCGGCGTGCGGGGCGTTCAAGGAGTCGGGCTACGGGATCGGCGCGCAGGCCGAGCGCGCGGCGCTGATGCAGGCCGCGGCCGACAAGAACGCGACGCCCGACACGCCCGGCATGTATCTCGGCCTCATCGGCCGGATGCAGTCGCAGGGCCTCTATTATGCGTCGCTCGCGCACATCGACGCCTACGAGAAGCAGTACGGCGCGTCGCCCGACACGATCCTGCTGCGCGCGGACGCGCTGCGCTCGACCGATCAGCCGGCCGCGAGCACGGTGGCGTACCGGCAACTGCTCGGCACGCCGCTCGCCGCGCGCGGCTATCGCGGCCTGGGCCTCCTCGCCGGCGCGTCGGGCGATTTCGACGCCGCGTCGCAGGCGCTCGCGCAGGCGAGCGCGCTCGCGCCGACCGATTCGCCGACGCTGTCTGATCTCGCGTATGCGCGCATGCGCAGCGGCGACATCGCAGGCGCGCGCGTGCCGTTGATGAAGGCGGCGGAGCTCGACCAGAACAACCCGAAGATCCTCAGCAATCTCGCGCTGTTTCTGCTCGCGACGGGGCAGACGCGCGACGCGCTCGGCCTGATGAACCAGCTGAAGCTCGCGCCCGCGGTGCGCGCGGAAATCCGCAACGACGCGACGAGGATCGCGGCCGCGGCGCGTGCGCGACAGCGCGCGCTCGCGCGGCCGGGCGCGCCTGGCGCGGCCGCCTCGGCGGGCGCGACGCTCGCCGCGAGCGCGGCGGGTTCGAACGGCGGGGCGGCGGCCGGCAAGGGCGCCGTGGCCGGCTCGGGGGCGTCAGCGCCCGGCGCGGCCGCAACGGCCACGGCCGCGGCGTTCGAGCCGACGGTGCCGCTCTTGCAGCGATTCTCGCAATGACAGACGTGACACGGAGCCGACATGACGACGCATGACCTCACCCAGACTGCCGCGCCCCGCGCCGGGCGCGGCCGCGCGCTGTGCGCGGCGGCGCTCGCGCTCGCGCTTGCGTGCGCGGTGGGCGCCGCCCGCGCGCAATCGCCGCAGCGCGACGCGCCGAGCGCATCGGAAATCGGCCACGCGACGCAGACGTGGTTCGCGCTGCAGGCGAGCAACCGGGAGGCGGCGCCGGCGCAGCCGATGATCGGCGAGGCGGCGTCGCTCGCGTACGCGCGCTATATCGAGTCGTTCAGGACGAAGATCCCGGCCTTCTACGGATCGGCCGCGGGCATGAGCGGTATGAGCGGCGGGGGCGGCGGGGGCGGCGGCGCGGGCTATTCCCTCGCGCCGGCACCGGGTTCGCAGTGAGGATCGCATGCCGTTAGCCCGCCGCCGCGCCGAGCGCCGCCCGCCCGCCCGCGGGCGCGGGCCGATCGCGCGCGAGCGCGGCTCGTTCGCGCTCGTCGCGGCGATCTGGATGCTGGTCGCCATCGCCGCGCTCGGCGCGGTCGACATCGGCAACGTGTTCTTCGTGCGGCGCGACTTGCAGCGGGTCGCCGACATGGCCGCGCTCGCCGGCGCGCAGAGAATGGACGATCAGTGCGCGCAGCCGAACGCGGCGGCCGCCGCGAACGCGCGCTCGAACGGCTTCGATCCGGCGGCGGGCGGCAACACGCTCGCGCTCGCGTGCGGGCGCTGGGATACGCAAAGCAACGCGGGGCCGAGCTACTTCAACGCGGCCGCGACGCCGCTCAACGCGGTGCAGGTGACGGCCACGCAGAGCGTGCCGTATTTCTTCCTGGGTCCATCGCGCACGGTGAGCGCGACGTCGACCGCGAAGGCGACCAACGTCGACCAGTTCACGATCGGCACGACGCTCGCGAGCGTGCAGGGCGGCCTCGTGAACAATGTGCTCAATGCGTTGCTCGGCACGAACCTGGGTTTGAGCGCGCTGTCGTATCAGGCGCTCGCGTCGACGCAGATCAAGATCGGCGACCTGATGGCGGCCGCGAACGTGCTGACCGTCAACGAGCTGCTCGCGACGCAGGTGACGGCCGGACAGTACGCGCAACTGATGCTGACCGCGCTGTCGCGCACGCAGGTCGTGAACGCGAATCTGCAGGCGAGCGTCGCCGCGCTGCAGGCGATCGCCGGCGCGCATCTCGGCGGCGGGACATTCAAGCTCGGCGGCCAGCCGGGCGCGCCCGGCGTGTTCGCGCTCGGGCTGTCCGACACGCAGGCGGCCGCCGACGCGAAGATCAACGTGTTCGACGCGCTGATGGTCGCGGCCGAAGTCGCGGCGGCGGGCAAGCCGGCCGTCGACGTCGCGACGGGGCTGCAGCTCGCGGGCCAGGGCGCGAGGCTGAAGCTGCAGGTCATCGAGCCGCCGACGATCGTGATCGGCGAGGCGGGCACGGACCCGAAGACGGGCGCGTGGCGCACGCAGGCGAACAATGCGCAGATTCGGTTGTATGTGAGCGTCGATCTCGGCACGACGGGCTTGTCGCCCACCGGCGTGCTGCTGCCGATCGCGCCGCTCGTGAGCCTCGTGCAGAACCTGATCCAGGTCGATCTGAGCCTGCCGCTCACGCTGCAGGTCGCGACGGGCTCCGCGTGGCTGCAGTCGACGAGCTGCGCGGCGAGCGCCGCCGCGAGCCGCGCGACGCTCGGCGTGCAGCCGGGCCTCGCGAACCTGTGCATCGGCGACGTGCCGACGGATCTCCCCGCGCAGCAGACATTCGCCTGCAACGTGCCCGCGACGCTCGCGACGCTCGGCGTGCTGAGCGCGCCGCTGCTGCAGGTCAAGTCGGCCGTCGCGCTGCCGGCGGTCGTGCCGAAGGCGAGCGCGGCGACGCTCACGTTCAACGGCGTGGCGGGCGACGCCGACGACTATCAGACGACGAATTCGAACGCGGTGGGCTCGGTGATCGCGAACGCGCTGTCGGGCGCCGCGCAATCGCTGACGGGATCGAACGGCCTTGCGCTCTACGTGCTCGGCGTGTCGGTGCCGGTCGGCACGATACTCAATCCGGTGGTCTCCGTGCTGCTGAACCTGCTCGGCCCCGTGTTGAGCTCGCTCGATCAGGTCGTCGTGCCGCTGTTGAACCTGCTCGGCGTGCAGCTCGGCGCGGCGACGGTTCACAATCTGGCGCTGACCTGCGGCACCGCGCAAACGGTCTATTGAAGATTCACGCATAACGATGAGAAACACGAACGCAATCGAAGGGCTCGATCTGTACGTCTGGGAGGGCAAGGCCGATATCGTCGACCGGGTCGCGCGCTGCATGTCGAGCTTCGACGTCGAAGTGATCCGCGCGGACAACGAGGAACTGTCGGCCGAACGAACCGCGATGCGGCCGTCGCTCGCGATCATCAGCGTGTCGATGATCGAGAGCGGCGCGGCGTTCCTGCGCACCTGGCAGGCGGAGATCGGCATGCCGGTGGTCTGGGTCGGCGCCGCGCGCGATCACGATCCGTCGCTGTATCCGCCCGAGTATTCGCACATCCTGCCGCTCGATTTCACGTGCGCGGAGCTGCGCGGCATGATCTCGAAGCTCGCGGTGCAGTTGCGCGCGCACGCGGCGAAGGCGCTCGAGCCGAGCACGCTCGTCGCGCACTCGGATTGCATGCAGGCGCTGTTGCAGGAAGTCGACACGTTCGCCGACTGCGACACGAACGTGCTGCTGCACGGCGAGACGGGCGTCGGCAAGGAGCGGATCGCGCAGCTGCTGCACGAGAAGCACTCGCGCTACGGCATGGGCGAGTTCGTGCCGGTGAACTGCGGCGCGATTCCGGACGGACTGTTCGAGTCGCTCTTCTTCGGCCACGCGAAGGGCTCGTTCACGGGCGCGGTCGGCACGCACAAGGGCTACTTCGAGCAGGCGGCGGGCGGCACGCTGTTTCTCGACGAAGTGGGCGATCTGCCGCTCTACCAGCAGGTGAAGCTGCTGCGCGTGCTCGAGGACGGCGCGGTGCTGCGCATCGGCGCGACCGCGCCCGTCAAGGTGGATTTCCGGCTCGTCGCGGCGAGCAACAAGAAACTGCCGCAGCTCGTGAAGGACGGCCTGTTCCGCGCGGACCTATACTACCGGCTCGCGGTGATCGAGTTGAGCATTCCGTCGCTCGAGGAGCGCGGGCCCGTCGACAAGATCGCGCTGTTCAAGTCGTTCGTCGCGTCGATCGTCGGCGAGGATCGGCTCGCCGCGCTGCCGGAGCTGCCTTACTGGCTCGCCGAGGCGGTCGCCGATTCGTACTTCCCGGGCAACGTGCGCGAGCTGCGCAACCTGGCCGAGCGCGTCGGCGTGACGGTGCGGCAGACGGGCGGCTGGGATACCGTGCGGCTGCAGCGGCTCATCGCGCACGCGCGCAGCGCCGCGCAGCCGGCGCCGGCGGAGAGCGCGCCCGACGTGTTCGTCGATCGCAGCAAATGGGACATGACCGAGCGCAATCGCGTGATCGCCGCGCTTGACGCCAACGGTTGGCGTCGGCAGGATACCGCGCAGCATCTCGGAATCAGCCGCAAGGTGCTGTGGGAAAAGATGCGCAAGTATCAGATTTTCGACGAGGAGCCTGAGGCGCGGGAAAGCGAATGAAAGCAGGCGGCGAGCCGGCCGACGAACAGGCATTCGAAAAACTACAACACATCGAAGCAGGAAAAAAACGGAATGAGCCACATACGGGGAATGGGGCGCGTCTTCGTCGCGATCGCGGCGGCGGGCGGCCTCTGCGGTGCGCATGCGCAGGCATTGGAAGGCAACGGCGGCGCGGCGTCGCCGGCGCTGACGGCATCCGGCGCCGCGGCGTCGCCGGGTGTTTCGGCGCCGGCTGTCGTCAATCTGTCGGCGCCCGCCGGCGCGCCGGCGGCGGGCGCGAGCACGGAGGCGGGCGGCAAGAGCACGATCGACGAATTGCAGCGCCAGATCCAGGCACGCGAGCTCACCGAAATGCGCACGACGTACAACGGCAGCTATGGCGCGAGCCTGCTGCTCAACATCCAGGAAGGCACGTATTTTGTCGCGCTGTTCCAGCAAAAGGCATTCTGGCGCGTGATCAGGACGGCGAGCGAAGCGCGCGCGGAGGCGGTTTACCGCGATTTCGCGAAGCAATCGGAGACGCTTGCGGTCAACGAGTTGCAGGCCGCGAAGCTCGAATCGCAGAAGGCGCTGACCGATCGGCAGATCGCCGTTGCCCAGGAGCGGGCGAGCCGGCTACAGGCGGATCTGAGCATTGCGCGTGAGCAGCGGGCGGCTGTCGCGACCCGGCAGAAGGACAAGCTCGACGAGACCGTCGCGCTGCGGGAGCAGAAAAGCGAGCGGCAGGATCAACTGCGCAAGCTGCAGCAGCAGGTGCGTTCGCTGCAACGGCAGGCCGAAGCGGGATTGCCGAAGGTACGGTGATCGCGCCGCGGACGGGGCGGGATCGGACGATCCCGCTCTCGATCCCGCTTTGCGCGGCTCCGGGATTCGCGATGGCGCTGCGCTGCGCGCTCAGGCAAGAAAAAAGGGCAAGCCGGTCGCGGCTTGCCCTTTCGATTTGGCGGCCTGCCTTTATTGGCCGTCGGTCGGGCCGAGCGAACGGCGACGGCGCGTGACGATCACCGGGCCGTTGCCGTTGCGTTCCTGCGTGCCGGACGGCGTCGATGCGCCTTCTTGCGGCGCGCCGTAAGACTCGCGGGGCTCGCGCGGTTCACGCGGCTCGCGCGCGCCATAGCCGCCGTCGCCACGCGGTTCGCGGGAACCGTAGCCGCCGTCGCCGCGCGATTCGCGGGAGCCATAACCGCCGTCGCCGCGCGATTCGCGAGCGCCATAGCCGCCGCCGTCGCCGCGGGGTTCGCGCGAGCCGCCGTGCGAGCCGTACGGGCCATGACCGCCGCCTTCGCGTCCGCCGGGGCGTCCGCCGCCGCCGTGGGCGCCGCCCGCGCGCGGGCCGCGTCCGCCCGGACGGGAGCCGCCCGTGTCGAGCTGGATCGTCGAGATGGCGCGTTTATAGATGCCTTGCAGGCCGACGGGCGTGCGCAGCATCACCAGATACTGGTCGAACGACTCGATGCAACCCGTCAGTCGAATACCGTTGACGAGATAAATTTCGACGCGCTTGCGTTCCTTGCGCGCGGCATTGATGAAGTCGTTTTGCGGATGGGATTCTGCAGGATTGGCCATTAAAAAGCGGCAGGTGCCGGCGTCAATTAAGAGTTATGCGTGTCGCCGCATGCGAACTTACACAGCGTTTGGCGGGATTTTACCCTGTTCGAACCCGATGCGCGCGCGAGCGTTTGTGTCTAACCGTTACCCACTATAGACGGTCCCGCGTGTTTGCGCGATCCGTCCGATCGGCCAATGCGCGTTGGCGCGCACTTTCGTTACGTCGGGTTACAGGTCTCGCACGGCCGTTGCACCTGCGCCGGCGCGGGTTCGATAGAGTGTCGCCAGAGGCCGGCCATGCCGGCGAAACGAGGTGACGAACATGAAAAAATGGCTGACGATCACGATGCTCGGCGTCGCGCTGCTGGGCGCGGCAGGAGCCGCGACGGCGGGCGGCGTGGATCTGTCGATCGGCGTCGGTGTGCCGGTCGCGCCCGTCTACGTGGCGCCGCAGCCGGTTTATGTCGCGCCGCAGCCCGCGGTCGTCGGTTATCCGGCGTACGGCTGGCGCGGCGACGACGAAGACGACGACTGGAAGCACTACCACAAGCATTGGCGCAAGTGGCACCGCCATCACGACGACGATGACGACTGACGGCGCGAGCCGGCTTGCCGAGGCGGCGCGGGCCCGTCGCGCCGCCGCAACGGACGCCGCAACGAAAGAAGAACGCCGCGCGTGCGATGAAGGCCGCGCGGCGTTTTTCATCGCCGCCCGACGGCGTCGCCGGCGCGCCGGTCACGCGCGTCGAGCATGACGCGACGATGACCGCTCAGAATTTGTAATCGGGATTCTTCGGATCGAACGCCGTTTCGTCGAGCGATTTCGGCGTGATCTTCTCGAACACGATTTTCTCGAACACGCGCCCGTCGTTGTCGTACGACTCGACGGTGCGGAAATATGGCTGCCGCAGATCGAGCCCGAGCGTTTCCTTTTTCGCGTAGAACTGCGGCCGGCCGCCGGGCGTCTCGTAGGTGAGGGCGACGACGCGCACCCCCTTGACTGTCTTCGCCTCGACGTGCGTCGGCTTCAGCGCGCCCGCTTCGCGGTACTTCTTCGCCTCGGTCAGATACAGGTTCGCGACGAACTCCGTGCCGAGATCGCGCACCTGGTGGTTCGACTGCGCGCGCGCGAGCGTGCCGTCGACGGCCGTCCACATCGGCACCTTGCCGAGCAGGCCGCCCAAGTGGCCGTACATTTCGTCGGCGCGCTTGGAGGAATCGTAGATCACTTCCTGGCCGGAGTGCGCGCCGTCCGGCAGCCACTTCGCATAGACGCGCAGCGGGCTGCGCGTCACCTTGACGAGCATGTGATCGGGCGTATCCGACCATTTGCCGCTGATGCGCTCCTGGCGCAGCATCGTGAATTCGTACGACGGATGGCCGATCGGCCCCGCCGCGACGTAATCCGGCACGGTCTGCGGATCGAGCGACTTGAAGAGCGCGGTGAGCGTCGCGTCGTCGAGCTTTTCGAGCGTGCCCTGGCGCGCGGCCGTGCGCAGCCAGCATGCCTGCTGCTCGACGGGGAGCTTCGCGACCTTCGCGAGCTCGGCGGGAAGCGCCGCCTCCTGCGCGCCGGACTCGACCGCGGCGGACGCCTCGGCGTTGACCTGCGCGTGCGCGGCGCCGTGGCCGAGCATGAGCGAGAGCGAGAGCGAGAGCGCGGCCGACGCGGTGGCGAGGCGGCGCCGCGCGAATCGGGTTCGCGACGACGAAGACGGGTGCAGCGGTAACGTGTGCGGCATGCATTCCTCCCAGAACGCGATCGAGAATCTTGTTGTCATGCTTGCGCGGTTCGCCCGGATCAGTGCTTCGCGTGCGGATCGGCGGGCGCGTTCGCGAGCTTCGCGAGTTCCTCGTCGCGCAGCGCGCGGCGCAGGATCTTGCCGACGTTGGTCTGCGGCAGCGCGTCGCGGAATTCGACGGCCTTCGGCATCTTGTAGCCCGTCAGGTTCTTGCGGCAGTGCGTGAGCACGTCCTCGACCGTCAGCGATGCGTCGCGAGGCACGACGAACACCTTGATGCGCTCGCCGTGAACGGGATCGGGAATGCCGATCGCCGCCGCTTCGCGGATGCCCGGATGCGACACGAGCACGTCTTCGATCTCGTTCGGATACACGTTGAAGCCCGATACGAGAATCATGTCCTTCTTGCGGTCGATCAGGCGGATGAAGCCTTGCTCGTCCATCACGCCGATGTCGCCCGTCGCGAGCCAGCCGTCGGCGTCGATCACTTTCGCGGTCTCGTCGGGGCGCTGCCAGTAGCCGCGCATCACCTGCGGCCCATGCACGCACAGCTCGCCCGGCTCGCCGACGTTCGCCCATGCGCCGTCCTCCGTGCGAAAGCGCACGATCGTCGACGGCGCGGGCAGGCCGATCGTGCCGCTGAATGCACGCTTTTCGTGCGCGTCGTACGGGTTCATCGTGACGATCGGCGAGCATTCGGTGAGCCCGTAGCCTTCGACGATCGGGCAGCCGGTCACCTGCTCGAAGCGCTCGGCGACCGCGCGCTGCATCGCCATGCCGCCCGCCATCGCGAGCTTGAGCTTCGAGAAGTCGCGCTTGCGGAATTCCTCGTTGTCGAGGAACGCGTTGTAGAGCGTGTTGATGCCGGTGATGCCCGTGAAGGTCTCGTGACGCAGGATCTTCATCATCGTCTTCGTGTCGCGCGGATTCGCGATCAGGATGTTGCGCCCGCCGAGGCCGAGGAAGATGAACGCGTTCACCGTCAGCGAATAGATGTGATAGAGCGGCAGCGGCGTGAGCACCGTCTCGACGTCGCCCGTGAGCTGATCCTCGATCCATGCCTTCGCTTGCAGCAGGTTCGCGATCAGATTGCCGTGCGTGAGCATCGCGCCTTTCGCGACGCCCGTCGTGCCGCCCGTGTACTGCAGGAACGCGAGATCGTCGCGCTTGAGCGCGACGGGCGCGGGCGCCTTTTTCGCGCCGGCCGCGAGCGCCGCGCGCAGGCGCACGGCTTGCGGCAGCCGGTACGCCGGCACGAGCTTCTTCACGTGCTTGAGCACGAAGTTGATCAGCCGGCCTTTCGGATTGAGGCCGTCGGCGAGCAGGTCGCCGAGCGCGGTCACGACGACGTGCTTGATCTGCGTCTCGGGCAGCGCGTCCTGCAGCGTCTTCGCGAAGTTCTCGAACACGATGATCGTCTGCGCGCCGCTGTCCTTCAACTGGTGCGCGAGCTCGCGCGCGGTGTAGAGCGGATTCACGTTGACGACGATCGCGCCGGCCTTCAGCGTGCCGAACAGCGTGACCGGATACTGGAACGTGTTCGGCAGCATGATCGCGACGCGATCGCCCGGCTTCACGCCGAGGCTTTGCAGATACGAGGCGAACGCGGCCGCCTTGCGCGCGAGCGCCGCGTAGGTCATCCGCGCGCCCGCGCTGATGAAGGCGACGCGTTGCGCATAGCGGGTCGTGCATTCGTCGAAGTACTGCGCGAGCGATTCGTACCGCGTGACATCGATGTCGTGCGGCACGCCTTTCGGGTACGACGCGTACCAGATGCCGTCGGTATTCGGCGCATGCGTGTGGGCGTGGGCGGGCGCAACGGGGGCGGTCATCGCTTGTCTCCTGAATCGTTGGTATGGGCTGGCGCGCGGGCGCCGGCGGGGCATCGCGCGCATTCGCCGGGCGATGCGCGTGCGGGGGTGAACGACGAAAACGCGGGCACCGGGCCGCGATTCGTCCGGCGCCCCCGTATGCGGCCGCGCACGGCGCGGCCGGTGCTCGCTGCGCGCGGTGGGCTCAGCTCGCGTGCGTTTCGTGCGCGATCGCGCCGATCGGCTCGGCCGCGAACGCGTCGGTGCAGGGCGCGCTCGGTGTCGCGGCGGCGGCCGGCGCCGTAGACGCCGACGCGACCGAAGCCGGCGGCACGGCGCTCGGCGCGGGCATCGGTGCGGGCGCGGCCGGCGTGAGCGCGCAGGCCGGGGCCGGCACGATGGCGGCGGGCGCGAGCGCGAGCGCAACCGGCTCGGCGGGCTGTGTCGCGCTCGCCGAAGCCGCCGCGCCGTCGAGCACCGACGCGAAGATCGTGAGTTGCGTCGCGTCGGGCATCGGCGCCTTCAGCGCCGCGACGATCAGTGCCGACAGCCGCGCGATCATCTGCACGTCGTTCATCGTGCGGCCTTGCGTGAATTCGTCGATGAGGCTTTCCGTTTCCGCGCCCGCGAGCGCGCCGGACAGCGCGCCGATCGCGTAGTGCAGCCGCCAGCCGAGCTCCGCGCGCGGCAGGTTCGGCAGCGCGCGCTGGAACGCGTCGAAGAAGCGGCCGGCGACGCTCGCGTAGTGCGCGGTCAGGAAGTTGCGCACGAACGCCGACGGATCGGTGTACGCGCGGCCGATGAGTCTGAGGAATGCGCGGCCGCCGCGCTGCGGATCGCGCGACGCCTGCAGCGCCGGGATGAACATCGCGCCCAGCACGTGCTCGCACGTCACGTGCGCGCCGAGTTGCGCGTCGAACCGATCGAGGATGCGCAGGCGCTCCTCGTTCAGCTGATCGAGCCGCCGCGACAGCATCGCATGGATGAGCGCTTCCTTGCTGCCGAAATGATAGTTGACCGCGGCAAGATTCACCGCTGCACGCGATGTGATTTGCCGCATCGACATCGCTTCGAAGCCATGCTCGATGAAAAGATCCTCGGCCGCATCGAGGATGCGCGCCTTCGTCCCGCCGGATTGCCGGCTGGCTTGTCGAACTGCCATGTTCCGCCTCCCTTGCCGGTTTCCCGGTACGCGAACAAGCGATTCAAATCTGTAATTGAAACAGCCGTTTTCATTAAGATAAAAAGCGACGCAGGGTGGCGGCAAGCGTTCTTTATGGACAAAGTCCTCTAGAGCGTTCGGTGCGATGCAGCACGAACGGCCTGCCGCACGCAGCGCAACGTACCGTTGCGCGATGGTGCGCCGCCGCGCGCGAGCTCATCCGCTGGTCGGGCTCATCGCGGCCGTCTGCGTCATGTCGATTCCGCGTCGTTCGCGGCTGAACACAATTAAAACGCAGATGACGACGGCGACGATGCCCGCGACCGTCGCGAGCGCCATGCCGTAGTTGTTGCCGTGATCGACCGCGAACTGCGCCTGCAGCGTCGCGTTGCCCGACGCGAGCAGGTTGCCGAGCTGATAGACGAAGCCGGGGAACGTCGCGCGAATCTCGTCCGGTGAAATCTCGTTCAGGTGCACGGGGATCACGCCCCACGCGCCCTGCACCGAGATCTGCATCAGGAACGCGCCCGCGGCGAGCGCGAGCGCGCCGGTCGAGAACGCCCACAGCGGCAGCACGGGCAGCGCGATCATCGCGGCGATGAAGATCGCGCGGCGCCGGCCGATGCGTTCGGACAACCAGCCGAACGTGAGGCCGCCCACGATCGCGCCGATGTTCAGCACGATCGTGATCCACGACACCGTATGCGGATCGAAGTGATGCTGCTCGCGCAGGAAAGTCGGGTAGAGATCCTGCGTGCCGTGCGAGAAGAAGTTGAACGCGGTCATCAGGACGACTGCATAGATCGACAGTTTCCAGTTCTGCTTGAGCGTGGCGACGAGGCCCGGCCGCGCGCGCTTTTCCATCTGCTTCCACGCGGGCGATTCGGGCACTTTCGCGCGCACGTACAGCACGAGCAGCGCGGGCAGCACGCCGATCATGAACATGCCGCGCCAGCCGATGTACGGGTAGAGCAGGCCGAAGACGACCGACGCGAGCAGGTAGCCGCTCGGATAGCCCGCCTGCAGCAGGCCCGACACCGCGCCGCGCGCGCGCGGCGGAACCGTCTCCATCGTCAGCGCGGAGCCGACGCCCCATTCGCCGCCCATCGCGACGCCGAACAGCGTGCGCAGCACGAGCAGCGCGGCGAGGCTCGGCGCGAAGCCGGACGCGAGCTCGAGCAGCGAGTAGCACGCGATGTTGATCATCAGCGTCGGCCGGCGGCCGAAGTGATCGGCGAGGCGGCCGAAGATCAGCGCGCCGATCGGGCGCGCGGCGAGCGTCAGCGTGATCGCGAACGCGACGGCGGGAATCTTCGTGTTGAATTCGGCGGCGATGTCCTTCAGCACGAAGACCATCAGGAAGAAGTCGAACGCGTCGAGCGTCCAGCCGAGATAGGCGGCGATCGTGACGTTGCGTTGCTCCCGGGTCCAGCTCATGGCCATGGCGACGGTCTCCTCGATTGGGAAGCGCCGTCGTGCTCCGCACCGCCCGGCCGGCGCTGCGCGCGGGCGGTAACGCGAGTGTACGCCGCTCGCCGCGCGCGGGAAGGCTCCGGACGCGCCGATCCGGATTTATCCCTATGAAATAGATTGTTGCGCGTCCTGCAATCGCGGGGCGCGGGCGTCGCGGCGCGCGTGAGCCGCGTCATGCGTGCGCGTTGCGCGGCATCGGAACGAAGCCGCCGCGCGCACCGGGCGGCTCGCGTGCCAGGCGGCGCGAAGCCGCCGGGCTCCTGCGCGCGCGCGCCGGGCCCGTGCCGGATTCGTGCCGGATTCGTGCCGGTTTCCGCAGCATCCCGAGCGATGCTAAGGTGGCGGCGTTTTCTTTCTTTCACATGTTGACAGGTTGACGGATGAATCCGGATGCGCAAGCTCACTCGTCGTTGCCGACACTCGAAACCGACCGCCTGTGGCTGCGCCCGCGGGTGCTCGCCGATCTCGACGCGTGCATCGAGATGGATCGCGATCCGGACGTGACGCGCCACATCGCCGGCCCGTGGGCCGACCCCGTCGAGCACCGCCGCTTCGTCGAGCACCGGATCACGCGCGCCTATCCGCCGGGGCTCGGCTATTGGTCGATCTTCGAAAAGGCGCGGCCCGACCGGTTCGTCGGCTGGGTGCTGCTGATTCCCGATTACGTCGAAGGCGGCCGCGACGTCGAGATCGGCTGGCGGCTCGTGCGTGCGTCATGGGGGCGCGGGATCGCGAGCGAAGCCGCGCGGCGCGTCGTCCGGCATGCGTTCGAGACGGTCAGGCTGCCGCGTATCGTCGCCGACATCGCCGCAGCCAACAGTGCATCGCTGAACGTCGCGCGCAAGCTCGGCATGCGGCGCGTCGGCATCGTTCAGGACGGCATCCCGTACGTGCGCCACCGGCTCGAGCGCGCGGATCTGGCCGCGCGCGGCTGAACGCGCGCGAGAGCGAGGGCGGGGGGCCGCTCGGCGTGCGGCAACGCGGCACGGCGTCTCGCGCAAACTTCAAGGGCAACACGGTATTAACGCGAACGGCGATCCCATGTATCGTTGCCGACATCCTATTCGGGAGCCCCATCATGACGATCGGCCAGGACGTGCATCTCATCCCCGCGAAGCTCGACGCGCTGCGCCCGACGCAGATCACGGTCGGCTATCGCGAAGTGAAGGCCAAGCGCAAGCATTGGAAGGCGCTCGGCAAGAAGGCGCGCAAGGCCGCGATCGAATCGCACTGGTTTCCAGCCGTGCTCGGGCCGGGCGGCGATTATTTCATCACCGATCACCATCATCTCGGGCTCGCGCTCCTCGAGGAGGGCGTGACCGAAGTGAAGGCGATGCTGCTGAAGGATTTGTCCTGGCTCGACGAGACGATCTTCTGGCGGATGATGGAGCACAACCAGTGGGTGCATCCGTTCGGCGCGAACGGCGCGCGCCACGATTACGACCATCTGCCGACTTCGCTCGTCGGGCTGAAGGACGATCCGTACCGCAGTCTCGCCGGCGAGTTGCGCGCGGCCGGCGGCTATGCGAAGGACGCGACGCCGTTCAGCGAATTCCTGTGGGCCGATTTCCTGCGCCCGAGGATCGCGCTTGCGCAAATCCGCAAGGAATTCGCGAAGGCGCTTGAGGCGGCGCTCGGCTATGCGCACACGCAGGAGGCGCGCTATCTGCCGGGCTGGTCCGGCGTGATCGCGGCGCCGCGCTGAGCGCCACACCTTCGTTCGCACGACGGGCAACACCCACGGAACGCGCATGGATCTCCGCTCGAAGCACATCGACGCGCCGCCGCAGCATGCCGCGCATTTCGCGCCGCTCGACGAGCCGCCCGCGCCGCGCGCCCGCCGCACCGCGCTCGACGCGCTCGCCGGGCTGTCGATCGCGGGCCTTCTGATACCCGAGGCGGTCGCCTACGCGGGGCTCGCGAACCTGCCGCCGCAGGCGGGGCTCATCGCGCTCGTCGTGGGGCTCGTCGTCTACGCGATCGCGGGCAGCAGCCGCTTCGCGATCGTGTCGGCGACGTCGTCGTCGGCCGTCGTGCTCGCGGCGACCGTGATGTCCGAGGCCGGACCGGGCGCCGCCGCGCAGTTGATGCTCGCCGCGGCGCTCGTCGCGACGACGGGCATCCTGTTCATCCTCGCGGGCGCCGCGCGTCTCGGCGGCATGTCGGATTTCATCGCGCGGCCGGTGCTGCGCGGCTTCACGTTCGGCCTTGCACTCACGATCGTGATCAAGCAGTTGCCGAAGATGCTCGACGTGCCGATCCATCACGGCGATACGCTGCGCGTCGCGCTCGACCTGCTGCTCGGCATTGCGGGCTGCAATGTCCGCAGCGCGGCGCTCGGCGCGACCGCGCTGGCGATCCTGTTCGCGCTCGGCAGGCGCACGCGCGTGCCGGCGACGCTCGTCGTGATCGTGCTCGGCATCGCGGCCGGCTACTGGATCGACTGGCATCGCTACGGCATCGCCGTCGTCGGTACGATCGATCTGCAGAATCTCGCGTTCGGCATGCCGGTGCTCGGCCGCTCCGGCTGGATGCAGACGGCCGAGTTCGGCTTCGCGCTGATGCTGATCCTGTACGCGGAATCGTACGGGTCGATTCGCAACTTCGCGCTCAAGCACGGCGACACGGTCTCGCCGAACCGCGATCTCGTCGCGCTCGGCTGCGCGAACCTCGTATCGGGGCTGCTGCATGGGATGCCCGTCGGCGCGGGCTATTCGGCGACCTCGGCGAACGAGGCGGCGGGCGCGCAAACGCGTATGGCGGGCCTGTTCGCGGCCGCCGTGATCGCGCTGATCGCCTGGCTGCTGCTGCCGCAGCTCGCGCGCATTCCCGAGCCCGTGCTCGCGGCGATCGTGATCTTCGCGGTCAGCCATTCGCTGCATCCGGAGGTGTTCCGGCCGTACTGGACCTGGCATCGGGACCGGATCGTCGTGATCGCCGCGCTCGCGGCGGTGATCGTGCTCGGCGTGCTGCACGGCCTGCTCGCCGCGATCGGCGTGAGCCTGCTGCTCACGCTGCGGCAATTGTCCGAGCCGAACGTGAGCGTGCTGGGCCGGCTGCGCGGGAGCCACGATTTCGTCGACGTATCGATGCACGAGGATGCGAAGCCGATCCCCGGCGTGCTGATCGTGCGGCCGGAAGCCCAGCTCTTCTTCGCGAACGCGGAGCGCGTGCTGACCATGGCGAGGCGCCTCGCGCGCGACGCGCAGCCGCCCGTGCACACGGTGATGCTGAGTCTCGAGGAATCGCCCGACGTCGACGGCACGACGATCGAGGCGCTGAAGACATTCGGCGCCGAATGCGATGCGCGCGGCTGGCGCCTCGCGCTCGTGCGCCTGAAGCCGAACGTGCTGCGCGTGCTGCAACGCGCGGCGGACGGCGGGCTGCGCGCGGATGCGCTGTCGGAGCTGAGCGTCGACGAGAGCCTGCAATCGCTGACGGCGGGCGAGTTGCCGCGCGCGTGACGGACGCGGATGCGGGCGCGATGCGTCGATGCGTGACGCTCGATGTCGGATGTCGGATGTCGGATGTCGGATGTCCGATGTCCGATGTCCGATGTCCGATGTCCGATGTCCGATGTCCGATGTCCGATGTCCGATGTCCGATGCTGCCGCCGCGCCGTCGATCGAGTTCCCGGCGCGCGTCCGCCGTATCGGCGAGCGGCTTCATTTCGCTTTTCGCATCGTCGCCCGTGATCGCGACCGGGTTCGTCCTTCATCCTTCGTCGTTTGACCGTGCCCGTGCGTGCCGTCCTGCCTTGCGCGCGCCCACTGGGTCGAGGCTTCGCACGTCGACCCGGCCGCGATGCGGCGCGTGCGTCACGGCGCCGCCGCGCGCGTTCGCGGTGGAACCGCGCGCAGCGCGTCGAACGGCACCCGCGATAGATCGAGCAGCGTCTGCGTCGTCGCGGCGATCTCGCGGCGCAGGCGCGCATAGTCGATCTTCTCCGCCGTCGATACGCCGTAGTTGAGGAGATACGTGGGCCCCGTGATCAGGTTGATCGTCGGCACGCGCGCGCGGCCCCAGAAGTACTGTCCTTCGCCGGGCCAGAGCGCGTCGTTCGCGCTGCCGTCTCCGTTCGGATTCAGCGGCGGCATCACGAACGCGGGCGCGGCGTTCGCGCGGCGCACGAGCGCGTCGGCCGCGTCGACGAGCGCCGGCACGGCCGGCATGAACAGCGCGGTGGGCTCCGCGCGGCCCGTCGGCGCGAGCGCGCCTTGCTCGCTCGGCAGCCATTCCTGCGCGCCGAGGTGCTCGATCGTCACGACGCACGCGATGCGCGCGACGAGGCCGTCGCGCGCATGTCGCGCGATGAAATCCTCGGCGCCGACGCCTCCCGCGAAATGCCCGCTCGACAGCAGGATCATCACCGTGCGAGGCAGCGCCGCGCGGGGCAGGCGGCTCAGGTATTGCGCGATCGCGACGATCGCGTTCGGGCCGTTGTCCTCGATCCCGTTCGTGCCGTCGGTGTGGCTGTTGACGACGGTCAGCTCATCGCTCATGCCGGGGATGATGCCGATCAGGTTGCGGGTGTGCACGCGCTCGACGCCGGCATCGAGCGACAGCCGCAGCGTCGCGCGGCGCTCCGCGAGCGAAGCGAGCTTCGCGCCCGTCGCGCGATCGACGAACAGGCCGGGCACGCGCCGCAGCCGGCCGTCGTACGGCGCGTACAGGCGGGTCGCCTCGGCGCTCGACGTATCGGCGATCATCACGACGCCCGCCGCGCCCGCCGCTTGCAGCCTGTCGAGCATCGCGGTGAGCGTGCCGAGCATGAAGCTCGTGCGGACATAGGGCGCCGACGGCGCGAACGCGTTGTCCGGATCGAACACGCGCAGCGCGCGCTCGCGGAAGAACGCGCCCGTCAACGGCAATGCCGGCCATTCGACGACGGCGATCTTGCCGGCCACGTCCGCATCGGGCGTCTGCCCGGCCGCGAGATAGCGGATCGGCGCGACGATGCCGTCGCGGCCGGTGTCGCCGGAATACGGAAGGTAGCCCGCGACGTCGATGCGCTCGCGCGGCGCGCCGTCGGCGACGTCGAGCCGCCAGTGCCGCACGGCCCAGTGCGCGAGCGTCGTCGCCTCGGTATGGAGCTGCTGCACGCCGGCGCGCGCGAGGCGGCGGCGCAGCACGTCGATGTAGCGCTCGTGCGCGGGCGAACCGGTCGATCGCAGGCCGCGGCGGTCGAGGTCGACTTGCCACCGCACGAGCTGGGGCGTCGGCAGCAATTGCGATGCGTCCACCTCGACGGCGGCGCGATCGGACAGCGCGGCGCTCGGCCATGCGTCCGGCGATGCGTCGGGTCCGGCAGCCGCATGTGCGGCGTCGAGCTTCGACAGCGCCAACCATAGCGCGCATCCCGAAACGCGCAACCCGCGACGCAGCGATGATTTGAACGAAGCCATTCATGATTCCTCGAGTGCGGCGCGCCCCTGGGCGAGCGTTCCGGCCGAATCCGGGGGGGCGGCGTCGGGCGCCAGGCGATGCGGGGCGCGGGCGACGCAACGTCGCCGCGCGGCGCGATCGCGATGCGCGGCGGCATGCTGCGCGCGCGTCGCGCATGCATCGCCGTGCGTCAGCGTGCGTCGGCGTGCGTCGAAAAAGGGCCGCGCGCGTCGCCGCCCGGGTGTTTCAGCGGCGCGGCTTGCTCCGCGGCTGTTGTCGTTGCTGTTGCTGCCGCCGTTGCTGTTGCCGCTGGCGATGCTGGCTCCACGCGGCGCCGCGGTCCCGAATGAAGTTCGACAGTTCGGCGCTCGATGCGAGCGGCGTGTCGGCCTCCTCGTAATAACCCTTCTCGTTGCGCAGCGGCAGTGCCGCGATGCGGGCCGCCTGGAGCTTGTCGAGCTTCGACGGCATCGCCGCGTTCGGATGGGACACGCGCGACACGGGTACGGTCACGCCGGCGAGCGGATCGTCGCTCGCGGCGCGCGGGCTCGCGAGCGTGAGCGCGTCGCCGAGCGACGGCGCGGCGCGGTCGCGCGCCGTCAGCGGCGCCGTCCCGAAGCGCTCGCCGATCGTCTTCAGCACCGACGTGTGATCGATCGTGCCCGCCGCGCTGCGAAACACGGTGCCCGCCGCGATCAGCGGCGAGACGAGCACCGCGGGCACGCGCACGCCGAAGCGCGTGAAGTCGAAGCCGAATTCGCCGACGGTGCCGTCGCCGGGCGGCGTCGCGCCGGACGGCGGCGCGACGTGATCGTAGTTGCCGCCGTGCTCGTCGTACGTGACGATGAAGAGCGTGCTATTCCAGCCGGGGCCGTTGCGCAGCGCGTAGTAGACGTCGTGAATCAGTTGCTCGCCCGCGGCGACGTCGTAGTTCGGATGCTGGCTGTTGCCGCTCGCATCCCAGCTCGGTTCGAGGAACGTGAACGCGGGCAGCGTGCCGCTCGCCGCGCGCGCCTGGAAATCGCGAAAGTGGCCGAAGTGGCTGTCGTCGGCGTTCTGCGTGTCGGGGAAGTCGTGGCGCGTGAGCGGATCGCGGTTGTAGCCGAAGATCGCCCAGTCGACGCCCTGGTCCGACAACCGCCCGAAGATGCTCGGGCAAGTGAAGATCTTCACGTGATCGTCGAGGTGGCCCTGCGACGTGGCGGCGAGCGCGAACGCGCGGTTGGGCATCGTCATCGTCGGCGCAGACGCGAACCAGCGGTCGCACACCGCATAGCCCTTCGCGAGCCCGGACAGCACGGGCAGCAGCTCCGGCGTGTACATGCCCATGATCTGCTCGGGCGTCGTGCCGGGCAGCGCGTCCTTGTCGTGCCGCGACTGATCGGTCGCGATCGCCGACTTGAAGTTGACGACGAAGCCCTGATTGGTCGGCACGGCGCCGGGGGCGGGGTGGTCGTCGCAGAACAGTTGATAGTTGGTGTTCTGAAAGCCTTCGCCGGGATCGGCGCCGGGCATCAGATACGGATGCGGATCGGTGGCGCGGATCCGGTAGACGCCGACCGGGCGGCCGAGGTCGTCCGGATTCGATTCGTTGCCGGTGAGGCCGTCGAACGGCTGCCCGGTGGGAGAGCGATTGCCGTCGTCGGTGTAGAGAAAGCCGAGCATCTGATCGAACGAGCGGTTTTCGAGCATCAGATGGACGATGTGCTCGATCCTGGAGAGTGAATTCGCCACGAGCGGACTCCGTTGGGGGCCTCCGGCGTGCATGCGAACGGTTGCGCACGACGGGGGGCGATGGGCTTTCCCGGCTTGCGCCGGGCCTCGGATTCGTCTGTCGATAGTGCATTGGGCCTGTGTTCGTTATACGAATGCCTGCGCCGGAATTCAAATGCAGCGTGTCGAAAGGGCGGCCTGGCGCGCGCGATTCGGGCGGCGCGGCCCGGCCGCGATCACGGGCCGGACGCGCGCATCGAAGAGGCTGCGGTCGCCCGATGGCGGGACGCTGCGGGTAAACGAGGCCGCGGCACGCGCCCGCGTGAGCATTCGATGCGAAAGCGGTTCGTTGGCGTTCCGAACGAATTCGCTCGCGCAACGGCTCAGGCCGGCAGCGCGTGGGCAAGCCGCTCATCGCGCAAAAGCCGAACGCTCGCCGCGCAGGAAACGAGCGGTTGCTACGGAATTGCCGCATTAGGAGTGCCACTTATTCAGCGTGCTTCCTCGCGGCCGATATACAGCGGACGACGCGTCGCACTCAAACCGGAGAACACCGTGGGCTTTTTGAACACCTTTTCGTTGCGCAGATACGCCTCCCTGCTGCTGGGCCTGCTCGCCGTAGCGGCCGTTGCGATAGGCCTATGCCAGTGGCGGCTCGATGCCGCGAATCACCGCGTCGCGCAGGCCTACCAGCAGCGCTATGTGTCGACCCAGCTCGCGAACGAACTGCGCCGCAGCTCCGACGATTTGACCCGGCTTGCGCGTACCTATGTCGCGACGGGCGACGCGAAATGGGAGCAGCAATACAACGAGATACTCGCGATTCGCTCGGGCAAGGCGCCGCGCCCGCTCGATTACGATCGTATTTACTGGGACTTTCGCGCGGCCGACGAACCGCTGCGCGCGGAGCAGGGCGAGACGATCTCGCTGCAGGAGATGATGAAGCGCGCCGGCTTCACCGACGAGGAGTTCGCGAAGCTGCACGACGCCGAGCAGAACTCGAATGATCTCGTGAAGACCGAGACGGTCGCGATGAATCTCGTCAAAGGGCTGACGCCCGACGACGCAGGCCATTTCACGAAGCAAGGCCCGCCCGATCTCGAGAAGGCGCGGGCCCTGATGTTCGACGCGAACTACCACCGGTTCAAGGCGAAGATCATGCATCCCATCGACGATTTCCTGAAGCTGCTCGACGCGCGCACCGAAGGCGCGATCGCCCGCGCGCAGGCAAGCGCGCAAACGTGGAAGATCATTTCGGCCGCAGTGGCGATCGGCATCCTCGCTTTCTTCGCGCTGATGCTGCACATGATGTTCAAGCGCGTGCTCGCCGGGCTCGAGGCGGCCGCCTCGACCGCGAGCCGCGTCGCCGCGGGCGATCTGACCTCTCATTTCGACGCGCACCGCGTCGACCCGCAGGCGAAGGACGAGATTTCCCGCGTGATGCGCGCGCTGCAGACGATGAACGACGGGCTCGTGCGCATCGTGACCGACGTGCGCTCGGGCACCGATACGATCGCGACGGCGTCCCACGAAATCATGGCCGGCAACAACGATCTGTCCGCGCGAACCGAGCAGCAGGCCGCGTCGCTGCAGGAAACGGCCGCGAGCATGAGCGAGCTCACCGCCACCGTGAAGCTGAACCTCGAGAACGCGCGGCAGGCGAACATGATCGGCTCCAACGCGGTGTCGACGGTCGAGAAGGGCTCGGTCTCGGTCGAGCAACTCGTCACCACGGTCAACGCGATCAGCACGAACTCGGGCAAGATCGCCGACATCATCTCGCTGATCGAGGGCATTGCGTTCCAGACGAACATCCTTGCGCTGAACGCCGCCGTCGAGGCGGCGCGCGCGGGCGAGCAGGGCCGTGGCTTCGCCGTCGTCGCGAGCGAAGTGCGCAGTCTCGCCCAGCGCTCGTCGTCGGCGGCCAAGGAGATCAAGGATCTCATCGAGACGTCGATCGATACGGTTCGGGACGGCGTGTCGAAGGCCGACGAGGTCGGGCAGCACATCGTGGAGGTGAAGCAGGCGATCCGGCGCGTCGCCGATCTCGTCGGCGAGATCACCGCGGCGTCGGAAGAGCAAACCCGCGGCATCGAGCAGGTCGATGCCGCCGTCAGCCAGATGGACCGCGTGACGCAGCAAAACGCGGCCCTCGTCGAGCAGGCCGCGGCCGCGTCGAAGGCGATGGACGATCAGGCCGGCAACCTGCGCGCGGCGGCGTCGATCTTCAAGCTGCCCGGGCGCGCGAGCCTGTTCGCGCACGCGTAGACCGGCTTTCGCCGACGGGATCGGCAACGCGAGGGCGGGGCATGCGCGTGTGCCGCCGGCTGCCGGCGTGGCCGGATCAAGGCAATCAACCGACGCGAGGCAAAAAGGCAATAAAAAACCCCGTAAATCGCGAATTTACGGGGTCTTTCGGACTGCTCGGTGCTGCGTGATACAGCTTGATGGTGCCCAGGAGAGGACTCGAACCTCCACGGTGTTGCCACCGCTAGGACCTGAACCTAGTGCGTCTACCAATTCCGCCACCTGGGCACTGCTGCATCGAGCAAGACCGCTATTTTAGACGTCTTATGAAATCTGTCAACAGAAATTTAGGGAGAGACCAAAAAATTCCTGAAACCGTATTTACGAGACGCATGCAGCCTCACACTTGAAAAAGAAAAAGCCAGCTTGCGCTGGCTCAGATTGCTGACAAACCCTCGCCAAGTGGGGGATTTTTGTTTTTTAATGGCGTGATGCTGAAGACGCCCATGCCCACGCAGCACGAACTCGAGATGGTGACGCTCGAGGAACTCGTGCCGAAGGACCACCTGCTGCGCCAGATCGATGCGGCGGTGGATTTCGAGTTCATCCGCGCGAAGGTGGCGCATCTGTATTGCGCGGACAACGGGCGGCCGGCGCTCGATCCCGTGGTGATGTTCAAGCTGTTGTTCATCGGCTACCTGTTCGGGGTGCGCAGCGAGCGGCAACTGATGCGTGAGGTCCAGGTCAACGTCGCCTATCGCTGGTTCGCCCGGTTCCGGCTGACCGACAAGGTGCCGGATGCGTCAACGTTCTCGCAGAATCGCCGCCGACGCTTCACGGACACGACGGTGTATCAGGAGATCTTCGACGAGATCGTGCGGCAGGCGATCAAGCGCGGGCTGGTCGACGGTCGGGTGCTGTACACGGACAGCACGCACCTGAAGGCGAACGCGAACAAAGGCAAGTTCGATGTGGTGAAGCTGGAGCAGACGCCGGCCGCCTACACGGAGGCATTGAACGCGGCAGTGGATGCGGACCGGGCCGCGCATGGCAGGAAGCCGCTGGATCGCGACGACGATGAGCCGCCGTCTAGCAAGGACACCAAGCTCAGCCGGACCGATCCGGACAGCGGCTACATGGTGCGGGACGACAAGCCGAAGGGGTTCTTCTATCTGGACCACCGCACGGTGGATGCCAAGCACGCGATCATCACCGATACGCATGTGACGCCGGCCTCGGTGCATGACAGCCAGCCGTATCTGGATCGGCTGGATCGCCAGCGCGAGCGCTTTGAGTTCAAGGTCGAGGCGGTGGGGCTGGATGCGGGCTACTTCACGCCGGCGGTGTGCCAGGGGCTGGAGGAGCGAGGGATTGCCGGGGTGATGGGCTATCGCACGCCGAACCACAAGCCGGGCATGTTCTACAAACGGCAGTTCAAGTACGACGCGTATCGCAACGAATACGTGTGCCCGCAGGGGCAGGCCCTGCCGTACAGCACGACCAATCGGCTCGGCTATCAGGAATACAAATCCAATGCGCAGATCTGCGGGCGCTGCCCGGTACGATCGCAGTGCACGAACAGTGCGATCGCGGTGAAGGTGGTAACGCGCCACGTGTGGGAGCGCGCCAAGGAGCGGGTGGACGCGCGGCGCTTGACCGAATGGGGCCAACGCATTTACGCGCGGCGCAAGCAGACGGTGGAGCGCAGCTTCGCCGATGCCAAGCAGCTGCATGGGCACCGTTATGCCCGTATGCGTGGGCTACGCAAGGTGGCCGAGCAGTGCTTGCTGGCCGCGGCGGCACAGAACATCAAGAAGATTGCGATGCTGCTGGCGCGGAAGCGGAAAAAGGGGCCAGCGGGTCCCGATTGGCGCTTCGTGCGCATGCTGCTGCGTCTGGTGAGCGGTTTGCGCTGCAGCTTCGACTACCCGCTCGCGGCGAACCCGCAATCCTGATCCCAGAAAGACAAAACCCCACGCTCACAAAAACGTGGGGTTCGTCAGCAGTCTGAGCCAGCTTGCGCTGGCTTTTGAATCTGGTGCCCAAGAGAGGACTCGAACCTCCACAGTGTTGCCACCGCTAGGACCTGAACCTAGTGCGTCTACCAATTTCGCCACCTGGGCAGGTGTGTGCTGCAAAGACCGCCATTATAGACGGCCAAACGAACCTGTCAACATTTTTTCGAGGGCCGTCCGCATCGCGGCGCGCGCGGCGCAACACGCGGCGTGCGGCCCGTTCGCCGCAGCGGCGGGTGTTAGAATGGGGCGGCATGAGCGGCGCGCCCGTTCGGCTCCGCTTGCCGCGGTCGCGCAAGCCAAACGCAACGAGAAAAATCATCGACAAGCCCTTGAGCAAGTATCCGTATCCCATCCCGAGCCGCGAAGAGATTCTCGGCGTGCTGCGCACGAGCGACGCGCCGCTTGCGGCGAACGACATCGCCGAAGCGCTGTCGATCAAGCGTCAGGAGCGCGAGGGATTTTTCCGGCGCGTCGCCGCGATGGAGCGCGACGGCCAGATCCGTCTCGACAAGCGCGGTCATTATCAGCTGACGCATCCGTCCAACTTCGTCGCGGGCCGCGTGCAAGGCCACCGCGACGGCTACGGCTTCGTGATTCGCGACGACGGGCAGGATGATCTGTTCCTGCCGAACGCCGAGATGCAAAAGGTCATGCACAACGACCGCGTGCTGGCGCGGATCGTCGGCTACGATCGGCGCGGCCGGCCGGAAGGGCACGTCGTCGAGGTGACCGAGCGGGCGAACAAGCGCGTGATCGGGCGCCTCCTGAACGAGAACGGCGCGCTCATCGTCGCGCCCGAGGACAAGCGGATCAGTCACGACATCCTCGTCACGCAGAACGCGAAGAAGGCGAAGGTCGGGCAGGTCGTCGTCGTCGAGCTCACCGATTTCCCGAGCCGTCATTCGCAGCCGCTCGGCCGCGTCTGCGAGGTGCTCGGCGATATCGACGATCCCGGCATGGAGATCGAGATCGCGGTGCGCAAGTACGGCGTGCCGCACGAATTCGGCGCGCAAGCGCTCGGCGAGGCCGCGGCGCTGCCGGACAAGGTGCGGCCCGCGGATCTGCGCTACCGCGTCGACTTGCGCGACGTGCCGCTCGTCACGATCGACGGCGAGGACGCGCGCGACTTCGACGACGCCGTGTACTGCGAGCCCGCCGCGGTCGGCCGCGGCGAGGGCTTCCGGCTCATCGTCGCGATCGCGGACGTGTCGCACTACGTGCAGCCAGGCAGCCCGCTCGACGCCGACGCGGTCGAACGCAGCACGTCGGTCTATTTCCCGCGCCGGGTGATTCCGATGCTGCCGGAGAAGCTGTCGAACGGGCTCTGCTCGCTGAATCCGCAGGTCGATCGCTGCGTGCTCGCGTGCGACATGATCATCAACGCGCGTGGCGACATCAAGGCGTATCAGTTCTATCCGGCCGTGATCCACTCGGCCGCGCGGCTCACGTACACCGAAGTGGCCGCGGTGCTCTCGAACACGAAGGGGCCGGAGGCCGCGCGCCGCGCCGAGCTGATGCCGCACCTGCAGCACCTGTACGGCGTCTACAAGGCGCTCTTCGTCGCGCGGCAGAAGCGCGGCGCGATCGACTTCGACACGACCGAGACGTACATCGTCTGCAACGCACAGGGCAAGATCGAGCAGATTCTGCCGCGCCAGCGTAACGACGCGCATCGGCTGATCGAGGAATGCATGCTTGCCGCGAACGTCTGCGCGGCCGATTTCCTCAAGCGCAACAAGCACCCGGGCCTCTACCGCGTGCACGCGGGGCCGACGCCCGAAAAGCTCGAGAATCTGCGCGCGTTCCTGCGCGACATGGGGCTCACGCTGGGCGGCGGCGACACGCCGCATGCGAGCGATTACGCGGCGCTGATGGCGCACATCCGCGACCGGCCCGACGCGCAGATGCTGCAGCCGATGCTGCTGCGCTCGATGCAGCAGGCGGTCTACAGTCCGGACAACATCGGCCACTTCGGTCTCGCGTACGACGCGTACGCGCACTTCACGAGCCCGATTCGCCGCTATCCCGATCTGCTCACGCACCGCGCGATCTACGCGATCCTGTCCGGCAAGAAGTACACGCCGAAGTCGCCGGAAGGCGTCGAGCTGAACACCGCGCTGTCGCCGCGCGCGCGCGCGATGCAGCGCGAGGACGACGAGGCGCGCGGCCGCGCGCGGTCGAACGCGGCGATCTGGGAGGAGCTCGGGCTGCACTGTTCGTCCAACGAGCGGCGCGCGGACGAAGCGTCGCGCGACGTCGAGGCATGGCTCAAGTGCTATTTCATGCGCGACAAGCTCGGCGAGGAATACGGCGGGATGGTGAACGGCGTCACGTCGTTCGGCATCTTCGTGCAGCTCGATGCGCTTTTCATCGAAGGCCTCGTGCATGTGACCGAGCTCGGCGCCGATTATTTTCAGTACGACGAAGTCAAGAACGAACTGCGCGGCGAGCGCACGGGCATTCGCTACCGGCTGTCCGACCGCGTGCGCGTGCAGGTGAGCCGCGTCGATCTCGATGCGCGCAAGATCGATTTCCGCCTCGTGCGCGAGACGCCCGTGAAGGCGCCGCGCCCGGCATCGGCGGTGGCGGCCGAAGCGGGCGCGGGCGGGCCGCGTGTGCGCGCGCTGCCGCCCGCCGAAGGCGCCGCGCGACGCAAGAAGGCCGCGAGCGCGCCGAGCGCGGCGGTGAAGGAGGCCCGGGCGGCCCGCAAGAAGGGCGCCGCGTCGAAGCCGGCCGCGAAGAAGGCGCGTTCGCGCAAGAAGTACTGATCGAGCGCGTCGCCGATCCGGCGGCGCCGACCGAAACGCCGCGCGCCCCGCCAGGGCGCGCGGCGCTTTCCGTTTTCCATGCGGCGCGTGCGATGCGCGGCCGCGCGTCTTGTTCTAAGGTTGTTCCAGCCATGTCACGTCTGAAGGTTCTCTACGGTTTTCATGCGGTGACCGCACGCATGCGGCACGATGCGTCGACGGTCGCGGAGGTGTTCTACGATGCGACGCGCCGCGATCGCCGGATGCAGGATTTCCTGCAGGCGGCGAAGGAGGCGGGGGTGCGCCTCATCGCCGCCGACGAGACGCGGCTCTGGGGGCTCGCGCATACCGAGCGCCACCAGGGCGTCGTCGCGCGCGTCGAGGATCTGCCGCTCGCGCAGAACCTCGCCGAGCTGCTCGACGGGATCGCCGGGCCCGCGCTCTTGCTCGTGCTCGACGGCGTGACCGATCCGCACAACCTCGGCGCATGCCTGCGCGTGGCCGACGCGGCGGGCGCGCACGCGATCATCGCGCCGCGCGACCGCGCGGCCGGCCTGAACGCGACCGCGGCGAAGGTCGCGAGCGGCGCGGCCGATACGGTGCCGTACATCACGGTGACGAACCTCGCGCGTGCGCTGCGCGAGCTGAAGGACGCGGGCGTATGGGTGATCGGCACGTCGGACGACGCGACGGCGAGCGTGTACGACACCAAGCTCGACGGCCCCGTCGCGCTCGTGATGGGTGCGGAAGGCGAGGGAATGCGGCGCCTCACGCGTGATACGTGCGACGAAGTGATGTTCATTCCGATGGCGGGCAGCGTCGAGAGCCTGAACGTGTCGGTCGCGAGCGGCGTGTGCCTGTACGAGGCGGTGCGCCAGCGAGGCGCGAAGAAGTAAGCGCGCGGCGCATGCGCTCGTTCGCCGCGGGCTTTGCGGGGGCGGTGCGCGGGGCGGCGTTCGCGATGCCCGGCGGCCGCTCGGCGGCGGCGTTCGCGGTGCGGCGCGCGAGCGCGTGCTTCTACAGCCTGTTCACGCCTTCTATGCGTGCTTTGGCGCGGCGCGATACGTGCTGGGCCGCGCGGACCGGACGTGCCGCGCCCGCGCCGCTTGCCTGCACGCCGCGCTCGGCCTTCGCGCGGGCGCGGCGCGCAGCCGCTTTCGCAAAAGAGACACGAAACGCGCAGGAATGCGAGCGACGAAGCGTCTAGAATGAGGCGCTCGTGCCGGGACGCCCGTCCCGGCGACCGTCGATTCACCGAGCGCCGTCATCATGAAATTTCCCCTGCGCCATACGCTTCTCGCGAGCTTCAGCATGCTCGCCGCCGCCTGTACGACGCCCACGCTCGTCAATCGCGGCGATTACTACGCCGACACGAGCCTTCCCGCGCGCAGCGCCGATTCGCGCATCCGCTTCCTCGTCATGCACTACACCGAGATCGGCGAAGCGCCGTCGCTGCGCGTGTTGACGCAGGAGAACGTCAGCGCCCATTACGTCGTGCCCGACGCGCCGCGCACCGAGCGGGGCGCGCCCGTCGTCTATCAGCTCGTGCCGGAAAGCGAGCGCGCATGGCACGCGGGCGTGAGCGCGTGGCAGGGCGCGACCGAGCTGAACGGCGTGTCGATCGGCATCGAGAACGTCAACCGCGGCCCGATCGATACGCCGCACGGCCGCATGTGGGCGCCGTATCCGCCCGCGCAGGTCGACGCGATCGTTCGGCTGGCGAAGGATATCGTCGCCCGCTATCGGATTCCGCCGACGCGCGTCGTCGGCCACAGCGACATCGCGCCGCAGCGCAAGATCGATCCGGGCCCGCTGTTTCCGTGGCGCGCGCTCGCGAAGGCGGGCGTCGGCGCGTGGCCGGACGACGAGACGGTGGCCGCGCGCCTCGCGGGCCGCCCGCCGAAGTCGCTCGTCGACGTGCGCGAGCTGCAGCTGAAGCTCGCGCGCTACGGTTACGACGTCGCGACGGACGGCGTGCTCGACGACCGCACGCGGCGCGTGTTCTCCGCGTTCCAGATGCATTTCCGGCCGACCGATTACGCGGGCAACCCGGATGCGGAGACCGACGCGATCGCGCAGGCGCTGCTCGACAAGTACATGCCGTCGCAGCCGGCGCCCGAGCGCGATGCGGCGGCGCTCGACGCGGCGAGCGGCGTGGCCGCCCAATGAGCGTGCCGGGTACGCGCGCGGCGGGCGGCATGTCGGCGGCATTTGCGTCGGCGTCGGAATCGCACGATCGGAAAGGCGGGCGATAAGAAAGTCGGACGCTCGGAAAGTCGGGCCGCGGCGTGGCTGAACGATTCTCAATCTGAATCGCGACCGGCCGCGGCATGGGCGGCGATGCGGCGGCGCGCCGCCGGCGCGACGAAAATATCCGTCGGACGAAGCGTCTCCGGTAAACTCGTGCTTTTCGCACTTCGATTGCTTGACGCTTCCCATGACACAAGACGAACTCAAACGCCTCGTCGGCGAGGCCGCTGCCCGATACGTGACCGAAAACGTGCCGCAGGGCGCGGTGATCGGCGTCGGCACGGGCTCGACCGCCAACTGCTTCATCGATGCGCTCGCGGCCGTCAAGGATCGCTATCGCGGCGCGGTGTCGAGTTCGGTGGCGACGACCGAGCGCCTGAAGTCACACGGCATCAAGGTGTTCGATCTGAACGAGATCGAATCGCTGCAGGTGTATGTCGACGGCGCCGACGAGATCGACGGGAGCGGCGCGATGATCAAGGGCGGCGGCGGCGCGCTCACGCGCGAGAAGATCGTTGCTTCGGTTGCCGAAACGTTCGTGTGCATCGCCGATGCGAGCAAGCGCGTGGCGGTGCTCGGCCAGTTCCCGCTGCCCGTCGAGGTGGTGCCGATGGCGCGCACCGCGATCGGCCGCCGGCTCGCCGCGCTGGGCGGCGTGCCCGTGCTGCGCGTGAAGCAGGACGGCGCGCCGTACGTGACCGACAACGGCAACGAGATTCTCGACGTGAAGGGCCTGCGGATCGACGATCCGCGCGCGCTCGAAGCGGCGATCAACGGCTGGCCCGGCGTCGTGACGGTCGGGCTGTTCGCGCAACGCGGCGCGGATCTCTGCCTGCTCGGCACCGAGCGCGGCGTCGAGACGCTCCGTTACGCTGCGCATTAAATAAATCATTCAAGAATGAATTCGGTGTGCTAAAGCAATAAAGTCGGTTAATTCCAATCATAAAAAATTGATTGCCGACGCATTCGCGCACCATCCGATCCGAGGTCCAGCAAGCTTGCAACAAGCTTGCTGGACCTGTTTTTTTAGGGCTGTTTTTTTCTGGATATAGTAAGAGGGATTACCCTGTCAGGTGTTTACCAGATAGCGCAATTGCGACGAACTCAGCAACGTATCGTTCATAAGAACAAAGGCTGATAGTCGTGTCATTTCGATACAGAGGGCCGGCGAGACTGCGAGGGCATTGTGCCAACACAGGTGATGTTCGGGGAGAGGTCTCATGGAGCAGGGAAAAGACCGGTCACTGGTCAGTAAAGTGATGGATGGGCTTGTCACGGGAATCGTCGAGGACAAGTATGGCGGCGTGCTGCCGCCGCAGGACGTGCTGTCGAAGGAGTTCGACGTGAGCCGCACCGTGATGCGCGAAGCGCTCTCGATGTTGCTGGCGCGCGACATGCTCGACGTGCGTCCGAAGGTCGGCACGCGCGTGCGGCCGATGAGCCACTGGAGGATGATCGACGAAGACGTCGTGAACTGGCGTTTCCGGGCGAAGCCCGATCGGCAGTTCATTCGCGACGTGATCGAATTCCGGACGCTGATCGAGCCGCGTGCGACCGCGCAGGCGGCGAGTCGCGCAACGACGGCGGAAATCGCCGGGATCAGGGAGGCATACGAGCTGTTCAAACTGGCCGAGCCGGGAACACCGGCTTACGACGAGGCGGATGAGCTGCTGCATACGCGGATCGTGCATGCGAGCGGCAATCAGTTTTTCCAGCAGATGGCGGCGATCATTCGCGGCGCGCTGCGTGTCGTCAATCCGCGGATGAGCCAGCGCGACGATATTCGCGCGCTCGCGCTCAAATCGCACGGGCGCGTCGTCGACGCGATCGAGCGACGCGACGCGCGCGACGCGGAAGCGGCCGCGCTCGAGCTGATCGATTACACGGCGGAGGAGATGCGCGACTTCGCGGTCGACATGCCCGAACGCAACTGAGCGCCATGCGTGTCGCGCGCCGCGGGCCGGCCGTTATCATGACGGCCGGCCGGGCGCGAGCCCGGTGCCGGCCTCTTTCTGCGACACGGAATGGATTCAATGACCGATCATCAACCGACGCCGATTCGCTTCGGCATCGTCGGCGCGGGCAGCATCGCGCGCCGGTTCGCGCACAGCATCGCGCACGTGCGTGGTGCCGAGCTATCGCGCATATGGGCACGCCGCGCCGACGCAGCCGCCGCGTTCTGCGCCGCGCATGGCGGCGCGCCGTGTGACAGCGTCGACGCGCTCCTCGCATCCGACATCGACGCCGTCTACATCGCCACGCTGAACGACAGCCACGCGCATTACGCGCGCACGGCGCTCGCGGCCGGCAAGGCGGTGCTCTGCGAAAAGCCCGCGACGGTCAACGCGCGCGAGCTCGAAACGGTGCTCGACGCCGCGCACGCGGCGAAGCGCCTGTTCATGGAGGCGATGAAGCCGCCGTTCTATCCGCTGTACCGGAAGCTGCGCGCGCATCTCGAGCGCGATCCGATCGGCGAGATCGCGCTCGTGCGCGCGGGCTGCGCGTCGTCGAGGGTGCCGGCCGATCATCCCGTCTATCGTTTCGAGCAGGCGGGCGGCGCGCTGCTCGACATCGGCGTCTACGAGATGTTCCTTGCCGTCGACTGGCTCGGCGCGCCGCTCGACGTGCAGACGCTCGGGCGCGTCGGCGCGACGGGCGTCGACGTGTTCGCGAGCGTCAACGCGCGGCACGCGCGCGGCGTGTCGCAACTGTTCTGCGGGCTCGACGTGATGGGGCGCGGCGATGCGCTGCTCGCGGCGCCGGGCGGCTACGTGACGATTCACGAGAACTGGTGGAATCCGGCGCGCGCGACGATCCGCTATGCGGACGGCCGCGTCGTCGAGCTCGACGAGCCGTTCGACGGCGGCGGCCTCAATTACGAGATCGCGCATTTCTGCGAGCTGCTGCGTGCGGGCGAGCTCGAAAGCCCGGTGATGACGCACGATCATTCGCGGCGGATGATCGCGATGACGGACGCCGCGCGCGCGGCGCTCGGCGTGCGCTATCCGATGGATTGACGGGCGCCGCCTGCTTGGGGTCGCGCGCGCCGCGTTCGCGGCGGCGCGCATGCGGCGCATGCAGCTGGGGTAGTGGGGGGGCCGCGTGGCCGGCGCGCCGCTTCGTTCGCGTCGATGCTCGGATGCGCGAGGCGGCCGGCGCCCGACTGACCTGCCCCCTTCGATAGGGCCAATGGGCTTCTAGCAAAGTCCCTTTAAACCAACTCCTGGAAAGCGGCAGGAGCGTCCGCGGTTGCCCGATGTTTCGCCGCAAACTCTGACGGCGCAAGGTAGTTCAGTGCGCTGTGCGGCCTTTGCTCGTTGTAGTCCTGACGCCATGCCGCGATGACTGCCCGAGCGTGCGCGAGCGTCGTGAACCAGTGCTCGTTAAGGCATTCGTCGCGGAACTTGCCGTTGAACGATTCGATGTACGCATTCTGCGTGGGCTTGCCCGCCTGAATCAACTTCAGCGTGACGCCGTTCGCATACGCCCACTGGTCAAGCGCGCGGCTCGTAAATTCGGGTCCCTGGTCTGTTCGCACCGCCTTGGGATAGCCACGGAAGCGAGCTGCACGGTCCAATGCCCGAGCGACATACAAACCTGAGATGCCATGGTCGACGACGATGTCGACAGCCTCTTTCGTGAAATCGTCGACGACGGTCAGGCACTTCACGCGCCGGCCGTTGGAAAGCGCATCCATCACGAAATCGATTGACCATACCTCGTTGGGTGCGCCCGGCAATGCCAGTTGCTCGCGCTCAATCATGACGCCGTGGCGCTTGCGACGGCGCCGCACAGCCAGCCCTGCCTCACGGTACAGGCGATAGATGCGCTTGTGATTGGCGTGCGTGCCTTCGCGTTCCACCAGGGCGTGCAGTCGGCGGTAGCCGAATCGACGACGTTCGTGCGCCAACTTCACCAGACGCGCCGCGAGCACCTCATTCTCGTGGTCCGGCTTCGCGTCGTAATGCAGCACGCTGCGAGAAAGCCCGACAAGCCGGCAGGCGCGGCGCTCGGAGATGTTGACCTTCTCCCGAATCGCCAACACTGCTTCGCGTTTGGCTTGCGGGCTCAGGGCTTTCCCTTGACGACAACCTTCAACGCTTCCATATCGAGCATTGCTTCGGCCAGCAGTTTCTTCAGTCGGGCATTCTCCACCTCGAGGCCCTTGAGCCGGCGGGCTTCCGAGACTTCCATGCCGCCGAACTTCGCGCGCCAGGTGTAGAACGACGCGTCACTGAACCCATGCTTCCTGCACAGTTCCTTGACCGGCATACCGGCCTCGGCTTCCTTCAGAAACCCGATGATTTGCTGTTCCGTAAAGCGCTTCTTCATGTTCGTCTTCTTCTCCGAAAACGAACTTTACTAGACTCCGGCTGGCCCTGTTTGTAGGGGGCAGGTCACTTTCTCGATGCGCGCCCTGGTTTCGCGGCGCGTGGGCACGCGTCATCGCGCATCGCCGGGCGGCTTGCCCCCGCGCTGCGAGCCGCCGGCCCGCCGATGACGCGGCGCCCGCGTCGCGCGGCCCCGTTCAGTGCCGGCTCGGCAACGCGAGCCGCCGCTCGTACCAGCGCTGCACCCATTCGAGGATCTGGCACAGCACCCAGTAGACGGCCGCCGCGGCGAGATACAGCGGCAACGGCTGATAGGTCGACGCGATGATTTCCTGCGCGCTGCGCAGCAGCTCGGTGACGGTGATCACCGACACGAGCGACGTGTCCTTGATCAGGCTGATGAGGCTGTTCGACAGGCTCGGCACCGCGATGCGCAGCGCCTGCGGCCCGATCACGTAGCGCAGCGTCTGCCGCCACGACAGCCCGAGGCTGTACGCGGCGAGCCATTGCCCCTTGTCGATCCCGTTGATCGCGCCGCGCATGCTTTCGGACATGTAAGCGGCGACGTTCGCGGACAGCGCGATCACGCCGGCGGGCGTCGGATCGAGCGACACGCCGAGGCTTGGCAATCCGTAATAGACGACGAAGATCTGCACGAGGAGCGGCGTGCCGCGCATCACGCTCACGTACGCGCGAGCGAGGCCGGCCAGCACCCGGCTGCGGCCGATGCCCATCAGCGCGAGCGCGACGGCGCCGACGAGCCCGAACAGCATCGACAGCACGGCGAACTTGACGGTCAGGAGCGCGCCCTGGAGCAGGACCGGGAGCGATTGGGCGAGGAGGGAAGTGATCGGCATGTGAAGCGGGGGCGTACGCGAAAGCGCAATCATAAACCGGGCGCGCAATGCCAAGGGCGGCACCGTTGCGGATGCCGCCCTCGCGCGCCGCCGGATGTCGCGGCGAGGCCGCGGATTACCCGCTCGCGTTCACTTGACGGGCTTCGTCACGTCGATGCCGAACCACTTGTCGGAGATCTTCGTGAACGTGCCGTCGGCTTCGAGCTGGGTCATCGCATCGGCGATTGCCTTCGCGAACTTCGGATTGCCCTTCTTGAACGGAATGCCCGACGGGTTCGCCGAGCCGACGTTCGCGCCCGGGCGCAGCGGCAGCTGCGCGTTCTTCGTCAGATACGCGAGCATCAGGCGATCGTTGAGCGCCGCGTCGAGGCGGCCCGCCGCGAGGTCGCGCAGATACTCGGGCGCGCCCGGATACGTCTTCACGTCGATGCCCGGCACCGATTTCGCCATGTCCATGTAGTTCGTGCCGAGCGCGACGCCGAGCTTCTTGCCCTTCAGGTCCTCGAGCGACTTGAACTGGCGCGCGTCGTCCTTGCGCTGGATCAGCTGCGCGGACGAGAACGTGTACGCCGGCGAGAAGTCGAGCGTCTGCTTGCGCGGGTCGGTGATGCCGACCTGGTTGACGATCACGTCGAACTTGCCCGCCTGCAGGCCCGCGATGATGCCGCTCCATTCGGTCGTGACGAATTCCGGCTTCACGCCGAGCTTCGCGGCGATCGCCTTCGCGATGTCGACGTCGAAGCCGACGAGCTCGCCTTGCGGATTCTTCGAGTTGAACGGCGGGAACGTGCCCTCGAGGCCGATGCGCAGCGTGCCGCGTTGCTTGACTTCGTCGAGCAGATCCGCCGCGTGCGCGGTGGCGGCGGCGAACGACGCGCCGATCAGGCCGGTGACCAGAAGCTTCTTCAGCGACGCAATTTTCATCGTGTTGTTTCCTTGCCTGGGATGGGAGCCTTCGACGAGGCCTTGAAATCGATCGCTCAATGATAGCGAAATAACAATCGATGTCTAAATACCGTTTGTTTATTTCTATATCACCGCGCTTCGCCGCGGGCGATCGCCTTCACGCATTCGGCGACGAGCGCCGGGCCCCGATAGATGAAGCCGGTGTACAGCTGGACGAGCGCCGCGCCCGCCGCGAGTTTCGCACGCGCGTCCTCGCCGGAGAAGATGCCGCCCACGCCGATGATCGGCACCGCGTCGCCAAGCTCCGCGCGCAGCTTGCGGATCACCGCGTTCGACGCGTCGAACACCGGCCGCCCGGACAGTCCGCCCGCCTCGTCGGCGTGCGGCAGGCCTTTCACCGCTTCGCGCGACAGCGTGGTGTTGGTCGCGATCACGCCTTCGATGTCGTGGCGCAGCAGCGTTGCGGCGATTTCCTTCACCTGTTCGTCGTCGAGATCGGGCGCGATCTTCAACGCGAGCGGCACGAGCTTGCCGTGCAGGTCGGCGAGGCGCCGCTGCTTGTCCTTCAGCGCGGCGAGCAGCGCGTCGAGCTCGCCCGCGCCCTGGAGCTGGCGCAGGTTCTTCGTGTTCGGCGACGAGATGTTGATCGTCACGTAGCTCGCGAACGGGTAGACGCGCTCGAGGCAGTACAGGTAATCGTCGGCCGCGCGCTCGATCGGCGTGTCGGCGTTCTTGCCGATGTTCAGGCCGAGCACGCCGCGATAGCGCGCCGCCTGCACGTTCTTCACGAACTGGTCGACGCCGCTGTTGTTGAAGCCCATCCGGTTGATGATCGCGTCCGCCTCGGGTAGCCGGAACATCCGCGGGCGCGGGTTGCCGGGCTGCGCGCGCGGCGTGACGGTGCCCACCTCGATGAAGCCGAAGCCGAGCGCGGCGAAGCCGTCGATCGCCGCGCCGTCCTTGTCGAGGCCGGCCGCGAGCCCGACCGGATTGCGGAACGAGAGCCCCATCACGGTGCGCGGCGCGTCGGGCACGCGGGGCGACAGCGCGCACGCGAGGCCCGTGCGGCCCGCGGCGCCGAGCATGCGCAGGGTCAGATGATGGGCGTCCTCCGCATCCATCTTGAAGAGGGACGCGCGGGCAAGCGGGTAGAGGGAGCTGAACACGGCAGAGGCGGCGACGGCCGAAAAATTGACAACCCGCTATTTTAGCCGAGAAGTGCGGGCGAGCCTGAATCGGGCGGCGCGGCGGCGCAAGCGGCCCAGGCGCTTCAGCGCGTGCCCGAATGGCCGCCCGGCAGCGGCGCGCGCGCGAGCGCGGCGTCGACGGGCGGCAGATCGGCGAGCGTTGGGTCGAGCACTTTCCAGCGGCCGTCGACGAGCCCTTCCAGCGGATGGAAATTCGCCTTGTACGCCATCTTCGGGCTCTCTCGGATCCAGTAGCCGAGATAGACGTACGGCAGGCGCAGGCTCTTCGCCTGCTCGATCTGCCAGAGGATGTTGTAGGTGCCGTAGCTCGCGTGCGACTCGTCCGGGTCGAAGAACGTGTAGACGGACGACAGGCCGTCGCCGAGGATGTCGATCATGCTGACCATTCTGAGCGTGCTTGCGCCGTTCTCGGCCGGATCGAGATCGCGAAATTCGACGAGCCGCGAGTTGATCCGGCTCTGCAGCAGGAATTGTTCGTATTGATCGCGGCTGTCGCGGTCCATGCCGCCGCCCGCGTGGCGTGCCGATTGATAGCGCATGTAGAGCGCGTAGTGCTCCTCGTCGTAGTGCAGCGCCGCCACCGTCGCGACGAGCGCGCGGTGGCGCTTCCACGTGCGCCGCTGGGTGCGGTTCGGCGCGAACGCGTCGACGGGCACGCGCACCGGCACGCACGCGCGGCAGCCGTCGCAGTACGGGCGATAGGTGAATACGCCGGAGCGGCGAAAGCCCGCCTTCACGAGCTCGGTGTAGATGTCGGAGTTGATCAGATGGCTCGGCGTCGCGACTTGCGAGCGTGCGACGCGCCCGTCCAGATAACTGCACGGGTAGGGGGCCGTTGCATAGAATTGCAACGCCGAAAGCGGTGAAAGCGGCAGCTCAGTGGGATGAGTCATGGGCAGCTCTCGATGTATTGATGTTTTGCCGCGCTAACGATCGAACGCATCCGCTGCGGTGGCCGAAGCGGCTTGGCCGAGCAATCCGGCGACGACGCGCTTGTCGAACCGCCATGGTATCGGCGGCTCGGCGACGGCGCGGCGCACGTGGGCGACGAATGTCTTGCGCGCGATCTCGCGGCCGCCGAGCGACGCCAGATGCGACGTGTTTTGCTGGCAGTCTATCATTTCTACCCTGTGCTCGCGCAGGTGCGCGACGAGCGCGGCGAGCGCGATTTTCGACGCGTCGCTCGCGTGCGCGTACATCGATTCGCCGAAGAACATCCGGCCGAACGATACGCCGTACAGGCCGCCTACGCGGCGGCCGTCGAGCCAGGTTTCGATGCTGTGCGCGTCGCCCGCGCGGTGCAGCGACGAATAGGCGTCGATGATCTCCGCGGTGATCCACGTGCCGCGCTGCCCGCGCCGCGGCGCCTGCGCGCACGCGCGCATCACGCCGGCGAAATCGTAGTCGACGCGGATTTCCCAGCGCGGCTCGCGCAGCACGCGCTTGAGCGTCTTCCTGAAGGTCGCCGAGATCCTGAATTCGGCGGGCACGAGAATCATCCGCGGATCGGGACTCCACCAGAGCACCGGCTGGCCGTCCGAATACCACGGGAAGATGCCGCGCCGGTACGCGTCGATGAGGCGCGACGGCAGCAGGTCCGCGCTCGCGGCGAGCAGGCCGGGCGCGCCGCTCGCCGCGCCGAGCGCGCGCTCGACGCTCGGAAACGGATCGTCTGGGCCGAGCCACGGAACTATGCGCGCGCCTAGCCGTTGCGCAGCGAACGGAAGATGTCGCCCGTGTGGACGCCATAGTCGCCCGCCTCGCGGTCTGCGAAGAAGAATCGCAGCGTCTGGCTGACGGTCGGGAACGCGATCTCGTCCCACGGAATGTCCGCCTCGTCGAAGAGCCGCACTTCGAGGCTTTCCTCGCCCGCCTCGAACGACGGATCGACGAGGCGCGCGAGATAGAAGAGATGCACCTGATGGACGTGCGGCACGTTCAGCAGCGTAAAGAGGTTCTGCACCTCGACGCGCGCGCCCGCTTCCTCGAGCGTCTCGCGCGCGGCGGCCTCGGCCGTCGTCTCGCCCATCTCCATGAAGCCCGCGGGCAGCGTCCAGTAGCCGTAGCGCGGCTCGATCGCGCGCCGGCACAGCAGCACCTGATCGCCCCAGACGGGAATCGTGCCCACGACATTGCGCGGATTCTGGTAGTGGATCGTGCCGCACTGGTCGCAGACGAAGCGCTCGCGATTGTCTCCCGGCGGGATGCGCGCGATGACTTCGTGGCCGCAAACGGAACAGAATTTCATAGAAGGGGGATGGGAAATGGTGATGCGAGTGTATCACCGGGCGAGGGCATGCTCGTGCGCGCGAACGCGCGCCGCGCCATGCGGGCGGGCGCGGCCCGGGCGTACGCGGCCGCGTGCGCCGGCAAGCTTCGTTCTGCGCGGTTCACGTGTTTCGTGCCGCATCCGGTGGCGCGTTTCGTCCGCTCCGAGGCGCGGGCCTTGCGCCGCCCGCATCGATGGCGCGCGCACGCAGATCGGCGGCGCAAGCACGCAAGCGCCCGAAAAGCAAAAAGCCCACCGTTGAGGGCGGGCTTTCTGATCGGTTTCGACGCGGATTCATCCGTTCTCGCAGGCGCTCGTGCGGCTGAGCTCCGGTTGCGAAAAAACTGGCTTGGTTGCGGGGGTAGGATTTGAACCTACGACCTTCGGGTTATGAGCCCGACGAGCTGCCAGACTGCTCCACCCCGCGTCCGTCGAAAAATGAAATTATAAGGAGTTACCCGGATGAATGCAATACCCGCTGACGACTTTCGTTCGCCGGACGGCTCGAGCGGCTCGCCGGACGGCTCGCAAGCCGTGCTGCGCTAGAATCGGAACGCATCAGCGAACCGCTTCTTCGAGCCGCTTCTTCGAGTCGTTTCGCCGGCCGAGCCGCCGAGGCTAGGTAGTGCGTGCGCCGCTTCGCGGCGGCGCACGGTTCGCCCTCCCGTATTTTCGCTTTCGTTCGCCTATACGCTTCATGGATATCGCTCTCGATTTACAGTCGATCGCCGTACAGGAAAAAACCCTCGTGTTCCCGCAGTTCGACGCCGCGCGCGCATGGGCGCTCGGCTCGCAACTGCGCGAATTCGCGCTCGCGCGCGGCCACGCGGTCGCGATCGACGTGCGCACGTTCGGTCAGCCGCTCTTCTTCGCGCTCGTCGACGGCGCGACGCCCGACAACGTCGACTGGGCGCGCCGCAAGGGCAACGTCGTCGCGCACTTCAGGCGCAGCTCGTATGCGATCGGGCTGCGCCTGCAGCAGGCGGGCGCGACGCTCGCCGACAAGCATGGGCTGCCCGCTGCCGAGTACGCGTCGCACGGCGGCGCGTTTCCGATCGCGGTCGCGGGCGCCGGCGTGATCGGCTCGGTCACGGTGTCGGGGCTGCCGCAGCGCGGCGATCACGAGCTCGTCGTCGAAGCGCTGTGCGCGCAATTGGGCCACGCTTACGCGACGCTCGCGCTCACGGGGAACTGACGCGATGCAACTTCCAGGTTACGCATGGCTCGCGATCGCGATCGTCGCCGAGGTGGTCGGCACGTCGGCGCTGCGCGCAGCCGAAGGTTTCACGCGGCTCTGGCCGACGCTCGTCGTCGCCCTCGGCTACGGCACCGCGTTCTACTGCCTGTCGCTCACGCTCAAGAGCATGCCCGTCGGCATCGTGTACGCGATCTGGTCGGGCGCGGGCATCGTGCTCATCACGCTCGTCGCGCTCGTGCTCTATCGGCAGGTGCCGGACTGGCCCGCGGTCGTCGGGCTCGCGCTCATCGTCGCGGGCGTCGTGGTGCTCAATCTCTTTTCGAAAATGCAGGCGCATTGACGGGCCGCGCCCGCCCACTTTCCATCGTCATGAACGCATTCCATTCCGATTCGCCCTCGGCCGACGTCCGCGCGCATGTCGCGAACCGCATCGGCTTTCTCGAACTGAACCGTCCGCAGGCGCTCAATGCGCTGTCGACCGACATGATCCGCGCGCTGCATCGCGCGCTCGACGCCTGGCGCGACGACGCCGACGTGCTCGCGGTCGTGATCCACAGCCCCCATCCACGCGCGTTCTGCGCGGGCGGCGACGTGCGCTTCTTCCATGACGCGCACCGGCGCGGCGATCAGGCTTCGATCGACACGTTCTTCATCGAGGAGTACGCGCTGAACCACGCGATCTTCACGTATCCGAAGCCGTATATCGCGCTGATGCACGGCGTCGTGATGGGCGGCGGGATGGGCATCTCGCAGGCGGCCAGGCGCACGGGCGGGCTGCGCGTCGTCACGGATTCGACGAAGATGGCGATGCCGGAGACGCGCATCGGGCTCTTTCCGGACGTCGGCATGAGCTGGTTCCTTGCGCGCACGCCGGGCGCGCTCGGCCGTTATCTCGCCGTCACGGGCGCGACGCTCGATGCGGCGAGCGCGCTGTATGCGGGGCTCGCCGATGCGTATCTGCCGGACGCGGCGCTGCCGGCGCTGCTCGACGCGCTGCGCACCGAGCGCCTCGACGATGGCGCGGCCGTCACCGCGCGCGTCGCGGCCGAAGCCGCGCGGCACGCGCCGACGCCCGCGCCCGATGGGTCGGCGCTCGCGTGCGCGCGCGCGTCGATCGATCGGCATTTCGCGCAGCCCGACGTCGCCGCGATTGCCGCGTCGCTCGACGCCGAGCGCGACGACGCGGTGCGCGCCGCATGGGCCGACAAGGCGCGCGACGCGATGCGCGGCGGCGCGCTGTCGCCGCTGTCGATGGCGGTGTCGCTCGAGGTCGTCGAGCGCGCGCGCGGCGCGACGATGGCCGACTGCCTGCGGCGCGACCTCGATCTGACGCGCTCGACGTTCGCGCGCGGCGACGTGATCGAGGGCGTGCGCGCGGTGATCGTCGACAAGGATCATGCGCCGAAGTGGCGCTATCCGGCGATCGCCGACGTGACGGCGCAGGCCGTGGCGGCGATGTTCGAGAGCCCGTGGCGCGCGCACGAGCATCCGCTCAGGAAGTTGCGGGACTGACGATCGGGCGGATCGCGCGCGGCGGACGCGGGGCGGGGGCTGCCGGGTCGGCCGGCCCGGCGACGGTTTCGATTGCCGTGCCGCCGATGCGTTGCGCGGCGCGCTGGTGCTTCAGTCCGTGCGGATGGGCGCGGCGCGGCGAACGGAGGGCGGGATCGCGCCGTTCGAGCGGCGCGAGACGGATATGAGCGGGGGCGAGCAGGGCGTGGGCGCGATCGCTTCGAGCGATCGATTGCGATCGATTCGCTGAAGCAAGCTTCGCCGAAAAAAAGATTTGCCGGCATGACGCGCAAGCGTCGATTCGCCGGCATGCGCGCCGATCGACATCGAAGGCCGCATGGCTGCCCGCATCGGCGACGCGACGAGGCGAGCGCTCGCCGCGTCGCGAGACGGGCGGCCGCCGCTCCTCGGCCTAACGTCGGGCGCGCGACGCGCGCATGACGCGCATCGCGCGCGTTACGCGTCGTCGCTGCCGCCGTCGTCCGACATGAACGCTCGCATGAACACGAGCGCGCCCCAGCCCCAGACCGCGTTCGCGACGAAGCCGACGACGAGCGGCGGCAGCATGTTGCCGGCGGGCTAGATGCCGCGCAACGGGTCGATCGCGAACACGCGCGCGGCGGTCAGCACGATGCCGCCGAACACGAGCGACGGCACCCACGGCGCCGCGCGCTCGGGCGACACGCGCAGCAGCCATGCCATCAGAATCGCCCAGCACGCGCTCATGATCGCGTTCGCGACGAATTCAGGAATGCCGAGCGGTGCGAACGGCGTGGTCGAGAAGCCCGTCGCGTCGATGAGGCCCGCCGTGTGCAAGAGCGCGAGCGTCGCTTCGCGAAAGAAGAGAGCGGCGAGAAAGCCGGACAGAAACGGCAGGATCACTTTCTGCATCGAGAGCGCCACGTGAAGGCGCGGCGCCATGCGGCGCGCGCTGGGTTGTCAGGGACTTGGTGCGACATTATAGGGGGCCCGTGCGCGCATATTCGCTGCAGCGGCGCGCTATGCACGAAAGCGGAAAACCTAAGCTCAAAAAAATCGTTCCTATACGAAATCGCGCTCCCTAGACTGATTCCCCGAGAGACGGCCATGCCGCCCCCCCGCGCGGCGCGCGGCGGCGCGTGCGCGTTCCCGCGATTTCCGCGGCACGCGTTTCATCCCGCGCATCGGCGAGCGGCGCGCGCATCGTGGCGCATCGTGGCGCGGCCCCGCATCGCCGTCGCCCATTTCTAGCACGATCAGTCAGGCAGGAGTTTCGCATGAATGTGTTCTGGTTCATCCCCACGCACGGCGACAGCCGCTATCTCGGCACGGCCGAGGGCGCGCGCGCCGCGGACTACGACTACTTCCGGCAGGTTGCCGTCGCGGCCGACACGCTCGGCTACGACGGCGTGCTGCTGCCGACGGGGCGTTCGTGCGAGGATGCGTGGGTGGTCGCCTCGAGCCTGATTCCGGCGACGAAGCGCCTGAAGTTCCTGGTCGCGATCCGCCCGGGCCTGTCGTCGCCGGGGCTCTCCGCGCGGATGGCGTCGACGTTCGACCGGCTCTCCGATGGGCGTTTGCTGATCAACGTCGTGACGGGCGGCGATTCGGCCGAGCTAGAAGGCGATGGCCTCTTCGCCGATCACGACACGCGCTACGCGATCACCGACGACTTCCTGCACATCTGGCGCGGGCTGCTCGCCGAATCGCACGAGAACGGCGGCATCGATTTCGACGGCGAGCACCTGAGCGCGAAGGGCGGCAAGCTGCTGTACCCGCCCGTTCAGCGCCCGCATCCGCCGCTCTGGTTCGGCGGCTCGTCGCCCGCCGCGCACGCGATCGCGGCCGACCACATCGATACGTACCTGAGCTGGGGCGAGCCGCCCGCGGCGGTCGAGAAGAAGATCGCCGACATCCGCGCGCGCGCGGCCGCGCGCGGCCGCGAGATCAAGTTCGGGATTCGCCTGCACGTGATCGTGCGCGAGACGCAGGAAGAGGCATGGCGCGACGCCGATCGCCTCATCAGCCGGCTCGACGACGATACGATCGCGCGCGCGCAACAGGCGTTCGCGAAGATGGATTCCGAAGGGCAGCGCCGGATGGCCGCGCTGCACGGCGGCAAGCGCGGCTCGCGCCAGGAGCTCGAGATCTATCCGAACCTGTGGGCGGGCGTCGGGCTCGTGCGCGGCGGCGCGGGGACGGCGCTCGTCGGGAATCCCGAGCAAATCGCCGCGCGGATGCGCGAGTACGCGGCGCTCGGCATCGAGACGTTCATCCTGTCCGGCTATCCGCATCTCGAGGAATCGTACCGCTTCGCCGAGCTCGTGTTTCCGCTCGTCAAGGGCGGCGGCAACACGCGCCGCGCGGGGCCCCTGTCGGGGCCGTTCGGCGAAGTCGTCGGCAACCAGTATCTGCCGAAGGCGAGCCAGAGCTGAGCGAGGAGGGCATCGAGATGACAACGACGCACTCGCGCGCGCACTTTGCCGCTCGCCGCGCCGCCGGCCGTGCCGCGCGCGCGGTCGCGCCTTGGCTCGTACCGCTTGTGCTCGTGCTCGCGTGGGAATTCGCCGCGCGCGCGGGCGCGCTGTCGAGCCGCGTGCTGCCCGAGCCGCTTGCCGTCGTGCGCGCGGCGTGGGCGCTCGTCGAATCGGGCGACATGTGGGCGAACGTGAAGGTCAGCACGTGGCGCGCGCTCGTCGGCTTTGCGATCGGCGGCGGCGTCGGGCTCGCGCTCGGTCTCGCCACCGGGCTTTCCAAGGCCGCCGAAGTCGCGCTCGATTCGACGATCCAGATGATCCGCAACATTCCGGCGCTCGCGATGATTCCGCTCGTGATCCTGTGGTTCGGCATCGACGAGAAAGCCAAGCTCTTCCTCGTCGCGCTCGGCGTGTTCTTTCCCGTCTACATCAACACGTATCACGGCATTCGTTCGGTCGACGCGGGCCTCGTCGAGATGGCGAGGAGCTACGGCGTGAGGGGCTTCGCGCTCTATCGCGACGTGATCCTGCCGGGCGCGCTGCCGTCGATTCTCGTCGGCGTGCGCTTCGCGCTCGGGCTGATGTGGGTGATGCTGATCGTCGCCGAAACGATCTCCGCGCAATCGGGCATCGGCTACATGACGATGAACGCGCGCGAATTCTTGCAAACGGACGTGGTGGTGGTCGGCATCCTGCTGTACGCGGTGCTCGGCAAGCTCGCCGACGTGCTCGCGAAGTGGCTCGAGCGCGCGACGCTGCGCTGGCTCCCCGCGCATCAACCGGGAGCCCATGCATGACTGGCACCACGCTGGCCGCCACGTACGGCCCGATCTCGGGCGCGGACCTCGAGGCCGAGCTCGCGCAGCCGCGCATCGCCGACGGTGATGCGCAGGACGCCGCCGTGTACGAGCGCGACGGCGGCGCGCGCGCGCTGCCGTTCGCGTCGGGCGGCGCGCCGCCCGACGGCGACCGCGCCGATGTGCGGCGCGCAGCAGGAGCAGGCGACGCGTCGGTGCGCCTCACGCGCGTGAGCAAGCGCTACGGCGAGCGGGCCGTGCTCGCCGACGTCGATCTGTCGATCGGGCGCGGCAGTTTCGTCTCGATCGTCGGGCGCAGCGGCTGCGGGAAATCCACGCTGCTGCGCCTCGTCGCGGAGCTCGAGACGCCGAGCGCCGGCACGCTCGTCAAGCGCGGCGACGGCGGCGGCGCGCTCGATACGCGGATCATGTATCAGGAGGCGCGCCTGTTGCCGTGGAAGACCGTGCTGCAGAACGTGATGCTCGGCCTCGGCCGGCGCGCGAAGGACGACGCGCGGGCGGTGCTCGACGAAGTCGGGCTACTCGCGCGCGCGAACGATTGGCCCGCACAACTCTCGGGCGGGCAGCGGCAGCGCGTCGCGCTCGCGCGGGCGCTCGTCCATCGCCCGCAACTGTTGCTGCTCGACGAGCCGCTCGGCGCGCTCGATGCGCTCACGCGCATCGAAATGCACGCGCTGATCGAGCGCCTGTGGCGCGAGCATCGCTTCACCGCGCTGCTCGTCACGCACGACGTGCAGGAGGCGGTCGCGCTCGCCGACAGGGTCCTGCTCATCGAAGCGGGCCGGATCGCGTTCGATCAGCGGGTGCCGCTCGATCGGCCGCGCGCGCGGGCGTCGGCGGCGTTCGCCGCGCTCGAGGATCGCGTGCTGCAGCGCGTATTGACGGGCTCGGATGCCGCGCCCGCGGCGCCGAACGCTGCGGGCCCGGAGGGCGCGTCGCGCGGCCGCGCCGCGCCGGCAAGCGGATTGCGCTGGGCGGTATGACGGGCCGCGCGGCGACGCGCCGCCGTCCACGCGATCGGACCGATCCCACGATCGATCAATCAAACGAACCATTCGGAGCGAATACCCGATGAGCATCACGGCAATCAACGTGCGAAACCAGTTCCGCGGCAAGGTGAAGGAAATCATCCGCGGGCCCGTCGTGTCCGAGGTCGACGTCGACACACCGTTCGGCATCGTCACGTCCGTCATCACGACGCGCTCGGTCGACGAACTGGAGCTGAAGGTCGGCGCCGAGGTGGTGGCGCTCGTCAAGTCGACCGAAGTATCGATCGCCCGCCTCTGAGCGGGCGCCGCCGCGCCCCCCCGTGCCCGGCCCGTGCGGACGGCGCCTTGCGCCCGCGCGCGCTTTGCCGTTGTTCCGCGCATGGACGAAAGTGCTACGATGGAACGAAACCGACGGCGGAGGCGGGCCATGTTTCCTACCCTGAGTCCCGAAGCGATCGAAGCGCTGAAATGGATCGACCAGTTCGGCTCCGGCCGCCCGTTGCCGGTGGGTTTCCGGTTGGCGCTCGAGGAGCTCCTGAACGACGGTTTCGTCTATCAGAGCGGCCCGGACCGGGTCGATATCACAGACGACGGCAAGGCTTACCTGTCTGAGGCGTACGATTGACGGGGGCGGCGGACGCCGGGCGAGGCTCGCCGCGCCGACGCCGGCGCGACCGCCCGGATCGGGAGGCGACGAAATGGAACCGAAAGGCAGGGACATCAGCGACTTCGGCGAACCCTACAAGGGTTACGACATCGAAGTGAAGACCGAGCAGGTCTGGGCCGGCGAGAAGGCGCATTACCGCGTGCTCCAGGGGGGCGCCGTGATGATCGACTGGCGGCTCGTGCACATCGACGGGCTGCTGCTCAGCGAGCGCCGGGTGATCGAGCAGACGCTCGCCGTCGCGCGATCGGCGGTCGACCGGGAATTGCTGGGCGCCGGAGTCGTTTGACAAGGCGGGCCGACCGCTCGGTTCGATTCGACTCCGCCGGGCGGCGTGTGGTCGATCGGCCCATCTGCGGATGGCTCGCATCGAGGGCGTGTGGCGCGTAGGGCGCCGCGCCGACGCGCGACGGGCGCGTTGCGAATGGCAGGCGGTGTCGATACCGCCCGTCGCGTGCGGCCTTGCGTCGATTCATGCAATCGAATCGGTTTTCACGAAAGCGCTTAATAAGCAATACAAATATTCACAAAGAATCGGCAGGGCGCGCGCCGCACGTCGAATATACTGCAGGGGCATCTTCTCCTCGTGCCAAAGGAACCGATGCAAAAGAAAGGTTCATCGCGGAATCCCGGGGAACGCGGCGCGGATCTTGAGGAAGAAGTATTGCTCGTCGCGGTACCCGTAAGCGCGGCGCTTGATGACCTTGATCGTGTTGTTGATACCTTCGACGACGCTGGTATTGAGCGGATGGCGGCAGCGGGCCACGATTCCGTGCCAGTAACCCTGCAAGCGCTGGGCGAACTTTTGCAAGGCGGCGATCCCGCTTTGCTGAGCCTGTTCGAACCATTGCCCCCAAGCCTTTTCCGCGCAGGCCGGCTTGCGGTAGAACCAGAGCCGTTTGAGCTCGTCGCGCAGCACATAGACGCATAACAGCGACTGATTGGCCGCCAGCAGTTCCTTCAGATGCACGGCCTGCTCTGGCTTCAGGTTATGACGGTTGCGCAGCAGCAACCAGCGACTGGACTTCAGAACCTTACGGGCCGGCTTGTCATGTCGCAGTTGGTTGGCCTGATTGACCTGCCCCCTTCGATAGGGCCAATGGGCTTCTAGCAAAGTCCCTTTAAACCAACTCCTGGAAAGCGGCAGGAGCGTCCGCGGTTGCCCGATGTTTCGCCGCAAACTCTGACGGCGCAAGGTAGTTCAGTGCGCTGTGCGGCCTTTGCTCGTTGTAGTCCTGACGCCATGCCGCGATGACTGCCCGAGCGTGCGCGAGCGTCGTGAACCAGTGCTCGTTAAGGCATTCGTCGCGGAACTTGCCGTTGAACGATTCGATGTACGCATTCTGCGTGGGCTTGCCCGCCTGAATCAACTTCAGCGTGACGCCGTTCGCATACGCCCACTGGTCAAGCGCGCGGCTCGTAAATTCGGGTCCCTGGTCTGTTCGCACCGCCTTGGGATAGCCACGGAAGCGAGCTGCACGGTCCAATGCCCGAGCGACATACAAACCTGAGATGCCATGGTCGACGACGATGTCGACAGCCTCTTTCGTGAAATCGTCGACGACGGTCAGGCACTTCACGCGCCGGCCGTTGGAAAGCGCATCCATCACGAAATCGATTGACCATACCTCGTTGGGTGCGCCCGGCAATGCCAGTTGCTCGCGCTCAATCATGACGCCGTGGCGCTTGCGACGGCGCCGCACAGCCAGCCCTGCCTCACGGTACAGGCGATAGATGCGCTTGTGATTGGCGTGCGTGCCTTCGCGTTCCACCAGGGCGTGCAGTCGGCGGTAGCCGAATCGACGACGTTCGTGCGCCAACTTCACCAGACGCGCCGCGAGCACCTCATTCTCGTGGTCCGGCTTCGCGTCGTAATGCAGCACGCTGCGAGAAAGCCCGACAAGCCGGCAGGCGCGGCGCTCGGAGATGTTGACCTTCTCCCGAATCGCCAACACTGCTTCGCGTTTGGCTTGCGGGCTCAGGGCTTTCCCTTGACGACAACCTTCAACGCTTCCATATCGAGCATTGCTTCGGCCAGCAGTTTCTTCAGTCGGGCATTCTCCACCTCGAGGCCCTTGAGCCGGCGGGCTTCCGAGACTTCCATGCCGCCGAACTTCGCGCGCCAGGTGTAGAACGACGCGTCACTGAACCCATGCTTCCTGCACAGTTCCTTGACCGGCATACCGGCCTCGGCTTCCTTCAGAAACCCGATGATTTGCTGTTCCGTAAAGCGCTTCTTCATGTTCGTCTTCTTCTCCGAAAACGAACTTTACTAGACTCCGGCTGGCCCTGTTTGTAGGGGGCAGGTCAATCCACCCGTACCCGATCGATCACCTCGCGACCGTACTTGGCCACGACGTGGTACAGGTCAAAGACGATTTCCGCCTGTGGGCACTGTTCCTTGATCTCCAGCTCATAGGCCGTGGTCATGTCGATTGCGACCGCTTCGATGCGCTCGGCCACGCCTTCGGGGAGTTGTTCGAAGAAGGCGCGCGCCGTCTCGCGTGACCGTCCGGGCCCAACCCAGAGGACCTGTCGGCCGATCGGATCAACCACCACCGTGGCGTAGCGATGGCCTTTATGGAGCGCGAACTCGTCCATCGCCAGATAACGGATCGTCGACCAGTCCGGTTCGGCCACGCGCGCGCGCAAGCGCATCTTGTCGATCGATTTGACCGTGTGCCAGCCCAGTTCGTAGAAGGCCGCCACGGCCTGTACGCTGGCGGCCTGCAGCAACTTCTCGCAGGCCTTGGCAAACCGCTGCGTCACCCGCTGGTAGCGGCCCAGCCAGTCCAGCTTCTCCAGCCGCGCTGCGCCGCAGCGTTCGCACCAGACTCGGCGTCGAGGCACGTGCAGCACCACCCGGTACTCGAACAACGGCAGATCACGTACCCGCCGTACGGTCGTTTCATGAATCTGCTGGCAACGCGCACCGCATTGCTCGCAGTACATGATCTGACTGACCGGCTTCAGGTAGAGCGACAGCGTGCGGCTATCGCCTTGCGGCCACTCCACCCGCTCCAGCCGATAGCCTGTCCAGCAACCTAGTGCCTGAAGTGCCTTGCGATCGAGCAATTCCGCCTCCTGACATCCATAAAATCAGGCGTCAGGTTACGCAATCGTTCTCCAAGTCTCCACGGTTTTCTGCGATGAACCAAAAGAAAGCCCCGGCTGCGTGATGCGGTCGGGGCTTTCGCGTTTGGGGCAACCGAATGTGCGGGGATTCGGGTTTGGGGGATCCGGCGCGAATGCGGCATGCGAGGCCTGCGAAACAGCGCGACGCAGGCTCGGCGGCGTTCCAGCGATCGACGTGGGTTTCGTCTTGTCGGATGGCGATGAGCGCGGCGAGGCGGGCGGTGCGGCTTTTGCGTTTCGCGTGCGATGGCGGGGCGATGCAGCGGCGAATCTCAAACGTCATTCAGCTGGCGTCGCCAATTGCGTGGTGTCGACGAACCGGCGAGAGACATGTTCGCCGCACGGCAAACGAAGATCGGGGGCGCGGCGGACGGGGCGCGCGTGGCAGGCGCGATGGCACGCATGCCGGTCTTGGCGCGCCGGCGTCATATTTCCGTAATCGGATATCGAATCCGAACGACGGCGAATCGCGCGCAAAGCAAAACAGGCGCCGAAGCGTCTGTTTTGCTTTGAAACTCTGGGGTGGCTGATGGGACTCGAACCCACGACAACAGGAATCACAATCCTGGACTCTACCAACTGAGCTACAGCCACCACTATTTTTTTCTCCGTTTGATTCGCCGCAGCAGCGGCATCAACGAAGAATCGAGATTATACAAAGGCCGTTTAACTTTGCAAAGCCTTTTTTTCAAAAAATTCTTCCGGACGGGGCAGGTGCGTGCGCGCCTCGTCGAAGATCGATAGGTCGCCGCGCCCGAGCCGCTTGTTGTCTGACAGCACGCGACGCCAGCCGCGCGCGCCCGCGACGCCTCGATACAGGCCGAGCGCATGCCGCACGATCGCCCCGAGATACGTGCCGCGCGCGAGCTCGGCCGCGCAGTATTCGACGAGCTTCGCCTCCACCTCTTCGCGCGTCGGCGCCGGCGCGCTCGCGCCGTAGAAGCGTGCGTCGATGCCGGCGAGCACGTACGGGTTGTGATATGCCTCGCGGCCGAGCATCACGCCGTCGACATGTCGCAGATGCTGCTCGACTTCGTCGAGCGTCGTGACGCCGCCGTTGATGACGATTTCGATCTGCGGAAAGTCGCGCTTGAGCCGATACGCGTAGTCGTACTTGAGCGGCGGAATCTCGCGGTTTTCCTTCGGCGACAGCCCCTTCAGGATCGCGTTGCGCGCGTGCACGACGAACACGTCGCAGCCGGCCGCGGCGACCGTGCCGACGAAGTCGCGCACGAACGCGTAGTCTTCGACCGCGTCGACGCCGATCCGGTGCTTGACCGTCACCGGGATCGACACCGCGTCGCGCATCGCCTTCACGCAGTCCGCGACGAGTTGCGGCTCGTTCATCAGGCACGCGCCGAATGCGCCGCGCTGCACGCGCTCGGACGGGCAGCCGCAATTCAGGTTGATTTCGTCGTAGCCCCAGCGCTCGCCGAGTTTCGCGGAGTGCGCGAGATCGGCGGGTTCGCTGCCGCCCAGTTGCAACGCAACGGGGGCTTCGTCGGGCGTGAACGCGAGATGGCGCGCGACATCGCCGTGGATCAGCGCGCCCGTCGTCACCATTTCGGTGTAGAGCCATGCATGGCGCGAGATCGTCCGATGAAACGAACGGCAGTGGCGATCGGTCCAGTCCATCATCGGGGCGACGGAGACCCGGCGTGGACTGAGGGCAGGCGAAGCGGACATAGGCGGGGCGGAAAAGCGTCGGGGCGCAGGGACAACCGGGCATTTTACCGCAACGCGGCCGTCGAGCCGGCGTGCGCGGCGGGTGCGGCTCTTCGCGCGCGCAGGCGAAATCATGCGCAAGGAAATGGCGCCGCGCGCCGGAACGGCGTTCGCTCGCTTCGGCCGAGCAGGCGCGGAGGTTCGCATTCGGACAATCCGCGAAGCGCGCGGCCCGTGCCTCGCACGCTGCCGACGGGCCGCGCGCCTTCGGTTTTCACGTCGATGCGGCGCGCTCGAAGCGTTCGAAGGCGGGGCGTGCATGATTCCGGTTCACGATGCCGGCGCGGCAACGCGGCCGCCGCCGACTAAAAAGGCGGCCGGCGAACGCCGGCGATGGGCGGGAGGCGGGCCGCCGGCGTGGGGCGGGCGATGCCGCCGCCGCGCCGGTTTCGCGCTCGCAATGGCGGCCTGCCTTTTCGGCAATGGCGGCGCGCCTGCCGGCGAGAACCTGCTCGCGCGAGCGGAGCGCGTCCGGGCGAGCGCCTTACCGCGAGGCTGAGGCGCGGGCGAACGAGCGCCGCCCCGGCTCGGCCGCGCGCAAGCCGCGCGCTACACGCGCTGCGTGATCCGCGGCGATCCGCGCGATGCGTCGCCGCCGTCGGAATCGGAGTCGGCATCGTCGCGCGGGGCGTCGAGCTGGCCCTCCCACTTCGCGACGACGGCGGCCGCGATCGAATTGCCGACCGCATTGGTCGCCGAACGGCCCATGTCGAGGAACATGTCGACGCCCATGATCAGCAGCAGGCCCGCTTCGGGCAGGTGGAACTGGTTGAGTGTCGCCGCGATCACGACGAGCGATGCGCGCGGCACGCCCGCCATGCCCTTCGACGTGAGCATCAGCAGCAACAGCATCGTGATCTGCGTGCCGAGCGGCAGGTGAACGCCGTATACCTGCGCGATGAACAGCACCGCGAACGTGCAGTACATCATCGAGCCGTCGAGGTTGAACGAATAGCCGATCGGCAGCACGAAGCTCGAAATCTTGCGATTCACGCCGAAGCGGTCGAGCGCGTCGAGCAGTTTCGGGTACGCGGCCTCCGAGCTCGCGGTCGCGAACGACAGCAGGAACGGCTCGCGAATCAGGCGGATCAGCGTGAACGTGCGCTTGCCGAGGAACACGAGCCCCGCGAGCGTGAGCACGCCCCACAGCAGCGCGAGCGCGATGTAGAAGCTGCCCATGAACTTCGCGAACGTGAGCAGGATGCCGAGTCCTTCCGTCGTGATCGTCGAGGCGAGCGCCGCGAACACCGCGACTGGGGCGAACCACATCACCGCGCCCGTGACCTTCAGCATCACTTGCGCGAGATCCTCGATCACGCCGGTCAGGCGCTTGCCGGCGTCGCCGAGCGCGGACAGCGCCGTGCCGAAGAAGATCGAGAACACGACGATCTGCAGGATCTCGTTGTTCGCCATCGCCTCGGCGATCGACTTCGGCACCAGATGGATCACGAAGTCCTTCAGTGTGAACGCGCTCGTCTTCAGGTTGACGGCGGCGTCGGTGGCGGGCAGCGGCAGGCTCAGGTGACTGCCCGGCTGCAGGAGCGTGGCGGCGAGCAGGCCGAGCAGCAGCGAGGTGAACGACGCGATGAAGAACCAGCCGAGCGCCTTCACGCCGACGCGGCCGACGGCGCCGGTGTCGCCCATGTGCGCGATGCCGACCGTCAGCGTCGCGAACACGAGCGGCGCGATGATCATCTTGATGAGACGCAGGAACACGTCGGACAGCAGCGAGACGTAGCCGGCGATTTCCTTCGCGATCGCCGGATCCGGAAACGCGCTGTGGCAGCCGTAGCCAACCGCGATGCCGAGGATCATCGCAATCACGATGTACGAGGTGATGTTGCGTCTTTTCTTCATGAGGAGTCCAAATTGCGCGGCAGGTGTTGCGAATGACGGCGCGGCTCGCCGGCGTGCAAGCAGTGGACTGGAAATCTGAGCTGTTCGCGCGCCTTCCGGTACGGCACGCACCAGACAATGCTCGCGGGAGACGGGCGACAGGAGGCGCACACCCGGTGCAAGCGGGCGCTATGTTACCTCAATTGACCGGGCCGCTTTCAAAAACGAAAGCGCACGCCCGGGGCATGGCGTCGCAGCGGTGCCGCACGGCCGCCGTCGCGCGCGTCTCGCGCGGCACCGGGGGCGGCCGCGCGGCACGCCCGGTTTCGGCGGTTTGCGGGCGCGCTCGGCCACAGGCGGTTTGGCCGAAGCGGCGTCGATGGGCGACGTTCGTTCGTTTTCATCCGCCGTCGAGGCGTGTGCGTTCGGCCGCGTTTCGTCATCGTGCGCGCGGCGCGGCATGCGGTGCGCGCGCGGTCTCGTCGATTCGCGGATCGCGAGCGCTTCGGCGTCGAACGGGGACGCGCGGGACGCGCGGGACGCGCGCGCGTTCGGGCGGGCGAACCCGTTCGCGCGCCGAAATTTGACGAGCCGCGAACCGCGACGATCTGTCGCGCACGACCTGCGCGATCGGGAAGGCGCGCGTTGGACGATCGCCGGTTAGGCGACGCGCGGTTTGCGCGAATCCATGTCGCGGCGTTCGCGATTGCCGCGTTCGATAGGCAGCCTGTCGATGCATCGGCCGCGACCGATTGGTCATCGAATTTCAGGCGGGTGGCAAAAGCGCGCTCGCTGCCGCGCGCCCGCCTTGCCGTTCGTGTGACGAGTTCGCCGCGCAGCCGATGTGTCTGACACGGCGCGCGTCGGGCGCCGTAGATGTCGCGGCCATCCGGATACCGAAGGCGTCGGGCTGCATGAGCCGTTGCCGCGAACGCATGTAGGGTTCGGCCAGGGCGATGCGCCGGATGCGCGCGAGCGCCTTCGCGGGCATCTCGAAAACCGTGGCCGGAACTCGCCGTGGCGAGCGCGGTGCGACGCTCGGGTTCGCCTTCGCGCTCCGGAGAGTGCGCTTTGGGTGGCGTCGCGCGCAGCGTATCGGCATATGGCGTAGGGCTGCGCGCATCGTTCGCGCGCGCGGACGTCCGCGCTTGCGCCGGTTCCGCTGGCGCAAGCGCGCCGCCGCCGCCGCGCGCCCGCGCGCGGCCTGCACCGTCAGTCGACCTTGTCCGCCTGCTGCTTGGTCCAGCCCGGCCCCGGCATGGGTTCGACTTCCCGGGGATCGATCGGCTCGCCGCATTCGGAGCACACCATCACCGGATGCATCACGTGAGCGCATCGGCGGTGGCGCAGCACGACGGGCGGGCCGTTGCCGTCGTCCTTCCAGCGGTCTCCCCACGCGGCAAGCGCGAGCAGTACCGGATACAGATCCAGGCCTTTCTGCGACAGGCGATATTCGAAGCGCGGCGGCCGGTCCTGATACGCGCGCTTCGTGAAGATGCCTTCGTCGACGAGCCGCGCGAGCCGCTCCGCGAGCACGTGACGGGTGAGTCCCAGTTGCGTCTGGAACGCTTCGAAGCGGCGATGGCCGAGAAATGCGTTGCGCAGGATCAGCATCGTCCAGCGGTCGCCGAGCACGGCGAGCGTGCGAGCGACCGAACACGGCATCGAGCCGACGTCGTCCCATTTCATGATCGGATTCCGGGAAAGCAGGGAAAGTGCGTTCGATTATAGAACGCACGCTCGAATCGGCTGCGCCTCGTTGTGTTGACAGCCGATGAACGTCTGCCAATAATGGGCGCCATTCTAAGTTCTTTTTTGGAACTTATGGCGTCACAGCGCCGCGTTCCGTGTCCAGCGAGGAGTGTTGTCGATGAATCCGCTTTCCATGTTCGGTCTCGAACTGCTGCGCGCGGCGGCGGCGGGCGATTTGCCCGCCGCGTCGATCGCCGAGACGATTCCGATGCGGCCCGAGAGCGTCGAGCTCGGCTACGTGAAGATGATCGCGCGCGCCGACGGCCGCCATCTGAATCCGCTCGGCGGCGTGCATGGCGGCTTCGCCGCGACGGTGCTCGATTCGGTCACGGGATGCGCGGTGCATACGATGCTCGATCCGGGCGTCGGTTACGGCACCGTCGACCTGCACGTGAAAATGCTGCGTCCGGTGCCTCGCGACGTCGATCTCGTCGCCGAAGGGCGCGTGATTCATCTGTCAAGGAACCTCGGCGTCGCGGAAGGCACGCTGAAGACACCGGACGACAAGGTGGTCGCGCATGCGTCGGCGACGTGCTTCATTCAGCGGCCGGCATGAGCGGGATGCGAGACGTGCGAGACGTATCGGGCTCGCACGCCCGAGCGAGGCTGGATACCCGTGTGCGGGGGCGCAGCAACGGGGCGTCGATCGATCGCGCAAGCGGGTGCGAAGCGGGCGGGCGCGAGGATGCCCGCCCCTGTGAAGCAGGCGGGACGCCGACGCGCCGGCGACGCGAGCGCTGCGCCGGCAGCGGCTGCGCGGCAAGGCTCTGAAGCAATCGTTTCGATGTGTTAGCTTCGGATCTTTGCCTCCGAAGCGACAGGAGCTTCAGCATGGAATACCGCACACTCGGCGATTCAGGCGTCAAAGTCAGCCTGATTGGTCTCGGCACGATGACCTGGGGCGAGCAAAACACCGAAAGCGACGCGCATGCGCAACTCGATTACGCGATCGACCAGGGCGTCACGCTGATCGACACCGCCGAGATGTATCCGGTGCCGCCTAAGGCGCAAACGCAGGGCCGCACGGAAACGTATCTCGGCACGTGGCTCGCGAAGCACCCGGCGCTGCGCGAGAAGCTGACGATCGCGACGAAGATCGCCGGCCCCGCGCGCCAGCCGCACAACCCGACGCACATTCGCGGCGCGGGCAACCAGTTCGACCGCAAGAACCTGACCGAGGCGCTCGACGGCAGCCTGGCGCGCCTGCGCACCGATTACGTCGACTTGTACCAGCTGCATTGGCCGGATCGCAGCACGACGACGTTCGGCCGCCCCGCGTATCCGTGGATCGACGATCCGTACACGGTGCCGATCGAAGAGACGCTCGCCGTCCTCGGCGATTTCGTCAAGGCGGGCAAGGTGCGCCATGTCGGCGTATCGAACGAGACGCCGTGGGGCGTCGCGCAATTCCTCCGCGCAGCCGAGAAGCTCGGCCTGCCGCGCATCGTCAGCATCCAGAATCCGTACAGCCTGCTGAACCGCACGTTCGAGAACGGCTTGTCGGAGTTCAGCCACCGCGAGCGCATCGGGCTGCTCGCGTATTCGCCGCTCGCGTTCGGCTCGCTGTCGGGCAAGTACGAAGGCGGCGCGCGCCCCGAGGGCGCGCGCATCACGCGGTTCGAGCGCTTCCAGCGCTACAGCAAGCCGCACGCGGTGCAGGCGACGTCGCGCTACGTCGCGCTCGCGAAGCGGCATGGATTATCGCCCGCCCAGCTCGCGCTCGCGTTCGTCAACAGTCGGCCGTTCGTGACGAGCAACCTGATCGGCGCGACGTCGCTCGCGCAATTGCGTGAAAACGTCGCCAGCGTCGACGTGAAGCTCGCGCCCGAGATCCTCGCCGAGATCGACGCGCTCCACGAACAGCAGCCGAACCCCGCGCCGTAGCGGCATCGGCGATCGGGCGGGCGCCGGCTGGGCGGCGCTCGGCGATGGCGCGCCGCCGCGGCCCGCCGCCTTGCCGGCCCTCCGGATGCGCGGCCGGGCGATGGAGGCCGTTCGGCGGCACGCCGAGCGCCGCGGTCGCGCATGCCCCAATCGGAGAAACGCGCGCCGCGTGCGATAATCGCCGCTTTCCGTTGGCTGTCCGGCTCGTCAGGCCGGACGCATGATCCCGCATTCGAAACCGAGGCGCCGATGAGCCGCCGCCCGCCGCACGATGGTGCGGCGCGGCATGCGTCCGTTTTCGGCTTTCTGCTTCGATGCGCGATAACGTCAAACACACGCATTCACGGCGACCAGCATGAGCAGCTCCCGTTCCTATACACCGCATCCGGCGCTCGGCCTCGCGACGTTCGTCGTGCTGGCCGTCGCGGGCCTCTTCTACGTGAAGTGGTTTCCGTATTATCACAAGGCGTTCGCCGCGGCCGAACACCATTCGATCGGCCAGTCGATCCTGATGGGCGCCGCGGCGCACGCGCCGCAGCCGTCGCTGCAGGCGGCGCTCGATTACGCATGGGCGTACGGCAAGGCGATCTGGCAGGCGATGGTGCTGGGCCTGCTGCTCGGTTCGGCCGTGCAGGCGCTGCTGCCCGCGCACTGGGTCGCGCGCGCGCTCGGCGGCACGGGCTTCGGCAGCGTCGCGGCGGGGGGGCTGCTGGCGCTTCCCGGCATGATGTGCACGTGCTGCGCGGCGCCCGTCGTCGCGGGCCTGCGCGAGCGCGACGCGTCGCCGGGCGGCGCGCTCGCGTTCTGGCTCAGCAACACCGTGCTCAATCCCGCCGCGCTCGTGTTCATGGGCTTCGTGCTCGGCTGGCACTGGAGCGCGCTGCGGCTCGTGCTCGGCGTCGCGATGGTGTTCGGCGTCGGTTATCTGGTCAATCGTCTGGCCGGCGCGCAGCCGCGCGTCGTCGACGATGCGCTTCGCGCGAAGCTCGTCGCCGAGCAGGCGGCGGTCGGCAACGCGTTCGTGCGGTGGATGAAGATCTTCGCGCGGATGACCGTGCGCCTCGTGCCCGAATACCTGGTGCTCGTGCTGCTGCTCGGCGCGGCGCGCGCATGGCTGTTTCCGCACATCGGGCCGGACATCGGCAACGGGGTCGGCTGGATCGTCGCGTTCGCGATCGCCGGCATGCTGTTCGTGATTCCGACCGCGGGCGAGGTGCCGATCATCCAGGCGATGCTCTCGCTCGGCATGGGCGTTGGTCCGGCGGGCGCGCTGCTGATGACGCTGCCGCCCGTCAGCGTGCCGTCGCTCGCGATGCTGGCGCGTTCGTTCAAGCCGGCGACGCTCGCGCTCGTCGCGGCGCTCGTCGTCGCGTTCGGCGTGGTCGGCGGGCTGGCCGCCGTCGCGCTGGGGTTCTGAGCGGTATCGGGCCGAACCGCGAGCCGGACGACGGGCGGGCGCGTTCCCTTCGACGGGCGCGCCCGGCGTGGCCGGACGCGGGCGCACGGGCGGAAGGCGCCGGCGCGCAAGGTCGGCATCGCGCGACGCGCGCCGGTGAGTGCGCGGGCGCACGATGCACGGCCGCCGATGTCGATCGCGCGAGGGCGGCGCGGCCAGCCGGCAGGCTGCCGCGCGGGCGGGTCGGCCGTCGGCGTGCGGTGCATTCAATCGGGCCGATCTCGGAATCGAGGTCGGCCGTCATTTTTCAGAAGCAGAAGCAATCAGGAAAACGCATGACGCAACACAAGGTACACCCCCGCCTCGAACAGGCGCTGACGCGCGGCGATCTCGCGATTCGCCAGGTCAATTCCACGCGTGCGACCGCCGTGCTGAACGCGCTCGGCAAGATGATCGTCGAGGCGTCGGCGACGATCGGCGTCGAGGCGAGCATCGACATTGCGCAGGGCGAACGCGTCTACGATCCGGTCAACGGCGTGTGGCCGCAGAAGATGCTCGTGTCGTTCGACGGTCCGGTCGAGGATGCCGACCCGGAGGAACTGCGTACCGTGTATCTGCTCGCCGACGATCCGGGCACGATGTTCCGCGTCGAATGGCACCGCGCGGACGGCAAGCTCGGCCGGCAGGAAGGCGGGCCGCTCGCGACCGTCGCGTTCCTGACGGATGTCGAGATGCCGTGGAGCGACGACGACGAGTGAGCGTCGCATGGACAGCCGCGCGGCGCACCGGCGCGGCACGCGGCGCGCGACGAACGCGGCCAGGGCGACCCGGTTCGGTCAGCGCATCATCCTGCGCCTGAACAGGCGCGCACAGACGAAGAAGCCGCCGAGTGCATACGCGGCGAGTATCGCGACGTGGCGCGCGACGTCGGTCGCCGGGCGATCGAGCATCGCCGGGCGAATCAGGTCGACCGCATTCGAGAGCGGCAGCGCGTGCGCGATGTGTTGCGCGAATTCGGGCAACTGCGCGAGCGGGAAAAACACGCCCGACAGCAGCAGCATCGGGGTCAGCGCGAGCGTTTGATAGAACATGAAGAAATCGTAGGACGGCGCGAGCGCGGTGACGATCATCGCGAGGCTCGCGAACGCGATGCCGGCGAGCGCGATCACCGGCAGCGCGACGAGCATCGACGGAAACTTCGCGTAGCCGAGGACGCCGGCGACGAGCATGATCGCCGCGCCCGACAGCATTGCCTTGCTCGCGGCCCAGACGATCTCGCCGAGCACGATGTCGCCGAGCGACAGCGGCGTATGCATGATCGCTTCCCAGGTGCGTTGCACGTGCATTCGCGAGAAGCCCGAGTACATCGATTCGAAGCTCGCCGAGATCATCACGCTCGAGCCGACCGTTCCGGCCGCGAGGAACGCGATGTACGACACGCCCTCGACGTGCCCGACCATCAGCCCGAGGCCGAGCCCGAGGCCGAACAGGTAGATCATCGGATCGGCGAGATTGCCGAACATCGATGCGATCGCCAGCTTTTGCCAGACGAGGTAGTTGCGCCGCCAGACGGCGATCCAGTTGGTGGCGTTCGCGGGCAGCGCGAGTGCGAACGCCGATTCGCGCCGGCGCGCAGCGAGCGTCGGCGACGGCGTGTAGTGGCGTGTATCCATCGTTTCAATCCAGCATCTCGCGGCCGGTCAGCCGCAGGAATACGTCTTCGAGATTCGCGGGGCGGTGCAGATAGCGCAGGCCGGCGCGGCCTTTCAGGCGCGCGTGGATCGGCTCCGGATTGTCGACGTAGCAAAAGAGCGTTTCGCCGCTGATCTCGGTGCGCTCGGCGAAGGGCGCGAGCTCGTCGCGAAGCTGTACGGGATCGGGCCCGTAGATCTCGATCACGTCGCAGCCGATTTCCGCTTCGATCAGCATGCGCGGCGCGCCTTCCGCAATCTTGCGGCCTTCCTCGATCACGCACAGGCGATGGCACAAACGCTCGGCCTCTTCCATGAAGTGCGTGGTGAGCAGAATCGTCTTGCCGCGCGCGAGCAGCGAGCGCAGCCGCTCCCACATCAGGTGCCGGGCTTGCGGATCGAGGCCCGTCGTCGGCTCGTCGAGCACGAGCACGTCGGGATCATTGACGAGCGCGCGCGCGAGCGTGAGCCGCCGCTTCATCCCGCCCGAGAGCTCGCCCACCTTCGCGTCCGCCTTGCTTTCGAGCTTCGCGAACTCGAGCAGCGGCGGCACGAGCGCGCGCGCCGCGTGGGCGGTCAGTCCGAAGTAGCGGGCGAACACGAGCAGGTTCTCGCGAACGGTGAAGTCGGGATCGAGATTGTCGAACTGCGGCACGACGCCGACGCGCTGCCGCGCGTGCCGCGCGCGGGACGGCACGGGTTCGCCGCACAGACTGATCGAACCTGCGTCGGGGTGCGTGATGCCGAGCAGCATCTTGAGCGTCGTCGTCTTGCCTGCGCCGTTCGGGCCGAGCAGACCGAAGCATTCGCCGGGCTGCACGTGAAACGACAAACCGTCGACGACGAGCTTGTCGTCGTAGCGTTTCTCGACTTGTTGAAAATCGATGGGTGCGACAGACATGGGCAAGTGACTTTCAATTGGAATCGTGCGACACGAACGGGCTGACCTGCCCCCTACAAACAGGGCCAGCCGGAGTCTAGTAAAGTTCGTTTTCGGAGAAGAAGACGAACATGAAGAAGCGCTTTACGGAACAGCAAATCATCGGGTTTCTGAAGGAAGCCGAGGCCGGTATGCCGGTCAAGGAACTGTGCAGGAAGCATGGGTTCAGTGACGCGTCGTTCTACACCTGGCGCGCGAAGTTCGGCGGCATGGAAGTCTCGGAAGCCCGCCGGCTCAAGGGCCTCGAGGTGGAGAATGCCCGACTGAAGAAACTGCTGGCCGAAGCAATGCTCGATATGGAAGCGTTGAAGGTTGTCGTCAAGGGAAAGCCCTGAGCCCGCAAGCCAAACGCGAAGCAGTGTTGGCGATTCGGGAGAAGGTCAACATCTCCGAGCGCCGCGCCTGCCGGCTTGTCGGGCTTTCTCGCAGCGTGCTGCATTACGACGCGAAGCCGGACCACGAGAATGAGGTGCTCGCGGCGCGTCTGGTGAAGTTGGCGCACGAACGTCGTCGATTCGGCTACCGCCGACTGCACGCCCTGGTGGAACGCGAAGGCACGCACGCCAATCACAAGCGCATCTATCGCCTGTACCGTGAGGCAGGGCTGGCTGTGCGGCGCCGTCGCAAGCGCCACGGCGTCATGATTGAGCGCGAGCAACTGGCATTGCCGGGCGCACCCAACGAGGTATGGTCAATCGATTTCGTGATGGATGCGCTTTCCAACGGCCGGCGCGTGAAGTGCCTGACCGTCGTCGACGATTTCACGAAAGAGGCTGTCGACATCGTCGTCGACCATGGCATCTCAGGTTTGTATGTCGCTCGGGCATTGGACCGTGCAGCTCGCTTCCGTGGCTATCCCAAGGCGGTGCGAACAGACCAGGGACCCGAATTTACGAGCCGCGCGCTTGACCAGTGGGCGTATGCGAACGGCGTCACGCTGAAGTTGATTCAGGCGGGCAAGCCCACGCAGAATGCGTACATCGAATCGTTCAACGGCAAGTTCCGCGACGAATGCCTTAACGAGCACTGGTTCACGACGCTCGCGCACGCTCGGGCAGTCATCGCGGCATGGCGTCAGGACTACAACGAGCAAAGGCCGCACAGCGCACTGAACTACCTTGCGCCGTCAGAGTTTGCGGCGAAACATCGGGCAACCGCGGACGCTCCTGCCGCTTTCCAGGAGTTGGTTTAAAGGGACTTTGCTAGAAGCCCATTGGCCCTATCGAAGGGGGCAGGTCAGGGCCATTCTAGTGCATCGGCCGCATCGCTTCAGTGCGCTTGCTTCATCCCGGCGCTGATGCCGCTGCTTCCTGTGGTGGATCATCGCGCGTTCGCGGTGCAACGCGAATCAGCGTTTTCCAGCGCTTGCATCCTGAATTGCGGCGCAGCATGATGAATCCATGCGCGAGGCGCGCATTGGGGAGGCCGCAATGGCTAGCTACAAGAAGATTCTGCTGTGCTACGACGGCACGCTCGAAGGCCGAAAGGCGCTGCGATGCGGCGCCGACCTGGCGCTCGAACTGAAAGCGGAGACGCACCTGCTGTCGGTCGTCGACATGCGCTCGAGCATTGCGCAAAGCGCGGGCCTGTTGACCGACGTCGCGTGCAGCCGCTTCGAGGAAACCGCGCGGGAGATCCTGCAGGAGGGCGTCAACTGGCTGACCGAGCGCGGCGTGCACGCACAGGGGCATTTTGCGTTCGGCTACCCGATCGACGAGATCGCGAATCTTGCGACGAAGCTGAACGTCGATCTCGTCGTGGTCGGCCATCGTTGCCGCAGCGGCTTGTCGCGCTGGTGGATGGGGGCCGGCAATACGCAATTGCTCGACCGGGTGTCGTGCAGCATTCTGGTGGCGTGTGCTTCGCCGGCCGAACAGAAAGCGGAAAGCGCGAAAGAGGGAGCCGCGACGATCGGACACTGACGGGCCGCCGGTTCGGCGACGCGCCGCCGGGCAAAACGACGAGTGGGCGACGCTGCCGCCCGGCCGCGGCGGACATATGCGGCGCGCTCGTCGACGACCGACGACCGACGAGCGTCGGCGATTGGGACCGGCCCCGCTGAATGGGACGAGACAATGAACTGAACCGGTTCCAGTTCGTTCATATCGTTTGAAGCGAAGAGCGCGCGGGCGTCGCTTCGGAAAGCCTGCTTCGTGGCCGCTTTTCGATACGGGGTGCAAGCCGCCGCTGCACCGCTACACTATCGCGGACGGTTTGCACGCGCTGGGCAGCTCACGTACGACTCACATCCCATCACGCCGCGCTCGACATGCGCCGACACGCGTCGCCGCGCACCTGTCGCCCTCGCGCGTGTTACGCCCCCCAGCGCCGAGCCGAACTCAATCGTCGTGCAAATCGATTGCCGACAACTTCCAGCCAAAGATCCCGCTGCGGCGAAAGACCGCCGCATAGCGCGCGCTGCCGTCGTCGCTGCGATACGTAACGACGAATTCATCGAAACCGCGATAGCCGGCGCTTGTTTGCGGCGACGGGCCGGGCGTCGCGCTCGGTGCGCCGGGCGGCGTACCTGATGTGCCCGATGCGCCCGATGTGCTCGCCGCGGCCGCAGATGCGGTCTGCTTCGCCGCGCCGCTCGCCGAGCCGGGCACGCCTGCGTTGCTCGGCGGTGCGCCAGTGCCGGCTGCCGCCGCGCTCGCGGGATCGCTTGGCGGATTCAGCTCGGGCGGCCGTTGCCCGGGCCGCGCGTGCGGCGGCAGGCCGCTCATCAGCGCGGCGACGCCGTCGGGCGTCGCATACGCATCGACGAGCGGATCGACGAGCGCGGAGCCGATCATCGCGCCGAGGATCGCAAGCGGATTGTCGCGCTTTTGCGCATCGATGCGACGCATCAATTCGTCGGTCAACTGCTGTTTCAGGCTGATCCGCAGCGCGGGGAAATCGACGTGGACGCTGATCGCCTGTGCGTCGCGCGCGTCGATGGCCTGCTTCATCTGCCTGAGCGCGAGATAAGGCGATGCATACGCATACAAGGCAACGGCCGCGACAACGATCAACGCGATGCCGATCGCGACCGGCTTCAGGAAACGCCCTCGCGGGCGCGCGATGGAATTCAAATGGCCTCCCCGGCGAAACGAACGGCTAGGCCATCACAGACCCTGCTGCGTCAGCGAACGTTCCTCGGCGATGCATCGATCGATCATTCGGCAGATCGCGTCGACCGTACCGACCATGATGAAACGCGACGGCCCGTGATACACGCGCACCGGTGCACGCCGCGCGGGCTCCGCATGATGGAGTGAGCCGTTCAGCGAGACGCGCGCGAATGCCGGAAGCGCGGACGGCAGCAACGACGGCTGCGTGTCGGCATGGTCGCGCGAATGGGCGGCGACGAGCGGTGCGCAAGGCGTGCGCCCGCGCAGATGGCGCAGACGACCGAATTGACGGAAGGGCAGCAGGCGGGCGAGGCGTTCCATAGGGTTCTCCAGATCCAGTCGAATGGCGGATAGGCGGGCGGGCTGCGGCTGGCCGAAGGCGATCAGAACTCGCCCGGGCGGATCAGCCCGACGGCGATGCCTTCGAGCGCGAATTCCGCACTGCCGGCCTTCACGAAGATGTTCTCGTAATCGGGGTTCTCGGCGATCAGCTCGACGCCGCCCGGCCGGCGCTTCAGGCGCTTGACCGTGACGTCGTCGCCGAGCCGGGCGACGATGATCTGGCCGTCCTTCGCCTCGGTCCGCTTCTGCACGGCGAGCAGGTCGCCGTCGAGGATGCCGGCGTCGCGCATCGACAGGCCGCGCACCTTCAACAGGTAGTCCGGCTTGCTCGAGAAGAGCGCGGGGTCGCACGCGTAGTGCTGCGAGATGTGCTCCTGCGCGAGGATCGGACTGCCCGCCGCGACACGGCCGACGAGCGGCAGCGACAGCTGCATCAGCGCTGCATGCGGCAGCGTCAGCTGATGCGGCGCGTCGTCGATGCCGAGCAGGCGGATGCCGCGCGACGCGCCCGCCGCCAGTTCGATCACGCCCTTGCGCGCGAGCGCCCGCAAGTGCTCCTCGGCCGCATTCGGCGAGCTGAAACCCAGCTCGGCGGCGATTTCCGCGCGCGTCGGAGGAAAGCCCGAGCGCTCGATCGCGCGACGAATCAAGTCGAACACTTGCTGCTGGCGGGCGGTGAGTTTGATCATGGCATGACTGTATGGATAGACAGTGATCTGTATTTTTATACAGTATCGCGGGAAATTCAAGCGTTACTTGAAGTTCGGCGCTATCGCGGCGATTCCGCCGCGATTCGGCTGCGTCGAAGCGACGCTTCGGACGCGATAGTCGTCGGTCGGGGGCTCTTTACCACTTTTGAGTATTAAAAAATGAGGAACGATTATTTTTAATGATGAAACCTGTTCGTTAGACTGGCCCGACATTGCGAACAAACCGCATCACCGCAACGAACGAACCGCAACGAACGACCCACGCATTTGGAGAACAACGGATGGTCAAGCGCAACACGGGGCTGGCAGGCGGCGCGCGCCGTCTCATCGCATCATTGGCGCTCGGCGCGGCGGCGGCGCTCGGCGCGCTCACGCCGGCGCTCGCGGACACGACGTTCCTGAACGTTTCGTACGACCCGACGCGCGAGCTCTACCAGGACGTCAACCAGGCGTTCGGCAAGGAATGGAAGGCGAGGACGGGCGAGACGGTGAACTTCAAGCAGTCGCACGGCGGCTCGGGCGCGCAGGCGCGCTCGGTGCTCGACGGGCTGCAGGCCGACGTGGTCACGCTCGCGCTCGCGTACGACATCGACGCGCTCGCGAACAAGGGCCTCGTCAGCAAGGATTGGCAAAAGCGTCTGCCGGACAACGCGTCGCCGTACACGTCGACGATCGTGTTCCTCGTGAGGAAGGGCAATCCGAAGGGCATCAAGGATTGGGACGATCTCGTGAAGCCGGGCGTGTCGATCGTCACGCCGAACCCGAAAACCTCGGGCGGCGCGCGCTGGAACTACCTCGCCGCGTGGGCATACGCGCAGCACCAGCCGGGCGGCACGGCGCAGACGGCGAAGGATTTCGTCACGAAGCTGTACAGGAACGCGGGCGTGCTCGACTCGGGCGCGCGCGGCGCGACGACGAGCTTCGTGCAGCGCGGCATCGGCGACGTGCTGATCGCGTGGGAAAACGAGGCGTTCCTGTCGATCAAGGAATTCGGCGCCGACAAGTTCGAGATCGTCGTGCCGTCGGCGAGCATTCTCGCGGAGCCGCCGGTGGCGGTGGTCGACAAGGTGGTCGACAAGAAGGGCACGCGCAAGCTCGCCGACGCGTACCTGAACTTCCTGTACAGCAGGCAAGGGCAGGAGATCGCCGCGCGCAACTACTACCGGCCGCGCTCGCGGGACGTGCCGGCGGCGCTCACGAAGCAGTTCCCGAAGCTCAAGCTGTACACGGTCGACGACACGTTCGGCGGCTGGACCCAAGCGCAGAAGACGCATTTCGCCGACGGCGGCGTGTTCGATTCGATCTACAAGCCGCAGTGAGCGAGGGCGAAGCGGCGCGCCGGACGGGCGCGCGGGCTTCGCGACAACACGAAATCGGCACGGCGGACGCGCGTTGCAGCGCGTCCGCCGTGCCGTTGAACCCATGTGCACCACCCTGGAAGAGCATTCCGCATGACGACGTTCACCTTCCGCAAGCCGAGCGCGCTGCCCGGATTCGGCGTGACGCTCGGCATCACGCTGGCCTATCTGAGCCTCGTGGTGCTGATCCCGCTCGCCGCCACCTTCCTGAAGACGGCCACGCTCACGTGGGACCAGTTCGTCGCCGCGACGACGTCGCCGCGCGTGCTCGCGTCGTACCGGCTCACGTTTTCGGCCGCGCTCGGCGGCGCGCTCGTGAACGCGGTGTTCGGCTTTCTCGTCGCATGGGTGCTGGTGCGCTACACGTTCCCGCTCAAGCGGCTCGTCGACGCGATCGTCGACCTGCCGTTCGCGCTGCCGACCTCGGTCGCGGGCATCTCGCTCGCGGCCGTCTACGCGCAGAACGGCTGGATCGGCCGCTATCTCGCGCCGCTCGGGATCAAGGTCGCGTTCACGCCGTTCGGCGTGCTCGTCGCGCTGACCTTCATCGGCCTGCCGTTCGTCGTGCGCACCGTGCAGCCCGTTCTCGAGGATTTCGAGCGCGAGCAGGAGGAGGCGGCCGCATGCCTCGGCGCGTCGCGCTGGCTCACGTTCCGCCGCGTCGTGCTGCCGGCCGTGACGCCCGCGCTGCTGACGGGCTTCGCGCTCGCGTTCGCGCGCGCGCTCGGCGAATACGGCTCGGTGATCTTCATCGCCGGCAACGTGCCGATGAAATCGGAAATCACGTCGCTGCTCATCATCACGAAGCTCGAGCAGTACGACTACGCGGGCGCCACCGCGCTCGCCGTCGTGATGCTCGTCGTGTCGTTCGTGATGCTGCTCCTCATCAACACGCTGCAGTGGTATCTGCAGCGTCGCACGAGCCGCGGCGCGAGCGGCCCGACGCCGGCCGCGCATGCGGCGACGGCCCTCGGAGGCGCGCAATGAGCCGCGATACCGCTCGATCCCGCGCGGGCGCCGCGCGCGCCGACGCCGGCCCGGAATTCGGCGCTCGATTCGGCCTTGAATCCGGCCTTGAATCCGGCCTTGAATCCGGCGATGACGCGCGCCGCGCCGCGCGCGCCCCGGCGCGAGCGCGCCGGCTCGACCCCGTGAGCGAGCCGCGCGCGGTGCGCTGGCTGCTCACGGGCGCGGCGCTCGCGTTCCTCGCGCTCTTTCTCGTCGTGCCGCTCGCCGCGGTGTTCTTCGAGGCGCTGCGCAAGGGCGTCGATTTCTATCTCGAATCGCTCGCCGATCCGGACGCGTGGTCGGCGATCAAGCTCACGCTCGTCGTCGCCGCGATCGCCGTGCCGCTCAATCTCGTATTCGGCGTGTGCGCGTCGTGGGCGATCGCGAAGTTCGAGTTCAAGGGCAAGGCGGTGCTGACGACGCTCATCGATCTGCCGTTCTCGGTGTCGCCCGTGATCTCGGGCCTCGTCTACGTGCTGCTGTTCGGCGCGCAGGGCTGGCTCGGCCCGTGGCTGCAGGCGCATGACGTGCAGATCATCTTCGCCGTGCCGGGCATCGTGCTCGCGGCGATCTTCGTCACGTTCCCGTTCGTCGCGCGCGAGCTGATTCCGCTGATGCAGGCGCAGGGCGCCGACGAGGAGGAGGCCGCGCGCGTGCTCGGCGCATCCGGCTGGCAGATCTTCCGGCGCGTCACGCTGCCGAACGTGAAGTGGGGCCTGCTGTACGGCGTGATTCTCTGCAACGCGCGCGCGATGGGCGAGTTCGGCGCGGTGTCGGTGGTGTCGGGCCATATCCGCGGGCAGACCGACACGATGCCGCTGCACGTCGAGATTCTCTACAACGAGTACAACTTCGCGGCCGCGTTCGCGGTGGCGTCGGTACTCGCGCTGCTCGCGCTCGTCACGCTCGCGCTCAAGCTGTTCGCCGAGCGGCGGCTGTCCGCCGAACTCGCGCACGGGCGCGACGACGCGAGCGCCCCCGCCGCGCACCCGGGCGCCGCCGTCACTTCGTCGATTTCGTAAAGAGGCAAACCAGATGGGCATCACCGTTCGTAATCTGCACAAACGCTTCGGCGAGTTCGCCGCGCTCGACGACGTCTCGCTCGATTTCCCCGCGGGTGAGCTCGTCGCGCTGCTCGGCCCGTCCGGCTGCGGCAAGACGACGCTGTTGCGCGTGATCGCGGGCCTCGAGCACGCGGATTCGGGGCAGGTCGTGCTGCAAGGGCTCGACGTCGCGTCGGTCGGCGCGCGCGAGCGGCAGGTCGGCTTCGTGTTCCAGCACTATGCGCTGTTCCGCCACATGACGGTGTTCGAGAACGTTGCGTTCGGGCTGCGCGTGAAGCCGCGCCGCGAGCGGCCGAGCGAGGCGGCGATCCGCGCGAAGGTGCATGAGCTGCTCTCGCTCGTGCAGCTCGACTGGCTCGCGCAGCGCTATCCGTCCGAGCTGTCGGGCGGGCAGCGGCAGCGGATCGCGCTCGCGCGCGCGCTCGCCGTCGAGCCGAAGGTGCTGCTGCTCGACGAGCCGTTCGGCGCGCTCGACGCGAAGGTGCGCAAGGAGCTGCGCGGCTGGCTGCGCCGGCTGCACGACGATCTGCACATCTCGACGATCTTCGTCACGCACGATCAGGAGGAGGCGCTCGAGGTGGCCGACCGGATCGTCGTGCTCAATCACGGCCGCGTCGAGCAGGTCGGCAGCCCGCAGGCGGTCTACGATCATCCGCGCAGCGCGTTCGTCTACGAGTTCCTCGGCGCGGCGAACCGGCTCGACGGCACGGTGAGCGGCAACGGTTTCGTCGCGCACGGCGCGGCGCAGGCGATCGCCGTCGACGCGGATTTCGCGGGCCCGGCGCGCGCGTATGTGCGCCCGCACGATCTGGAGCTCGCCGCGCCGCACGCGCGCGCGCAAGGCATCGCGGCCGACGTGCGGCGCGTCGTGCCGCTCGGCGGCTCGGTGCGGGTGGAGCTCGCCGCGCGCTCCGGCGAGGTGCTCGAGGCGGAGCTCGATCGCAACGCATGGCGCGCGCTCGCGCTCGACGTCGGCGACGCGCTGACCGCCGTGCCGCGCGCGGTGCGCGTGTTCCCGGCGCGCTGACGGCGCTTCCGCGAGCGACTCGCGCATGCGGATTTCAGACCAACAAAGACATCGCCTGAGAGGCTACCCATGAATTTCCAACAGTTGCGCTTCGTGCGCGAAGCGGTGCGGCAGAACATGAACCTGACGGAAGTCGCGAACGTGCTGTACACGTCGCAGTCGGGCGTGTCCAAGCAGATCAAGGATCTGGAGGACGAGCTCGGCGTCGACATCTTCATTCGCCGCGGCAAGCGCCTCACGGGGCTGACCGAGCCCGGCAAGGCGGTTCATCAATTGATCGAGCGGATGCTGCTCGACGCGGAGAACCTGCGCCGCGTCGCGCGCCAGTTCGCGGACCAGGACAGCGGCCACCTCGTCGTCGCGACGACGCACACGCAGGCGCGCTACGCGCTGCCGAAGGTGATCCGCCAGTTCACCGAGGTCTACCCGAAGGTGCATCTCGCGCTGCGCCAGGGCAGCCCGCAGCAGATCGCGCAGATGATCCTGAACGGCGAGGCGGATCTCGGCATCTCGACCGAGGCGCTCGACCGCTTTCCGGATATCGTCACGTTCCCGTGCTATTCGTGGCATCACGTCGTCGTCGTGCCGAAGGGGCATCCGCTCGTCGGCCGCGAGAACGTGACGCTCGACGACATCGCCGAATATCCGATCATCACCTACGACCAGGATTTCACCGGCCGCTCGCACATCGACCAGGCGTTCGCGAACGCGGGCGCGGTGCCGGACGTCGTGCTGACGGCGATCGACGCGGACGTGATCAAGACCTACGTCGAGCTCGGGATGGGGATCGGCGTCGTCGCCGCGATGGCGTATGACGCGCAGCGCGACACCGGGCTCGTCGCGCTCGATACGCAGCATCTGTTCGAGGCGAGCACGACGCGCGTCGGCCTGCGTCGCGGCGCGTTCCTGCGCGCGTATGCGTACCGGTTGATCGAGATGTTCGCGCCGCATCTGTCCGAAGGCGAGATCGCGGGGCAATTGCGGGAAGCGGCCTGAGCGGAAGCGCCGGGGGGCGGGCGACGGCGGGCGTCGAGCCGGCCGCTTGGCCGTTTGAAACCTCGCCGCCGCGCCGGCGCGAACCGGCGCGGATGTCTCCGCACAAACCCTTAAATGCCCGAATCGGCGTTGCGTAATGCGCAGAAAAAGCTGACGATAGGCGCTCCCGATATCAAGAAAAAGGACCGGGATGCGCAGTTTGTGCGGCCAACCGTACGCAGGCAGTTTCTTCCGACGTATTCCCTTCGCGGCGCAGATGTTTGAAACGCGTTGTCGGTTTGGTCTGCGCAAACGTTTGCTCGTCGCAAAAGCGACACTCGATCCGTTCGGGACCCGCAACCACTGCCAGGAGAGTCGCATGGATGTCATGACCTGCCCCCTACAAACAGGGCCAGCCGGAGTCTAGTAAAGTTCGTTTTCGGAGAAGAAGACGAACATGAAGAAGCGCTTTACGGAACAGCAAATCATCGGGTTTCTGAAGGAAGCCGAGGCCGGTATGCCGGTCAAGGAACTGTGCAGGAAGCATGGGTTCAGTGACGCGTCGTTCTACACCTGGCGCGCGAAGTTCGGCGGCATGGAAGTCTCGGAAGCCCGCCGGCTCAAGGGCCTCGAGGTGGAGAATGCCCGACTGAAGAAACTGCTGGCCGAAGCAATGCTCGATATGGAAGCGTTGAAGGTTGTCGTCAAGGGAAAGCCCTGAGCCCGCAAGCCAAACGCGAAGCAGTGTTGGCGATTCGGGAGAAGGTCAACATCTCCGAGCGCCGCGCCTGCCGGCTTGTCGGGCTTTCTCGCAGCGTGCTGCATTACGACGCGAAGCCGGACCACGAGAATGAGGTGCTCGCGGCGCGTCTGGTGAAGTTGGCGCACGAACGTCGTCGATTCGGCTACCGCCGACTGCACGCCCTGGTGGAACGCGAAGGCACGCACGCCAATCACAAGCGCATCTATCGCCTGTACCGTGAGGCAGGGCTGGCTGTGCGGCGCCGTCGCAAGCGCCACGGCGTCATGATTGAGCGCGAGCAACTGGCATTGCCGGGCGCACCCAACGAGGTATGGTCAATCGATTTCGTGATGGATGCGCTTTCCAACGGCCGGCGCGTGAAGTGCCTGACCGTCGTCGACGATTTCACGAAAGAGGCTGTCGACATCGTCGTCGACCATGGCATCTCAGGTTTGTATGTCGCTCGGGCATTGGACCGTGCAGCTCGCTTCCGTGGCTATCCCAAGGCGGTGCGAACAGACCAGGGACCCGAATTTACGAGCCGCGCGCTTGACCAGTGGGCGTATGCGAACGGCGTCACGCTGAAGTTGATTCAGGCGGGCAAGCCCACGCAGAATGCGTACATCGAATCGTTCAACGGCAAGTTCCGCGACGAATGCCTTAACGAGCACTGGTTCACGACGCTCGCGCACGCTCGGGCAGTCATCGCGGCATGGCGTCAGGACTACAACGAGCAAAGGCCGCACAGCGCACTGAACTACCTTGCGCCGTCAGAGTTTGCGGCGAAACATCGGGCAACCGCGGACGCTCCTGCCGCTTTCCAGGAGTTGGTTTAAAGGGACTTTGCTAGAAGCCCATTGGCCCTATCGAAGGGGGCAGGTCAGTAGCTGCGCAGGCCGAAGCTCGCCTCGACGACCGGCTGCGCGAGATACGGATTGAGCCGGTTCGTGTACGCGGCGTCGGTGACGGGCGTCATGATCGACACGAACCGGTCGAGCATCGCGACCGATTCGTCGAGCGGCGCGCCCGCGCGACACATGCGCGTGGGCGAGGCCGCCGCGCGCGGCGCGTGCGACGCGAACAGCTTCGACATCGTCTGCCGCGTTCCCGCGGCATCCTGTCCGAACAGCCGCCTTCGCAGCGCGATCTTCGCGGCCATCAGCAGCACCCGCGGGATCGAATCGTTGTGAAGCACCGCGAGCTTCTCCGCCGTGCGCAGCGCGAACGCCCAACCCTTGCCGCGCAGCGCGTCGAGCACCGCGTTCGCGTCGGGCACCGCCTTGAACAGCAGATCGCCGCCCTGGCCCTCGAGCAGTACCGACGACGCGCCGATCGCGCGCGACACCGCCCGGTCGATGCCGAGAAACAGCATGTCCTGACTCAGCGTGGCGGGCGGGGTTGGCACGATTCGTTCGGAGAACGGCAAATGGCGATCGATGTCGATGCAGATGAGCCGCGCGCCGATCGAATCGGCGACGCGCGCCGCGAGGTCGCGCTCGTAGCAGTCGGGCGACGAGGGGGAGAACAGATGGACGGCGGCGAGCGGCGCCTGCGCGCCGAGCGCCTTGCGCAGGAGGATCGCGCCGGCGGACGAATCGACGCCGCCCGACAGCGCGGCGCACACGTTCGGATGGCTGCGCGCGAAGCGCGAATAGACCTCGTCGAGCGCCGCCGCGCACGACGCGCGGACATCGTCGCCGGCGCTCGCGCGCGGCAGCCACGCGCGCTCGATCGCGCACCGCCCGTCGGCGTCGACGACGAGCGCGCAGCCCGGCGGCACCGCGCGAACCGAGGCGAACGGCGTTTCGCCGAGCGGACCGAACTGCGTGCACGCGAATTCGATCAGGTAGTCGAGGTTCCAGTCGATCGACGCGTCGCGAAGCAGGTTCGCCGCCTGCGGATCGACGTCGACGCGGCCGTCCTCGTCCGTCCGGTAATAGAGCCGCACCGAATGCAGCGGATCGGGCAGGAACAGCCGGCGGCCGGTGGCGGCTTCGTCGAGCACGGCGACGTAGGCGCCCCAGACGGCGCGCGTGACGGCGTCGCGCGCGTCGGCCAGCGTGCGTGCGCGCGCGAGCGCGCGATCGACGCTCGCCGGCGCCTCGCGCAGATAGGCGCGGCCGCGGCCGCCCGCTTCGAGCAGCGTCACGCCGATCGGCCGATCGGGGCCGGCCGCGCGGGACAGCAGGCCGCGGTGCGCGGCCGCGTCCGTCCAAGCGCGCCGTTCAAGCCGCCAGCCCGAACGGGGCGGCGGATGCGTCGCATCGAGGCGTTCGATAGATTTCGCCATAGCTCTTTTTCAGGTCCGGTTCGTCGCCGCACACGCGCCCGTCGACTTCGACCCATGCATGGGCGACGAACGGCATCGGCCTCACGCCGATCACGAGTTGGGCGGGCACGTTCTGCCGCCGCAGATGCGTGGCGAGCGCGAGCGACATTTGCACGCACGTGATGCGAAAGGGCGACCAGATCGACGCGCGCAGCAAGCGCTCGACCGTGTGCGACGCGTCGTCGCCGCGCGCCGGCGCGCCGCGGGCGTCGAGCTGATCGAGCGCCGCGAGCGCGTGAAAGCCGCGCATCTTGAGCGACGCCGCGCTGCGCACGATGCGCCAGAACGGCAGCCATTCGAAGCGGGCGGCATCGCGCTTGCCGAGCACCCGGCTGCCCCAGATGCCGGAATCGAATGCGTCGAAGCTCCAGCCGCGGTAATCGGCGATGCGGCTTCGCGCGGCCGCCGGCGATTCGGCGACGAGGATTCGGTCGGCGATCAGCGGTTTCAATGCGCGCGGCGCGTCGATCGGCTTGAAATCCAGATAATGATCGGCGAAATCCCTCGCGCACGCTGCGTCATAAAGGAAATAGCGCGACCGTCGTATATCGAGCGCGACGATCGCCTGATCGAATACCGCGACATGACAATGGCGGGCTGGCACCATGGTTATTTATTGCGGTGGGGCAAAATGCCCCACCCGCTTCAAGAGAGGCTAATTAATTGAACCCGAAGCGCGAAATGACGCGTGCGTCCGGGGTTTGGAAGCCCGGCGTGCCGTGAGTCGAGGAAACCGCGTCAAGGCTGACACCGTGGGAGCCGTGGATCGTCGAACGAAGCAGCTTCGCCAAAAATCGAACCATTTTAATCTCCTAAAAGATATCAAGTGAGCCGGCATCCTTTCATGATAGTAAGGCGTCCGGCGTTAGGTTTATAGCATTACCCGAAAGGAAATTCAATCGGAATATTCTTTTCACGTGGCGGCTGATTTTATGTCCACAAATTACGGAATCCATCCTGAATCGGTGATTTATCCCCGGTGGGGAATTTAAATCGCGATTTGTCGACTTAATTCGGGAATTGGGCGGCCAAATGAATCCCGTCATTGCGGTGGCGATCGGCGTGCGCGGCCGCCGGCGGCGGTGCCGGCGGGCGAGCGCGTGGCCGGCGGCCTCCGGCCGCGGCCATGTCGTCGCGCGCGGCGGACCTGCTGCTTCGCACCCAATTTGACGCATCCGGCGTCCGCATTCGTTCGAATTCGAAAAAATATCAGTCCGGTGTCTGATTTTTAGTGGCCGGCCGGATGGCCGGCGACTATCGTTCGCACTACGCAAGACGAACGACGGAGCGCCGCGGGCGCTCCGACACATCGGAGGAGCGGCGCGCGCGCCGTGGTCCGAAGAAACAAGGAGGAGCGTGTGCAGCCCGATCTCGAAGTCGTCGACGTGCGCCGCGGCGAGTCGTTCAAGGCGTGGTCGCATGGCTACCCGTACCGCACGGTGCGGTGGCACTTTCATCCGGAGTTCGAGGTGCATCTGATCGTCGAGACGACGGGGCAGATGTTCGTCGGCGATTATGTCGGCGGCTTCGGCCCCGGCAATCTCGTGCTGATGGGACCGAACCTGCCGCACAACTGGGTGAGCGACGTGTCGGAAGGCAGGACGATCGCCGAGCGCAATCTCGTCGTGCAGTTCGGCCAGGCGTTCGTGTCGCGCTGCGCGGACAGCTTCACCGAATGGCGGCACGTCGAGGCGCTGCTCGCCGACGCGCGCCGCGGCGTGCAGTTCGGCCCGCGCACGAGCGAGGCGATCAAGCCGCTCTTCGCCGAGCTGATTCACGCGCGGGGGTTGCGGCGCATCGTGCTGTTCCTGTCGATGCTGCAGATCCTCATCGACGCGACCGACCGCGAGCTGCTCGCGAGCCCCGCGTACGAAGCCGATGCGTCGAGCTTCGCGTCGACGCGCATCAACCACGTGCTCGCGTACCTCGGCAAGAACCTCGCGAACGAGCGGCGCGAGACCGATCTCGCGCGGCTCGCCGGGCAGAGCGTGAGCGCGTTCTCGCATGACTTCCGGCGGCACACCGGTTTGCCGTTCGTCCAGTACGTGAACCGGATGCGGATCAATCTCGCGTGCCAACTGCTGATGGACGGCGACGCGAGCATCACCGACATCTGCTTCAGGAGCGGCTTCAACAACCTGTCGAACTTCAATCGCCAGTTCCTCGCGGTGAAGGGCATGTCGCCGTCGCGCTTTCGCCGCTATCAGGCGCTGAACGACGCGAGCCGCGAGGCGTCCGAGGCCGCCGCGCTGCGCGGCGCGGGCATCGCCGGCGCGCCGGCGATCGTGCCGGCCGCGCGGGCGCGCGGCGAGGCGCGTGCGCCCGCCGAAGCCCTGCTGTCCGGCTGAGCCGGCCCGCGTTCCCGAGCAATCCAGCCCAACACGCGTCGCCCGGCGCGCCGCTCGCGCGGCGCGCGGGGTGCGCGTATCCCTAGAAAACGGAGACGACCATGATGCACACCGCCTTGTCGACGCCGGCTTCCGGCCGCCGGGCCGCCCGCGCGCTGCGCGCCGCCGCGCTTTCGCTCGCGCTCGGCGCGGCGAGCGCCGCGCACGCGGCGCCGCTGAAGATCGGCATGACGTTCCAGGAGCTGAACAACCCGTACTTCGTGACGATGCAAAAGGCGCTCGACGAGGCGGCCGCGTCGATCGGCGCGCAGGTGATCGTCACCGACGCGCATCACGACGTCAGCAAGCAGGTGAGCGACGTCGAGGACATGCTGCAGAAGAAGATCGACATCCTGCTCGTGAACCCGACCGATTCGACGGGCATCCAGTCGGCCGTCGTGTCGGCGAAGAAGGCGGGCGCCGTCGTCGTCGCGGTGGACGCGAACGCGAACGGCCCGGTCGACGCGTTCGTCGGCTCGAAGAATTTCGACGCGGGCGCGATGTCGTGCGACTACCTCGCGAAGGCGATCGGCGGCGGCGGCGAAGTCGCGATCCTCGACGGCATCCCGGTCGTGCCGATTCTCGAGCGCGTGCGCGGCTGCCGCGCGGCGCTCGCGAAATTCCCGAACGTGAGGATCGTCGACGTGCAGAACGGCAGGCAGGAGCGCGCGAGCGCGCTCGCCGTCACCGAGAACATGATCCAGGCGCACCCGTTGCTCAAGGGCATCTTCAGCGTCAACGACGGCGGCTCGATGGGCGCGCTGTCCGCGATCGAGGCGTCGGGCCGCGACATCAAGCTCACGAGCGTCGACGGCGCGCCGGAGGCGATCGCGGCGATGCAGAAGCCGAACTCGAAGTTCATCGAGACGTCCGCGCAGTTCCCGCGCGACCAGATTCGCCTCGCGATCGGCATCGGGCTCGCGAAGAAGTGGGGCGCCAATGTGCCGAAGGCGATTCCGGTCGACGTGAAGCGGATCGACAAGGGCAACGCGAAGACGTTCAGTTGGTGAGCGGCCCGCGCGACGAGGCCGACGACATGGACGAAGCGAGCGGCGCGGCGCGCGCGCCTGACGAAGCGAGCGAGGAGGCGATGGACACGATACTGGCGCTCACCGGCATCACGAAGCGGTTTCCCGGCGTCGTCGCGCTGCGCGGAATCGATCTGCGCGTCGCGCGCGGCGAGATTCACGCGCTGCTCGGCGAGAACGGCGCGGGCAAGTCGACGCTGATGAAGATCCTCTGCGGGATCCACCCGCCGGACGAGGGCGTGATCGCGCTCGACGGCGAGCCGCGGCGCTTCGCGAACCATCACGACGCGATCGCGGCGGGCGTCGGCATCGTGTTTCAGGAGTTCAGCCTGATTCCGGAGCTGAACGCGGTCGACAATCTGTTCCTCGGCCGCGAGTGGCGCGGCCGGCTCGGGCTGCGCGAGCGCGCGCGGATGCGCCGCGCGGCGGCGGACATCTTCGCGCGGCTCGACGTCGCGATCGATCTGTCGGCGCCGGTGCGCGAGCTGTCGGTCGCGCAGCAGCAGTTCGTCGAGATCGGCAAGGCGCTGTCGCTCGACGCGCGGCTGCTGATCCTCGACGAGCCGACCGCGACGCTCACGCCCGCCGAAGCCGCGCACCTGTTCGGCGTGATGCGCGAGCTCAAGCGCCGGGGCGTCGCGATGATCTTCATCTCGCACCACCTCGACGAGATCTTCGAGGTGTGCGATCGGATCACCGTGCTGCGCGACGGGCAATACGTCGGCACGACCGAGGTCGCGCGCACCGATGTCGGCGCGCTCGTCGAGATGATGGTGGGCCGGCGCATCGAGCAGAGCTTTCCGCCGAAGCCGCGTCTTGCGCGCGACGCCGCGCCCGTGCTCGAGGTGGACGCGCTGCAGGTGCGCGAGAACGGCCCCGTGAACCGCTTCGCGCTGCGCGAGGGCGAGATTCTCGGCTTCGCGGGCCTCGTCGGCTCCGGGCGCACGTCGAGCGCGCTCGCGCTGATCGGCGCGAAGCCCGCGCGCGTGCGGCGAATGCGCGTGCGCGGCCGCCCGGTGCGCCTCGCCGATCCCGCCGCCGCGCTCGCCGCGGGCATCGGCCTCCTGCCGGAGAGCCGCAAGACGCAGGGGCTCATCCCCGCGTTCTCGATCCGGCACAACATCGCGATCAACAACCTCGGCAAGCACCGCCGGCTGCGCTGGTTCGTCGACGCGGCGGCCGAGACGCGCACGACGCTCGAGCTGATGCAGCGGCTCGGCGTGAAGGCGCCGACGCCGCACACGCGCGTCGACACGCTCTCGGGCGGCAATCAGCAGAAGGTCGTGATCGCGCGCTGGCTCAACCATCACACGCGGATCCTGATCTTCGACGAGCCGACGCGCGGCATCGACATCGGCGCGAAGGCGGAAATCTATCAACTGATGCGCGAGCTGAGCGCGCGCGGCTATTCGATCGTGCTGATCTCGAGCGAGTTGCCGGAGATCGTCGGCCTGTGCGATCGCGTCGCGGTGTTCCGGCAGGGCCGTATCGAGGCGATGCTCGAAGGCGAGGCGATCGAGCCGAACACGGTGATGACCTATGCGACTTCCGACGTACGCGGAGCGAATCATGAACATGCATGACCGGACGGCCGCGCCGTCTGCCTCTTGCGCGCCCGCCGCCGCGAGCCCCGCTCGGGCCACGGGCCCCGCGCTCGCCGCGCTGCGGCGCTCGACGACGTTCTACCCGCTCGTCGGGCTCGTCGCCGTGTGCGTCGCGATGGTGTTCGCGAGCGACAGCTTCCTGAGCGCGGCGAACCTCGAGAACGTGCTGCGGCAGGTGTCGATCAACGCGATCATCGGCGTCGGGATGACCTGCGTGATCCTGACGGGCGGCATCGACCTGTCGGTCGGCTCGGTGATGGCGCTGTCCGGCACGCTCGCGGCGGGCCTTCTCGTCGCGGGCGCGAACGGCGCGGCGGCGCTTGCCGCGGGCATCGGCGTCGGGGTCGCGCTCGGCGCGGCGAACGGCCTGTTCGTCGCGTTCGCCGGCATGCCGCCCATCATCGTCACGCTCGCGACGATGGGCATCGCGCGCGGCCTCGCGCTCATCTACACGGGCGGCTACCCGATCGACGGGCTGCCCGACTGGGTCCGCTTCTTCGGCAGCGGCAAGGTGCTCGGCGTGCAAATGCCCGTGCTGACGATGCTCGCGGTCTACGCGCTCGCGTGGCTGATGCTCGAGCGCATGCCGTTCGGCCGCTACGTCTACGCGATCGGCGGCAACGAGCACGCGACGCGGCTCTCGGGCGTGCGCGTGTCGCGCGTGAAGCTGGCCGTCTATACGTTCGCGGGGCTCACGTCCGCGCTCGCCGCGCTCGTGCTGACGGGCCGCCTGATGAGCGGGCAGCCGAACGCGGGGGGCGGCTTCGAGCTCGACGCGATCGCCGCCGTCGTGATGGGCGGCACGTCGATCGCGGGCGGCCGCGGCTCGATCGTCGGCACGCTTGTCGGCGCGCTGCTGCTCGGCGTGCTGAACAACGGCCTGAACATGATCGGCGTGAATCCCTACGTGCAGAACGTGATCAAGGGCGCCATCATCCTGCTCGCGATCTACATCGGCCGCGAGCGCCGCACGTGAGCGCCGCGGCGAGCGGCGGGCCGAGATGCGCCGCGCGTGCCGCCTGGATCGGGCGCGTCGCGCGCATCGGCCGCGGCGCGGCGGCGAGGGGCGATGCGCGCGCCCGCCGCGCAGGCGCCCGCCGCGCGCGCTCGATCCGCTTCATTCGCTTCATCCGCTTCATCCGCGCGCGGGCCGCCGCATCCGGCCTGCCGTTTTCTCGAACCCAGCCAGCCAAACCGAAACCATGACGAATCGAAACGACGAAACGCAGCAGATGACGGCGATCGTCTGCCACGCCCCCGAGGACTACCGCGTCGAGCGCGTCGCGAAGCCGCGCGCGAACGCGCGCGAGCTCGTGATCCGCATCGGCGCGTGCGGAATCTGCGCGAGCGACTGCAAGTGCCACGCCGGCGCGAAGATGTTCTGGGGCGGGCCGAGCCCGTGGGTCAAGGCGCCCGTGATTCCCGGCCACGAGTTCTTCGGCTACGTCGAGGCGCTGGGCGAGGGCGCGGCCGAGCACTTCGGCGTCGCGCTCGGCGATCGCGTGATCGCCGAGCAGATCGTGCCGTGCGGCACGTGCCGCTATTGCAAGTCGGGCCAGTACTGGATGTGCGAGGTCCATCACATCTTCGGCTTTCAGCGCGAGGTCGCCGACGGCGGGATGGCCGAGTACATGCGCATACCGTCGGGCGCGATCGTCCACCCGATCCCGCTCGGCATCTCGCTCGAGGACGCGGCGATCATCGAGCCGCTCGCGTGCGCGATCCACACGGTCAACCGCGGCGACATCCAGCTCGACGACGTCGTCGTGATCGCAGGCGCGGGCCCGCTCGGCCTGATGATGACGCAGGTCGCGAAGCTGAAGACGCCCAGGCGGCTCGTCGTCGTCGATCCCGTCGAAGCGCGGCGCGCGCTCGCGCGCGCATACGGCGCCGACGTGACGATCGATCCGGCCCGCGAGGACGCGCCCGCGATCGTGCGCGCGCTGACGGGGGGCTACGGCTGCGACGTCTACATCGAGACGACCGGCGTGCCGGCGGGCGTCACGCAGGGCATGGCGCTGATCCGCAAGCTCGGCCGCTTCGTCGAGTTCTCGGTGTTCGGCAAGGATACGGCGCTCGACTGGTCGATCATCGGTGATCGCAAGGAGCTCGACGTGCGCGGCGCGCATCTCGGCCCGTATTGCTATCCTGTCGCGATCGATCTGCTCGCGCGCGGGCTCGTCACGTCGAAGGGCATCGTCACGCACGGCTTCTCGCTCGACGAATGGGACGAGGCGATCCGGGTCGCGAACTCGCTCGACTCGATCAAGGTGCTGATGAAGCCGCGCGGCTGAGCGCGCGGCTCACCGGGACGCGGAGGCGATATGGCATGCGTGATTGGTGTCGACATCGGCACCCAGAGCACGAAGGCGGTGCTCGTCGGCCTCGACGGCGCGATCCTCGCGCAGCATGCGGTGGCGTACCGGCCGGACACGCCCAAGCCGCTGTGGGCCGAGCAGTGGCCGCACGTGTGGTTCGACGCGGTGCGCGAATGCATCGCGCGGGTGAGCGCCGACGCGCGCGCGGCGGGCATCGGCGCCGAGTCGATCGAGGCGCTCTGCGTGAGCAGCCTGTACGGCGGCTCGGGCATTCCGGTCGACCGCGAGATGCGGCCGCTGCATCCGTGCCTCATCTGGATGGACCGGCGCGCGACCGACGAGGTCGACTGGGTGCGCGCGCACGTCGACGTCGCGCGGCTTGGCGAGATCACGGGCAACGGCGTCGACAGCTACTACGGCTACACGAAGATGCTGTGGCTGCGCGAGAAGCGTCCCGACGTGTGGGCGAACGTGCGCTACTTCGTGCCGCCGAACGCGTACGTCGCGTATCGGCTGACGGGCGAGCTCGCGGTCGATCACAGCGCGGCGGGCAACATCGGCGGCGTCTACGATCTGGGCCGCCGCGACTGGTCCGACGAGGCGCTCGACATGCTGGGCATTCCGGCGACGATGATGCCGGAGCGGCTCGTCGATTCGGACGCGGTGGTGGGCGGGCTGCTGCGCGAATGGGCGCACGCGCTCGGCCTCGAGGTGGGCACGCCCGTCGTCGCGGGCGGCGTCGACGCGGCCGTCGCGACGTTCGCGGCGGGTGCGACGCGGCGCGGCCAGCACGTCGCGATGATCGGCACGAGCATGTGCTGGGGCTACCTTGCCGAGACGGCCGACGCGCGGCGCGGGCTCGTCAGCATGCCGCACGTGTTCGACGGCCGGCGCGACCTGTACGTGTTCGGCGGCGCGATCACGGCGGGCGCGTCGGTATCGTGGTTTCGCGAGCAGTTCTGCCACGCGGAAATCGAGGCCGCGCGCGCGGGCGGCGGCGACGCGCATCGCCTGCTCGAGGCCGCCGCCGCCGAGGTCAGCGCGGGCAGCGACGGCGTGCTGTTCCTGCCGTACCTGATGGGCGAGCGCAGCCCGGTGTGGGACGCGAAGGCGAGCGGCGCGTTCGTCGGCCTGTCGCTATATCACACGCGCGCGCATCTGTACCGCGCGGTGCTCGAAGGGCTCGCGTATGCGCTCAGGCACAACATCGAGGCGGGCGCGGCCGGCGCGCGCGCGCTCGATGCGCGGCTCGTCGTGGTCGGCGGCGCCGCGCATTCGGATCTGTGGATGCAGAGCATCGCCGACATCACCGGCTACCCGGTGTGGACGATCGCCGAGGAGGTCGAGGCGGCGATGGGCGCGGCGCTGCTCGCCGCGCTCGGCGCGGCTCGCGTGTCGCGCGAGGCCGCGCGGCGCGGCTGGGTCACGCTCGCCGAGCGCGCGCGCCCCGACGCGCGTCACGCGGCGTTGCACGACGCGCGCTTCGCGCTGTACGCCGGGCTCTATCCGGCGCTCCAACCCTTCATGCACGGATTGCAGACATCATGAGCGTCGCTTTCGATTTCCACGGCCGGTCGTTCCTCGTGACGGGCGCATCGAGCGGCATCGGCCGCGCCGCGGCCGTCGCGCTGCGCGGCGGCGGCGCGCGCGTCGTCGCCGCCGCGCGCAACGCGCGCGAGCTCGAGCGGCTCGCGCACGAAACGGGCTGCGAGCCGCTCGAGCTCGACGTCGGCTGCGATGCGTCGGTGCGCGCGGCGCTTTCCGGCGAACGGATGCGCGATGCGTTCGACGGGCTGATCAATTGCGCGGGCGTGACGAGCCTTGCCGCGGCGATCGACACGACGGCCGACGAATTCGACCGCGTGATGGCCGTCAACGCGCGCGGCGCGATGCTGGTCGCGCGGCATGTCGCGCGCGCGATGATTCGCGCGGGGCGGGGCGGCAGCATCGTCAACGTATCGAGCCAGGCGGCGCTCGTCGCGCTGCCGTCGCATCTCGCCTACTGCGCGTCGAAGGCCGCGCTCGACGCGATGACGCGCGTGCTGTGCGTGGAGCTCGGGCCGCACGGCATTCGCGTGAACAGCGTCAACCCGACCGTCACGCTCACGCCGATGGCCGAGCGCGCGTGGAGCGATCCGCACGCGAGCGGGCCGATGCTCGCGGCGATTCCGCTCGGGCGCTTTGCGCGCGTCGCGGACGTCGTCGCGCCGATCCTGTTCCTGTCGAGCGACGCGGCGGCGATGGTGAGCGGCGTCGCGCTGCCGGTGGACGGCGGCTACACCGCGCGATAGCGCGCCCGGCGCTCGCCGGGCGTCGGGCGTCGGGCGTCGGGCGTCGGGCGCGTTCGCGGCGCCTGGGACGAGCGTGACGCCCGGGGCGCGTGCGATGTGCGTCCCTGCGGGCGCGCGCGCGCGTGAAGGTGGATCGCGCGCCGTCGATCCGCCGGCCTGCGCCCGCGCGCGGCGCGCGGGCGCGGCGTGGGGCACCGTGAGCGGCGGCGGTCCGAGCGTCACGTCCGACGCGGCGATCGCCATCGAAGCCTGCGCGAACGCGACGACATCGAAGCTCCGCGCCTACGCAGCGTCGGCTACCCGCGCGATAGCCGCGATAGTCGCGATAGCCGGCCGCGTCGCCCGCCCGGAAGCGCGCCCATGCATCCGGCACGACCCACACCTCCATTCGCGCGAGCGTCTCGCGCGCTTGCCGCTCGAACAATGCGCGAGTTGGCCGCTCGCTGCTCAGCGCCGCGCACGGCACGGCGATCCGCTCGCCGGCGCGCGCGCATGCGTGGGCGAGCGCCGCGTCCGCGCGCACGGTCGGCTTCGGGTGTGCGGCGAGCGCATCGACGCTCGCCCCGAGCGCCGAGCAGGCGAGCACCACGGCATGGCGTCGCGCGCAAGCGCGACGAGCACCGCGCGGAGGTGCGCGGCGCTCGGCTCGGGCAGCGCGCCGGCGCCGGCCGCGGCCGCGCGCTCGGCGGCGGCGAGCAGATCGGGGCGCACCGCGTGCGTGAGCGAGCCCGTCGGAACGCCGGGCGCGGCGCCCGCCTGCTCGAAGAGCGGCACGTTGCCGGCGGCGGTGCGCAGGCGGGCGATCACGGCGGACCTCGGTCGACGAACGGTCAAAGGGATTCAAAGCGCCCGAGGGCGCCGGCGCCGGAAGCGAACGCAAGGGGCGAACGCAGGATCGTACCGCCGTTCGTTGCACGGCCGGCAACGATGGACGAGCGAAGTGCCGCAACACGACAAATCCCGCGAGATTATCGGGTTATCAATAAATCATATTGAGAACGATTCGCGTTTATGTTAGATTGCTTGCCATTGAGCAAACATCTGGAGAATCCATGGCGGAAGTGCTCGCTCGGCCGGCGCCGGCAAAACCGTTACCGATCCTCGCTTCGAACGGGGCGTTTGCGCCCGCCGCGGCGCCCGCCGCGGCGCCCGTCTTGCGCGCGCCGTCGCGGCCTGCGGCGCGCACGCCGGGCGCGCGCGAGCACGGCGCGCTCGTCGATGTGCTGGTCGCGAACCGGCCGATGCTCGTCAAGCTCGCGCGCGGCTTCGTCGGCTGCGCGAGCCGCGCGGAGGACGTGGTGCACGACGTGTTCGTGAAGCTCGTCGATTTTCCGAACCAGGACGCGATCCGGCAGCCCATCGCGTACGTGACGCGGATGGTTCGCAACGCGTCGATCGACGCGTGCCGCCGCCAGACGCTCGAGAACACCTACCACGCGGACGAGGACGACGGCCTCGACGTGCCGTCGCCCGAGCTGTCGCCGGAGGCCGCGCTCGTCGTGCGCGACACGCTGCGCCATGTGTACGACGCGCTCGCGCAACTGCCCGCGCGCAGCCGCGCCGCGTTCGAGATGGTGCGGCTGCGCGAGGAGACGCTGCAGAGCGCCGCGCGCGCGCTGAACGTGTCGCAGACGCTCGTGCACTTCATGGTCCGCGACGCCGAGCGGCACTGCGTCGCGTGCGTCGACGCGTCCGAGCGCGGGCTCGCGTGCCCGGCGTTTTGCGGCGCCCGCGCGCGGACGGTAAAAAAATGCGTGCGCGATTCGTCTATCGAGTAGACGCGGCGCACGCGGTGCGCCGTCCTTCGAACCTTTCCAGCGAGCTTTCCCGATCATGACGCAAGCCCAGCAACCCGCGAGCGCGCCCGCCGACGCCGACGACGTCGTCTACGCGGTCGTCGTCAACGATGAAGAACAGTACTCGATCTGGCCGACGTTCCGCGCGGTGCCGGCCGGCTGGCGCGAGGCCGGCGTGCGCGGCCCGAAGGCCGAGTGCCTCGCGCACATCGAGGCCGTGTGGACCGACATGCGCCCCGCGAGCCTGCGCCGCCATCTGGACGCGGCGCGCGCGTCGTGATGCGCCGCGCGCGCCGCTCGTTTCATCCACGCCGTTCGTACCGCAAGGGGATTTCCGGATGACTCAGCTTTCGATGCCGGCCGCGGCGGCCTGCCCGACGCTCGGCGACCTGCGCGTCGAGCCTGGCCTGCCCACCGTCGTGTCGCCGCGCGATGGCGCGGACATCGCGCTTCACGAGGCCGCGCCGCTGCTGCGCGAGATCGCCGACGACGTCCTCGAGCGTGCGGGCGGCGTGCTTTTCACCGGCTTTCGCGTCGCGTCGATCGAGACCTTCCAGCGCTTCGCGGCCGATTTCGGCGATCCGCTGATCGGCTACGAGTTCGCGTCGACGCCGCGCAGCCAGGTCGAGGGCGCGGTCTACACGTCGACCGAATATCCGCCGCACCGCTCGATCCCGCTGCACAACGAGCAGTCGTACACGCGCGAGTGGCCGCTGCGGATCTGGTTCCACTGCGCGCTCGCCGCGCGCACGGGCGGCGCGACGCCGATCGCCGATAGCCGCGCCGTGTATCGCGCGCTCGATCCGGCGCTCGTCGCGCGCTTCGCCGAGCGCGAGCTCCTGTACGTGCGCAATTTCGGGCAAGGGCTCGATCTGCCTTGGCAGCAGGCGTTCGGCACCGGCGATCCGCGCGAAGTCGAGCGCATCTGCGCGGCGCGCGGGATCGGCTGCGAATGGCGCGACGGCGACGACGGCGAGCCGCTTTTGCGCACCCGCGAGCGCTGCCAGGCGGTCGCGCGCCATCCGCGCACGGGCGAGCTCGTATGGTTCAACCAGGCGAACCTCTTTCACCTGTCGGCGCTCGACGAGGACATGCAGGAAGCGCTCGTCGACGCGGTCGGCATCGAGAACGTGCCGCGCAACGTCTATTACGGCGACGGCGCGCCGCTCGAGCCGGACGCGCTCGCCGAGATCCGCGCGGTGCTCGACGGCCAGCGGATCGTGTTCCCGTGGCAGACGGGCGACGTGCTGATGCTCGACAACATGCTGAGCGCGCACGCGCGCGATCCGTTCGAGGGGCCGCGCAAGGTGGTGGTCGCGATGGCGCGAAGCTACCGCGAAAAGCGGGGCGCCTAGCGGATTTGGCGGATGACGAAACGATGAACAACGAACGATGAACAACGAAACGGTGGCGGCGCTCGCGGCGCGCGCGTTGAGCGTCGGCTACCGGGATCACCGGGTGCTCGACGGCCTCGATCTGACGATCGCGGTGGGGCGCGTGACCGCGCTGTGCGGCCCGAACGGCTGCGGCAAGAGCACGCTGCTGCGCACGCTCGCGGGGCTGCAGCCCGCGCTGTCGGGCACGGTCGACGTCAACGGCGCGCCGCTCGGTTCATACCGGCGGCGCGCGCTCGCGCGCACGCTGACGATGCTCGCGCAGTTCAACCAGATTCCCGCGGGGCTCACGGTGCGCGAGCTCGTCGCGTACGGCCGCTACGCGCACGGCGGCTGGCTGCGCGGGCTCGCGCGCGCGGACCGCGACGCGATCGACGAGGCGCTCGCGGCGACGGGCCTCGAACCCGACGCGGCGCGCGACGTGGCCGCGCTGTCGGGCGGCGAGCGGCAGCGCGCCTGGATCGCGATGGCGCTCGCGCAGCAGGCGCCCATCGTGCTGCTCGACGAGCCGACCACTTATCTCGACATCCATCACCAGCTCGACATCCTGCGCGAGCTGCGGCGGCTCAATCGCGCGCGCGGGCTCACGATCGTCTGGGTGCTGCACGACCTCAACCAGGCGGCCGCGTACAGCGACGAGATCGTGCTGATGCGCGCCGGGCGGATCGTCGCGCAGGGCACGCCCGATGCGATGCTCGAGCCGCGTCACCTGCAGGCGGCGTTCGGCGTGACGATGCTCAAGACCGCGCATCCGCTCACGGGCGCGCCGATGTGCGTGCCGGCGTACGAGGGCGTGCTCGATACCGATCATGCCGATCCGGCGCACGCGGCCGCGCCCGGGGGGCGCGGCGCGGCCGTCGCGCGCGCGCGTCGGGATCTCGCCGCATGACGGCGCTCGCGGTTCGCAAGCGGCTGCGTCACGGCGGGCGCGCGCCGGAATCCTCGCCGGCGTCGCGCGCGGCGGCGCCCGGGCGCGTCGGCGCGATCGCGGGCGCGCTCGTCGCGCTGATCGTCGTCACGGCGGCGATGCGGCTCGCGCCCGAGCTGCGCGCGTGGCTTGCCGCGCCGGCGGGCGGCGACGCCGCGCAGCTCGCGCATATCATGCTGTTCGATCTCGCCGCGCCGCGCGTCGCGGCGGCGCTCGTCGCGGGCGGCTGCCTCGCGGCCGCGGGCGCGCTGCTGCAGTCGCTCACGCGCAACCCGCTCGCCGCGCCGGACCTGCTCGGCATCACGGGCGGCGCGCAGCTCGGGCTGATCGCCGCGATGCTCGTGCCCGCGCTCGCCGGCCATGCGTCGGTGCCGCTCCTGTTCGTCTGCGGGCTCGCCGCGGCCGCGTGCGTGTCGGCGGCGGCGGGCGGCTGGCGCGCGACGCCGCTGCGCCTCATTCTCGCGGGCAGCGTCTGCATGCTGCTGTTCTCGGCGGTCACGACGCTGCTGCTCGCGTTCTTCGAGCAGACGGTGGTCGGCGCGTCGCTGTGGGCGAGCGGCAGCCTGTACCAGCCGGGCGCGGCCGGGCTGCGCGACGCGCTGCTGTGGCTCGTCGCGCCGCTCGCCGCGCTGCCGCTCGTGATCCGGCCGCTCGATCCGCTCGCGCTCGGCGACGACGCCGCGGCCGCGGCCGGCGTGCGCGTCGACGCGACGCGGCTCGCCGGCACCGTCGTCGCGGTCGGCTTCGCGAGCGTCGCGGTCAGCATCGCGGGGCCGCTGTCGTACATCGGCCTGATCGCGCCGAACCTGATCCGGCAGATGCGCGGCGCGAAGGCGTCGAGGCTCGGCGCGCTCGTGCCGCTCGCCGCGCTCGCGGGCGGCGCGCTCGTGCTCGTCACCGATAGCGCCGTGCTCGCGCTCGGCCTCGATGCGACGCTGTCGACGGGCGTCGCGATCGCGTTCGTCGGCACGCCGCTGATGCTCGCGATGATCCGCCGCGGCGCCGCATGGTCGGGCGCCGCGCAGCAGCCGGCGCACGTGCGGGCGGGCACGCGCGGCGGCGCGCGGCTCGTGCGCGCGCTCGCCGTGCTGCCGTGGCCCGCCGTCGCGGTGCTGCTGCTGGCGGCGGGCGCCGCGGTGCTCGTCGTCGGCGCGTCGTTCGGCCCGGTGTGGATCGGCCCCGGGCGCTGGTTCGCGGCGCTCGCGCAGCGCGACGACCTCGCGCGGACGGTGCTCGATCTGCGCGCGCCGCGGCTCTTGTGCGCATTGCTCGCGGGCGCGCTGCTCGGCGCGTCCGGCGTGCTGATGCAGAGCATCGTGCGCAATCCGCTCGCGGGGCCCGAGGTGCTCGGCGTCACGCAGGGCGCGGGGCTCGCGACGCTCGCCACGCTCGTCGCGTGGCCGCTCGCCGCGCACGGCACGCTCGTCGCCGCCTCGCTCGCGGGCGGCGGCGCGACGCTCGTGCTCACGCTCGCGCTCAACCGCCGGCATCGCTACGCGCCGCTCGCGGTCGCGCTGACGGGCATCGTGATCGGCACGCTGTGGACGACGCTCGCGCAATGGCTGATCACGCAGGAGAGCGTGCAGCCCGCGCGCTTCGTCGTCTGGCTCGTCGGCGGCACGTATGGGCGCAGCTGGGGCGAGGCGGCCGCGCTGCTGCCGTGGGGCGTGCTCGCGGTGCCGGCGCTCGCGCTGCTCGCGCGGCCGCTGGATCTGCTCGCGCTCGGCGACGAACAGGCGGCCGCGCTCGGCCTGCCGATCGCCGCGCTGCGCCCGCTCGTGCTGACGATCGCGACGCTCGCCGCCTGCGCGGCCGTGGCGGCGGTCGGCCCGGTCGGCTTCATCGGGCTGATGGCGCCGCATCTCGCGGCGATGCTCGGCGCGCGCGCGCACGCGACGCGCCTGTGGCTCGCCGCCGCGTGGGGCGCGCTCGTGCTCGCCGCCGCCGATATCGCCGCGCGCACGCTGCTCGCACCGCGCGAGATTCCGGCGGGCGTGCTGACCGCGCTGATCGGCGCGCCGTACCTGCTCGCGCTGCTGATCGCCGAAGCGCGGCGAGAGCGGCGCGGCGGCCGATGAGCGCGCGCATGCGCGCGACGCGCTTTTCGACGTTCGCGCCCGCCGCGATCGCGCATTATCTCGAGCACGTGTGGCTCGGTGCGCCCGACGCATGCGACGAGCCCGCGCTTGCGCCCGACGGCGCTGAGCCGGCGGACCTGATTTCGGCCGCCTCGCTCGCGCTCAGGCGCGACGCGCTCGTCGGCGCGATGGTCGCGCTGTACGGCGGCGATGCGCGCGCGCATGCGCGCGCACTCGTGTCGCAATGGAGCAAGTACTACTTCAACCTGGCCGCGTCGGCGGGCTTCGCGGCCGCGCTGCTGCTCGGCCGGCCGCTCGACATGGCGCCGCAGCGCATGCGCGTCGCGCTGCGCGGCGGCATGCCCGTCGCGCTGCTCTTCGAAGCCGACGCGCTGCGGCCCGCGCAAGCCGAGCCGGCGTCGCGCTATGCGGCGCTCGTCGATCACCTGCGCGCGACGATCGATACGCTCGCCGTGCTCGCGAAACTCTCGCCGCGCGTGCTGTGGGCGAACGCGGGCAATCTGCTCGACTACCTGTTCGAGCAATGCGCGCACGCGCCGCGCGCGGGGGCCGACGCCGCCTGGCTGTTCGGCCCCGTCGATTCGCGCGGCGAGGCGAACCCGCTGCGGCTGCCGGTGCGCCGCGTGAAGCCGTGTTCGGCGCGGCTGCCCGATCCGTTCCGCGCGCGCCGCGTGTGCTGCCTGCGCAATGAAATTCCCGGAGAAGACCAACTGTGTGGAAGCTGTCCGCTGTTGTTGACGATGTGCGACGACGCGCTCGCGAAGCAGGACGCCGCGCATTGACCGCGTGGGCGCGGCGCGCGGCGCGATTCGCCCGGTTGCCGATCGGCGGCCGGACGGCGGTGCTCGTTCGGGCGATGCGGGCGGCGGATGCGGAGCCGGCGACGTTTTGGACGCCTGCGGCGCCGGTGACGCGCGCGGGGCGCTTGCCGTCGCCGAGCCGCCCGATGCGCGGCGCGCGCGCGGCGCGCCCGCTTGCCGCCGTCGCGGCGTTCGCGGCGCTCGTCGCCGGCACGCTGGCGTTCGCGCCTGCCGCCCATGCCGGCGAGCCGTCCGCCGTCTGCCGGCCGCTCGCCGACGATCCGACCGTATCGCAGTTCAGCCGCACGCTGCCCGCGCGGCCGGCGCGCATCGTCGTGCTCGAATTCATGTTCGCCGAGGATCTCGCGGCGCTCGACATCACGCCGGTCGGCATGGCCGATCCCGCGTATTACCCGATCTGGATCGGCTACGACGATGCGCGGTTCGCGCGCGTGTCCGACGTCGGCACGCGACAGGAGCCGAGCCTCGAGGCGATCGCGGCCGCGAAGCCGGATCTGATCCTCGGCGTCGGGCTGCGCCACGCGCCGATCTTCGACGCGCTGTCGCGGATCGCGCCGACCGTGCTGTTCAAGTACAGCCCGAACTACATCGAGGATGGCCGGCAGGTCACGCAGTACGACTGGGCGTGCGCGATCCTGCGCACGATCGGTTGCCTCACCGGGCGCGCGCGCGACGCGCGGGCGGTTCAGGCGCGCGTCGACGCGGGGCTCGCCCGCGATGCGCGGCGGATCGCGGCGGCCGGGCGCGCGGGCGAGCGCGTCGCATGGCTGCAGGAGCTCGGCCTGCCCGATCGCTACTGGGCGTTCACGGGCAACAGCGCGTCGGCGGGCATCGCGCGCGCGCTCGGCCTCGAGCCGTGGCCGGGCGAGCCGACGCGCGAAGGCACCGCGTACGTGACGTCGGAGGATCTGCTGAAGCAGCCGGATCTCGCGGTGCTGTTCGTGAGCGCGACCGAGCCGGGCGTGCCGCTCGACGCGAAGCTCGATTCGAGCATCTGGCGATTCGTGCCGGCGCGCCGGGCGGGGCGGGTCGCGCTCGTCGAGCGCAACATCTGGGGGTTCGGCGGCCCGATGTCGGCGTTGCGGCTCGCCGACGAGATGACGCAGCGGGTGCTGGCATTGCCGAAGCCCGCGGCCGGCGCGCCGCCGCGGTGATGTCGGCGCGGGCCGTCGGGGCGGGGCGGCGCGCCGGGGGGCGGCTTGATGGCCGCTGTCGCGGCTGATCGGCGATTACCGATTACCGAGAAGCGAGAAACGAGAAGCGAGAAGCGAGAAACGACCGCAGGCTCCGGATCCCAGGCTCCGGGTCGCAACTGTCGGACGTTCGCCCGATGCGCGGCTACCGATCTTGCGGCATCGTCCCGGGCCGAAGGTACGCGAACATGTGCGAGACATAGTCCGGCTTGCCCAGCGCGACGCCGTGATGGCGCAGAATCGCATACGCGGCGATCGCGTGGAAATAGAACTGCGGCAGCGCCCAGTCGCGCAGGTACTGCTCGCCCGTCATGTCGAACACCGCGCCGTTGGGCAGCTCGAGCGCGATCGGCCGCTCGGCGCCTTCGTCGAGCGCGTGCGGCGCCAGCCCGGCGAGCAAGGCGCGCGCATCGGCGAGGCAGGCCTGCGCATCGCGCAGAGAGCCGGGCGCGGCGTCCGCCTGCCATCCCGCGCGCCGCACCTCCAGCAACGATTCGGGAAGCGCGTCGCCGCGCAGGCGATAGACGGGCTCCTGCGCCTGAAAGGCCGTGAAGCGGATTTGCGCGGCAAGCGCGAACATATCGGCGGCGAGCCGTTTCGTCAGCACATCGTCGGGCTCGGCGCCCAATGCCCGCTGGTGCGCGGCGGCCTTGTCGAGCCACGCGGACAAACTCTGCAGCATGTGCGTGAACGTCGGAACGAGCAGCGCGGTCGGCGACATGAGCGATCTCCGGAAGGTGTCGTGCGTGAACGATACCAGCGAACGGCGGCGAACGGCGTGCGCAGGCGACCGGCGCTGAACGGCAACGAGATGCGATGGCACGCGAGGGGGCGCGGTGCGTGCCGGCGAAGGCGAGCGGCGCGTGAGCGCCGCGACGGGTGGCCGCGGGCGGCCGCGCTCGGCGCGGCGCATCGCCGAGCGCTTCGGATGCGTGCGATGACGCGCACCGCCGCCTGTCGCACCGCTCACACGCCAGCCGGAGCCGCGCTCGCCGGCCGACAGCGGCGCGGCCGCGCTCGGCGCGGCGAGCGGCTGCGCCGCCCCGCACGCGATCAGGGCGCCAACCGCGACGGCTTCGGGCGCGGCGGGCGCATCCGGGCCGAATGAAGCGCGACGCGTCAGCCGCGCTTCATCGCGCCCGTCATGGCGGCGATGCGGCCATGCCCCACCGCGATCGATCGCGTTCGATCGCGTTCGGCGATCGAATCACCCCTCGGTGCCGTTCGCGAGCGCCGCGTGCCGCGCGCCGAACGTCTCGCTGACGATGATCCCGTTGTCGAGCTTCAGCACCCGGTCCGCGATCGGGAAGTAGCGATCGTCGTGGCTGATCACGATCACCGTCTTGCCGCGCGCGCGCAGCTCCGGCAGAAGCTGTTCGTAGAACACCGCCTTGAACGCGGGGTCCTGGTCGGCCGCCCATTCGTCGAACAGGTAGAGCGGCCGGTCCTCCAGATACGCGACGACGAGCGCGAGCCGCTTGCGCTGCCCGGTCGACAGCGCGCGCGTGGAGAACGCGCCGTCGACGACCTGCACCTTGTGATCGAGCGAGAGCTTCGCGACGAGCGCGTTCGCGCGCGCGTCGGCCTGCGCGCGCGCCGCGTCGTTCGGATCGACGATGCCGAGCAGCGCGTCGAACAGATGGAAATCGTTGAACACCGCCGAGAAGCGCTCGCGGTACGCGGCGCGCTCGGCAAGGCCGATCGGCTTGCCGTCGAGCTCGATGACGCCGCCCTCGGGCTCGTACAGGCCCGTGAGCACCTTCGCGAGCGTCGTCTTGCCGCTGCCGTTGCCGCCGACGAGGAACACGAGCTCGCCCGGCTTGAGCGTCAGGTCGATCGGCCCGACGCGGAACATCCGCTCGTCGCGCTCGTGGAAATACGAATGCGTGACGCCGCGCAGCGCGAGCGTGTCGAACGGCTCGTGCGACGCGTTTTCGTCCGGCGGCGGCGCGGTGCGCAGCGCGCCGAACTGCGCCATCAGCTTCTCGATGCGCTCGAGCGACACGCGCGCCGCGTTCAGCGTCGGCACGTTGTTGAGCAGGCCGTCGAGCGGCAGCAGCATGAACAGGAACACGACGACGTAGCCGGACGCCGCGGGCCCGTCGCCGCGCACGCCGAGCGCGGGCCAGAACGCCGCGACGCCCAGGAACACGTAGAACAGGAACACGATCCAGCCGACGCCGATCGCATACGCGCTGAACGCGCGGCGGCGGTGGTCGCGCACCTCGGCGATCGCCGCGCCGAGCTGGCCGTCGACGAACTGGCGCGAACGCGCCTGATGCAGCTTGAGCTCCTTCGCGCCGGAAAAGAGCGCGCCGAGATAGCCGAACAGCTTGTCCTGCGAGCGGCCCGCGTCCTCGAGCCAGGCGATCGCGCGCTTGTCGCCCGCGTGATAGCCGAGCGAGCCGACGAGGATCGCGGCGACCGCGAGCAGGCACACGGGCCACGACAGCCACGCCAGATAGCCGAGGCAGCCGAACACGATCGAGCCGTGCATCACGAGATTGGGCAGCGCGAAGAACAGCATCGACACGTTGGTCGCGTCGTCGGTCAGCACCGACTGCACGGGCGCCGCGCCGATCCGCTCGACGTCCTGCAGCTCGGCCGCCGCGACGCGCCGCGCGACGTGCTCGCGCAGTTGCGCCATCGTGTCCTGCGACAGCCGCGCGAACAGCACGCCGGTGACGATCCGGGTGACGAGCGCGATCACTGCGCACAGGCCGAAGCGCCACGCGAGCGACGCGTCGGCGGCTTGCGGCTCGGAGAGCGCGCGGCTTAGCGTCGCGACGAGGAGCACGCTCGACGCGCCGTTCAGCACGCAGGCGGCGAGCGCGATCGCGAACGCGCCGCGGGAGCGCTTGAGCAGCGCGACTATCAGGCGCCGCGCGTGTTTCACGGCGGGGCGGGAATCGGTCGAGGGCGGGGCGTCGAGACGCCCGGTGGCATCGGTCATCGGCGGAGCACGGGTCAATAAGGGAATCGGATCGGCGCTTCGGCTGCGAAGCGCCGGCAAGGCGCGGGTGCGTCCTTCTGTCTGCTAGACGAATGGGCGCGCCGAATCTTTACCCGCGCGTCATCCGCGCTTTGCCCGTGTTCGATCCTCGATCGATCCGCACCCGGTTCGCGCGTCTGCGCGGCGCGCCCGTGGGCCGCGACAGGGACAGGAACAGGGCCCGACGGCGGCCAAGGGCGCGCGCCGGCCGACTCGCGTGGCCGCCGCGCGGCGCGAGCGCGCAAGGGCATTGCGCCAGCGATATCGGCCGCGGTTATCGCGCGAGCGGTACGGGCGCGATGCGGGCGGCGGTCTGCACGCCCCTCGGCCGAGCCGCCGCGCCTGCGCGAACGACGGCCGGCGAGCGCGGGCCGGCAAACGCCGTCGGTCGGACATCGGCAACCCGATGAGCATAAACGGCCCGGTAAAAAATTTCGCCCGTGATTCGTCTCATTGTTGAAGCGGCCCCTCTTGCGGCCGGCGACTTGAACGAACCGGCCGAGGCGGCCGGATCCAACGGACTTCACGCCCTATGACGAGCTTTCCGACTGCGCTGCATCATCGAATCCACGCGCTTGCGCGACTCGACCCCGACGCGCCCGCGCTCGCGTCGTTCGCGCCCGACACCGTGCGTCTCACGCGCGGCGAACTCGACGAGCGCGCCGCGCGCCTCGCCGCGCAACTGCGCGCGGCGGGCGTGGGCGCGGAGGTGCCGGTCGGCGTGTGCGTCGCGCGCTCGTGCGACCTGTTCGTCGCGCTGCTCGCGGTGATGAAGGCGGGCGGCGCGTTCGTCGCGCTCGATCCGCGCCATCCGGCCGCGCGGCTCGACTGGGTCGCGCGCGACGCGGGGCTCGCGCACGGCATCGTCGACGCATCGGCCGACGCCGCGATGCGCGCGCGCTTCGCGCGGTGCTTCGACGTCGGCGGCGTCGCCGCGGCGGACCCGGCCGCGCCGCGCGAGCACGGCGGCGACGTGCATCCGCGCGCGGCCGCGTACATGATCTATACGTCCGGCTCGACGGGCACGCCGAAGGCGGTCGTCGTCGAGCACGGCCCGCTCGCCGCGCATGGCGACGCGCTCGCCGAATCGCTGCCGATCGGGCCCGACGATCGCGTGCTGCATTTCGCGTCGGTGAACTTCGACGTCGCGATCGAGGCGTGGCTCGTGCCGCTCGCGGTCGGCGGCAGCGTCGTCATCAGCGATCCGCCGCCGTTCACGCCCGACGCCGCGCACGCGCTGATCTCGCGCGAGCGCGTGACGAACACGACGCTGCCGCCCGCGTACCTGCGCGAGTTCGCGGCCGTGTGCGCGCGCGAAGGCGTGCCGCCATCGCTGCGCGTGCTGCTGTTCGGCGGCGAGGCGATGTCGCAGGACGCGTTCGACGAGATCCGTCGCGTGTTCCCCGCGATTCGCCTCGTCAACGGCTACGGGCCGACCGAAACCGTGATCTCGCCGATGCTCTGGCCGGTCGCGCCGGGCACGACGCCCGCGCTCGACGCGGGTAACGGCTACGCGTCGCTGCCGATCGGCTGGCCGATCGGCCGGCGCGTCGCGCGCGTCGAGCGCGCCGACGGCACGGTCGCGCGCGGCGAAGCGGGCGAGCTGCTGCTCGGCGGCGCGTGCCTCGCGCGCGGCTATCACGGCCGCGCCGCGCTGACGGCCGAGCGCTTCCTGCCGGATCCGGCGGGCGAGCCCGGCGCGCGGATCTACCGCACGGGCGACCTCGCGCGCGAGCGCGCGGACGGCGCGTTCGACTATCTCGGCCGGATCGACGACCAGGTGCAGGTGCGCGGCGTGCGCGTCGAGCCGGCCGAGATCGCCGCGTGCCTGCTCACGCATCCGGGCGTGCGCGACGCGGGCGTGCTCGCCGAGACGGCGGGCGGGCGCACGCAACTGATCGCGTGCGTCGCGCTCGCGGCCCCGCCGCGCGAAACGCCGTCCGGCGGCGATGCGCCGCCGGACGACGACGCGCTGCGCGCGCATGTGGCCGCGCATCTGCCGGCCGCGTGGCTGCCGCACCGGTTCGTGCGCTTCGACAAGCTGCCGTACACGCTGAACGGCAAGCTCGACCGCGTCGCGCTGCGCGACGCGGTCGCGGCGCGGCCGGCCGAGGCCGCCGCGGATGTCGACGCGCCGCGCACCGACACCGAGCGCCGCGTCGCCGCGCTCTGGCAGCGGCTCCTGAACGACCCGGCGCCGATCGGCCGCGTCGACCGCTTCTTCGCGCGCGGCGGCGATTCGCTCGCCGCGATGCAACTGCAGACGGCGATCCGGCTCGACTGGCGCGTGAACCTGCGGCTCGACACGCTCTTCGACGACGCGCCGCTCGCCGAGCTCGCCGCGCGCATCGATGCGGCCGAGCGCGAAGCGCGGCAGCCGGCCGCGATCGGGACGACGGCGCGGCGCGCGATCGCGGCCGATGCAATCGACGCGCGCGCGACGGGCGACGCGCGCGCGACGGGCCAGATGGGCAGGACGGGCGCGGCGGGTGAGGCGACCGAGGCGACCGAGGCGGCCGGCGCGCTCGAGCGTCCCGCTTCGTTCGCGCAGCAACGCTTCTGGGTGCTCGCGCGCACGCAGGACGCCGGGGCCGCGTATCACGTGTCGTTCCACTGGGACATCGATGGCGCGCTCGACCTCGGCACGCTGCAGCGCGCGCTCGACATGCTGATCGCGCGCCACGAGGCGTGGCGCACGACGCTCGTCGAGAACGACGACGGCGTCGTCCTCCAGCGCATCCATGCGGCGCTGCCGGTGCGGATCGCCGCCGTCGACCTGCGCGGCGAGGCCGGCGCGTCGCGCGCCGCGCGTCTTGCCGAGCTGACCGAGCGCCATGCGGGCGCGCCGTTCGATCTGTCCGACGGCCCACTCGTGCGCGCGCTGCTCGTCACGCTCGCCGACGGCGCGCAGCGTTTCCTGCTGACGACGCACCACGCGGTGAGCGACGGCTGGAGCTCGCGCTGCGCGTTCGCCGAGCTGACGGCCGCCTACGCGGCACTCGCCGAAGGCCGCGCGCCCGAGCTGCCGGCGCTGCCGATCCAGTATGCGGATTACGCGCAATGGCAGCGCGACGCGCTCGATGCGCACGAGACCGCGCGCGAGCTCGCCTACTGGCGCGGCGCGCTCGACGGCGCGCCCGCGCCGCTCGCGCTGCCGCTCGACCGCCCGCGCGCGGCCGAGCGCGACTATCGCGGCGGCCGGCTCGCGCGGCGTCTGTCGCCCGCCGCGTCGGACGCGGTGCGCGCCGCCGCGCGGCGGCTGCATGCGTCGCCGTTTACGGTGCTGCTCGCCGCGTTCGACGCGTGGCTCTTTCGCCTGACGGGCGAGCGCGATCTCGTCGTCGCCGCGCCGATCGCGCAGCGCGCGCGGCCGGAAACCGCGCCGCTCGTCGGCCTGTTCCTCAACACGCTCGCGCTGCGCGCGCGCGTGTCGCCCGCGCAGTCGTTCGAATCGCTCGTCGCCTCGGTGCGCGACGCCGCGTTCGGCGCGTTCGCGCATCAGGACGTGCCGTTCGACAAGGTGATCGACGCTGTGAAGCCCCCCGTGCGGCGCGGCGACGAGTGGCTGCGCGTGAAGTTCGCGCAGCAGTTCGATCTGGAGTGCCGCGCGTCGCTGCCGGGCGCGGCCGTGCGGATGGCGCCGGGCCTCGACACGGCCGCGCGCTTCGATTACGCGCTCGATTTCACCGACGACCCGCGCGGCATCGAATTCGTCGCTGCTTACGCGCGGGACGGGATCGACGAGGCGACCGCGCACGCCTGGCTCGACAGCTTCGCCGCGCTCGTCGAGGACGCGGTGCGCGAGCCGCGCCGCCCGATCGCCGCACTCGCGGTTGCGCAGGCCGGCGCGCCGTGCGCGCTCATCGCCGGCCGGCCGCTCGCGACCGCGCCGGACGTGCTCGCGCTCTTCGCGCGCGAGGCGGCCGAGCATCCGCATCGCGTCGCGCTCGCGGATGCCGACACGCGGCTCACGTTCGCCGAGCTCGACGACGCGTCGAACCGCGTCGCGCTCGCGCTGCGGCGCGACGCCGCGCGCGACGAAGCGCCCGGCGCGGAAACGCCCGTCGCGATCTGCATCGAGCGTTCGGCGCGCTTCGTCGTCGCGTTCCTCGGCGTGCTGAAGTCGGGCGCGTACGCGGTGCCGCTCGATCCGGCGTCGCCGCGCGAGCGGATCGCCGCGGCGCTCGCCGCGTGCGGCGCGTGCCGGATGCTCGCGGCAGGCGCGCTCGACGCGCTCGGCGAGTTCGACGGCGTCGCGGTGCAGGACATCGACGCATGCGGGCACGACGCGTCGCTCGCGAACGCGGCCGCGCCGCGCGTGCCGCCGCAGCCGGAGCAGGCCGCGTATCTGATTTTCACGTCGGGCTCGACGGGCGCGCCCAAGGGCGTCGTCGTGCCGCATCGCGCGCTCGCCGACTACGTCGCCGGGATGCTCGACGAGCTCGCGTTCGCGCCGCACGCGTCGATGGCGATGGTGTCGACGGTCGCGGCCGACCTCGGCCACACGACGCTGTTCGGCGCGCTGTGCTCGGGCCGCACGCTGCATCTGCTGCCCGCGCAAGCGGCGTTCGATCCTGACCGCTTCGCGCACGAAATGGCGACGCGCAAAGTCGGCGTGCTGAAGATCGTGCCGAGCCATCTGCACGCGCTGCTCGACGCGCAGCGCGCGGCCGACGTGCTGCCCGCGCACGCGCTCGTCACGGGCGGCGAGGCGCTGCCTTGGGCGCTCGTCGAGCGCATCGCCGCGCTGAAGCCGGACTGCCGCGTGATCAATCACTATGGGCCGACCGAGGCGAGCGTCGGCGCGCTCGTGTGCGACACGTCCGCACCCGCGCAGGCGGACCTGCGCGCGGCCGCCGCGTCGTCGCCCGGCGAAGCGGCGCGCGGCGTGCCGCTCGGCCGGCCGCTGCCGAACGCGCACGCATGCGTGCTCGACGCGTACGGCTCGAGCGTGCCCGTCGGCGCGATCGGCGAACTGTACCTCGGCGGCCCGGGCCTCGCGCGCGGCTATCTGGGCCGCGCGGCGGCGAGCGCCGAGCGCTTCGTTCCGCACCCGCACGTGGCGGGCGCGCGCGTCTACCGGACGGGCGACCGCGTGCGGCTGCGCGCCGACGGCCGGCTCGATTTCCTCGGGCGTCTCGACGACCAGGTGAAGATCCGCGGCTACCGGGTCGAGCCCGGCGAGGTGAGCGCCGCGCTGCGCGCGCTGCCCGGCGTCGCGCAAGCAGAAACGCTCGCGCTCGAGCACGAAGGGCGGCTGCGCCTCGCCGCGTTCGCGACGCCCGAGGCCGGCGCGCGGATCGCGGCCGATGCGCTGCGCGACGCGCTCGCCGCGCGCCTGCCCGACTACATGGTGCCCGCCGCGCTCGTCGTGCTCGACGCGCTGCCCGTGACCGCGAACGGCAAGATCGATCGCGCGGCGCTGCGCGCGCGCGCGGCGGCGCCCGCGCCGGCGACGGCGGGCGACGAGGACGCGCCGCAAGGCCCGATCGAGGCGACGCTCGCCGAGGTCTGGCGCGACGTGCTGAAGGCGGCGCGCGTCGGCCGCCACGACAACTTCTTCGAGCTCGGCGGCGATTCGATTCTCGTGCTGCAGGTGATCGCGCGCGCGCGCAAGCGCGGCGTCAAGTTCACGCCGAAGCAGTTGTTCGACGGCCCGACGCTCGCCGAGCTCGCGCGCGTCGCCGTGGCGATCGAGGCCGCCGCGCCGGCGAGCGGCGCGGCGCATGGCGCGGCCATCGGCGCGAATGCCGCCGCCGCCCGCCGCGACGAAGCGGTGCTCACGCCCGCGCAACTGCGCTTCTTCGCGCTCGATATTCCGCGCCGCGGCCACTGGAATCAGTCGATCGCGCTCGACGTCGCCGGCGCGTTCGATTTCGACGCCTTCGCGCGCGCGTTCGACGCGTTGCTCACGCACCACCCGGTATTCCGCGAACGCTTCGCGCCGACGGGCGACGGCGGCGGGTGGCAGCGCTCGGCCGCGCCGCGCGCGTTCGACACGCTGCCGCTCGCGGCCGCCGCCGCGCGCGACGAAGCGGATGCGCTCGCGCAGTTCGACGCGCTGCAAGCCACGCTCGACCTGACGCACGGCCCGCTCGCGTGCGCGTTCGCCGCGGTGCTGCCGAGCGGCGCGACGAAGCTGTATCTGGCGATCCACCACGCGATCGTCGACGGCGTGTCGTGGCGCGTGCTGCTCGACGATCTCGACGCCGCGTACCGCGCCGCGTGCGAGCGCCGCGCGGTGCGGCTCGGGCCGACGGGCGCGAGCGCGTCCGAATGGGCGGCGCGTCTTGCGCGCGCGGCCCGCGATCCGGCCGGGCCGTTCGCGGGCGAGCTGCCGTACTGGGCGGCGCTCGCCGCGCCGCACGACGATCTGCGGCCGGATCGCCCGGATGCGGCGGCGACCAACGCGCACGCCGACGTCGTGATCCAGACGCTCGACGCGGCGCTCACGCGCGAAGTGCTCACCGACGCGAACGCCGCGTACCGCACGCAGGCGGTCGAGCTGCTGATCGCGGCGCTCGTCGCCGCGCTCGGCCAACACACGGGCGCGGCCGCGTGCCGGCTCGAGCTGGAGGGGCACGGCCGCGAGGCGCTCTTCGACGAGCTCGACGCGAGCCGCACGCTCGGCTGGCTGACGAGCCACTATCCGGTGGCGTTCGCGGTGGAGGCGACGCCCGCCGCGACGCTCGCCGGCGTGAAGGATGCGCTGCGCGCGGTGCCGAACAAGGGTCTCGGCTTCGGCGTGCTGCGCCACTACGGCGACGACGCGACGCGCGCCGCGCTCGCGCGGGTCGCCCGCCCGCGCGTGACGTTCAACTACCTGGGCCAGTTCGACGCGCCGCGCGACGCCGCGCTCGTGCCGCGCTTCGGCGGCGCGGGCCGCGAGCGCGATCCGGCGGGGCCGCTCGGCAACGCGCTCGCGATCCACGCGTATGTCGACGCGAACGGCGAGCGCGCGCTGAAGGTGCACTGGGTGTACGGCGCGACGCAATTCGACCGCGCGACGATCGACGCGCTCGCCGCGCGGTTCGACGCCGCGCTGCGCGCGCTCGCCGCCGCGTGCCGCGCGCGCGTCGCCGAGCGCGGCGCGGGCGCGACGCCCGGCGACTATCCGCTCGCGCGCGCGGGCGGCCTCACGCAGGCGGCGCTCGACCGGCTGCCGTTCGATGCGCGCGCGATCGACGACATCTATCCGCTGTCGCCGATGCAGCAGGGCATACTGTTCCATTCGCTGTTCGCGCCGGAGCGCGCGACGTACGTGAACCAGCTCGTCGCGACGCTCGTCGATCCCGACGTCGAGCGGCTGCGCGCCGCGTTCGACGCGGCCGTGCCGCGCCACGACATCCTGCGCACCGGCTTCGCCGCCCACGAGGCGGCGCCGATGCAGATCGTCCACCGCCACGCGCGCATGCCGGTCGAGATCGTCGACTGGCGCGGCGCGCATGCGTCGCCCGCGGCGCTCGACACGGCGCTCGACGCCTGGCTCGCCGCCGACCGCGCGCGCGGCTTCGATCTCGCGGCGCCGCCGCTGATGCGCGTGACGCTGATCCGCACGGACGACGCCGACTGGCGGCTCGTCTGGACCCGCCACCATCTGCTGCTCGACGGCTGGAGCACCGCGCGCCTGTTCGCGGACGTGCTGAGCGACTACATCGAGCCGCCGCGCGCGAATCCGTTCGCCGCGCCGGCGCGCACGCGCTACCGCGATTTCATCGCGTGGCTCGCGCGGCGCGATGCGCAGGCGGACCGCGCGTTCTGGCTCGGCCGCCTCGCACGGCTCGACGAGCCGACGCACGTCGCCGAGCGCGCGCGCGGCGCGAGCGCCGCAGCGCACGAGGCGGCCGGCCGCGCGAACTGGCGCGCGACGCTGCCCGCGGCGGACACCGCGCGCATCGGCGAAGCGGCGCGCCGCATGAAAGTGACCGTCAACACGATCGTGCAGGGCGCGTGGGCGCTCGCGCTGCAGCGCATCACGCACCGCCGCGCGGTCGCGTTCGGCGCGACGGTCGCGGGACGCCCGCACGCGCTGCCCGACGTCGACACCGTGCTCGGCCTGTTCATCAACACGCTGCCCGTGATCACCGCGCCGTTGCCGCAGCTCGCCGCGCGCGACTGGCTCGCGAGCCTGCAGCGCGACAACGCGGCGGCGCTCGAGCACGCGCACACGCCGCTCTACGAGATCCAGCAGTGGGCGGGCCTGGGCGGCGCGCTGTTCGACACGCTCGTCGTGTTCGAGAACTACCCGGTCGACGAAGCGTGGCAGGGGCGCGATGCGCGCGCGCTGCAAAAGCGCGACCTGCGCAACATCGAGGCCACCGATTTCGCGGTGACGCTCGTGATCGAGGCGGGCGACACGCTCGCGATCGACTACGGCTACGATCCCGCGCGCATCGGCCCGGCGCGCGTCGAGGCGCTGCACCGCGCGTTCGCCGCATGCATCGCGGGGCTCGTCGACCATCCGGACGCGCCGCTCGGCACGATCTCGTGCGCGAGCGCCGACGATCTCGCGCTGATCGCGCGCGCCAACGCGACCGAGCTCGACTGGCCCGCCGCGCAGCGCGCGCCGCTGTTCGCGCAATTCGAAGCGGCCGCGCGCGCGCGGCCCGACGCGATCGCGCTCGAATGCCTCGCCTCCTCCGACGGCGGCGACGGCGCGCGCGCGCAGATGCGCTACGGCGAGCTCGACGCGAAGGCGGACCGCGTCGCGGCGGCGCTCGCCGCATCCGGCGTGCGGCCCGATTCGGTCGTCGCGCTGTGCGTCGAGCGCTCGTTCGACATGGTCGTCGCGCTCGTCGGCACGATGAAGGCGCGCGCCGCGTACCTGCCCGTCGATCCCGACTATCCGGCCGAGCGGATCGCGTATCTGCTCGGCGACGCGAAGCCGCCCGTGGTGATCACGCAGGCGCATCTGCGCGCGCGCGTCGACGCGGCGCTCGCGGGCGCGGATGCCGCCGTCGTCACCGTCGACGAACTGCTCGCGCGCGCGGCCGGCGCGGAACCCGAAGCCGAGCGCGTCGCGGCGGCGGCCGACGTCGCGCCCGGGCAGCTCGCGTACCTGATCTACACGTCCGGCTCGACCGGCCAGCCGAAGGGCGCGGGCAACACGCACGGCGCGCTCGCGAACCGGATCGCCTGGATGCAGCGCGCGTACCGGCTCGCGCCCGACGACGTCGTGCTGCACAAGACGCCGTTCGGCTTCGACGTGTCGGTGTGGGAGTTCGTCTGGCCGCTCGCCGTCGGCGCGAAGCTCGCGATCGCGGCGCCGGGCGATCACCGCGATCCGGCGCGCCTCGTCGCCGCGATCGACGCACATCGCGTGACGACGCTGCACTTCGTGCCGTCGATGCTTGCCGCGTTCGTCGCGTATCTCGACGATTTCGGCGCGGCCGCGCGCTGCGCGAGCGTGCGCACGATCGTCGCGAGCGGCGAGGCGCTCGCGCCCGAGCTCGTCGCGCGCGTCGCCGCGCTGCTGCCGCACGCGCAGTTGCACAACCTGTACGGCCCGACCGAGGCGGCGATCGACGTGTCGCACTGGCGCTGCACGGCCGACGACGCCGCGGCCGACGCGGTGCCGATCGGCCACCCGATCGCGAACCTGCGACTGCACGTGCTCGACGCGGCGCTGCACCCGGCGCCCGTCGGCGCGACGGGGGAACTGTACCTGGGCGGCGCCGGGCTCGCGCGCGGCTACCTGGGCCGCGCGGCGCTGACGGCCGAGCGCTTCGTGCCCGATCCGTTCGTGCCGGGCGCGCGCCTGTACCGCACGGGCGACCTCGCGCGGCGGCGCGCGGACGGCGCGCTCGACTATCTCGGCCGCCTCGACACGCAGGTGAAGCTGCGCGGCCAGCGCATCGAGCTCGGCGAGATCGAGGCGCTGCTGCGCGCGACGGACGGCGTGCGCGACGCGGTCGTGATCGTGCGCGACGAGCGGCTCGTCGGCTACGTCGCGTGCGCGACGCCCGCCGGGTTCGACGCGGCCGCGCAGATCGAGCGGCTGCGCGCGCGACTGCCCGCCTACATGGTGCCCGCGCAACTCGTCGCGCTCGATGCGCTGCCCGTCACGCCGAACGGCAAGTGCGATCGCCGTGCGCTGCCGGCGCCCGTGTTCGACGCGCGCGTCGTCGACGCGCCGCGAACCGCCACCGAGCGCGCGCTCGCGGCGATCTGGCAGCGCGTGCTGACGCTGCCGGAGCTCGGCCGCGACGACGATTTCTTCGCGCTCGGCGGCCATTCGCTGCTCGCCGCGCAGGCGAACGCGCAGGCGAACCTGCAGTGGTCGCTCACGCTGCCGCTGCGCACGATCTTCGACGAGCGCACGCTTGCGCGCTGCGCGGCGGCGATCGACCGCGCGCGCGACGCCGGCCGCGAGCGCGACGCCGCGGGCGCGATCGACGCGCTGCTCGGCGAGCTCGAAGCCCAGTAAGGCACTCAATCAGGAACACGCATGAGGAGCACGCATGAAGGAGCCCGCATGACCCCCCCCGATCTGCTGTCGCTCGCCGCGCGTTTCGCGCGGCTGCCCGACACGCAGCGCAAGCAGTTCCTCGCGAAGCTCGGCGACGCGGGAATCGATTTCCGGATGCTGCCGATTCCGCCGCGCGAGGACCGCGCGGCGAGCGTGCCGGCATCGTTCGCGCAGACGCGCCTCTGGCTGCACGCGCGCCTGCTCGGCGAATCGGCCGCGTACCACATCACCGAGCGGCTGCGCCTCGACGGCGGGCTCGACGCGAACGCGCTGCGGCTGTCGTGCGACGCGCTGATCGCGCGCCACGAGGCGCTGCGCACGACGTTCGCCGAGGGCGCGGCCGGCGTGCTGCAGACGGTGCACGCGCCGATGCGCTGCCCGTGGCGCTTCACCGATCTCGCGGACGCGAGCGCCGGGTCGCGCGAGCAGCGCGCGGCCGCCATCGCCGAGCGCGACGAGGCCGAGCCGTTCGATCTCGCGCACGGCCCGCTCGTGCGCGCGCACCTGATCCGGCTCGATGCGGCCACGCACTGGTTCGTGCTGACGACGCACCACATCGTGTCGGACGGCTGGTCGGCCGACGTGATGCTCGCGGAGCTGTCGTCGTTCTACCGGTCGTACGCGACGGGCGACGCGGTGTCGCTCGCGCCGCTGCCGGTGCAGTACGCGGACTACGCGCTCTGGCAGCGCCGCTGGCTCGACGCGGGCGAGGGCGAGCGCCAGCTCGCGTACTGGCGCGCGACGCTCGACGCGAGCCGTGACGCGCTGCTGCTGCCGGGCGCCGCGACGCGGCCCGCGCAGCGCGGCGCGAGCGGCGCGCGCCATGCGTTCGACATATCCGCCGAACTCGCGCGGCGCATGCGTGCGCTGGCGCAGGCGCGCCGGGCGACGCCGTTCGCCGTGCTGCTCGCCGCGCTCGCGACGCTGCTCGCGCGCGCGAGCGGCGAGACCGGGATCCGGATCGGCGTGCCGTCGGCGAATCGCGAGCGCGGCGAGACCGTCGGGCTGATCGGCTTTTTCGTCAATACGCTGACGCTCGCGGCGAGCACGCCCGCGACGCTCGCGTTCGACGCGCTCGTCGACGCGACGCAGCGCGGCCTGATCGACGCGCAGTCGCACCAGGACGTGCCGTTCGATCAGGTGGTCGACGCGCTCGGCGTCGCGCGCAGCGCGAGCCACCATCCGCTTTTTCAGGTGATGGCCGCCTACGGCGCGCGGCGCGTGCTGCCGTCGTTCGCCGAGGTGCGCGCGACCGAGCTGCCCTCGGGCATGCCGTATGCGAAATTCGATCTCGCGCTCAGCTTCGACGAGCGCGACGACGGCGGGCTCGACGCGCGCTTCGTCTATGCGACCGATCTGTTCGACGCCGACGCGATCGAGCGCTTCGCCGCGCGCTACGTCGAGCTGCTCGCGCACGCGCTCGACACGCCCGGCGCGGCGATCGGCGATCTGCAATGGCTGCCCGAAGCGGAGCGCCGCCAGCTCGCCGCGTGGAACGGGCAGACGCACGACTTCACCGGGCGCGCGTCGCCGGCGCGCGCCGGCGCCGGCGCGGCGGTGCCCCGCGAACGCGCCGGCCAAGCCGGCGGCGAGCCGTTCGTCCCGGTCCATGACCGGATTGCGCAGCACGCGCGCCGCCGCCCCGACGCGCGCGGCGTCGCCGACATCGAGCGCGCGCTCACGCGCGGCGAGGTCGACGCGCGCGCGACGCGGCTCGCGAAGCGCCTCGTCGCGGCGGGCGTGGGCGCGGAGATGCGCGTGGGCGTCGCGCTGTCGCGCTCGGTCGATCTGCTCGTCGGGCTGATCGCCGCGCTCAAGTCGGGCGGCGCGTTCGTGCCGCTCGATCCGAGCCACCCGCGCGAGCGCCTCGCGCAGATGCTGGAGGACGCGCAGATCGCGCACGTGATCACCGAGCGCGGCAGCGTCGACGCGCTGCCGCTCGCGGGCGCGACGCGCGCGTGGCTTGTCGACGACGCGATCGCCGACGCGGAGATCGACGGCGTCGCGCTGCCCGCCGTGTCGCCGCATCAGGCCGCGTACGTGATCTACACGTCGGGCTCGACCGGCAAGCCGAAGGGCGTCGTCGTCGATCACGGCGCGTTCGCGCGCCATTGCGAGGCGATCGCCGCGCGCTACGGCGCGACCGAGCGCGACGTGTTCATGCTGTTCCAGTCGGTCAATTTCGACGGCGCGCACGAAGGCTGGTTCTCGCAGTACATGTCGGGCGCGGCCGTCGCGGTGACGGCCGACACGCTGTGGCCGCCCGCGCGCACCTGCGCGCTCGCCGCGCGCGAAGGCGTGACGATGACCTACGTGCCGCCCGGCTGCGCGACGCAGCTCGCCGAATGGGCGCTCGAGCACGGTGCGCCGCCGTCGCTGCGCTCGATCACGGTGGGCGGCGAGGCGACGTCGCGCGAGGCGTTCGCGCTGATGCGCCGCGCGTTTCCGAACGCGCGCGTCGTCAACGGCTATGGGCCGACCGAAACGGTGATCACGCCGATGCTGTGGATGTTCGCGCCGGGCGACGATCCCGCCAAGCTCGCGGACGCCGCGTATCTGCCGATCGGCACGCTCGTCGGCGCGCGCACCGCGCACGTGCTGGACGCGCGCCTGAATCCGCTGCCCGTCGGCGTGATCGGCGAGTTGTATCTGGGCGGCGAGGGCGTCGGGCTCGCACGCGGCTACCTGGGCCGCGCGGCGCTCACCGCCGAGCGCTTCGTGCCCGATCCGTACGGCGCGCCGGGCGCGCGGCTGTACCGCACGGGCGACCTCGTGCGCCGCCGCGCCGACGGCGTGTTCGACTTCATCGGCCGCATCGATCACCAGGTGAAGCTGCGCGGCTTGCGCATCGAGCTGGGCGAGATCGAGGCGCAACTCGCCGCGCACGACGACGTGCGCGAGGCGGTGGCGGTCGTGTTCGGCGAGGGCGCGCACGCGCGGCTCGCCGCGTTCGTCGAGCTCACGGGCGACGCGCGCGCGCGCGCGCGGCGCGCGGATGCGGCCGAGCTCGACGCGCATTTGCGCCGCACGCTGCCCGATTACATGGTGCCCGCGCACATCGTCGTGCTCGACGCGCTGCCGCGCAACGCGAACAGCAAGGTCGACCGCGCGGCGCTGCCCGAGCCCGCGCACGTCGCGCGCGCGTACGAGGCGCCCGACGGCGAGCTCGAGACGGCGCTCGCCGAGATCTGGCGCGAGGTGCTCGGCGTCGAGCGCGTCGGGCGCGCCGATCATTTCTTCGAGCTGGGCGGCCATTCGCTCGCGGCGGTGCGGGTGGCCACGCGCGTCGCCGAGCGGCTCGCGCGCGACGTGCCGGTGCGCGCGCTGTTCGAGGCGCCGATTCTCGCGCCGTACGCGCAGCGCGTCGCCGCCGCCGCGCCAGCGCACGCGCCGCAACGCGCGGGCAGCGCATCGTACGCGCCCGATGCCGACGGCGTGCTGCCGCTGTCGGCCGCGCAGCGCGGCCTGTGGTTCCTGTGGCGCGCGCAGCCGGACAGCGCCGCGTACAACATTCCCGTCGCGCTGCGGCTGCGCGGCGCGCTCGACGTCGATGCGCTCGCCGATGCGCTCGCGCATGCGGCTGTCCGCCACCCGGCGCTGCGCACGCGGATCGTCGCGCGGGCGGACGGCGCGCCGGGGCAGCGGATTGCGCCGGCGCGGCGCATCGAGCTGCCGGTCGTCGACCTGCGCGCCGACGCGCGCATCGCGGACGACGACGCGCGGCTCGCCGCCGCGATCGCGCTGACCGACGCCGACGCGCTCGCGCCGTTCGATCTCGCCGCCGACGCGCCGCTCTGGCGCGCGCGCGTGATCCGGCTCGGCGCGCACGACCACGTGCTGTCGCTCGTCGTCCATCACATCGTGTCGGACGGGCAATCGATCGATCTGTGGCTCGACGCGGTGCGCGCGGCGTACGTCGCGCGGCGCGCGGACGAACCCGCGACGGCGGCGGCGCGCGCAGCGGCGGACAGGCGAACCGACAGGCACGCGGGCTCGCGGGCGGCGTCGCTTGCGCCGGCACGCGCGAAGGAAGCGCCCGCGCAATCGGCGACGATTGCGCCGATACAAGCGCCCGCCGACGCGCCTCAGCCCGCGCCGGACGCACCGGTGCTGCCGGCCGCCGCGCCGCACGCGCGGCTCGCGTTCTGGCGCGAGGCGCTCGCCGGCGCGCCGTCGCACGCGCTGCCGCCGCCGCGCGCGGGCCGCGCGTGCGCGCCGCGCTGGGACGCGGGCCGTCTCGCGTTCGAATTCGACGCCGCGCTCGTGCGCCGCGCGCGCGCGATGGCGCTCGACGCGCACGCGACGCTGCCGATGCTGCTGCACGCGGCGCTGAACGCGGCGTTCTACCGCGCGACGGGCGCGACCGATCAGCCGGTCGGCGTGCTCGCGTCGACCCGCGAACTGACGGGCGACGCGGCCGAGCGCGCGCTCGGGCTCTTCATCAACGCGGTCGTCGTGCGCACGCGGCTGTCGGGCGCCGATACGCCGGCCACGCTCGTCGCCGCGGTACGCGACGCGGCGCTCGCCGCGTATGCGCACGCGGACGCGCCGTTCTGCGATGTCGTCGCCGCGCTGCGCGCGCCGCGCACGGTCAACGGCAATCCGCTGTTCCAGGTGATGTTCAACTACCTGCGGCTGGCGGGCGCCGCCGCGCGCGACTGGGCGGGGCTCGCGGTCGACGCGTTCAACGATGTCCGGCACCGCGTCGTGTTCGAGCTCGAGCTCGACATCGTCGAGCATCCGGACGGCCGCGTGACGGGCGCGTTCTCGTATGCGGCCGAGCGCGTCGACGGCGCGTTCGTCGCCGCGCTCGCCGCCGACTATCTCGACGTCGTGCGCGGCTTCGTCGACGCGCCCGCGCGCGCGCTCGGCGCGTGCGCCGCGCGTTTCCCGCTCGCCTCGCACGAGGCGTACGTGCCGCCGCCGCCCGCCGCGGCGGACGCGCGCGCCGCCGCGCGCGCGGCGCGCGCGCTCGCCGAGCTGTGGCGCGCGTCGCTCGGCCATGCCGCGCCCGCGCCCGAGGCCAACCTGTTCGAAGCGGGCGCGACGTCGTTCGACGTCGTGCGCTTCGTCGACGCGGCGCGCTCGGCCGGCTTCGCGCTCGCGATCGCCGACGTGTTCGCCGCGCCGAGCCTCGCGGCGCTCGGCGAGCGCGCCGCGCACACCGCCGGCCAGCCCGCCACGCAGGCGCGCGATGCCGATTGAGCGCCGCCCGCCGCGGCCGCGCCTGGCGCGGGCCGAGCACGATGGCCGCATCGGGCGCATCGATGAACGGCGCGGTCCGCATCACGTTTTCGTCCGGCCGGCGCCGTCCGCGCGCCGGCCACACCGTTAAGGGAATCAGAGACATGCAGAGAGATACCGTATTCGACCTGATCGGCGTCGGTTTCGGGCCGTCGAACCTCGCGCTCGCCGTGCGACTCGCGGAAGCGGGCGAGCGCGCCGCGTTCGCGCATTGCTACGTCGAGCGCCAGCCGGCGTTCGGCTGGCACTGCGGGATGCTGCTCGACGACTGCCGGATGCAGATTTCCTTCCTGAAGGATCTCGTCACGCTGCGCGACCCGAAGAGCCGCTTCACGTTCATCAACTACCTGTACGAGCACGGGCGCCTGAGCGAGTTCGTGAACCTGAAGAACTTCTATCCGACGCGCGTCGAGTTTCACGATTACCTGAGCTGGGTCGCGAACGCGTTCGACGAGCGCGTCCATTACGGCGAGACGGTGACGGCGATCGAGCCCGTCGCGGCGCCGGGCGCGCCCGGCGAGATCGACGCGCTGCGCGTGTTCTCGAAGGGCGCCGACGGGCGCGAGCGGCAGCGCGTCGCGCGTGCGCTGTCGGTGGGCGTCGGCGGCGCGCCGAGCGTGCCGGATGCGTTCGCCGCGCTCGGGCCCGAGTGCGTCGTCCATTCGTCGAGCTACCTCACGTCGATCGAGCGCCTGGTCGGCGCGCCGGGCGCGCACGCGCGAAAGCGCATCGCGGTGATCGGCGCCGGGCAGAGCGCGGCCGAGGTGTTCGTCGATCTCGCGCGGCGCTTCCCGCACGTCGAGGCGAGCCTCGTGATCCGCTCGGGCGCGCTCAAGCCCGCGGACGACAGCCCGTTCGTCAACGAGATCTTCAATCCGGCGTTCACCGACGTCGTCTACGCGCAGCCGGCGAGCGGCCGGCGCTCGCTCATCGAGCGCTTTCGCGACACGAACTACGCGGTCGTCGATCGCCCGCTCATCGAGCAGATCTACGAGATGCTCTATCTGCAGCGCGTCGCCGGCGAGGCGCCCGGCGCGCCGCGCCACCGGCTGCTCGCGAACACCGCGGTCGAATCCGCCGCGCGCACGGCGCACGGGCAGGTGGAGCTCGCGTTGCGCGACCGGCTGACGGGCGACGCGCGCACCGAGCGCTTCGACGGGCTCGTGCTCGCGACGGGCTACCGCCGCGACACGCATCTGCCGCTTCTCGAGGGGCTCGCGCCGCACCTGGGCGACGCGCTCGCGGCGGGCGACGTCGCGCGCGACTACCGGCTCGCGACGCCCGCGCACTTCAAGCCGCGGATCTATCTGCAAGGCTGCTGCGAGGACAGCCACGGGCTGTCCGACACGCTGCTGTCGGTGCTCGCGCGGCGCGCGGACGAAATCGCCGCGTCGCTCGCCGACGCAGCCGACACGACCGAATACGAAGAAGCCGACCCGGCCGCCGGCCGCGCGCGGCCGCGACACGAAAACAACGGGGTGAGCGACGGCCGGCTGGCCATCGCTCTTTGATGAAGGTGCGGCCCTCGCGGCCGCTTTGCAACTTGGAGCAACGGAAGATGGAGTGGGCAACCAGCACGCGCGTGCGTGCGATCGCGGCCGGCGTGGCGTTCTACGCGGCGGCGGCGGGTCATGCGCAGGCACAGGCGGCGCAGCCGGGGGCGGACGCGCGGCAGCCGGGCGGCGAGGCGAAGGCAGACACCGCGGCGGGCGGCACGTTGCCCGCGATCTCGGTGTCGGGAGCAGCGGAGCGCGACGCGAGCGTCGGCCTCGTCGCGCGGCGCAGCATGACGGGCACGAAAACGGATACGCCGATCATCGAGATTCCACAGACGATCAACGTCGTCACCGCGCAGCAGATCGAGGCGACGGGCGCGACCGACATCAATCAGGCGTTCCGCTACATTCCGGGCTTCTCGAGCTACGGGTCGGACAACCGTTCGGACTGGTACGCGGCGCTGCGCGGCTTCACGCCGACCGTGTTCGTCGACGGGCTGCAGGTGCCGAACACGATCAACCTGTCGAGCTGGCGCGTCGATCCGTACATGATCGACAGCATCGCCGTGCTGCGCGGCCCGACGTCGGTGCTGTACGGGCAGGGCGATCCCGGCGCGATCGTCGACGTGCAGAGCAAGCTCGCGAACGGCGAGCGCATCCGCGAGCTCGGCGTGCAGGTCGGCAACTACGCGCGCAAGCAACTGATGTTCGACATCGGCGACACGATCGGCAAGGACGGCACGCTGTCGTACCGGATCGTCGGCGTCGGCCGCGACGGCAACGCGCAGACGGGGCCGCTCGCCGACCAGCGCGTGTCGTTCGCGCCGTCGCTCAAATGGCAGCCGAACGCGGACACGTCGCTCACCCTCGCCGCGACGTACCTGCAGGACTGGGGGGACACGTCGAGCAACTTCCTGCCGTCGCGCGGCACCGTGCTGCCGAATCCGAACGGCACGATCTCGGACGACCTGTACACGGCCGATGCGAACTTCGACCATTACCGCAAGAAGCAGTGGTCGCTCGGCTATCAGTTCGAGCACAAGCTGAACCCGGTGTGGACGCTGCGGCAGAACGTGCGCTGGATGCACCTGTCGCTCGACGACGCGTCCGTCTACGGCGGCGGCCTCGACGACGCAGACCCGACGATGGCGACGATGACGCGCTACGCGGGCCTGTTCCAGTTCAACTACAGCCGCTTCGACGTCGACAACCAGGCGCAGGCGAAATTCACGACGGGCCCGCTTTCGCACACGCTGCTGTTCGGCTTCGACTACAACCGCCAGACGACGACCGATAGCGAATGGCTCGCGAAGGGGCCGAGCCTGAACCTGTACCGGCCCGTCTACACGCCGATTCCGTCCGACATCTTCAGCGGGCCGAACGCGTCGCGCACCGACACGAAGACGACGCTGAACGCATTCGGCCTGTACGTGCAGGACCAGATCAAGTGGCGGCGCTGGGTGCTCACGCTCGGCGGCCGGCAGGACTGGACGCGCACGTCGCAGGACGACATCGCGAACGCGGCGAGCTTCAGGCAGAACGACCACGCGTTCAGCGGGCGCGTGGGCCTCACGTATCTCGGCGACTACGGGCTCGCGCCGTACCTCAGCTATTCGACGTCGTTCAATCCGCAGATCGGCCTGAAGCTCGCGGGCGGCGGGCTCGCGACGCCGACCAAGGGCCGCCAGATCGAGGCGGGCCTGCGCTGGCAGCCGCCCGGCAAGAACCTGATGCTGAACGCGGCCGTCTACCAGATCAACCAGACGAACGTCGCGATGAGCAATCCGAACGACCCGACGAGCAGCACGTTCGTGCAGGTGGGCGAGGTGCGCTCGCGCGGCGTCGAGCTGAGCGCGGTGGGCAACCTGTCGCGCGAGCTGTCGGTGATCGCCGCGTACGTCTATCAGGACGTGAAGAACGTGCGGGCGAACGACAACACGCTGAACAAGTGGCCCGTCGACGTGCCGCGGCCGCGCCAGATCGCGTCGCTGTGGGCCGACTGGACGTGGCGCACCGGGCCGCTCACGGGCTTCGGCGTCGGCGCGGGCGTGCGCTACATGAGCGCGGCGGCGGGCGCGGTCGACAATTCGCTCACGGTGCCGAGCTACACGCTGTTCGACGCGGCGCTGCACTACGAGCTGCGCAACTGGCGTTTCGCGCTCAACGCGACGAACCTGTTCAACCGCCGCTACGTGGCCGGCTGCCAGTCGGATGCGGTGTGCATGTACGGCAACCAGCGCACCGTGATCGCGACCGCGAAATACAACTGGTAAGCGCGTTTCATCACCCGATGGGCGGCGCGGCGGCGCGCCGCCCGAACGAGAGGACAACACTGCGATGGCAAAGAAGAAACTCGTCTACATCTGGTCGCTCAGAAACGCCGCCGCCGACAAGGCGGGGCAGCAGGTGGACTACAAGGGCGGCACGCGCTACATGAAATCGGTGCTCGAATCGCTCGTCGACGCATTGAACGACACCGAGCTCGGCGACGCGTATTCGCTCGAGCGCGTGATCTACGACGACGACGCGGGCTCGCCGCTCGACCGCGAGAAGCTCGCCGAGTACGGCTTCGCGTACGAGCCCGGCAAGCGCTGGTTCTATCCGCCCGCGCTGCGCGTGCAGGGCCGCCTCGTCAACGATCTGCTGCTCGCGATTCCGTCCGAGTACCGGCGCGAGCCGCTCGCGTCGCCGGCGCGCCCGGCGGGCAAGCGCGCGTTCGAGGCGCGCCTGCGCGAGACGCTCGACGCGCTCGGCGCCGATCTCGTCGTGCTCGACGGGCTGCTCGTGATCCTCGACGAACTCGTGCGCCCCGGCGCGCCGTATTGCCGGCGGATCGTCAACATCCACCCGGGCATCACGCGCGCGGACTCGCCGTACGAGCGGCGCGGCGCGTATGCGACGCTCGACGCGCTGTTCGGCGCGCGCGGGCAGAAGGTCGTCGACTGGAAGACGGGCCGGACCATGCCCGTCGAGCCGCTCAGGATGACGGGCGCGTCGTTCCATTACGTCGACAACGGCGTCGATTCGGGCGAGGTGATCCACGACGTGCTGAACACCGAGATCGATCCGGACGACACGATCCTCGAGCTGCGCTGGAACAACTTCAACCGCAGCCTCTTTCCGGCGCTGCACGAAGGGCTCGCGATCATGGCGGGGCTCGACGCGCGCGTCGCGTGAGCGGCGCGGCGCACGACACGCACGACACGCGCGGGCCGTGCGCGGCGGCATGGCGAAGCGGCCGGCGACGCGCACGCGTTGCGCGGCGGCTCGCGCGCTTCGCCGCGGTGCCGCGGGCCGCACGCCCGCGTGCGTCTGCGCGCGCGATGACGGCGTGCGCCGTCGCGCGCCGCGCGAGCGCGGTTCGATTCGCCGGCGGGCTCCGCTACACATGGATCGCGAAGCTGCGTCGCTTGCCGCCCCCGTCGAGCCCAAAGCGCGCGGCAAGCGGCGCTGCGCGCCTTCGGTGAACGCGCGGCGCGCGGCTTACGGCGCGTCGCCCGCGAAAAGCGCGGCCGCCGCGCGCGGATTCGACGGCCAGTACGCATGCAGATACGTCGCGACGATCGGCCCGTGCCGATACACCGGTTCGCCCGCGGCGCCGTCGTCCGGCCGCGTCGCGGCGGCGACGGGCGCAAGCGGCGTCGCGAGGCGCGAGTAGTGGAACGTGTGGCCCGTCATCGCGCCGAAGCGCGTCGCGAGCGTCTGCATGCCGAGCGCGGCGAAACGCCGCTGCATCGTCGCGTGGCCGGGCACGAGGCCGAGCATCGGCGTCGTCACGCCGTCCGCGTCCGTCAGCGCATCGCTCAGATACAGCATGCCGCCGCATTCGGCGACGACGCGCCGGCCCGCCGCGACGTGCGCGGCGATCGAGCGCGCGGCCGTCGCGTTCGCCGCGAGCCGCGCCGCATGCAGCTCCGGATAGCCGCCCGGCAGATAGAGCGCGTGCGAACCGTCGGGTACCGGCTCGTCGGCAAGCGGCGAGAAGAACGCGAGCTCGGCGCCGAGCGCTTCGAGTTGATCGAGATTCGCCGGATAGATGAACGAGAACGCTGCGTCGCGCGCGATCGCGATCCGGCGGCCGACGAGGCTCGGCACGGCCTCGGTCGTCTCGGTCGTCTCGGTCGAGCGAATCGTGCCGATTGCGCCGATTGCGCCGCCCGCGTCGGGCGAAGGCGACAACGCTCCGTCGCCGGTCCCGGCGCGCTTTGCCGCGTCAAGTAACGCGTCATCTACTGTTTCGTGCGCCGCCGCATCCGCCGAGCGGGCGGCGCGCTCGCCGTGCGCCGCCCGCATCGTGGCGCCCGCGAGGGCGCCGCGCCCGGCGGCCACGCGCGCCGCCGTGGCCGTGCGATGAGCGGTGCGCGAGGCGTCCTGCGCCGGGATCGTCGCGCCGCCGTCTCCGGCATCGGCCTCGGCATTTGCAGCGTCGCCGCACACGAATTCGACGACGGGCGGCAACGCGGCGAGCGCCGTGTGCGCGATCGCATCGGCGGCGCGATCGAGCCGCGCGTCGAGATCGGCGACGTCGTCCGGCTGATGCAGCCCGAGGTGCCGCTCCGGCAGCGCGATCCGCGCATCGCGCGGCAGATGGCCGAGCCAGCGGATCGACCCGGGCAGCGCGCCGCGCAGCAGTTGCGCATGGCGCTCGGAGCCGACGCGGTTCGCGAGCACGCCGTGAAACGGCAAGCCGGGCCGGAAATGCGCGAGCCCGAACGCGAGCGCGCCGAACGTCTGCGCCATCGATTGCGCGGCGATCACCGCGGCGACGGGCACGCCGAACGCCTGCGCGAGATCGGCGCTCGACGGCGTGCCGTCGAAGAGCCCCATCGCGCCTTCGATCAGGATCACGTCCGCCTCGGCCGCGGCGCGCGCGAGCAGCGCGCGGCAGCCGCGCTCGCCGACCATCCCGAGATCGAGCGAATAGACGCGCGCGCCGCTCGCGCGCGCGAGCAGCATCGGATCGAGGAAGTCCGGGCCGGTCTTGAACACGCGCACGCGCCGGCCGAGCCGCCGGTGATGGCGCGCGAGCGCCGCCGTCACCGACGTCTTGCCCTGGCCGGACGCGGCGGCGGCGACGAAGAGCGCGGGGCAGGCGGGCATCGCGTCAGAACTCCACGCCGCGCTGCGCCTTCACGCCTTGCTCCTTGTACGGATGCTTGACGAGCCGCATTTCGGTGACGAGATCGGCCGCGTCGACGAGCGCGTCGGGCGCATGCCGGCCCGTCACGACGACGTGCAGCGCCGGATCGCGCGCGGCGAGCGTCGCGAGCACTTCGTCGAGCGGCAGGTATTCGTACTTGAGCACCGTGTTCAGCTCGTCGAGGATCACCATCCGGTAATCACCGCTCTCGATCATCCGGCGCGCCTCGTCCCAGCCGCGGCGCGCGGTGGCGATGTCGGCGTCGCGGTTCTGCGTGTTCCACGTGTAGCCGTCGCCCATCGTGACGAAGTCGCACTGCGCGTTCGCGCCGAGGAAATCGCGCTCGGACGTGTGCAGCGCGCCCTTGATGAACTGCACGACACCCGTGCGCATCCCGTGGCCGAGCATCCGCACGGCCATCCCGAACGCGGCCGTGCTCTTGCCCTTGCCGTTGCCGGTGTGGACGATCAAGAGCCCCTTCTCGACGGTCGCGGCCGCTTGCTTCTTCTCGTGGCCCGCGCGGCGGCGCTCGGCCATGCGTTGATGCGATTCGGAATCGGTTTTCATCGGCTGGAGTCCTGTGAGTCGTTGGGTTCGTGAATCGGAAGACCGCGCGCGGCGCGCGTCACAGCGGGCCCGCGAGCGCGGCCGTCACGCCGTCGAGCGCGAGCTTGCGCACGATGAGCGCGCCGTTCGGCGCGGCAAGGCACGCGCACGGCTCGCACACGCCGTCGACGCCGAAGCGCGCGCGCGCGGCGGCGCACGACGGGGCGCCCGGCGCGGGCGATGCGCCGACGCCGGAGCCGGAACCGGAATCGGAACCGGCACGGGCGAGACCGGCTAGACGGGCGAGGTGCGCGGCGATCTCGTCGCGCGAAAACGCGACGAGCGGCCAGCCGTGGCGTGCGCAGCATGCGACGAGGCCCGGTTCGCGCGCTTTCGCGTCGAGCGTCGCGACGACGCCGACATCGGCGAGCGACGCCTGCGGCAGACGCGCGAGCGCCGCGCGGATCGCGGCCTCGATCGCTTCGGCGGGCCGCCCCGCGCGGCAGCCGATGCCGAGCGCGACGCGCATCATCGGGCGGCCGCGCGCGCGTCGCGCTCGCGCGGGAGTCGGGGGCGTGGATCGGATCGAATCATGCGGTCTTGGCGTTCGGCGCCCGGCTTGCCGGCCGGGCGTCGGATGGCATGGGTTGCGTGGATTGCGCGCCCGCTTCCGTCCCCCGCGGAAAACCGGGCGTTCGGCGAGCGCGGCTCGCCCCGTGCGTCGGCCGGTATCCGGGCTGGCCGCGTGCCGTCCCGCCGCCTTCCCATCCGCGGGGACAGTGGCGCGAGGGCGGGATGCGCGACGCGCGCGTCGCAGGCGGCTTACCGTTGCGGGGGGCAGCACAGGCTGCGCGGGCGCACCGCTTCCTGTTTCCCGTTGGGCCGGACGCGCGAATGCGCGCCCGGGCACCGAACGCGCGCATACGATAGCACAGCGCGTGCCGCCGCCGGCGGCGCGCGTGCCCGGCACCGGCGACGGCGGGCCGCGAGCGCCGCGATGACTTTTGTCCGCCTTGACGCACCGCGCCCGCACGGCCTACACTCGCTCGCGTTTCGGTGCTCGCGCGCGGTTTCTGTCGCGCGCAGTCAAACGGGAAACAGGGAGCGTCGCCGCGTCGCGGCCCGCCAACCTGTGCTGCCCCCGCAACGGTAAGCGAAGGCATCGCGCGAGCGGTGCGACGCCGGCTTCTCCGCGCGCCTGACGGCTTGCGCGGCCAACCACTGGACGCATCGCGTCCGGGAAGGTGAAGCGGCGTTTTCGTCAGCCCGGATACCGGCCGAGACACGGGGCCCGTTCGCCGCTCGCGCGCATGCGCCGCCGCGGTAGCGGGCGGCCCCAGGGTTCAGCGCCGCGGGGATGCGGCGTGTCGTCCACGGCTGCATCGCGCCGCTTGCCGCGGCTTGCCCGCTTCACCCCCGTCCGACGCCGCGCGCTTCGGCGCACGTCGCGAACGCGCATGTCGCATCCATCGCGAACGTGCACGTCGCGAACGACGCGCCGCCGCCGATGCCTGCCGGCGCGAGCGATCGACGGGCGCGGCGGGGGAGCACGTGCATTGCACGCGATGCCGCGCGTGTTGGCATTCGTCTCGTTTGTCGACCGTTCGCAAAGGGAGCGCCATGCTCGAATCGTTTCTTCGTCTCTTCAACGACAGCCCCGCCGAGCTGCGCAGCAAGATCGTCGGGATCTACGCGATGCTGATCGCGTTCAACGTCGGCGCGTGGGCCTGGGCGTTCGCCGCGTTCCACGGCCAGCCGGTGCTGCTCGGCACCGCGCTCCTCGCGTATACGTTCGGGCTGCGCCATGCGGTCGACGCCGATCACATCGCCGCGATCGACAACGTCACGCGCAAGCTGATGCACGAGAAGAAGAACCCGCTCGGCGCGGGGCTGTTCTTCTCGCTCGGGCATTCGAGCGTCGTGATCCTGATGACGGTGGCCGTCGCGCTGACGGCCGCGACGCTCGCCGAGCGCTTCGAGGGCATGAAGGCATGGGGCGGCGCGATCGGCACGAGCGTGTCGGCGTTCTTCCTGCTCGTGCTCGCGTTCGCGAACCTGCTGATCCTGATCTCCGTGTACCGGACGTTTCGCGCGGTGCGGCGCGGCGAGCCGCTCGTCGAGCAGGATCTCGACATCCTGCTCAACCAGCGCGGCTTCTTCGCGCGGATCTTCCGGCCGCTGTTCGCGATCGTGTCGCGCAGCTGGCACCTGTATCCGATCGGCTTCCTGTTCGGCCTCGGCTTCGACACCGCGACCGAGATCGCGCTGTTCGGCATCTCGGCGACGCAGGCGCACGGCGGGCTGTCGTTCTGGTCGGTGATGGCGCTGCCCGTGCTGTTCACCGCGGGCATGACGCTCGTCGACACCACCGACGGCATCATGATGATGGGCGCGTACCGCTGGGCATTCGTGCGGCCGATCCGCAAGATCTACTACAACATGACGATCACGTTCGTATCGGTGCTCGTCGCGATCGTGATCGGCGGCATCGAGGCGCTCGCGCTGATCGGCGGCAAGCTCGCGCTCAAGGGCGGCGTGTGGGATTTCGCCGCGATGGCGGCCGAACACTTCGGCGTGCTCGGCTACTTCGTGATCGGCCTGTTCGCCGCGAGCTGGATCGTCTCCGCGCTCATCTACCGGATCAGGCGCTACGACGACATCGACGTGACGCTCTCCGCGTGAGGCCCGCGCGGGGCGCTTCCCCATGAGCTCATGCGCCGCGCGCGTCGCACGCCGCCGCGGCACCGGCCCGAGGCCCGATTACCCCTTACTCCATGACCCGATACCGACCAACGGACCCCCCATGCAGATGCGCAAAATTCCCGTGACGATCGTCACGGGCTTCCTCGGCAGCGGCAAGACGACGCTCTTGCGCCACATCCTCCAGCACGCGGGCGGCCGCCGGATCGTCGTGATCGTCAACGAGTTCGGCGAACTCGGCATCGACGGCGAGATCCTGAAGGGCTGCGGCGTCGGCTGCGACGAAGCCGGCCGCGAAGTCGACGGCCGGCTCTACGAGCTCGCGAACGGGTGCCTGTGCTGCACCGTGCAGGAAGAGTTCTATCCGGTGATGGAACAGCTCGTCGAGCGCCGCGCGCACATCGATCACGTGCTGATCGAGACCTCCGGCCTCGCGCTGCCCAAGCCGCTCGTGCAGGCGTTCAACTGGCCGTCGATCAAGAACGGCTTCACGGTCGACGCGGTGCTGACCGTGGTCGACGCGCCCGCCACCGCGCGCGGCCAGTTCGCCGAGAACCCCACCGCCGTCGACGCGCAGCGCCGCGCGGACCCGAATCTCGATCACGAATCGCCGCTGCACGAGCTGTTCGCCGATCAGCTGTCGTCCGCCGATCTCGTGATCGTCAACAAGACCGATCTGCTCGACGACGCGGCGCTCGCCGCCGTCGAGGCGACGATTCGCGACGAAGTCCCGCCGCAGGTGAAGCTCGTGCGCGCGCGGCGCGGCGAGCTCGATCTCGCGACGCTGCTCGGGCTGAACGCCGCGTCCGAGGAGACGATCCATCTGCGGCACGATCATCACGGCTCGGCCGACGACGCCGATCACCATCACGACGAGTTCGACTCGGTCGTCGTCGAGGCGCGGGTGAGCTCGCGCGAGGCCGCGCTCGGCGCGCTCGGCGCGCTCGTCGAGGCGCACGCGATCTATCGCGTGAAGGGCTTCGCCGCGTTGCCGGGCGTGCCGATGCGGCTCGTCGTGCAGGGCGTCGGCCGGCGCTTCGACAGCTATTTCGACCGCCGCTGGCGCGACGGCGAGGCGCCCGCGAGCCGCTTCGTGCTGATCGGCGAGGACCTCGACGCGGCCGCGCTGCAGCGCGCGTTCGACGCGGCGCTCGCCGCGCACGGGCAGGCCGCGTGACGCGGCGGCGGGCGACGCGCGGCGCAGCCGGGCCGCGCCGGACGCGCTTGACGGGGGCGTAGCGCGATGCATCTGTTGCGCACCACGCCGGGCGGCTTCGTCGACGACACGGCGGGCGTGGTCCGGATCGACCAGCGTCCGGCCGACATCGTGATCCTGAGTTCGGCCGACACGACGCTGTCGCTGCTCGCGAGCGCCGTGCCGACGCTCGGCGAAGGCTTTCCGAGCGTGCGGCTCGCGAACGTGACGTTCCTCAGACAGCCGGCGTCGGTCGATTTCTACGTCGACGACGTGTTGCGGCACGCGCGCGTCGTCGTGATCGACCATCTCGGCGGCGAGGCGTACTGGCCGTACGGGATCGAGCAGGCGGTCGCGCTGGCCGCGCGCGCCGGGCAAAAGCTCGCGATGTTCTCGGGCGACCTGCAGGAAGATCCGAACCTGATCGCGAAAAGCACCGTCGCGCCCGAGCTGTGCCGTCAATGGTGGCGCTATCTGCGCGAGGGCGGGCCGGCGAACGCGCAGGCGCTGCTGCGCAGCATCGCGCATCACGCGCTCGCCGCCGCGCTCGAGCGCGAAGGGTTGAACCCGCTGCCGATCGCGGTGACCTCGCTGAAGGACGCGATGAGCCGCGCGGTCGTCGACGCGCTGTGCGCGGACGCGAACGTCTCGCTCGTGCTGAACACCACCGCGTTCGCCGCGGGCGCGCTCGACGCGGCCGAGCCCGAGGTGCTCGCGGGCGACGCGCCGGTGCTGCAGGTGATCCTCTCGGGCGGCAATCGCGACGCGTGGCTCGCCGATCCGCACGGCCTGAACGCGCGCGACATCGCGATGCACGTCGCGCTGCCCGAGGTCGACGGCCGCATCGTCACGCGCGCGGTGAGCTTCAAGGGGCTCGCGTACCGCTGCCCGCACACCGAGGTCGACGTCGTGCGCTACCAGCCGGACGACGAGCGGATCGCGTTCGTCGCCGAGCTGAGCCGGCGCTGGTGCCGGCTGCGCACGCTCGAGAACGCGCACAAGCGCGTCGCGCTCGTGCTCGCGAACTATCCGGCGAGCGAAGGGCGAATCGGCAACGGCGTCGGGCTCGACACGCCGGCGTCCGCGCTCGCGGTGCTCGCGATGCTGCGCGACGAGGGCTATCGCGTCGGCGAGCTGCCCGACGACGGCGACGCGCTGCTCGCGCGGATCACCGCAGGCGTGACGAACGACCCCGCGACGCGCGCGCTGCGCCCGGCGCTCCAGAGCTACCCGCTCGACGACTACCTGCGCCGCTTCGCGCAATTGCCGCAGGCGGCGCGCGACGCGCTGAACGCGCGCTGGGGGCCGCCCGAGGCCGATCCGGCGCTCAGGCAGCGGCGCTTTCCGATCGCCGGCTGGCGCGCGGGCCACGTGTTCGTGGGCGTGCAGCCGTCGCGCTCGCGCGGCGACGACGACTATGCGAACTACCACGATGCCGATCTCGTGCCGCCGCACGCGTATCTCGCGTTCTACTTCTGGCTGCGCGACGCGTTTCGCATCGACGCGCTCGTCCATGTCGGCAAGCACGGCAATCTCGAATGGCTGCCGGGCAAGAGCGTCGCGCTATCGGACGCATGCTGGCCGGACCTGATCCTCGGGCCGATGCCGCACCTGTATCCGTTCATCGTCAACGATCCGGGCGAGGGCAGCCAGGCGAAGCGGCGCGCGCAGGCGGTGATCGTCGACCATCTGATGCCGCCCCTCACGCGCGCGGAGAATTACGGGCCGCTGCAGGACCTCGAGCGGCAGGTCGACGAATACTACGATGCGCTGATGGTCGACGCGCGCCGCGCGAAGGTGCTGCGCGAGACGATTCTCGCGACCATCGTCGAGCACAAGCTGCACGAGGAACTGAGCATCGCGCCGCCCGCCGGGCGCGACGCGGAGGACGCGCTGCTCACGCGCGTCGACGCGTGGCTCTGCGAACTGAAGGAGGCGCAGATCCGCGACGGGCTGCATACGTTCGGCAGTTCGCCGCGCGGCCGGCAGCGGCGCGACACGCTCGCGGCGCTCGCACGCTTTCCGTCGGGCGACGGGCGCGGCGAGCGCGCCGGGCTGATCGGCGCGCTCGCGCGCGATCTCGCGCTCGGCGAGGCGTTCGATCCGCTCGCATCCGACTGGGCCGCGCCGTGGACAGGGCCGCGGCCCGCCGCGCTCGGCGCGATGAGCGACGAGCCGTGGCGGCATGCGGGCGACACGCGCGAGCGGCTCGAGGCGCTCGCGAGCCGCTTGATCGAGCGGCGGTGCGGCGATGGAAGCCATGCGGGCGAGGGAGGCGGTGCGCCGTCCGGCGCGTCGCGCTTCGCCGCGCCCGAATACGCCGCCGCGCACTGGCCGCACGCGCACGCGGTGCTCGAGCGCATCGTGCGCGACGTGCTGCCGTGCCTCGACGCGTGCGGCGACGAAGAACTGCGCCAGTTGAGGCGCGGCCTCGAAGGGCGTTTCGTGCCGCCGGGGCCGAGCGGCTCGCCGTCGCGCGGCCGGCCCGACGTGCTGCCGACGGGCCGCAACTTCTACTCGGTCGATACGCGCGCGGTGCCGACGCAGGCGGCGTGGACGATCGGCCTGAAATCGGCGCAGCAACTGGTCGAGCGCCACCTGCAGGAGCACGGCGATTACCCGCGCGCGGTCGGCCTGTCGGTGTGGGGCACGGCGACGATGCGCACGGGCGGCGACGACGTCGCGCAGGCGCTCGCGCTGCTCGGCGTGCGGCCGAAGTGGGCACACGGCAGTCATCGGGTGACCGATTTCGAGATCCTGCCGATCGAGATCTTCGACCGGCCGCGCATCGACGTGACGCTGCGCGTGTCGGGCTTCTTCCGCGACGCGTTCGCGAACGTGATGCACCTGTTCGATGCGGCCGTGCAGGCGGTGGCCGAGCTCGACGAGCCCGAGCACCTGAACCCGGTGCGCGCGCGCGTGCGGCGCGAGGCCGACGCGCTCGTCGCGCGCGGCATGCCCGCCGACGAGGCGCGCCGGCGCGCCGGCTGGCGCGTGTTCGGCGCGCGCCCGGGCGGATACGGCGCGGGCTTGCAGGCGCTGATCGACGGCCGCCGCTGGCAGACCGACGCCGATCTCGCGCATGCCTACCGGAACTGGGGCGGCTACGCATACGCGCAGAACAGCGCGGGCGAGGCCGCGCACGACGCGTTCGGCGCGCGCCTGGCGACGATCGACGCCGTCGTGCAGAACCAGGACAATCGCGAGCACGACCTCCTCGATTCGAACGACTACTATCAGTTCCAGGGCGGGATGGCGGCCGCGGTGCGCCACGCGTCGGGCCGGCAGCCGGGGCTCTATCACGGCGATCACAGCAATCCGGCCGCGCCGCGGATCGGCACGCTGCGCGAGGAGATCGCGCGGGTGATCCGCTCGCGGGTGGTCAATCCGAAGTGGATCGACGGCGTGAAGCGGCACGGCTACAAGGGTGCGGCCGAGATCGCGGCGACCGTCGACTATCTGTACGGATACGACGCGACTGCCCGCGTCGTATCCGATCACCAGTACGCGCTCGTCGCGGATGCGTACCTGCATGACGCCGATACGCGCGCGTTCCTCGAGCGCCACAATCCGCACGCGCTGCACGGGATCTGCGAGCGGCTCGTCGAGGCGATGCAGCGCGGCCTGTGGCAGGCGCCCGGCGCGCACCGCGACGCGATCGAGGGCTATCTGCTCGCGAGCGAGCAGCGGCTCGAAGGCGGCCGGCGATGAGCGGCGCGGCGATCGAGGGCGCACGCGCCGCGTGCCGCGCGAGCGGGATGCGCGGCGTGGCAAGCGCGGCGCGATCGATGCGCGATGCGTGCGATGTGTGTGACGGGGGCGATCCGGGCCCCGCGCACGATGCGACGACGATGAGCGTGGTGCCGGCGCGCCGGCGGCGCGGCAGCCGGGCGGCGTATGCGATGATGAGCGAAACGCGAACGATCGGCGGCGGAGCAAAGCGCGCGGGCGATTCGCCGCGCGCCCGCTGCGCGCGGCGAACGGCGGTTGCGCCGGCGCGATGCGCGTCGCATGCGCGGCGTCGATCGCCTGGCAATCGATGTCATGCGCGGCGCGGTTCGCACTCGCCGGATGCCGGCGCCGCGTCGCATCGAACCGGCGCGGCAGCGGCGGGCGAACGAGACGCGATCGATCGCGGCCGCGCAGGCGGCGCGGCCGGCCCGACGCATGCCGGGCGCGCGCCGCCGAGGCTGCGTGCGCGAGTGGCGCGAGCCGTGCCCGCGTCGATCATGACGCGATACGCGCGGACGCCGCGCGCGCTTTGTCGGGCGCGGCAGGCGCATCCGATGCAACCGCCATCACCACGGGAACTGAATTGAACCCAACGAACGAAGCCGGCGCGGCAACGGCCGCCGCCTCCGACGACCGCGCATTGCCGGCCGCCTATCCGTTTTCCGCGCTGATCGGCCAGGCGGCGTTGCAGCAGGCGCTGCTGCTCGTCGCCGTCGATCCGGGCCTGGGCGGCGTGCTCGTGAGCGGCCCGCGCGGCACCGCGAAATCGACCGCCGCGCGCGCGCTCGCCGAGCTGCTGCCCGAGGGGCGCTTCGTCACGCTGCCGCTGTCGGCCAGCGACGAGCAGGTGACGGGTTCGCTCGACCTCGCGAGCGCGCTCGCCGACAATACGGTGCGCTTTTCGCCCGGCCTCGTCGCGCGCGCGCATCTCGGCGTGCTGTACGTCGACGAGATCAACCTGCTGCCGGACGCGCTCGTCGACGCGTTGCTCGACGCGGCCGCGAGCGGCGTCAACACGGTCGAGCGCGACGGCGTGTCGCACAGCCACGCGGCGCGCTTCGCGCTCGTCGGCACGATGAACCCGGAAGAGGGCGAGTTGCGCCCGCAACTGCTCGACCGTTTCGGGCTGATGGTGGAGCTCGCGAACTGCTACGACGCGGCGACGCGGCAGCGGATCGTCAAGGCGCGGCTCGCGTTCGATCTCGATCCGCACGGCTTTCGCGCGCAGTACCGCGACGCGCAGGCGGCGCTCGCGTTCGACGACGCCGCGCACGCGCGCGTCGCCGAGCTGTGCATCGGCGCGGCCGTCGACGGCCTGCGCGGCGACCTCGTGATGCTGCGCGCCGCGCGGGCGCTCGCGGCGCTCGACGGGGCGGCGCGCGTCGCCGCGGCGCACGTCGAGCGCGTCGCCGCCGATGTGCTGCGCCATCGGCGCACGCGGTTCGAGCCGCAACCTGAATTTCAGCCCGGATTTCAACCCGGGTCTCAAGCCGGGCCTCAGCCGATGGGGCGACGCGAGCCTCCGCCCGCATCGCGTTCGGCCGGCGGCGACGCGCCGGGCGGGCGCGCGGATCCGGGCGAAGCCGAAGCCACGCGCGCGCCCACGCCTCGCGACGCGCTGCCCGGCGGCGCGAGCGGACCGGCGCATCCCGCTGCGCGCGCGCCGTCCGACGCGCAGCGGCGCGCGGCGGACGAGCGCGCCGCGGCGCGCGACGGCGGCCGTGGGCCGGCCGCCGACGATAGCGACTGGGGCTATCTGCCGCCCGAGCCGGCGGGCATCGCGCCCGTCAAGGGCGTGATCCCGCTGCCGCTAAAAAAACGCTGAGCCATCGGGCGGATGCCGCCGCTGTCGCCGCGCACGCGCCGAACAGCGGGCTTCGATGGCTCGAACGAGGCATGCGGCATATGCGGCATGACGATGCGCGCGGCCGCCCCGGCACGCGCATCGCGTGGCGCGCGACGCTCGCGGCGAAGCGCGGCGAAGCATGGCGCGCCGACCATCTGCGCTATCGTCCGCAGGCCGGCTCGCCGGGCGCGCTGCATTGCTTCGTGCTCGACTGCTCGGCGTCGATGCTGACGGCCGAGCGGCTCGCGCGCGCGAAGGGGCTCGTCGTCGCGCTGTTCGATTCGCTGGCGCGCGAGCGTGCCGACGCGGCGCTCGTGTGCTTCGGCGGCAACGCGGCCGACGTGCGGTTCGGGCCGGCCGTGCCGCGCTGGTGGAACGAGCGCTGGCTCGCGCCCGTCGGCGCGGGCGGCGGCACGCCGCTCACGCGGGGTATCGGCGCCGCGACGCGGCTGCTCGCGCGCGCCGCGCGGCGCCACCCGGGGCAGCAGCGCTGGCTGTGGCTGCTGTCGGACGGGCGAACGACCGAGTCGCCGGCGCGGCCGGCGCTTGCCGAGCGGATCGTCATCGTCGACTTCGACGACGCGCCCGTGAGGCTCGGCCGCTGCGAGCGGCTCGCGCACGCGTGGGGCGCGGCGCTCGTCACGCCGCAGGCGCTCGAGCGCGGGGGCGGGTGAACGCGCCGACGGTGGCATGCGCGGCGGCGGCATGAGCGGCAATGCGGCGTGCGGGCCGCGCGGGTCGCATCGATCGGGAAACGGCGGCGAACGCGCGCTCGCCATGCGCGGGCTGTTCACGCGGCCCGCTCGCGCGATCATGCGCAGCCGGGGCCGCGAGGCGGGCGGCGAGGCCGCCGAGATAGCGAAACGCGCCCACCAAACACGTCACGAGACACGTCACGAAACACGGCCGCCCGTCGCGCGAGCAAGCGCGGCGCCGGTCATCCCGATGTGCGATCATCGACGCGTATTCTTCCGATCCCCCCATCCGAACGGAGCTCCAGCATGCTCGACGAAACGCCGACGATCGAAATCGAGACCGGCCCGAACCCCGCCTTCGCGGTGATCCTGATGCACGGCCTCGGCGCCGACGCGAACGATTTCGTGCCGCTCGTGCCCGAGTTGCGAATCGCGAACGGCCCGGCGGTGCGCTTCGTGTTCCCGAACGCGCCCGAGATCGCGGTCACCGCGAACAACGGCTACGTGATGCGCGCGTGGTACGACATCCTGTCGTTCGAAGGCGTGAACCGCCAGGTCGACGAAGCCGGGATCGACGCATCGTGCGCGAGCGTGCGCGGCCTGATCGCCGAGCAGAACCGGCGCGGCATCCCGACGTCGCGAATCTTCGTCGCGGGCTTCTCGCAGGGCGGCGCGATGGCGTACTCGGCGGGCCTCACGCACCCGGACGCGCTCGCGGGGCTGATCGTGCTGTCCGGCTACGTGCCTTCGCCGGGCTTCATCGACGCGCGGCTCGCCGACGCGAATCGCACGACGCCGATCTTCGCCGCGCACGGCACGGACGACGACATCCTGCCGATCCGCCTGGGCGAGGCCGCCCGCGATTTCGCGCGCGACAAAGGCGCGAGCGTCGACTGGCACGCGTATCCGATGCCGCATTCGGTGTGCATCGAAGAAATCGACGCGCTGCGCCGATGGCTGCATGCGCGGATCGCCGCGCTGCAAGCGGCGTGACCCGCCCGCCGGCGCGCCGGGGCTTTGTCCGCGCGCGGCGTCACGCCGCGTGAGACGCGCGCGGACGAGGCCGCGCCTCACGCGAGCGGCTTGCGCTTCGCGAAGTGGTGCGCCGTCGAGTATCGTCGTGCGTCGCTCGCGCGTTGCTCCACGCGTGGCCGGCTCGCCCGCCGTCGGGCACCCCGGATGGCGAGCGCCGCGAACCGCGGCTCGCATGCCGCGCGTCGTGTCTCGCGGGTCATGCGCGTCATGCGCCGGCTGTCGGACGCGGCGGCTTGCCTACGACGGCCAAACGGCTGTCGATGAATGGCGCCGCTCGCCGCGCGCGAGCGCGCGGCGAGCGTCACGGCTGCGAATAGAAGCGATCGTTCTGCGCGCTGCGAGCGCGGCGGTGCGTCCGATGATGCTTGTTGCGGCGCACGGGATGCCGATGCGGCTTCGCCCGCTGCGTGCGCGCCTGCGCCGCGGCGGAGGCCGGTTGCGACGTGACGCCCGTGGGGGTCGTGCCGCCTTCTTCGAAGTGGTAGGTCTGCGTTTGAGCATGCGCGGCGGGCAGCGCGAAGCAGACGAGGGCGACGCACGACAGGAAGCGTTTCATGGCGGCTCCGGGAAGATCGACGCGCTCAGGATACTGCAGTCGCGCGGCGTCGCTCCATCGTCCGATCGTCATAGGGTCGCCGTGCGCCGCCGAATGAACACCGCGCCGCAACGACGCGCGTCGGCGTTGCGGCGGGCGGCGCGGGCGGCCCGCCGCTTGGCGCGAGCCTGCACGGTCGTGATTTTGTCGACGGACAGTTCAGGCGCGGCGCGCGCGCTCCACCGCCGCCGACCGTCGGCGACGGGCTCGCCCACGCGCGCGTCATCGTACCGGGCCGCGGCCAGAGGGCGATATGACGCATCCGGAAAGAGACGGGCCGTTCGGCGCGCGCCGTGCGCCGAACGGCCCGCGCGGCCGCACGCACCGGACCGGCCGGCGGCGCGCCGGTCCCGCGGCCGGCTACCGCGCGAGGACGCGCGGGCCGGCCGCCTCGGTCACGCTCGCGTCCAGGGGCCGCCCGCGCTCGGCACGTCGCCCTGCGTCCACCATTTCGCGCAATACTTCGCGCCCTGATACGTCACGCACGCGCCGCCCGGATACGCGGTCGTCGATGACCAGGCCGGCACGTTGCCGCCGACGGGCTTCCACACCGACGCCTGCCCCGGAATGTCGCCCTGCGTCCACCATTGGGCCTGATAGGTCGTGCCCTGGTACGTGACCGTCGCGCCCGCCGTATAGACCTGCGTGGCCGACCACGGCGCGCCCGGCTGGGGCTTGCCGCCGCCGTCCGAGCCGCCGCCGTAGTTCGGGTCCTGGGTGACGCCCGCGCCCCAATGGCCGCCCAGTTGCTTGAAGACCGACGAGAACGCGTACGGCTGCTGCGCGACGCCCGAGCAGATCGGCGACGCGTACTGCGAGCTGCCGTCGCATGCCTTGTCGCGCGTGATCGACCAGATGCCGACGAAGCCGTAGTTGTTGTTCGCGGCCGTCGTCTGCACGCTCTGCGCGTTCGCGAGCGTGAAGATCTCGCCCGCGACGTCGTTCACGCCGATCATCGGCGTCACGCCGACGAGCTGCTTCAATTGCGCGTCGGTCTGCGGCTTGCCGGCCGACTTGTACGCGGTGTCGAGCTGCGAGTAGAGGCCCTGCGCGGCGCTGATCGCGGCCGCGCCCATGTCGATGCCGGACGGGCCGTAATCCATCGTCATGATGTTCACCGCGTCGAGCGTCACGTTGTTCGCGAGCGCCGCGTTCAGCACGTTCAGGCCGTCCTGCACGAGGCCCGTGGGCATCGCCGGCAGCGTGAGCGTCACGTGCAGCGGCTTGCCTTTGGCCGCGTAGTCGGCTTGCAGTTGCGCGACCGCCTGGAAGTTGCGCGCGACGGCGGCCGAATCCTGCTGCGACGCGCCTTCGATGTCGAAATCGACGTGCGTGAGGCTGTACGTGTCGATCACGGTCTGATATGCGCCCTTCAGCGCGGCGACGCTCGAGCACGCCTGCATCAGCGGTTGGCCGGCCGCGCCGCCGAACGATACCGCCACGTCGCCGCCCTTCGCGCGATAGGCGGTGACCGACGTCGCGATCTTGTCGAGCAGATCGCCCGTCGCGCCGTTGCCGATCGGCTGCACGCCGCCCCATGACGGCGTGCACTGGTTGCCGCCCGACACGACGAACGCGAGCATGAATTGCTGGATGCCTTGCTGCACGCCGATCTGGTCGACGAGCGGCGTCGGGTAGAGCGTCACGTCGACGTAGGGCGCGTACACGCCCGCCGCCTGCGACGCGCCCGCCGCCGCGAACAGACAGCCCGCCGCGAGCGCGCGCGGGACGATGCGGGACAACATGCTGAAATTCATTGTTCTCTCCATGTTGATGGGGTGGATATGCTGGCCTGCATATCGCCGCCGCGTGGCCGCACTCGACGCTCGGCCGGCGCTTCGGCTTGCACATCATGGAGGAATCCACCGCATGATGGAATCGTGAGTCGTTCTTTTTATTATTCGGATTCAAGGTATGACGCGCGCGTTGATTCGATATCCGAAACGGTTTCGGATATTGAACGCAAGGATGGGCTGCGGCACGCCGCGCGCGGCGGGAAGGCGCGCAAGCGCGCAGCGGGCGCGCTCGGTGCGCGGCGCGCCCGTTGCCGGCGAAGCGGGACGACGCGCCGTGCGTCGCCTCGCTTCGGCGGCCGCGATATCAGCGATACCAGCGCGGCGTATACACCCAGTCGCGCGCGCCGTCGCGCGCGACGCGGCGCGTCGTCGACGAGCCGACGATCACCATCGTGCGCATGTCGACCTGCTGCGCGGACAGCGCGGCGAGCGTCGTCGTCGCGAGCGTCGCGCCGGGGCGGCCGATGTCGCGGCCGAGCACGACGACCGTCTCCGGCGCGCGATGCCGGCGCACGATGTCGAGCGCGCGATCGAACTGCACGGGCCGCGCGCGCGACACCGGGTTGTAGAACGCGAGCGCGAAATCGGCGGCCGCCGCGTGATCGATGCGTTTTTCGATGATCGCCCACGGCTTCAGGTTGTCCGACAGCGAGATCAGGCAGAAATCGTGGCCGAGCGGCGCGCCGGCTTCGGCCGCCGTCGCGAGCGCGGCCGACACGCCGGGCACGACGTCGAGCTCGACGGCCGCCCAGCGCGCGTCGTCGGCGCCGTCGAGCGCCTCGAGCACGGCGGCCGCCATCGCGAACACGCCGGGGTCGCCCGAGGACACGACCGCGACGCGCCGGCCCCGCGCGGCGAGCTCGAACGCGTAGCGCGCGCGCTGCAGCTCCTCGCGGTTGTCGGATACGTGCAGTTGCTGATCGGCGCGCAACGGGCCCGCCATGTTCACGTAGGTCGCGTAGCCGACGATGTCGGTCGCGTCGGCGAGCGCCGCGCGCGCGGCGGGGGTCATCAGGTCCGCGCGGCCGGGGCCGAGGCCGAGCACCGTCAGGCGGCCGCGCGCGATGCCGAGCGCATCGGCGTCGACGGGCGCGCGGGCGACGGCGATCGCGACGTCGCGCGGCTCGGGCGGCGTCGTTCGCGGCGAGCCCGCCGCGGCGCGCGAGGCGTCGACGCGCGGCGCGAGCGCCGCGGGCAACGCGGCGTCGAGCACGCCGGCGGCGTCGCGCGCGTTCGTTTCGACGAAGCGCAACGGCGCGCGCAGCGCGCGCGCCGCGTCGGTCAGCGCGTGCTCGGCGATGCGCCGCGCGGGCGCGACGACGGCCGCGAGCGCGAGCGGCGCGAGATCATGCGCGGCGAGCGCGGCGGCGATGCGCGCGGCAAGCGGCGGCAGATCCGGCGACGCGGCGCGCGCGGGCGCCGCCGCGTTCGCGCGGGCGCGACCGGTGGCATCGGGCGCCGAGACGCTGCGCGCGTCGTCGCGCAGGCCCTCGCCGTCGATATCGCCATCGCCCAACGCGACGACGACGCTGCGCGGATGGATCAGCAACGCGTGCGCGTCGCCACGCGACGCATGCGGCGTGACGCGGATCACGCGCGCCGCGTGCGCGTCGCGCGGCAGCGCGACATCGTCGAGCCAGCGCGCATCGCCTTCGACGCGCGTGCTTTCGCCCGCGAGCAGATCGGACACGAAGCGCTTGCCCGCGTCGAGATCGGCGAGCGCGTAGCCTTCGGGCGGGTTCAGCATGCACGCGCCGAAGCGCAGTTCGCCGCTCGTCGTGATCGCGGCCGCGACGCCGAGCGCGTCGGCGATCTCGCGCGCGAGCGCGTTGGCGCCCGCGAGGCCGCCCAACAGCGGCACGACCGCGCTGCCGTCCTCGGCGACGGCGAGCACGGGCGGCTCCGCGCCCTTGTCGGCGAGGCACGGCGCGACGCAGCGAATCGCGATGCCGGCCGCGAACAGCGCGACGATCGGCGCGCCGCGCGCATACAGCTCGCGCAGATGCGGGCCGAGCTCGGCGAACGCGAGGTCCGCCTCGGCGCGCCCGGCGAGCGCGTGCACCCGCGCGCCGTCGAAGCGCGCCTGGATCCGGCGCGCGGTCTCGAGCGCGCCCGGCCCGAGTATCACGATCGCGGGCGCGGCGGTCATCCTTGCCATTTTTCCCCCGGCACGACGAGCAGCGAAAAATACGGCGACGCCATCGGATCGACGTCCGCGAGCGGCACGATCCGCTGCGCGGCTATCGTCGCGCGCTCGACGTACAGCGCGCGCCGCGCGAGGCCGAGCGCGTCGAGCATGCGGCGCACCTTGTCGAAGTTGCGGCCGAGCTTCATCACGACGGCCGCGTCGGCGCTCGCGAGACGCTGGCGCAGCTCGTCCTCGGGCAGCACGCCGGAGAGCACGGCGAGGCTCTGGTTCCGGTAGACGAGCGGCACGCCGAGCACCGCCGCGCCGCCGAGCATCGAGCACACGCCCGGCACGACTTCGGCGTCGTAGCGCGGCGCGAGCCGGTCATGCAGATACATGTACGAGCCGTAGAAGAACGGATCGCCTTCGCAGATCACCGCGACGTCGCGGCCCGCGTCGAGATGCGCGGCGACGAGCGCGGCCGCCGTATCGTAGAAATCGGCGATCACGGTTTCGTAGCAAAGCGGCGGCGGCAGCGTCTCGGTCGTCACCGGGTAGACGAGCGGCAGGTGCGCCTGCGCATCGGACAGATGCGCCTCGACAATGCCGAACGCGTTGCCTTTCTTGCCCTTCGCGACGAAGTACGCCACCACGGGCGCGGCCTGCAGCATGCGCAGCGCCTTGAGCGTCAGCAGTTCGGGGTCGCCCGGCCCGACGCCGAGCCCGAAGAGGCGGCCGGTCTTGCGCGTCATTCGGCCTCCGAGGCGAGCGCGTTGACGGCGGCCGCGGCCATCGCGCTGCCGCCGCGGCGGCCCGCGATCGCGACGAACGGCACGCCGCGGCTGTCGGCCGCGAGGAGCGCCTTCGATTCGGCCGCGCCGACGAAGCCCACCGGAAAACCCAGGATGAGGGCGGGGCGCGGCGCGCCCGCGTCGATCATGTCGAGCAGATGAAAGAGCGCGGTCGGTGCGTTACCGATCGCGACGACGCTGCCCGCGAGATGCGCGCGCCACAGCTCGAGCGCGGCCGCCGAGCGCGTGTTGCCGAGCTCGCGCGCCAGGTGCGGCACCTCGGGGGCGCCGAGCGTGCAGATCACCGGGTTGCTCGCCGGCAGCCGCGCGCGCGTGATCCCTTCGGCGACCATTCGCGCGTCGCAGAGAATCGGCGCGCCGGCGGCGAGCGCCGCGCGGCCCGCTTCGCCCGCGCCCGCGGAGAAGCGCAGGTCGCGGACGATGTCGACCATGCCGCACGCGTGGATCACGCGCACCGCGAGTTTTTCGAGGTCGGGCGGCACGCCCGTCAGATCGGCTTGCGCGCGGATCGTCGCGAACGATTCGCGGTAGATCGCGCGGCCGTCGCGAAGGTAGTCAAGCATCGAGGTCATCCTGAGAGGGCCGCGCGCCGCGCGCGAGCGCGTCGGCGGCCTGGTCGATCGTCAGTTGGCGCGCGACGGCGCGGCCGAAGCCCGTCGCGCCGTCGCGCCGATAGAGGTCGTAGCGGCTGGCCGCGCTCGCGACGAGCGTGTGCGCGGCCGCGTGCGGCAACGCGCACGAGCGTGCGCAGCCCGTCACGTGCACGTCGACGGAGGCGGCCAGACGCGCGGCGAGCGCGAGCGCGTGCGCTTTCGTGTCGGCGGGCGAGCGCGCGCAGCCGCGCGAGCCCGCACACGCGACGATGTGCGCGAGCGGCGCGGCCGCGTCGCACACGAAGCCGAGCGCGGCGAGACGCGCGAGCGCCTCGGGCGCGGCCGCGCGCGCGACGGCGGGCAGCATCACGCCTTGCCACGGCGTGATGCGCAGCGTGCCGTCGCCGTGCGTGTCGGCGAGCGCCGCGAGCGCCGCGAGCGCGGCCGCGTCGAGCCGGCCGAGCGGCGGCTGCGCGCCGACGGCGCAGCGCGCCGGATCCCGCTCGGGCAGGATGCCCAAGCGCAGCGCCGCGTCGACGCGCGCGCGCCGCCAGCCGGCCAGATGCGCGTCGCGCCGCAGCGCGAACGGCTGCTTCGATTCGGATAGCTTCGATTCGACGTGTGAAAGGAACGCGTCGGGCGGGCACGTCGCGAGCAGCTCGCGCATGCGCGTCGCGCCCGCGGGCGCGAGTTCGACGAAGCTCGTCACGAGCGCGCGCACGCACTCGACCGCATGCTCGGGCGCGACGGCGGCGAGCGCGCCGGCGCACGGCGCCCCCGGCGCGGCCTGCCCGCCGTCGACGGGCGGGCAGCCGGCGAGCCCGATCGCGAACTGCGTATCGGCGGGCGCGCCGTGCGCGTCGCGCAGCGCGGACAGCCAGATGTCGTGAGGATGGTCGAGCGCGGCGAGCCGTTCGCCGCCGTCGAGCAGCACCGAGAATTTCGGCGATAGCGCGGCGCAGCGCGGCTCGGTTTGCAGCATCGCGAGGAGGCGCGCGGCGAGCGCCGCGCTGTCGACGAGCGCGTCGGGGTCGCGCCCGGCCGTCGGGCTGAGCATCACGTTGCGCACGTCGTCGCGCGCGGCCGCGCACGCCTCGAGCGACGCCGCGCTCGCGCCGTCCATCAACGGCCCGAGCCCCGCGTCGATCAGCGCGCGGCTCGCGCTCGCCTCGCGGCCGGCCTTCACGCCGCGCACTTGCAGGTTCGCGCGATTGGTCGCCTCGATCACGCCCGAGCCGAACGCGCGCGCGACGGCCGCGACCGCGCGCGCCTGCGCGGCGGTGAGCGCGCCGCCCGGCAGCTTGATTCGGCACAGGCCGCCGTCGCGCGCGGCGACGATGCGAACGAGCCCCGGGCATGCGCTCGCGGCACGTGCGGCGGCGGATGAAAAGACAGCGGCGGAAGGATTCAACAGCGCTCCGGATCAAGCGTCGCGCGGCGGCCCGAGGCGGCCGTCCGCGCAATGCGCGCGGCGGCGGGCAACGGCATCGGTACACCCCGCCCGATGAAGGCTTGCACGAACGAAACGTCCCGGCAGGTCTCCTGGCTGGCAGGTCGTCGTCCGCAGCGGGCCTTCCCGGCGGCCGCGAAAGGGCGGCGTGGCCAGTGGCGTGGATCGGATGCGGACTCGCTGCTCACAGTTGCGGGGGCGGCCGCAGCGGCGCGGCGCGCCCTGCGTTCCCTCTTGGGCCCCGTGGGGCGCCGGTCGACGGACGCTGTATTATGCCTTTTTTCGCGACGCCCGAGCGCGGGATGCGCAGCGCGGGCGTCGCTTTCAGGATCGACGGAAACACGATGGAGTACGACGGATGACCGCGTGGCTGACGGTGGTGGGCATCGGCGACGACGGATACGCGGGGCTCGGCAAGCCGGCGCGGCGCGCGCTCGCCGACGCGGCGGTGGTGATGGGCGGCGAGCGGCATCTCGCGATGCTGCCCGCGCGGCATCGCGCGCAGCGCGCGCCTTGGCCGAAGCCGTTCGATCTCGCGCCGCTCTTCGCGCGGCGTCCGGCGCGCGTGTGCGTGCTCGCGAGCGGCGATCCGATGCTGTTCGGCGTCGGCGCGCTGCTCGCGCGCGCGCTCGCGCCGAACGAATGGCGCGTGCTGCCCGCGCCGTCGTCGCTGTCGCTCGCGGCCGCGCGCACCGGCTGGCCGTTGCAGGACGTCGACGCGGTGTCGCTCGTCGGCCGGCCGCTCGCGTCGCTGCATCGGCACCTGTATCCGGGCCGGCGGCTGTTCGTGCTGAGCGCGGACGGCGCGACGCCCGCCGCGATCGCCGGCGCGCTCGTCGCGCGCGGCTTCGGGCCGAGCGCGATGAGCGTGTTCGAGCATCTCGGCGGCCCGCTCGAGCGGCGTCTCGACGCGCGCGCCGATGCCTGGCGCGACGCGCGCGCGGCCGCGCTGAACGTCGTCGCGATCGAATGCCGCGCGTGCGCCGACGCGCCGCGCCTGGCGCTCACCCCGGGCTTGCCGGACGACGCGTATCGCCACGACGGCCAGATCACGAAGCGCGATCTGCGCGCGCTCGCGCTCGCGCGGCTCGCGCCCGCGCCGGGCGAATTGCTGTGGGACGTCGGCGCGGGCTGCGGGTCGATCGGTATCGAATGGATGCGCGCGCACCCGAGTTGCCGGACGATCGCGATCGAGGCGCATCCGGACCGGCAGCGCTTCATCGAGCACAACCGCGACGCGCTCGGCGTGCCGGCGCTCGAGCTCGTCGCGGGCCGCGCGCCCGACGCGCTCGCGGGCCTGCGCGCGCCCGACGCGGTGTTCGTCGGCGGCGGCGTGAGCCGCGAAGGCGTGCTCGACGCTTGCTGGGCGGGCCTGAAGCCGGGGGGGCGCTTCGTCGCGCACGCGGTGACGCTGCAGGGCGAGGCGGCGCTCGTCGCGTGGCGCGAGCGGCATGGCGGCACGCTCACGCGGGTGTCGGTCGCGCACGCGCAGCCGCTCGGCGGCTTCGACGCGTGGCGGCAGGCGCTGCCCGTCACGCTGTACGACGCGCGCAAGCCGCGCGGCGCGCAGCCGGAGCACGCATGATGCGCGACGAAACCCCCGAGCAGCCGGCGCCGCTGCGCTTCGGCTACACGACGGGCAGCTGCGCGAGCGCGACGTCGCTCGCCGCCGCGCGCCTTCTGCTCACGGGCGTCGCGAGCGACACGGTCGACATCGTGCTGCCGAAGGGCCAGCACGTCGCGATGCGCCTCGCGTTCTGCCGCGCGACCGACGACGGCGGCGCCGAGGCGGGCACAATCAAGGACGCGGGCGACGACCCCGACGTCACGCACGGCGCGCTCGTGTTCGCGCGCGTGCGGCTCGTTCACGAGCCGGGCGTGCGCTTTCGCGCGGGGCCGGGCGTCGGCACGGTCACGCGCGCGGGGCTGCCGATCGCCGTCGGCGAGCCGGCGATCAACCCGGTGCCGCGCCGGATGATGACCGAGCACCTCGCGGCGCTCGCGGCCGAGCACGGCTATGCGGGCGGCTTCGACGTCGCGATCGGCGTCGAGAACGGCGAGGCGCTCGCGCGCAAGACGATGAACCCGCGCCTCGGCATCGTCGGCGGATTGTCGATTCTCGGCACGACGGGCATCGTGCGGCCGTTCTCGTGCTCCGCGTACATCGCGTCGATTCATCAGGGGATCGACGTCGCGCGCGCCAACGGCGTCACGCATATCGCCGCGTGCACCGGCAACGCGAGCGAGGACGCGGTGCGCGCGCGCTACGGCCTGCCCGACATCGCGCTGATCGAGATGGGCGATTTCGCGGGCGCGGTGCTCAAGTACCTGCGCCGCGCGAGCGTCGCGCGGCTCACGCTGTGCGGCGGCTTCGGCAAGCTGAGCAAGCTCGCGGCGGGCCATCTCGATCTGCACAGCCGCCATTCGAGCATCGATTTGCCGCTGCTCGCCGAATGGGCGGGCGAAGCGGGCGCGAGCGCCGTGCTGCAGCACGAGATCCGCGCGGCGAACACGAGCCAGCAGGCGTTGGCGCTCGCGCTCGCGCACCACGTGCCGCTCGGCGACGTCGTCTGCGCGCATGCGCGCCGCGTGGCGCGCGACATCGTGCCCGGCGAGGTCGACGTCGAGACGCTCGCGATCGACCGCGAGGGCCGCATCGTCGGCGTCGTGCCATGAGCGTGCGCCGCGTGTTGCTGCTCGGCGGCACGGGCGACGCGCTGCGCACCGCGCGTGCGCTCGCGCCGCACGACGTGTACAGCCTCGCCGGCCTCGGCCGGGTGCCCGACGATCTCGCGTGCGTCGTGCGGGTCGGCGGCTTCGGCGGCGCCGACGGGCTCGCGCGCTACCTGCGCGAGCACGCGGTCGCGCTCGTCGTCGATGCGACGCACCCGTTCGCCGCGCGGATCAGCGCGAACGCGGCCGCCGCCTGCCGCGCGGCGGGCGTGCCGTACTGGGCGCTGCGCCGCGCGCCGTGGCGGCCGCGGCCGGGCGACGACTGGCGCGGCGTCGCCGATTGGGCGGGCGTGCTCGCCGCGATCGCGCCGTTCGCGCGGCCGCTTTTCACGCTCGGGCGCGAGCCGCTCGCGCATCTCGACGAGATTGCGCCGCACCAGCACTGGCTCGTGCGCTGCCTCGACGCGCATGCCGGCAACGCGCGCGCGCACGTGCTCGCCGCGCGCGGGCCGTTTTCGCTCGAAGGCGAGCGCGCGCTGTTCGCGGCGGCGGCGATCGACGTCGTCGTCAGCAAGAACAGCGGCGGGGCGGCGACGGAGGCGAAACTCGACGTCGCGCGCGAGCGGCGCGTGCCGGTCGTGATGGTCGAGCGGCCTGCGCTGCCCGACGCGGATCGCGAGTTCGGCGCGACGGCCGCGCTCGTCGACGCGCTGCGCGCGTGGCGCGCGCCGTGACGGGCCGCGCGCGGATGCGCGGGCGTGAGACGGGAGAGCGGCGCGACGTCGCCCGCCCGTGGTCGCGCGTGCCGCGTCGCGCGCCGTGCGGCGCGCGGTGCGCGAGCGGGGACGGCAAGCGAGACGCACGAACGGTGCGCGCCAAGCGCGCCGCGCCCGGCGATCCTGCGCCGCGCGTCTCGCCATGCCGCCGCGCACGGACGGCGTGCGAAGACGGACGGCGTGCGAAGCGCGACGGGCGGCTTGCGACGCAGGCGTGAGCCGAGGCTCGCGGCTCGCAGCGCTCGGCGCGCGACGCATCGTCCTCGAATCATCGAATGAATGACGGAGTGTGTTGAATGACGGTGTACTTCATCGGCGCGGGTCCGGGCGACCCCGAGCTGATCACGGTGAAGGGCCAGCGCCTCGTGCGCCGTTGCCCGGTGATCCTGTACGCGGGCTCGCTCGTGCCGGCCGCGGTGCTCGACGGCCATCGCGCCGAGCTCGTCGTGAACACGGCGGAGCTCGATCTCGACGAAATCGTCGCGCTGCTCGCGCGCGCGCACGGCAAGGGGCAGGACGTCGCGCGCGTGCATTCCGGCGATCCGCCGCTCTACGGCGCGATCGGCGAGCAGATCCGCCGGCTCGCCGCGCTCGGGATTCCTTACGAGATCGTGCCCGGCGTGACCGCGACGGCCGCGTGCGCAGCGGCGCTCGGCGTCGAGCTGACGCTGCCGGGCGTCGCGCAGACCGTGATCCTCACGCACTACGCGGGCAAGACGACGATGCCCGCCGGCGAATCGCTCGCGAGCCTCGCCGCGCACCGCGCGACGCTCGCGATCCATCTCGGCGTGCGGCATCTCGCGCGGATCGTCGCCGACGTGCTGCCGCACTACGGCGCGGATTGCCCGATCGCCGTGATCTATCGCGCGAGCTGGCCCGACGAGGCGCGCGTGACGGGCACCCTCGCCGACATCGTCGACAAGGTTTCAGGCAGGTCGATCGAGCGCACCGCGCTGATCCTGATCGGGCGGGTGCTCAGTGCCGAAGGCTTCGACGAGTCGACGCTCTATGCGAAGGCGTGAAGGCATCAAGATGCGAACGCGCGAAGGCGTGCGCAAGCGAGGACTTGACGAGCCGCTCGCGCATGCGCGAGCGGCGTGTCAGCGCGGCTTCGCCGCCGGCATCGCGACGTACGCGGGTTCGCTCTCGTGCCACAGGCGATCGAGCGCCGTGACCACGTACCGGTAGTCGCGATCCGCGCGCGCGGTGACGTCGACGTATTGCGTGCCCCGAACCATCGCCAGCAGATGGCGCGCGTCGCTGTCCGCGCACATGTCCTGTCGCCCGAGCGCGTGGCGATAGACCGCGTACGACGCCGCCGCGGCCGAGCCCGCCTGCCATTGCAGCCGCACGCCGTCAGGCGTGCGTTGCGCGCGCAGCGCCTTCGCGCTCGGCGGCGCGTTGCCGCCGAGCGCGGGCATCGTGGGCACGAGCGCCGGGCGCGAATACCAGGTGCGGTTCAAGCGCGTCGTCGCGCCGAGCCGGTCCGCGCGCACGTCCTTCGCCGAGAAGTAGACGTCGCCCTTCACCTCGGGCGCGGTGAGATTGAACGCCAGATGGCGGCTCAGCTCGTCGGGATCGGACCAGCCGGGCGATTGATTCGACGTGCCGACCTTGTACGCCGCCTGCCCGATGTACAGGTGCGCGTCGCGCCCGCGCACTTCGTTGGCCCACCACGCCACGACCTCGTCGTAATCGGCGGGCGCGAAGCCCCGCGCCCAGTACGCCTGCGGAACGACATAGTCGATCCAGCGCTCGCGCACCCAGCGGCGCGTGTCCGCGTAAAGGTCGTCGTAGGTCTGCACCGAAGCCGACGTCCGCGAGCCCTGCGGATCGGTCGCCGCATTGCGCCAGACCGCGAACGGCGAGATCCCGAACTTCACCCACGGTTTCGCGGCCTTGATGCGCCGCGCGAGCGATTCGACGAGACGATCGACGTTGTCGCGACGCCAGTCGGCGAGCGTCGCGAAACCCGCGCCGTATTGCGCATAAGCCGAGGCGTCGTCGAACGTCGCGCCCGCGACCGGGTACGGGTAGAAATAATCGTCGAGATGCACGGCGTCGATATCGTAGCGGGCGACCGCGTCCATGATCGCGTCGACGACGAACGCGCGCGCGGCGGGCACGCCGGGGTTGTAATACAGCTTGCCGCCGTAGCGGACCACCCAGTCCGGATGCGCGCGCGCCGGATGCGTGGCGACGAGCGCGTCGAGCCGGTCGTCCATCGCGACGCGGTACGGATTGAACCACGCGTGCAGCTCGAGATTGCGCCGATGCGCTTCGGCGACGGCGAACGCGAGCGGATCGTAGCCGGGATCGCCGCCTTGCGCGCCCGTCAGATATTTCGACCACGGCTCGAACGGCGACGGCCAGAATGCGTCCGCGGTCGGCCGAACCTGCAGGATCACCGCGTTGCGGTTCATCCGGACCGCGTCGTCGAGCCACGCGCTCAGCTCGGCCTGCTGCGCGGCGGCCGGCAGGCCCGGGCGCGACGGCCAGTCGAGGTTGATCACCGAGGCGATCCAGGTGCCGCGGAACTGACGCTTGGGCATCGTCTCGTCCGGCCGGCACGCGACTTCGGGCACGGCCTGCGGCGATGACGCGCATGCGCTGGCCGACAGCACGAGTGCGGCCGCGGCGAGATGGCGAAGTCGGGTCGACAGCATGGACAAGTCCTTGAGACGAATCAGCGCGTTCAGACGAGCAAGCCCAATAGGGACCGCGGCGCCGCGGCCGAGTTCCGGCGCGGCCGGGCGTTGCGCCATGCGCGTCCCAGCCCGCGATCTCACGTGCCGCTTCGAGCGCCGCTTCGCGCGATGGCGGGCCGCGGCGGCGCGAAGCGCGCGGCCATCGCGGCCATCGCGATGCACACCGCGGCCATGAAGCCCCAGGCCGGCGACAGATCGGCGACGCTTTGCCGGATCACGCCCGCGACGAATGGAAACAGGCCCGCGATCAGATAGCCGACGCCCTGAACGAAGCCGGTGAGCGCGCCGGCTTCGGCCGCGCTTGACGCATGATCGAGCGTGACGATCAGCGACAGCGGAAACAGCGCGCCGATCCCGAGGCCGAGCAGCAGCGACGCGGGCAACGCCAGGCCGAGCGGCGCGGCGATCAGCGCGATCAGGCCGGCGAACAGCGAGACGAGCGCCGTGAAGAGCGCGGGGCGGCGATCCGGCAGCCGCTCGACGAGCGCCGACACGGTGAGCCCCGCGACGACCTCCGCGAGCGTCACGCCGCCGAGCAGGCCGCCCGCGGCTTCGGGCGACCAGCCGAGCGACACGTAGTAGGGCGGCAGCCAGGCGAGCACGAGCGTGTACGCGCCCGTGCCGAGGCCGAAGAACGCGGCGAGCAGCCACGCGCGCGCGCCGTGGGCGCGGCGCGCGGCGGGGCGCGCGTGTGCGGGGCGGGCCGTCGCGCGGGTCGCGAGCGGCCACAGCAGCGCGGCCGCGGCGGCGGGCAGCGCCCAGCCGGCGAGCGCGCAGGTCCAGCCGATCGCGTGCGCGGCGAATGGCGTGGCGACGCTCGCGAACACCGCGCCGCCCATGATCGACGTCGAATAGAAGCCCATCACGCTGCCCGCGCGCGCGGCGAATTGCGTCTTGATGAACGCGGGCAGCAGCGCCTGCGCGGCCGCGATGCCGAGCCCCGCGCACAGCGCGGAGGCGAGCAGCGCGGCGGGCGCGCCCGCCGCGACGCGCGCCGCGCACGCGAGCCCGATCAGCGCGACGCCGAGCCCGACGCCCGCGCGCACGCCGACGCGGCGCGCGAGCCATGGCGCGACGAGCCCGAGCGCGCCCATCAGCAGGATCGGCAGGGTCGTGAGCAGGCTCGCCGCGCTGTCGGACAGGCCGCTCGCGCGCTGGATCGTGTCGAGAAGCGGGCCGATCGACGCGAGCGCCGGGCGCAGGTTCAGGCCGACGAGAACGACGGCGACGAGCCGCCATGCGGGGGAAAGCAGTAGGTTCATGAGTATGAAGACGGCGCACACCCGGACGGTTGCCGGACACGCGCAGTGCGTATAATTGTCTCGGCATCAAGATAGATTCGACTTATCTCTACGTCAAGATAACTGGGACGAACAGGAGGGTTAATGGATCGCGCAGCCCATGCGGTCGAGCAATGGCGCCGCGAGCGCCCGGATCTCGATCCTTCGCCGATGATCGTGCTCGGGCGGTTGCAGGAGGCGGCGCTCGTCATCGCGCGCGACAGGCTCAACCCGCTTTTCGCGCGCTACGGCCTGCAGCCGGGCGAGTTCGACGTGCTCGCGACGCTTCGGCGCAGCGGCGCGCCGTACGCGCTCACGCCGACGGCGCTCTACGACGCGGCGATGATCTCGTCGGGCAGCATGACCAACCGGATCGACCGGCTCGAGAAGGCGGGGTGGGTCGAGCGGCGCCCGAACCCGGCGGACGGACGCGGCACGCTCGTCGCGCTGACGCCCGCGGGGCTCGCGCTGATCGACGACGCGGTCGTCGCGCACGTCGGGAATCAGCAGCGCGCGCTATCGGCGCTCAGCGACGCGGAGCAGCGCCAGCTCGCGAAGCTGCTCGGCAAGCTACTGCAAGGGCAGGCCGACGAACGCTGACGACGGTCGATTGCGGGGCGGCGCGCCCGGCCGCCGTTCGATTCGCTGGTCCGCTTCTCTGATCCGATTCGCTCGTCCGATCTTCTGCTCCGATTCTCTACTCCGCTTCTCCGCTCCGATTCGCCGCGGTCGCCATACGCGTCATATCCGTACGCCCGCCGGGCGGGAACGCCGCAGCGCAGCCGCGCACGCGGCGGCGAACGGGCGCGCGTCCGGCAAACCGGTCTTGCCGAGCCGCGAACGGCGCCCTCGGCAAAGCGGCGCGCGCGCCTTCCGCGGCCGCCGCATCGCGTGTCAGTCGGACACCGGCACGAGCGCGCCGCGCTGCACGCGGTAGACCGTCACCGCGCCGTTCAGGTTGTCGCCCTGCGGACTGAAGCGGATGCGGCCGATCACGCCGTCGTAACGGGTCGTCGCGAGCGCGCCGAGCAAAGCGGCCGGCTCGGTCGAATTCGCGCGCCGCATCGCGTCGGCGAGCAGCATCACCGCGTCGTAGCCATACGGCGCGAACACGATCACCTTGCCGTAGCGCGCCTCGAAACGCCGCTCGAACGCCGCGTAACCCGCCATCCTCGCGCGCGGGTCGCCTGCTTGCGTGCAGAACTGGCCTTCGTTCGCGCCCGACGACAGCGCCGTCCACTGCCCGGTGCACACGCCGTCGCTGCCGACGAACGCCGCGTCGATTCCGAGCGCCTTCATCTGCCGCACCATCGGCCCCGCCTGTGCATCGGCGCCGCCGTAGACGATCACGGCCGCATGCGCGCCCTTCACGCGCGTGAGAATCGACGCGAAATTGACCGCGGTGTCCGTCGTGTAGTCGCGGATGATTCGCGTGACGCCGCTCGCGCGCAGTGTCTTCTCCGTCTGATCGATGAGGCCCTGGCCGTAGGCGCCGCGATCGTCGATCAGCGCGATCGGCCGGCCTTTCGCGAGCTTCGCGGCGAGCCCGGCGAGCGACGCGCCTTGCTGGTTGTCGGTCGCCATCAGCCGGAACGCGGTCTTGTAGCCTAGCTGCGTGTACGCGGGATGGGTCGCGGCGGGCGCGATCTGCGCGATGCCGGCCGCCGCGTAGACCTTCGCCGCGACGATCGTCGGCCCCGAGTTCAGATCGCCGACGACGCCCGCGACCCGCGCGTCGACGAGGCGCTGCGCGACCTGCACCGCCTGCCGTGGATCGCCCTGATCGTCTTCGACGACGAGCACGAACTTCACCGACTTGCCTTCGATCGTCGGCGGCGCGCGGTTCAGCTCGTCGACGGCGAGCTGCGCGCCGTTCTGCACGTCCTTGCCCAGATGGGCGACGGGCCCCGTCAGCGGCATCGCGACGCCGATCCGGACGACCGATGATTGCGCGTGCGCGTCGAATGCGACGGCGGCCAGCAGCGATAAACACCCCATGCGAACGTTCATGTCGACCCTCGCTCGAGAAAACGTCACGATTTTCGATTGCCGGGCGGCCTCAAACGAATCGATCGGTTCGGATGCCCAATCGCTTTCGGCATGGATCGACACAGTGGGCGCGCCCGTCGGGAAACTCGCCGCGCGTTCGGGTTCTCGTGATGCGCCGTGCGCGGTGCGGCGACGTCGCGCACGAAGCCAGGCCCTCGGAATGGGCGATGAAACGGGCGCTCAAACGCCGTCGAGCAGGCGCTGCCACCCGACGATCGCGATGCGCTCGCTCTCGCGCCCGATCTTCGGCAGCGCGGCGGCGAGCGTCGCGCGCTCCTCGGGGGTCAGCACGTCGAGCAGGCGTCGCTCCACGGCGATGCACACCGCGGCGATGTCGTCGAACGCCGCGCGCCCGGCGGGCGTCGCCATCACGCATGCGTAGCGGCGATCGTTGCGCGCCGCGTCGCGCCGCGCGAAACCGGCCCCCACCAGTTGCGCGATCCCCCGGCTGACCGACACCGCGTCCATGCCGAGCGCCGCGCCGATCTGCCGCGCGTTCGTGCCGGGCCGATCGACGATCGTCGCGAGAATCCGCCACGCCGGCTGACCGATTCCGTAGCGCGGCCCGTAGAACTCGGCGAGCACGCGCGCGACATGCTGCGCGGGCAGGAACAACTGATACGGAAGCCATTCGTCGAGCCGCAGCGGCGCGGCGTCGGGCGCAGGGAGCGTTTCGTCGAGCGGCAGGGCCGCGCCCGACTGTTTGCCGATTAGTTTCATTCCGAAAATGTTCGAGCCCAAAAAACGGCGAACGCCGCTCCCATGTTCGAGCCGCCGCCGCCCCGTCGCGCGTGCCGCGTCCCCGCGTACCGCGTTCGCATGCAAGGAGCGGACCAGTGGCGGCGTAATCGCCGGGCGGCGCGGCGGCGCGGCGGCGCGGGCGAGCGGCACGAAAGCGGCAGGAAAGCGGCAAGAAACGGCGCGACGTTTTATGCACCAGTCGGGAAATCGTCCGCACCACGGCGCGCCCGGCATGTCGTGTATGGAAGCATGCGCGCGCCGGACATCGGGATTCAGGCGGCAATCCGATCGGCGCCGCACGCCCGCACGGTACGCGCGCGAACTGCGCGGCAGGCCGCGGCATCGCGTTCGCACGGCGGCAAGCCGCGTACGCGGCGGGGGAAAAGGGAAAAGGCGCGCGCGGGGCTGCGCCTGCCAGCAGGCTCGAGTGCGGCAAGCGTCGCGCCGCACGCGCGACGCGGCGCGGCGAAACGCCGCGCGGTGGACGTCGGAGCGCGACGGAAAGAAACGACAGAAACCGAAACGCCGCGCCTACGGCTGCGCCGGAATGTTCAATCCGCGCGCCACCGCCGGCCGCGCGACGAACGCGTCGAGCGCGCGCGCCACGTTCGGATAGCGATCGAATTCGACGAGCTCGCGCGCCTCGTAGAAGCCGATCAGGTTGCGCACCCACGGGAACGTCGCGATGTCGGCGATCGTATAGGCGTCGTCCATGATCCACCGGCGATGCGCGAGGCGGCCGTCAAGCACGCCGAGCAGGCGCTTCGCCTCGCCGACGTAGCGCTCGCGCGGGCGTTTGTCCTCGTACTCGCGGCCCGCGAACTTGTGGAAGAAGCCGAGCTGGCCGAACATCGGCCCGATGCCGCCCATCTGGAACATCAGCCACTGGATCGTCTCGTAGCAGCGCGCGGGATCGGCCGGGATGAACCGGCCCGTCTTCTCGGCGAGATACAGCAGGATCGCGCCCGATTCGAACAGCGCGAGCGGCTTGCCGCCCGGGCCGTGCGGATCGATGATCGCCGGAATCTTGTTGTTCGGGTTCAGCGACAGGAACTCGGGCGACATCTGATCGTTCGTGTCGAAGCGCACGACGTGCGCCTCGTACGGCAGCTCCGTTTCCTCGAGCAGGATCGATACCTTGACGCCGTTCGGCGTCGGCAGCGAATAGAGCTGGATGTGCTCCGGATGCTGCGCGGGCCATTTCTTCGTGATCGGAAATTCGGAAAGATCGGACATGGATGGGCTCGGTCGATGAATCGGTGAAGAAAACGCGACGCGCCCACGGGCGGGCTTCGCCGGGCGGCGCGGTCCGCACAATGTAGCCGATCCCGCGCGTGGGTGCCGGCGCTGGCGCGAAATGACGAAATCGTGACGTCACGCCGCGCGCCCGCTTTTCGCGCGCCTGCTTTCGCGCGGCGCGGCGAACCCGGCCGCCTCCCGGCCGCGCTCCGGGCGCGGGCGAAGCGGCGCGACGGCGGCGCGGCCGGGAAACGCTCGGCCGGAAACGCGCGGGCGGGCCGTCAGCGCCGCGCGTCGGCCGCCGCGTGCTCGCGCAGCACCGCGATGAACGCGCGCAGCTTCGGCGGCACGTGCTTGCGGTTCGCGTAGTAGAGCCACATCGGCGGCAGCGTCCGGCACGCGCCCGGCAGCACCTCGCGCAGCGTGCCGCGGCGCAGGTCGTCCTCGATGCGCTCGCGCATGAACACGAACGCGATGCCCGCGCCCGCGCGCGCGGCGTCGATCACCGCGCCCGTATCGGTGCTGACGAAGCGGCCGGCGACGTCGAGCTCGACGTCGCGGCGGCCGTCGCGCAGCGGCCATTTGTGCAGGCGGCCGCTCTTCGGAAAGCGAAAGCGGATGCACATGTGCCGCGCGAGATCGGCGAGCTTCGCCGGCACGCCGTGCTGCGCGAGATAGCCGGGCGTCGCGACGAGCGCGCACGTGAGCGCGGGCGCGATCTTCACGCCCACCATCCCGGGCTGCAGCCGGTCCGCGAGGCGGATTCCGGCGTCGAGGCGTTCCTTGACGATGTCGACGAGATGATCCTCGTAGCGGATCTCGACGCTCACCTTCGGGTAGCGGCGGAAGAACTCGGCGAGCACGTCGGCCGTCACGACCGATTTCGCGAGGTGCAGCGCGCTGATCCGCAACAGGCCCTCGGGTTCGTCGCGCGCGTCGTTCAGCGCGTCGCGCGCGTCGACGACCTGCCGGTAGGGCTGCGCCGTTGCGTCGTAATAGCGCTGGCCGGCTTCCGTCAGGCTCACGCCGCGCGTGCTGCGGCTGAAGAGCTTCACTTTCAGCTCGCTTTCGAGTTGCCCGATCGCCAGGCTCACCGCGGCCGGCGTCAAGCCGAGCGCCGCCGCCGCACGCGTGAAATTGCCGTGCGTGACGACGCTCATGAATACGTGCAGGCCGCCGAGCGGATCGCGTTTCATCGTCATTAGAAAAACTTGATACGTTTGTGAGCGGAATACCGATTCTCTCAGATACCGCCGGTCCCTACACTGGCTCGCAGTCGAACCGCACAAGGAGCCGCCGATGTCCCCCGAACTCACGCTCGAGCGCGCGCTGCGCATCGTCGAAGCGGGCGTTGCGCACGCCGCGCGCCTGAGCGCCGCGGGCGCGGCCGTCGCGATCGCCGTGGTCGACGCGGGCGCGCATCTCGCCGCGTTCGCGCGGATGGACGACGCGTTCATCGGCGCGATCGATCTCGCGACGCGCAAGGCCGGCACGGCCGCGCGCTTCCGGATGCCGAGCGCGTCGCTCGGCGCGCTGTCGGGCGCGGGCGGGCCGGTCCGCTCGATCGAGCACAGCAACGGCGGGCTCGTCACGTTCGGCGGCGGCCTGCCGCTCGTCGACGCGCACGGGCGCTGCGTGGGCGCGGTCGGCGTGTCGGGCGGCACGGTCGACGACGACGCGGCGATCGCGCAGGTGTGCGTCGACGCTTTCATCACTCTTCTGAACGCAGTACAAGGAGCAAGGACATGACGGGTAAACGCATTCTGGTGACGGGCGCGGGCTCGGGTTTCGGCCGCGAGGTCGCGCTGCGGCTCGCCGCGAAGGGCCATTGCGTGATCGCGGGGGTGCAGATCGCCCCGCAGATCACCGAGCTGAGCGCCGAGGCCGCGCGGCGCGGGCTCGCGCTCGACGCGGTGAAGCTCGACGTGACGTGCGCGCGCGAGCGCGCGCAGGCCGCGCGCTGGGACGTGGACGTGCTGTTGAACAACGCGGGCGCGGGCGAGGCGGGCGCGCTCGTCGATCTGCCCGTCGACATCGTTCGCGAGCTGTTCGAGACCAACGTGTTCGGCCCGCTCGAGCTCACGCAGCAGGTCGCGCGCGGGATGATCGCGCGCGGGCGGGGCAGGATCGTGTTCGTGTCGTCGATCGCGGGGCTCATCACGGGCGCGTACACGGGCGCGTACTGCGCGTCGAAGCACGCGCTCGAGGCGATCGCCGAGGCGATGTACCTGGAACTCGCCGCGCATGGCGTCCAGATCGCGGTCGTCAACCCGGGGCCGTACCGCACGGGCTTCAACGACCGGATGATGGAGACGCCGCGCCGCTGGCTCGACCCGGCGCGCGACGCGGTGACGCCCGAGACGCTCACGTTCCCGCTCGAGCAGTTCGATCCGCAGGAGATGATCGAGAAGATGGTCGACGTGACCGAGGCCGACGGCGGGCTGTTCCGCAATCTGCTGCCCGCCGCCGCCGAGCAGATCGTGCGCGACGAGCAGGCGCACGCGTGGACGCGCCGTCAGAACGAGCGGCGCGGCGCGTGAGCAGCCGGCGCGCGGCGATCGCGACGAGCCGCGCGGCCCGCGCCGAGGCCGGGTGCGCCGCACCGTTGGTCGCTACCGACGCCGAAGCGGCGTGGCCGCGTCGGCGGTAGCGGTCGCATCGGCCGCGACGGCGATCGCCGCGCCGCGGGAAGCGCACGGCCGCGAGCGGCTGCTTCGCCGCCCGTCCGCCGCGGCTACCGACGGATGCCGCGACCGCGCCGCGGCCGCGCGCCATGGCGGCATCACCGCGGCCGGCGGTAGCGAATCCCGTCGACCTTCACGCTGACCCGCGTGCCGGCGCGCCCCTCGGCGATCGCGACGATGTCGGCGAGCGAGCCGATCACCGCGTCATGGCCGGTCTGCCGCGCGAATTCGATCGCCGCCTGCACCTTCGGCCCCATCGAGCCGGCCGCGAAGCCGAGCCGCTCGAGTTCGTCCGGATGCGCGGCCTCGATCAGCGCTTGCGTCGGCTTGCCCCAGTCGAGGTACGCGCCGTCGACGTCGGTCGCGATCACGAGCAGGTCCGCGCTCAATTCGCGCGCGAGCAGCGACGCGCACAGATCCTTGTCGATCACCGCCTCGACGCCCGAGAGCTTGCCGTTCGCGTCGTAGCGCGTCGGAATGCCGCCGCCGCCCGCGCAGATCACGATCGTGCCTTTCTCGAGCAGCCACTTCACCGGCCGGATCTCGAAGATGCGCCGCGGCCGCGGGCTCGGCACGACGCGGCGGAACTTGTCGCCGTCGGGCGCGATGTGCCAGCCTTTTTCCAGCGCGAGCCGCTCGGCCTCGTCGCGCGAGTAGACGGGGCCGATCGGCTTGGTCGGATGCTCGAACGCCGGATCGGCCGGATCCACCTCGACTTGCGTGAGCAGCGTCGCGAACGGCGCGTCGGGCGGCAGCAGGTTGCCCATTTCCTGTTCGATCAGATAGCCGATCATCCCTTCCGTCTGCGCGCCGAGCACGTCGAGCGGGTAGGGCGCGACCGCGGGGTACGCCGCGCCTTGCAGCGCGAGCAGGCCGACCTGCGGCCCGTTGCCGTGCGCGATCACGAGCTCGTTGCCCGGCGCGATCTGCGCGATCTGCGCGACCGCGATCTTCACGTTCTCGCGCTGCTGGACTTCGGTCATCGGCTGATTGCGCTGCAAGAGCGCGTTGCCGCCCAATGCGATGACGATACGCATCATGTTTCTCCTTGTTGTGTCAACGGTGCCGACGGTGCGGGCGGCGCGGCCTCGCGCGCCGCCCGTCTCGATCGCGCGCGGCGCGCCTTCAGATGCCGCCGAGCGTCGACACGAGGACCGCCTTGATCGTGTGCATGCGGTTTTCCGCCTGCTCGAACGCGATGCAGCGCGGCGATTCGAACACTTCGTCGGTGACTTCGATACCGTCCTGCAGGTGCGGATAGCGCTCGGCGATCTGCTTGCCGACCTTCGTCTCGCAGTTGTGGAACGACGGCAGGCAGTGCATGAAGCGCGTGCGCGGATTGCCCGTCGATTCGATCAGCTTGCGGTTCACCTGATACGGCAGGAGCGCGTTGATCCGCTCGTCCCAGGCTTCGACGGGCTCGCCCATCGACACCCACACGTCGGTGTGGATGAAGTCGACGCCCTTGACCGCTTCGTACGGGTCCTCGGTCAGCGTGAGCCGCGCGCCGCTCTCGGCCGCGAACGCCTCGCACTGCGCGATGAAGTCGGCCGCGGGCCAGAGCGACTTCGGCGCGCCGATCCGCACGTCCATCCCGAGCTTCGCGCCGATCAGGAGCAGCGAATTGCCCATGTTGTTGCGCGCGTCGCCGAGATAGGCGTAGCGGATGTCGTGCAGCGGCTTGTCGCTGTGCTCGCGCATCGTCATCACGTCGGCGAGCATCTGCGTCGGGTGGTATTCGTCGGTGAGCCCGTTGAAGACGGGCACGCCCGCGTGGTGCGCGAGCTCCTCGACGATCTCCTGGCTGAAGCCACGGTACTCGATCGCGTCGTACATCCGCCCGAGCACGCGCGCCGTGTCCCTCATGCTTTCCTTGTGGCCGATCTGCGACGAAGCCGGATCGATGTACGTGACGTTCGCGCCCTGATCGTATGCGGCGACTTCGAACGCGCAGCGCGTGCGGGTCGAGGTCTTCTCGAAGATGAGCGCGATGTTCTTGCGCAGCAGGCGCGGCTGCTCGGTGCCGCTGTACTTCGCGCGCTTGAGATCCCGCGCGAGGTCGAGCAGATAGCGCAGCTCGCGCGCGTTGTGGTGGATCAGGCTCAGCAGGTTGCGGTTGTGCAGGTTGAAGCTCATCTGGTTTCTCCGTTAGGTTGCCGGGGGGCGCGGCGCTCGCGCGCCGCGACGCTTGGGTTCGCGCTCAGTAGTCGACGGGGTCGCGCAGCACCGGGCAGGTCATGCAGTGGCCGCCGCCTCGGCCGCGGCCGAGCTCGCTCGAGCCGATCGTGATCACCTCGACGCCCGCCTTGCGCAGCAGCGTGTTCGTGTACGTGTTGCGGTCGTAGCCGACGACGACGCCCGGCTCGATGCACACCATGTTGTTGCCGTCGTCCCATTGCTCGCGTTCGGCCGCGAAATCGTTGCCGCCCGTCTCGACGACGCGCAGCGATTTGAGGCCGAGCGCCTGCGCGACGACGTCGACGAACGGCTTGTCCTCGCGCTCGATGTCGATGCCGTAACGCGCATCGCCGCCCGGGCGCAGCGTGAACGGCACGATCCGGTTCACGACTTCGGGGAAGACCGTGACGAGATCGCGGTCGCAGAAGCTGAACACGGTGTCGAGGTGCATCGACGCGCGCGAGTTCGGCAGCCCGGCGACGATCACGCGCTCGGCCGCGCCCTTGGCGAACAGCGCCTGCGCGAGCTGGCCGACCGCCTGGCGCGACGTGCGCTCGCCCATGCCGACGAGCACGACGCCGCGGCCGATCGGCATCACGTCGCCGCCTTCGAGCGTCGCCATGCCGTGATCGCGGTCGGGATCGCCGTACCAGACGTCGAACTTCGCGTCGGTGAACGCCGGGTGGAATTTGTAGACGGCGGCGACGAGGAGCGTCTCCTGCCGGCGCGCGGGCCAGTGCATCGGGTTGAGCGTGACGCCGCCGTAGATCCAGCACGACGTGTCGCGCGTAAACATCATGTTCGGCAGCGGCGGCAGCACGAACGACGACTTGCCGAGATAGTCGCGAAACAGCGTGAGCACCTTCGAGCGCTCGGCGCCGGCAATGTCGCTCGCCGCGACCCCGCCGATCAGGAACTCGGCGAGCGCACGCGGCTCGAGGCCCTCGAGCCACGCGCGCACTTCGTCGACGAGGCCGATGCCGACGTTATCCGGCGTGATCTTGCGATCGAGGATCCACTTGAGCGCGGCCGGGTTCTGCACGGTCTCGGTCAGCAGGTTGTGCATCTCGAGCACCTCGACGCCGCGCTCGCGCATCTTCGAGACGAAATCGAAGTGATCGCGCTTCGCCTGGTTCACCCACATCACGTCGTCGAACAGCAGCTCGTCGCAGTTGCTCGGCGTGAGGCGCTGATGCGCGAGGCCCGGCGAGCAGACGAGCACCTTGCGCAGCTTGCCGACTTCGGAATGGACACCGACTTGAGGGATGGCTTGGGACATGTTGATTACCTCTTCGATCAAAGTGTGATGAGCCCGCTGTGGAGCGCGTAGGCCGCGGCGAGTGCGGCGGCGGCCGCTGCCGCGAAGATCAGTTTTTCGGCGGCGGTGAAGACCGGCTTGCCGAGCTCGCGCTTCGCCTTCGCGAAGAAGAGCGCGCCCGGCGCGTAGAGAAGGGCGGACAGCAGCAGATACTTGAGGCCGCCCGCGTACAGCAGCCACACCGCGTAGAGCACGGCGAGCGCGGCGACGAAGAGGTCCTTGCGGCGCGCGCGCGCGTCGCCCTCGTAGGTCTCGCCGCGCACGGCGATGAGCAGCGCGTAGGCGGCCGACCAGAAGTACGGGATCAGGATCATCGACGTCGCCAGATAGATCAGCGACAGATAGGTGCTTTGCGAGAAGAGCGTGATCAGCAGGAACACCTGGACCATCGCGTTCGTGAGCCAGAGCGCGTTCGCCGGCACATGGTTCGCGTTCTCCTTGCGAAGGAACGCGGGCATCGTGCGGTCCTTCGCGGCCGAGAACATGATTTCCGCGCAGAGCAGCACCCAGGACAGCAGCGCGCCCGCGAGCGAGACGACGAGGCCGACGCTGATGAGCACCGCGCCCCAGTGGCCCACCACGTGCTCGAGCACGGCCGCCATCGACGGGTTCTGCAGCTTCGCGAGCTGCGGCTGCGTCATGATGCCGAGCGACAGCACGTTGACGAGCACGAGCGCGAGCAGCACGCCGACGAAGCCGATCACGGTCGCGCGGCCGACGTCGCTGCGCTTTTCCGCGCGCGCCGAGAAGATGCTCGCGCCTTCGATGCCGATGAACACCCAGACGGTGACGAGCATCATGTTGCGGACCTGGTTCATCACCGAGCCGAGCGACGGATTCGCGCGGCCCCAGATGTCGGTGCGGAACACGTCGAGCTTGAACGCGAAGAAGCCGATCAGGATGAAGACGACGAGCGGGACGATCTTCGCGACGGTGGTGACGAGATTGACGAACGCCGCCTCCCGGATGCCGCGCAGCACGAGAAAGTGCACGGCCCACAGCAGCACCGATGCGCCCGCGATCGCGGCGGGCGTGTTGCCTTCGCCGAATACGGGGAAGAAATAGCCGAGCGTCGAGAACAGCAGCACGAAGTAGCCGACGTTGCCGAGCCATGCGCTGATCCAGTAGCCCCACGCGGACGAGAAGCCCATGTAGTCGCCGAAGCCCGCCTGCGCATAGGCGTACACGCCGCCGTCGAGCTGCGGCTTGCGGTTCGCGAGCGTCTGGAACACGAACGCGAGCGTGAGCATGCCGATCGCGGTGATCGCCCAGCCGATCAGGATCGCGCCGGCTTCGGCGGTGGCCGCCATGTTCTGCGGCAGCGAGAAGATGCCGCCGCCGATCATCGAGCCGACGACGAGCGCGGTGAGCGCGCCGAGCCGCAGCTTGTTCGCGGCGGATTTCGCCGCGACGCCTTGTTCTTGTGTGACTTCAGCCATGATGTTTTCCTCGCAAGCGGGAACGTGCAAAAACGCGGCGCGCACGCGGGCCTCGCGCATCCCGGCCCCGGGGGCCAGGCAGCGCGGCGGTTTGCCGCCTGCGCGCGTTCGTGCGCCACGCGCGTCGTTTGAAATGGGTCGATGCGTGCCCGTTCGGGCGTTATCGGCGGAGCGTCGTCATGGGCGTGCTCCGTGTCTGTCGGGTCCGGGCCTCGCGTTGGCGGCGCGCCTCGGCGGCGTCGCTGCGGTCCCAGAACGAAAAGAGCCAGACGCCGATCCGGCGCCGCTTCCAGTACATGCCGTGCAGCCGGCGGCGGATTTCCGCGAGCGCGCTCCAGTTGGCGCCGTCGATGTCGATCAGCGCGCCGGGTCGCGGGCCCGACTGTCCGATGAATTGAATATCGGTAAATGTCTTTCCGGTGTATTTGAATAGAAAAGCCTGCAGCTCTTCTCGCGTAACCCCCGGTTGAATATTCTCAATGCAAATTCTCATCGTGCTTTCCTGCTTTTTGCATTCGACTCCGCTCACGATCGCTTTTGGCGCCGATTTTCCGCAGGCGGTCGAATCAGGCTTTGAATCCCGGTTCTCGCGTGCGAAACGAGCCGATCGAATCCGTTCCCAATCCATCAAATCTGGTATTTGAATTCGCTTTCGTCGATTCAATTCTTCCCGATGGCTTACCGATTGGAAACAATTTAAACGGCACTTTATGTCATGGATCAAAAAACGCCGGAAGGCCGCTGGAACATGTGCAAACGGTGCTAGGATCGGTGTGCATGTCGCTGTCGTACGCGCATGCGGCGAGTGGGGTGCGCCGGCGCGCGCGATGCCGATCGCGCGCGCTCGGCGAACCTGCTCGTCCGATGCGGCGCAATGCCGCCCGATTGAAATATCGTCGTCGCTGCGTGGCGACGCGAATGAACGAGCGGGCGCGAGCCCATCCGGCCGAACGCGGCGAGTGTCGCGGGCGTTCCATGACGCGCCGCGCAAGGCAGGGGGATCGGTCGCGCGCTGAGCGCATGCGGGCTGCGTCGCGTGCATCGGCGGCCGGATTGCCGCGGGCGTCGCCCCGGAGACACCTGACGCGCCGGCGCGCGACGGGCGCGGACTTTCATCCTTTTCGCCTTCGCGATCGAGCCGGTCGGGCATCCGGAACGCAGCGGGCGCAACCACACGTCGTCAACGCCGAAGCGCAAGAGCGGGCTCGGACGGGGCCGCGTGCGTCGGCCGTTCATGCTTGCATCGCGCCGGCGGGCAGCGAGCCCGTCGGCGTCAAGCGCCGGGGAAGTGCGTGCCCGCAAAGCGGTCTCGACATGCCGCCCAGGTCGATGGGCATCGAATGGCGTCGAATGGCGGATGCCGATGGGCATCGCCCCCCGCGGCGCCGCGCTTTCGACCGTCACGCGGGCATTCGATCCGGACGATCGGCCAACCGTCGCGAAAGCGCGCCGCGCGGCCCTCGATCGAGGGTCGCGCGGCATGTTCTTCGGCGAGGGGCAAGTGCCGCGCGCCCGTGTGGCGTGCGCGGATCCAGGCGGCACGGGCGCGGCCGGCGGGGGCGCGGCGGACGGCGCGCGAATGGATTCGCCGGGCGCGCGCCGCGGCGATATCCGTGTTCCGGGGGCTCGGCGCCGGCGCGCGGCCGCACGCGCTCGCGCGCCGGCGCATTCGGCCGCCATCGTCCGCATTCGGCCGCCTGTCGCGTACTCGTGCGCTACGCGCCGCCTTCTTCGCGCGCCGCGCTCGCCGGCGCGAGCCATCGGCCGATCACGCCGAGCGCGTCGTAGATCAGCACCGCGAGCAGCGCGACGACGAGCCCGCCTTGCAGCACGAACGCGGTGTTCGATGTCTGCAGCCCCGCGATGATCACGTCGCCGAGCCCCTTCGCCGCGACGGTCGAGCCGATCGTCGCCGTGCCGAGATTGATGACGACCGCGAGCCGGATGCCGTTCAGGACCACCGGAAACGCGAGCGGCAGCTCGATCCACGCGAGCCGCTGCAGCGCGCTCATGCCCATTGCGCGCGCCGCGTCGACGGCGCCGGCGGGCACGTCCTGCAGCCCCGCGATCGTGCTTTCGAAGATCGGCAGCAGCCCGTACAGGATCAGCGCGATCAGCACGGGCTTCACGCCGAAGCCGACGGCCGGCACCGCGAGCGCGAGCACCGCGACGGGCGGAAAGGTCTGCCCGATATGCACGACGCTGCGCGCGACCGGCAGGAATTCCGCGCCCGCGCGCCGCGTGACGAAAATCCCGGCCGCGAGCGCGACGACCGCGCCCGCCGCGCTCGCCGCGCCGACGATCGCGAGATGCGACAGCGTCAAATCGAGAAGGCTCGCGCGCCGGTAGATCGCGGGCGCGCCGTTGTCGGCGAACGGCGCGAAAAGGGGCTCGAGCCAGCCGGGCCGCGCGAGCATCACGGCGAGCGCGGCCAGCGCGGCGACGCGCGCGAGCATGACGGGCGCGCGCCGGCCCGCGGCGCCGAGCGCGCCGGCCTCGGTCGCGGCGCTTGCGGCTTTGATCGCGCGCGTCATGCCGGCCGCTTCGCCTGCGCGACGATCGCATCGAGCGTGATGCGCCTTGCCGCCGCGCCGTCGGCGCTCGATACGGGCAGCGCGCGCGCGCCGCGCCACAACAGCTCGGAGATCGCGTCGCGCAGCGTGAGCGCGCCCGATATCGGCTCGCCGGGCGCCGCGCCGGGCTCGGCGAGCGCGTCGACGCGCGTGAGCGCGAGCAGGCGCAGCGGCCGATCGAGCCCCGCGACGAGCCGCTCGACGACGCCCGGCTGCGGCCGGCCGAGAATCTCGGCGGGCGAGCCCGCCTGCAGGATGCGCCCGGCGTCCATCACCGCGATCTGGTCGCCGAGCCGCAGCGCTTCGTCGATGTCGTGCGTGACGATCACGACCGTGATCCCGAGCCGCCGCTGCAGCGCGACGAGATCGTCCTGCGCCTTGCCGCGGATGATCGGGTCGAGCGCGCCGAACGGCTCGTCCATCAGCAGGATCGCGGGCTCGGCCGCGAGCGCGCGCGCGACGCCGACGCGCTGCTGCTGGCCGCCCGACAACTGATGCGGCAGCTTGCGCGCGTACGTGTCGTAATCGAGCTCGAACAGCTCGAGCAGCTCGCGCACCCGCGCGTCGACGCGCGCCGCGCGCCAGCCGAGCAGGCGCGGCACGGTCGCGACGTTGCGCGCGACCGTCCAGTGCGGAAAGAGCCCGTGCCCCTGGATCACATAGCCGATTCCGCGCCGCAGCGTCTCGGCGGGCACGCTTGCGGTGTCGACGCCGTCGACGCGAATCGTCCCGCTCGTCGGCGCGATCAGCCGGTTGATCATCCGCAGCAGCGTCGACTTGCCGCTGCCGGATGCGCCGACGAGCGCCGTCACCGTGCCGCGCGCGACCGCGAGCGACACGTCGTCGACCGCGGCGAGGTCGCCGAACAGCCGGCTCACGCGTTCGATCTCGATCATCGGCGCGCTCCTTTCGCTAGGTCGGTCGCGGCCTCGAACAGCACGGCGGTGACGAGCGCGAGCGCGATCGTCGGCAGCGCGCCGAGCAGCACGAGATCGGTCGCCGACTGGCCGATCCCCTGGAAGATGAACGTGCCGAAGCCGCCGCCGCCGATCAGCGCGGCGACGGCCGTGAGGCCGATGTTCTGCACGAGCACGATGCGCACGCCGGAAAGCACGACGGGCAGCGCGAGCGGCAGCTCGATCGCGACGAGCCGCTCGCGGCCCGTCATCCCCATCGCGAGCGCGGCCTCGACGACGGCGGCGGGCACCTGCGCGAAGCCGACGACGACGCTCGACACGATCGGCAGCAGCGCATACAGGAACAGGGCGATCAGCGCGGGCGCGACGCCGATGCCGCTCACGCCGAGGCGGGCGGCGAGCGGCACGCGCGCGGCGAGGATCGCGAGCGGCGCCATCAGCAGGCCGTACAGCGCGATGCTCGGGATCGTCTGCACGACGTTCAGCAGCGGCAGCAACGCGCCGCGCAGCGCGGCCGAGCGCGTGCAGCCGATGCCGAGCGGCACGCCGAGCGCGACGGCCGCCGCCACCGAGCCGGCGACGAGCGCGAGATGCCGGATCGCCTCGTTGCGGAACGTATCGGCGCACACCGCGTATTCCTGCATCACCGACAGCCCGTCCCAGAAGCCGCCGTGAATGAATGCCGCGAGCGCGGCGCTCGCCGCGGCGAGCGCGACGAGGCGCATCGCGGGCGCGAGCGCGATCCGGGCGAGCGCGTCGGCGATCAGCACCGCGAACGCGAACAGCAGCAGCCACGCGCCCGCCGCGGGCGACACGCGCGCGAGCGGCGTATCCGGCGTGACGAGATGCGCGGGCGCCGCGCCGATCGCCACGCCCAGCGCGAACACGAGCCCGACGCCGACGGCCGCGCGCCATGCCGCGCGGCTGCGCACGAGCGCGAACAGCGCGCCCGCCGCCCACAGCGCGTCGAGCGCGTACGCGTGGAGCGCCGGAAACACCGCGGCGGGCGCGAGCTCCGCGCCCGCCGCGATCCGGTTCGCGCGCAGCGTGACGAACGGCAGCACGAACGCCGCGTACGCGACGAGCGCGGCGATCAGCACGCCGACCTTGTCGACGCGCGCGGCCCACGCGGGCATCGCGCGCGGGCGCGGCGCGGGAGCGGGCGCGGCCGCGCCGCCCGCCGTGCGCGGCGTCATTTGACGAAGCCCTTCGCTTTCAGATAGCTCGCCGCGACGCCCGCGGCCGGCTCGCCGTTGATCTGGATTCGCGCGTTGAGCGCTTGCAGCGTCTTCAGGTCGAGGCTCGCGAACACGGGCTTCAGGTAGTCGGCGATCTGCGGATGCGCGTTGAGCACCGCCTCGCGGATGATCGGCGTGGGCGCGTAGACGGGCTGCACGTGCTTGTCGTCGTCGAGCACCGCGAGCCCGGTGGCCGCGATGCCGCCGTCGGTGCCATAGACCATCGCGGCGTTCACGCCGTCCGTCTGCTGCGCGGCGGCCTTGATCGTCGCCGCGGTGTCGCCGCCCGACAGCACGAGCATCTGCTCCGGCTTCAGTTTGAAGCCGTACGCCTTCTCGAACGACGGCAGCGCGGATGCGCTGTTGACGAACTCGGCCGACGCGGCGAGCTTCACCTTGCCGCCCGCGGCGACCCACTTGCCGAAATCGCTGAACGTCTTCAGATGCCGCGCCTGCGCGATCGAGTTGAGCACCGCGACACCCCATGTGTTGTTCGCGGGCGCGGGCGCGAGCCAGACGATCCGGTTTGCCGCGTAATCGAGCTGCCTGGCGAGCGCGTAGCCTTGCGCGGCGTTCTTCCACGCGGGATCGTCGGCCTTGTTGAAGAAGAACGCGGCGTTGCCCGTGTATTCCGGGTAGATGTCGATTTCGCCTGTCGTCAGCGCCCGGCGGACGATCGGCGTCGCGCCGAGCCCGATCTTGTCGACGACGGCGATTCCGTGGGCCTTGAGCACCTGCGAGATCACGTTGCCGAGCAGGTTGCCTTCGGTATCGATCTTCGACGCGACGGTGACCGCGCCGGCGGCGCGCGCGCCGGGCGCGGCCGCGCAGAGGGAAACGGCGAGCGCGGCGGCGGCCGCGCGCAGGGTACGGCTGAAACGGGGAACTTTCATCGGGGCTGATGCTCCTGTCGGACAGCGGATGAACGGATGCGAGAGGCGCCCGCGCGCACCGGCGGCGCGACGCGGCCGGGCGTGAAGCGGGGCCGCGCGCAGGCGACAGGGGTTCAAGGTACTTGAGCGGGCGCGCTTTGGCAAACAAGGGCGCATTCACGCTCGGGCGGAAAATCGCGGGCCGATCGCCGGGCAATCGCCGGGCAATCGCCGGGCAATCGCCGGGCAATCGCCGGGCAATCGCCGGGCAATCGCCGGGCAATCGTTTGGGACTGCGCAATTGCGTCATGCGGCGATACAATGCGACGGACGGCGCCGCGCATGGAACGGATATTGCGCTGCACCGTCGCTCGCCGTCTCGAGTCGTTTTTGAGCCGCTTTCCGCCGATTGCCGTCTACGTCAAGGAGCGTCCATCGTGAGCAGCGATCCCCACACGGCGCCTCAGTCCGCGCCGCAGAACATCTACGACGACGCATCGTTCTTCGAAGGCTATCGCACGCTTCGGCAAGGCGACACCGGCCTGAACGGCGCGCTCGAATCTCCCGCGATGAAGCGTCTGCTGCCGAACCTGGCGGGCCTGCACGTGCTCGACCTCGGCTGCGGCTTCGGCGATTTCGCCCGCTACGCGCGCGCGCACGGCGCGGCGTCGGTGACGGCCGTCGACGTGTCGTCGCGGATGCTCGAGGAGGCGCGCGCGCGCACCGACGACGGCGCCGTCACCTATCTGCAGCGGTCGATCGAGACCTATCACGCGGCGACGCGCGCGTTCGATCTCGTCGTGTCGTCGCTCACGCTGCATTACGTCGAGGACTACGCAGGCGTCGTCGCGCGGATCTACGACGCGCTGCGCTCGAACGGCCGATTCGTGTTCTCGGTCGAGCATCCGATCTGCACCGCGTACCCGCACGGCTGGGTGCGCGGCGACGACGGCCACAAGCAGCACTGGCCCGTCGACCGCTACCGGCAGGAGGGGCGGCGCGACACGCGCTGGTTCGTCGACGGCGTCGTCAAGTATCACCGCACCGTCGAGACCTACGTGAACACGCTGCTGAAGGCGGGCTTCACGCTCACGCACCTCGGCGAGCCGGCACCGGTTCCCGACGCGCTCGCGGTGCGGCCGGACCTCGAAGCGGAATGCCGGCGGCCGCCGGTGCTGTTTCTCGCGGCGGTGCGGGCGGGGAACTGACGGGCGCTCGAGCGCGGCGGCGGACGCGGGCGGCGGCCGGCCCGCGCGCGGGAATGGGCGAACGCGGGAACTTTCGGCGTGCCGATTGTCCTCGTTTGCCGACTTGCCGACTTGCCGACTTGCCGACTTGCCGACTTGCCGACTTGCCGACTTGCCGACTTGCCGACTTGCCGACTTGCCGACTTGCCGACTTGCCGACTTGCCGACTTGCCGACTTGCCGACTTGCCGACTTGCCGACTTGCCGACTTGCCGACTTGCCGACTTGCCGACTTGCCGACTTGCCGACTTGCCGACTTGCCGACTTGCCGACTTGCCGACTTGCCGACTTGCCGACTTGCCGACTTGCCGACTTGCCGACTTGCCGACTTGCCGACTTGCCGACTTGCCGACTTGCCGACTTGCCCCGGCTATCCGGCCGCCGCCCGGCCGCGTCGGCATGCTCGATACGCCGCGCGCACGCCCCGCATCGTCACGCGATCCGCATCATGGCCTCGGCCGGCGCGCCGGCCCCGCGAGCCCTTCGCCGGCGTCGGCCGGCAGCGCGGCGAACATCGGCACCGACGCGAGCACGACGAGCGCGATCGCCGCGAACGCGCAGGCGAAATCCGTCCGGCTCGCCTGGCCGCGCCCGCCGATCAGCATCGCCAGATGCAGCGCGCCCGCCGCGACGGCGACGCCCACCGCCCGCATCAACTGCTGCGCGGTTCCCTGGAACGACGTCGCGGCCGACAGGCGCTCGCTCGGCACGTCCGAGAATACGAGCGCGCCGAGCGACGCGAAGCTGAGCGAGCGCGACAGCCCGCCGACGAGCAGCAGCGCGAAGACGGCCGCATCCGGCCACGCGGGCGATAGCGTCGCGCACGCGGCGAGCACGGCCGCGAACGACACGCTGCCCGCGATCAGCACCGTGCGCATCGGCGCGCGATGCAGCGCCGCATGCGTCATCGGCCGCATCACGAGCGAGCCGAGCGCGCTCGCGAGCGTGATGGCGCCGCTTCTCGACGCGCTCGCGCCGAAGCCGACCTGCAGCGTGAGCGGCACGAGAAACGGCAGCGCGCCGGCCCCCGCGCGGAACAGGCTGCCCGCGATCGTCGCCGCGTGAAAGGTCGGAATGCCGAGCAGCGACAGATCGACGGCCGGATGCGCGACGCGCCGGCAATGGCGGATCGCGAGCCCGCCGAGCGCGACGCCCGCGCCGAGGCACAGGGCGGGCGCCCCCGCCGGCAGCACGCCGCGGCCCGCGGTCTCGACGCCGAGCATCAGCGCGGCGAGTGCCGCGCCGACGAGCAGCATGCCGCGCGCGTCGGCGGGCGCGCGACGCTCGCCGGCCGACGCGGGGACGAGGCGCGCGGCGAGCGCCGCGCCCGCGACGCCGACCGGCACGTTGATCCAGAACACCGCGCGCCACGACAGCGCATCGGTCAAAAAGCCGCCGAGCGGCGGCCCGAGCAGCGGGCCGACGAGCGCGGGCATCGTGAGCCAGGTGGTCGCCGCGAGCATCTCGTGGCGCGACACGCCGCGATAGAGGATCAGGCGGCCGACGGGCACCATCAGCGCGCCGCCCGCGCCCTGCAGGATGCGCGCGGCGACCAGCGTCGCGAGCCCGTTCGCCGCCGCGCACATCACGGACGCCGCCGTGAAGATCGCGATCGCGGCGATGAACACGCGCTTCGCGCCGAAGCGCTCCGCGATCCAGCCGCTCACCGGAATGAACACCGTCAGCGCGACGAGGTACGACGTGATCGCGCTGCTCAGGAACACGACGTTCACGCCAAGCTCGCGCGCCATGCTCGGCAGCGCGGTCGCGACGACCGTGCTGTCGAGGTTCTGCATGAAGAGCGCGCTCGCGACGACGGCCGCGGTCACGCGAAAGTCGCCGGCGCGCATCAGGGTTCGCCCCGCATGGCGCCGCCCCGCCGAACCCGGCGGGGCGGCGGCGGGCAGCGCGGCGCGGCGTTCACGACGCGCGCTCGCGCGCGGCGGCCGCGTCGCGCTGCGCCTCGGAGGCCCGCGCGTGCGCGCCGTCGCCGCTCCAGTCGACGGGGAACGCGTAACGGGCGAGCCGCTCGGCGAGCGCCTCGCGTGCGCCGCGCACGGCGACCTGCGCGACGAGCCCGCGCCGCGCGTCCTGCACGACGTCCACCCGCTCGAGCGCGACCTGCGCGTCGCGCGCGCACGCGGCGACGACGTCGGCGATCTCGAGCCGCTGCAACTGCGGCTTGAAGATCTTGCCCACCGCGGTGGTCGGCACCGCCTCGAGAATCCGCACGTGCTTGGGCACCGCCGCGCGCTCGGCAATCGCGTCCGCGGCGAACGCGAGCAGCGCGGCCTCGTCGGCGCTCGCGCCCGCCTTCAACTGGACGTACGCGACGGGCAGCTCGCCCGCGTGCGCGTCCGGGCGGCCGATCGCCGCGGCGAGCGCGACGGCCGGATGGGCGGCGAGCGCGTCCTCGATGATCCGCGGATCGATGTTGTGCCCGCCGCGGATGATCAGCTCCTTCTTGCGGCCGACGAGCCAGAAATAGCCGTGCGCGTCGCGCCGGCCGAGGTCGCCCGTGTTCAGCCACCGCTCGCCCGCGATGTCGATCCACAAGCCGCGCTCGTGCGCCGGATCGAGGTAGCCGCGAAACACGTTCGGCCCCGCGAGCGCGATCAGCCCGACTTCGTCGACGAGCGCGTCGCGCACGTAGCGCCCGGTGTCGTCGACGATCACCGCGCGCATGCGCTGGTAGGGCAGGCGCAGGCCGATCGAGCCGATGCGCCGCTCGCCGTCGAGCGGATTGAGCGACGCGATGCACGCGCTCTCGGTCAGCCCGTAGCCCTCGACGATCTTCACGCCGGTCGTGCGCTCGAAGCTGCGCGCGAGCTCGACGGGCATCGGCGCCGCGCCGCACGCCGCGTATTCGAGCGAGCCGATGTCGTGCCGGCCGACAGGCTGCTGCAACAGCGCGGCGAAAAGCGTCGGCACGCCGGAAAACGCATTGATCCGATAAGCCTCGACGATCGCCCAGAAGCGCGCGATCACGTTCTTGCCGCGGTAGCCCTGCGGCGTGCCGAGCACGACATGATGGCCGCGCAGCCACGCCATCAGGCCCGTGACGAGCTGGCCGTTCACGTGAAAGAGCGGCAGCCCGCAGAACACCGTGCGCGCGCCCTCGTCGTCGCGCGCCTGCGTCTCGCTCGCCGCCCACACGTCGAACACCTCGGAGCCGTGCGTGCGCACCGCGATCTTCGGGCGGCCCGTCGTGCCGCCCGTGCAGAAGTACGACGACGGCTCGTCGGGCCCGATCGCGCGCGGCCGGATCAGCCTGTCGCCCGGCTGCCGGCGCATCTCGGCGTGCAGATTGACGATGCGCACCCGCGCGCCGCGCAGGCGCGCCTTCTCGCGCCGCTCGATCCACGCGAGCGCCGCGCGCTTGGGCAATGACACGTAGGGCCGCAGATCGACCCAGATCACGGTCTCGACAGTCGGCATCGCGTCCAGGTGCGGCGCGAGCTTCGGCCAGATGTCGACGCCCGGCGTCGGCGCGACGCAAATCAGCACCTTGGCGCGCGCCGCGTCGACGAGCTCCGCGATCTGCGCGCCGTCGAGCAGCGGGTTGATCGCCATCGCGATGCCGGCCGCCTCGCCGCCCCAGATCGCGAAATGCGTGTCGGGCAGGTTCGGCAGCACGAACGCGGCGACGTCGCCCGCGCCGATGCCGACGCTCGCGAGCACGTTCGCCGTCCTGACGATGTCGGCGCGCAGCTCGGCGAAGGTCCACGTATGCGAGCGGTCGAGCCGGCCGGCGTCGAGAAAGAAGGTGAGGGCGGGCGCGTCGGGCGTCTTCGCCGCGCGCTCGTCGAAAACCTGCAGCGTGTTGGCGGGCAGCGCGCGCGCGTGCAGCGGCACGCGCTCGATCTGCTCGATGTCGTGGATGTCGCGAACCGCCATGCATGAACTCCTGTCGGACTGCGAAAGTCGTCTATCGGATGCGGGCCTCGGCCGGGCGGGCACAGCGCGGCGGCCCGCTCGGGCGGCGCCGGGGCGCGGTGGCGCGGTGGCGCGGGCGCGACGAAAGTGTAACTTGCCGAGCATGGGATCGCCGGCCCGGGCATCCGACCCTCCATCGCGTCGCAGCGGCACAGCGCGGCGCTTGTCGCGCGCGTGCGTGCGCCGCACGGGCTCCGGCGGCCGCGCACGCGCCCGGATACGTCCGAATAGAGGGCCGGAGGACATGCCGGCGCGCTCATAGAGCGATTCAATTTGCGCCGACGCTTTTGGCGGCATTCAATAGGCATCGCCCCTCAAGCCGTTTTTGTCCGTCTTTCCTCCCAGCGGAGCGCAAACATGGTTCAGAACCGCGTCGACGAGATCGTCCAGGCGATCGCCTCCGAAACCCACACGCCCGCCGAAGCGGTGTCCCGTCTTTACGAGGAAGCGCTCGCCGAATATAGCGAAGGCGCGCGGGTGCGGGACTATCTGACCGTGCTCGTCGCGAAGCGGGTGAGAGAAACACTGCGCAATCGCACACATTGATCGCGCGCGCCGCGCCGCATTGATGCGCAGCGGTTGTTAATCGCCCGAGCCGGCCGGTCGCGGCGATCGCGGCGACGGCGACCGATGCATGCGCGCCGGGCGCGCGGCAACGGTGCGCGCCCCGTAAGGCTCGGGTGGCCGCGGTATGCGCGACACCGCGTTGCATGACATGCGATCGTCATCGAAAACCGCGAAGCTGTGCGCCGAACGTTTCGCTTGAAGCGCCATCCGGCACCGGTAAATCGTTGCGTCGTCGCGGCATCGCGTGAGCGCGCGGGGCTTGCTTTCGTCGATGAAAGCATCCGGGTCCGTCGAACGGCGCACCCATGGACGCGATGCCGTACGCGTTGCCGGGGCTTGCGCCGCCACGGCCGGCCTCGGCGCCCGATCGCCCCCCACCGGGCGAGGGCGGTGAAGCGGTTCGCACTCCGATGCTTGCCTCGCCGCGCCTGCGTTCCTGCTTTGCTCTCCTGTACGAATCCGCCCCTACATCCCAGCCGGTCGCCAGCCACACGGGCCAAGCCTCGCCAGTTCGGTTCATGATCGGCCGACATTTCGGCGGCCGAAGCGATTCGTCCGACCCGTAAACCCTGACGCAAACGATTTGCACATCGAATCGCCTCTCAAGCATTGCGCGTGGCGGCCGTTACCACGTGGCAATGCGTCGCATAGTGCAACGCACATTCCGAGGTCGGATGAATCGAGGCAATCCATGAACTTTCAAAACATGACTGTGAGCACGAAGCTGACCCTTGCGTTCGGTGCGCTGGTGGGACTCGTGCTGCTCGTGTCCGTCCTGGCGCTGCACGCGCTCGGCGATGCGAACGACCGTTTCGCCAGCTACGTGAGCGGCATCAGCGCGCGCGCGGAAGCGGCCGAGCAGGTACGCACGGCCGTGGACCGGCGCGCGATCGCCGCGCGCAATCTGGTGCTCGTGACGAAGCCCGCCGACGTCGAGCTCGAAAAGGCCGCCGTGACGCAGGCGGAGGACGACGTGCAGGCGCATCTGCGCCGGCTGAAGGAACTGCTCTCGAGCGCGTCGGACGGGAACGACAAGGCGCGCGGCCTCGTCGCCGACATCGACCGCGTCGAGGCGCAATACGGCCCGGTCGCGCTCGCGATCGTCAACGCCGCGCTGAACAATCGGCACGACGAAGCGATCACGATGATGAACGACCAGTGCCGCCCGCTGCTCGCTCAGCTCGTCAAGGCGACGAACGCCTACAGCGAATACACGCGCGGCCGCGCGCAGGAAATGGTCCGCGAATCGGCCGACCACTACGCGAGCCAGCGCCTGTTGCTGGTCGGCCTGTGCGCGGCGGCGATCGGCGCGGCGGTGATCGCGGCGATCCTGATCGCGCGGGGCTTGATGCGCGCGCTCGGCGCCGAACCCGCGACGCTCGGCGACGTCACGCGGCGCGTCGCGAACGGCGATCTGAGCCCGGTCGCGGGCGCGCAGACGGCGCCGTCGGGCAGCGTGCTCGCATCGATGGGCGAGATGCAGGCGAGCCTCGTGCGGCTGATCGGGCAGGTGAGCACCGCCGCGGACAGCATTGCGACGGGTTCGAGCCAGATCGCGTCGGGCAACCAGGATCTGTCGTCGCGCACCGAGCATCAGGCTTCGTCGCTGCAGGAAACGGCCTCCAGCATGGAGGAGTTGACGTCGACCGTGCGCCAGAACGCGGAGAACGCGCAGCAGGCGAGCTCGCTCGCGGCGAACGCGTCGGAAGTCGCTCAAAAGGGCAGTACGGTGGTCGGGCAGGTCGTCGACACGATGACCGACATCAGCCAGAGCTCGGAGAAAGTCGCGGAAATCACCGGGATCATCGAGAGTATCGCGTTCCAGACCAACATCCTCGCGCTGAATGCGGCCGTCGAGGCGGCCCGCGCGGGCGAGCAGGGGCGCGGCTTCGCGGTCGTCGCGAGCGAAGTGCGCAGCCTCGCGCAGCGCTCGTCGAGCGCGGCGAAGGAGATCAAGGATCTGATCAACGCGTCGGTGCAGAAGATCCATGACGGCTCGGCGCTCGCGGGCGAGGCGGGCAAGACGATGACCGAAGTCACGCAGGCGGTCGCGCGCGTGACCGACATCATGGGCGAGATCGCTGCGGCGTCCGGCGAGCAGAGCCGCGGCATCGAGCAGGTGAACCAGGCGATCGCGCAGATGGACGAAGTCACGCAGCAGAACGCCGCGCTCGTCGAGGAGGCGGCGGCCGCGTCGAAGTCGCTCGAAGAGCAGGGGCGCCATCTGACGCAGGCCGTGTCGTTCTTCCGCGCGAGCGCCGCAAGCGCGGCGCCGCAAGCGCGGCACGCGGCGCCGGCCAAGCCGAAGGCGAAGCGCGGTGTGGCGGCTCCCGCCTCCGCGCCGCGCGCGGCGCACGCCGCACCGACGTTCAACAAACCGGCGCCGGCTCTCGCCGCCGCCGCGACCGCAAGCGACGACTGGCAGACCTTCTGACGGCGGCGCGCAACCCCAACGCGAGGAGGACAACGCAATGAATGCAATTCTGGAAGCGCCGCACGCGGCGCGCATGAGCGGGCAGGACGCGGCGCGCGATGCTCAGGAATTCGTCACGTTCCGGCTCGGCACCGAGGAATACGGAATCGACATCCTGCGCGTGCAGGAGATCCGGTCGTATGAAGAGCCGACGCGCATCGCGAACGCGCCGGCGTTCATCAAGGGCGTGATCAACCTGCGCGGCGTGATCGTGCCGATCATCGACCTGCGCCTGAAGTTCGCGCTCGATTCGGCCGAGTACAACACGTCGACGGTGGTCATCGTGCTGAACGTCGCGGCGCGCACGGTGGGCGTCGTCGTCGACGCGGTGAGCGACGTGCTCGAACTCGCGGCCGCCGACCGGCGGCCGGCGCCCGAATTCGGCGCGGCGATCGACACCGGCTTCATCACGGACCTCGGATCGATCGCTGGCGAAAACGGCAACCGGATGCTGATCCTGCTCGACATCGAGCGGCTGATCGCGGCGGCGGACGTCGGGCTCGTCGGCTGACCGGGCGTGGCCGAGAGGCGCGGCATCGAGGGCGGGCCGGCAATGCCGGCGCCGCCCGCCGCGCTTTTTCGATCGATCGTCCGGTAGGCACGCGGCGGCCGCTCCGCGCGGCCCGTCGCGAGCGACGAGCCGAGGATCTGTCGGCAGGCCCGAGCCGTGCGCGAGTGATCGCCCCGGGCGGCGACGCGCATCAGGCGGCTTCGCGCGAATTCGCCGCAGCGGCTTCGCGTGGACGATGCGCGCCGCAGCGCGGCCGGATCGCGCCCACCAGCACCCCCGCCACCACCATCGCGATGCCGGCGAGCCGCGTTCGGTCGAGCGGCTAGCCGAACGCGGCCGCCGCGAACAGCACCGCCGAGGCCGGCGCCACGGCCGTGAACAACGCCGCCTCGGTGCCGCTCGTGCGCGCGGAACCGGCGTACCAGCACAGATAGCCGAGCACGGTCGGCACGAGCGCGTAGTACGCGATCGCCGCGAGCGCGGCGGGTTGCCACGCGGCGGCCGTGGCCGCGCGCCATTCGAACGCCGCCGGCGCGAGCGCGAGCACGCAGCCGGCCGCCGACATCGCGCTCGACTGGGTGAGCGGCGCGAGCGGCACGGCAAGCCGGCGGTTCAGCAAAATGAAGACGGCCTCGCACGCGACCGCCGCGAGCACGAGCGCGTCGCCCGCGAGCGCCCGCGTCGACAGCGTCGTGCGGCCCGGCGTGAGCGTGACGAGCAGCACGCCGGCCGTCGCGAGCGCGGCCGCGCCCCAGTCGCGCGGCGTCTGCCGCTCGCGCAGCACGACGGCCGCGATCAGCGTCGACATCGCCGGCAGCGTGCCGAGCATCACGCCCGCGTCGACGGGCGACGACAGGCGCGTGCCGACGATCAGCAGCACCGTATAGCCGACGCCGCCGCACGCCGCCTGCACGACGAGCAGCCCGAGCTCGCGCGGCGCGAGGCGCGGCCAGCGCAGCCGCTGCGCGCGCATCAGCGCGTACAGCAGCGGCGAAGCGATCAGAAAGCGCAGCGCGGCGGCCGTGAAGGGCGGCAGGCCGTCGCCCGCGATGCGGCTCGCGACGACCGTGCTGCCGACGCCCATCATCGCCGCGGCGAGAGACAGATAACCGATGAGTTTCGTTTTCATGCCCGCATCGTCGCCTCGCGGGCGGAGCGCGTCTTGAACAAAATTGCAACGGCGCGGCGGCGATCGGGAAGCGGGGGGAGCGGGCGATGGCGAGGACCATCTCGGACTATTGCGGACATGCGACGCGCACGGCCCGAGCTCGCGCGGCGGCAGCGGGCACGCGTTCAGCGTGACGCGAAGCGTCCCGGCGTGATGCCGAACTGGCGAACGAACGCGCGCGTCAGATGGCTCTGGTCGGCGAAGCCCGCCTCGGCCGCGGCTTGCGCGATCGACAGGCCGCGCGCAAGCAACGCACGGGCGAGGCGTGCGCGCGACTGGATCAGATAGGCGTGCGGCGTGATGCCGAGCTCGCGCGCGAAACCGCGCAGCAGTTGAAAACGGCTGACGCCCGCCAGACTCGCGAGCTCGGCGAGCGACACGGCATCGGCCGGCGACGCGTCGAGCCGCTCGCGCGCGATCCGGATCGCGGGCGCGCTCCCGGCGCGCGGCGCGCGCCCGCTCGCATGCCGCGCGAGCAGCGCGGCGACGAGCAGGGCGAGCGCCTCGTCGCACGCGATGGACGCCGCAGGCGTTTGCGCGCCCGCCACGACACGCGCGAACAGCCGCTCGACGGCGGCCGCGAGTCGCGCGTCGCGGACGGCCGGATGCGCGAGCTCGACGCCGCCGCATCCTTCTTCGGCGGCGAAGCCCGCCACGAGCGCGGGTATGAGATAGAGCATGCGCCAGCTGCGCGCCGCGCGCGCGCCGAGCGGCAGGCCGTCATGGACTTCGCCCGGATTGACCATGATCGTGTCGCCGGCGCGCGCATCGACTGTTCCGCATCCGCTCCACGAACGATGCGCGCCGCTGACGATCACGCCGACGCCGAACTCGTCATGCGCGTGACGCGGAAACGCACGATCGGTATCGAGACTGATCGCTTCGATGCCGTCGTCGGCGCGGCGGTAATGGGTGACACGGTGCATGCGCGCTCCTCGAACGGCCGCTGGCCGGCCGAGACGCCATTATGCGCCGGAAGCGGCGCGGGTCCGGTCCGCCCGGGTTTGCGGCGCGCGACCCGCGGCGCGCTCGCGCCCGAACGCCCGGCGCGCGTTCGATCGCATTCGCGCGCAATGTGCTTGAACGCGATTAGATTCGATTGATCGCGATTTCGCAGAGGACCTTTCCGAACCCGAGGGTTAATCGACACGCGCGTCGTCTCCAATAATGGCGCTCCGTCCGCCAATCGGCGCCCGGGCACGCACCGCCAATCGCGCCCGCCAACATAACAATTAATATGGATAACCAACGACACAAGACCCTCCGCTCCGGGATGTCGGCTCGCGCGGCCCGGCAGCTTCCCGGCAACCGCCGGCTCGCGCGCCTCGCCGGCGCCGCCGCCGCGGCATGCGCCGCCGGCTTCGGCGCGAGCACGGCTCACGCGCAAAGCAGCGTCGTGCTGTACGGCCTGATCGATACGTCGATCACCTACGCGAACAACCAGCGCACCCACGGAGCCGGCTCGCCGGGAAGCCCCGGCTGGGCCGTGACGAGCGGCGCGCTCAATGCGTCACGCTGGGGATTGCGCGGCCGCGAAGACCTCGGCGACGGCGTGTCGGCGATCTTCGCGCTCGAGAACGGCTTCTCGGGGGCGAGCGGCGCGCTATCGCAAAAGGGCGTCGACATGTTCGGCCGGCAGGCATGGATCGGACTGAAATCGAAGGAAGGGGGCGCGCTCACGCTCGGCCGCCAGTACGACCTCATCCTGGATTTCGTCACGCCGCTCGGCGCGTCGGGGCCCGGCTGGGGCGGCAACCTCGCCGTTCACCCGTACGACAACGACGACTCGAACCGCAACATCCGCATCAACAACGCGGTCAAGTACACGAGCCCGACATACCGCGGATGGACCCTCGGCGCAATGTACGGCTTCTCGAACACGGCGGGCCCGTTCGGCAACAACGCGGCGTGGAGCGCGGGCCTGTCCTATGCGAACGGCCCGCTGAAACTCGGCGCCGGCTATCTGAGAATCAATCGGAATCCGAACGCCGCGAACGCGAACGGCGCGCTGAGCACGACGGACGGCTCGGCGACGATCACGGGCGGCAGCCAGCAGATCTGGGCCGTCGCGGGCCGCTATGCGTTCGGGCCGCATTCGATCGGCGCCGCGTGGTCCCATTCGGCCACCGACCGCGTGAGCGGCGTGCTCCAGGGCGGCAGCATCGCGAAGCTCGACGGCAAGTCGCTCGTCTTCGACAATTTCACGCTCGACGGGCGCTACGTCGTCACGCCGAGGTTGAGCCTCGCGGCGGCGTACACGTACACGATGGGCCGCTTCGACGCGCGCTCGGGCGAAACCCGTCCGAAGTGGAATCACATGGTCGCGCAAGCCGATTACGCGTTCTCGATCCGCACGGACGCGTATCTCGAGGCCGTCTATCAGCGCGTGAGCGGCGGCAACGGCATTCCGGCGTTCAACGCGACGATCTGGACGCTGACGCCGTCCGCGAACGGCAATCAGGTCGTTGTCGCGCTGGGGCTGCGGCATCGGTTCTAGACGATGCGCGGCAGGCGAGGGCGGCCGGCCGGCTCGGCGCGCGCGACTCGGCGGTCGCCGCCTCGCGCGCTCATGTGGCTCGGCGCGGCGCTCCGACGGCGGCGTTGGAATGACCGGCCCGATGCCGGCTGCCGTTTCGCGATGGGGCGTTCGATCCACGGCGGGGGAGGCGCGCCGTCGGCTCCAACCGGCTTGCAAACGATACCGGCGGCGCTGCTCATGAACGCCTCGTGTCGGGCCGCGAGGCATGCGCGCCGGATGCGCAGGCGTTGGCCGTTGCGCGGCGCGATCGATCGGAAGCGCGCGAGGTTTCGCCGCGAAGACAGCTCGGCCGGAAGCGCGACGCGGCCGGCCGCGCCACGACCGATCGCCGCCGTGCCGGCGCCCGGCCGGCTTCATCGGCCGGCGCACGGGGCGCAACGAACGGCCATCGCAGCGCGGCGGCGGCTGTGTTGATTCAGATCATGCGCCATACCGCCTTCATCGTCAGCGCGACGTGACGAACATACGGCGCCGCGAGCATGCTCATGTGATTGCCCGGCGTCACGGCCACCTCGACTCGCTCGATCAGCGCGGCCCATCCGAACGCCGGCACCATCTCGCCCGCGTCGCGATCGCCGTTGGCGACGATCACCGTTGCGTCGCCCGCGTATCGGCTGCCCGGCGCGTAGCGGGTGCTCGAATGGGCTTCGAATACCCGCCGCAGGTGCCGCACCGTTTCGACCGGCGCGCGCGGCGGCAGCAGGGCGGTCCTCACCATGCAGGCGTGCACGAGCGCATCCCGCGCATCCTCGCCCGCTGCCGCGCAACGGGCGATTTCTTCGTCGCCGATCCCGGATGGTGCGCCGCCCGCGGCCTGCTCGAGCAGGCCGACGAGCGTGCGCAGCATGTCTGCCTCGGAAGGCGCGCGCCAGGCCTGCGACGCGGGCGGTGGATTCGAATCGAGCAGGACGAGCGGGGCGCAGCGCGTTCCCATGCCGTCCAGCAGCCGCGCTGTCTCGAGCGCGATCCAGCCGCCGAACGAGTGGCCGACGATGCGCGGCGGCCCGGGCGGGGTGGCATCCAGAATGGCCCGCGCGTACCGGCGCGCAGCCGCTTCGACGGATCGGTCCGGCGGCCCCAGGCCGTCCAGCCCGCGAGGCTGCAAGCCGTATACCGGTATGTCGGCGCGCAGCATGCTCGCAAGCGCAACGAACGACGCGACGCTGCCCCCCGCGCCCGGGATGCAGAACACCGGCGCTTGTTCGGCGCCGCCTGCTTGAATGACGATCAGGCAATCGGTGTGCACCGTATCCGCCTGCGCCTGAGCTCGAGCATCCGCGTCCGCCGGTGTTTCGCCGATCGACACGGGCGCAGCGCCGTCGCGGACGTCCCGCGAGCGCAATTGCTCGACGTATCCGGCAAGCTCGACGATGGTCGGACTCGCGAGGATCGACTCGACCGGTACGGTCACGCCCAGCGCGTCGCGGATACGGCGCGCGAGTCGAAGCGCCTGCAACGGCGTTCGTCCGAGCGCGCGCAAATCGTCTCGTGGTCCGCCATGCACGACGCCCGGCAGATCGGACGCGATCGCGGCGATGCGCGCCTCGACGCACGACGCGGCATCCGGATCGCAAGCGCGTGATACGTCGTTCGACGGCCAAACCGCGCCCGCGGTCGGCAACGACGCAGGTTCGCCTCCGCACGATTCAACAGCCGTTTCCACAGTCCAGTGAAACGGCGCCGGCCCGGGCTCCCGGTCGCCGTGAATCACCGCCTCGCGAAGCAGCGCGTCGAGCGCGTCGAATCCGGCCGCGATCGGGGCTGCCACGAGCCGCAGCAGCCATTGCCCGCTGCCCGGAATGCGCGCGATGCACGCGAGCACCCACGGCGGGCGTTGCATGTCGATGCGCATGCCGGGCCGGTGCTCAGCGCGGCCAACTGCGCGGCGGGATCGAGGTCGGGATCGAGGTCGGGGTCGAGCGTCGCGGCGTGCACTCGCAGGCGAATCTCGCGAAGCGTGACTTGCATCGGCCGCCGCAGGCACGCCCCCAAAATGCACGTTCGCAGGTCCGCGTTCTGGTCGATCGCGCGTTGCAATGCGTGCAGCAACGCATCGAGACGCGCACGCGAGTCGAGCGTGATGTGCGCCGCCGTCACTCGCCCGCCGCCGCACCGCTCGAGCCGAGGCCGCGTCGGCATACGCTCGCGCGCACGGGCGAGCGGAACGATTCGCTCGATGTTCGCCGCACCGCCGTCGACGGCTTCGGCAATCCGGCGCAGTGCGTCACTGTCTGACATATCGAGTGAGTCTGCGCGTGAGTCGGTGTCGCGAGCATTCGGCGCCGGTGAATGGGCTTCGGCGGACGTATCGGTCGAAACATGCATGGCGGTCAGGTCTCCCGGGGTTGGATGTCGCGTAGCGCGCATTCCATGTTGCGATCGGACGGCACCGGGTGCCAAGCGCCGCCGCCGTATTTCGAACGCGCAATTAGTTGCCTTCGGTGCAATGATCAGGCTGACTGAAAATAATCGATTGATCTATTCTCTCCACCGAAATTATTTCATGAAAATGACTGGCGGGATGATCCGGGGAAGTTTATGAGATTTGCGCACTCGTTTGGGCTCGGCAAGGCTTCTTTGCAAAAACGCATCGGCGGTAAAAATTTCCGTGCCTCACGAATATGGATGATTAATATATTTTCCATAATGTGCGCGCTTAATTAATGGGCAGCCGCAAGCATTCCGAGTTCAATCGGCTCGCTTTCCTTGCCGCTTGAGCCGGGGAAAATATTGTTTGGATTCATGTGTCTGGATCCGTTTCGAGCGGCTGCGGATGAAGGGCGGCGAGCGAGCGCCCATCGAATCCTCGCAGCGGCCGGCCAGTCACAGGGGCATCGCCCCCTCCCCCCCCCGCGCGCGAGGCACCTCCCGGTTACCATCCGTTAATGAAATTATCGCGCCTTCCGCATGTAAATTTTTCGCCTGTAATCTTTATCAGGGAGGCATTGTTGTTTGAAATAAAGCGGCGTACCTTGCCGCAAAATTGCTTGACAAGCGAGAGGTTATGGCTAATTCTAATCGTGCCTTGAAGATGAGAGTTCGTTGACAAATACATACCCAATAACCGAATATCAGGTTAGTTCAAAGGACAATTCCCGCAGAAGAAATACTCAATTCTCTGATGCATCCACTGCGTTGGGCGTAGTCGCGAGCCTGCATCCGAGCGATGCCGAGGCGGTACATCCGGCGCGTCTTTCCAGCCGATGGTCCTGCGCGATTTCACCTGCGCGCCGCCACGGCAAAAACCCGGCACATCACCTTGCTTTCCCTGGGAACCAGCTATGGACGACGAATTGTACTTCGTAGTGCGAAATAATGAGGGCCAGTATTCGGTCTGGATGGACGGGCGAAGCCTTCCCGCCGGTTGGGAAACGGTCGGCGAACCTGCGACGAAGCAACAGTGTCTGCAACGCATCGAGCAACTCTGGACGGACATGGTGCCTGCCAGCGTCCGCGAGCATCTCAATCAACATTCGGGCCCGGGAATCGACTATGCCGTACGATGAAATTCTGCCTATTGAAACGCTGGTTCGACCCAAAGTATCGGACTTCCGCGAGCATTACCTCGAAAAAGAGCGCCCGGTGAAAATCGCGAGGGCGCTCGATGCGTGGCCGGCGATGCAGAAATGGTCGCTCGACTATTTCGAGAATCGTTTCGGCGACGAGACCATCGGCGTCGAGAGCTTTCAGCCTGACGAGCGCGGGCCCGGCAACAACAGCCCGCAAGGTTACGTCAAGCACTTGCGTTTCCAGGAGCTCAAGCTCAAGGAACTGATCCGGATCCTGCGAACGAAGCCGGACCACATGTACTACATGGCGTCGCATCCGTTTCGCAAGAGCTTTCCGAACCTGCGCGCCGATCTCGCGCCGCATCCGTATGTGCAGGGGCATATCGAGCACATCCCGGGTGCGCACATGGATTCGTACCTGTGGATCGGGCCGGCCGGCACGCATACGCCGATCCACACCGATCCGATGCCGAATTTCCTCACGCAGATCGTGGGCCGGAAGATGGTGTATCTGTTCCCGCCGGATCAGGCCAGCAAGAACCTCTATATCGGCCAGTTCGAGCGCGAGACGTTCAGTCCGGTGGATTTGGAGAAGCCGGATCTCGAGCGCTATCCGAACTACCGGCACTGCACGCCGTACCAGGCGATCATCGAGCCGGGCGAGACGCTGCACATTCCGCGCAACTGGGGGCACTGCGTGATCTCGATGGATATCTCGATTTCCATCAGCACGTTCTTCATCACGTATCCGCAGCTGTTTCGCCTGGTGCCCGAATTCTTCACCCAATACGTGAAGCGGGCGTTCGAGGGCTGGCGCTGGAAGGGCATGGAAAACGAGCGGGCCGGCCTGAATCCGCCCCCGCGCTGAAGCCCGTGCGCACGATGCATCGGGCAGGAATCGACAAATCAGAATCGGCAAGGATGAAATCGTGAGCGTTGGCGAGGCAATGGATACCGAAGTGCGGGCGGCGGCGCAAGCCGTCTGCCTGGCGTTCAATGAAAACCCGGAAGCGGTGGAGCCGCGCGTGCAGGCCGCGATTGCTGCCGCGGCCGCGCGGATCAATCGCTACCCGTTTGACGCCGAACCGCGCGTCATGCGCAAGCTCGCCGAGCATTTCAGCTGTCCCGAGGACAACCTGATGCTGGTGCGCGGCATCGACGAATGCTTCGATCGAATCAGCGCCGAATTTTCGTCGATGCGCTTCGTTACCGCATGGCCGGGCTTCGACGGCTATCGCGCACGCATCGCCGTCAGCGGGCTGAGACACTTCGAAATCGGCCTGACCGACGATCTGCTGCTCGATCCGAACGATCTCGCCCAAGTCTCGCGTGACGATTGCGTCGTGCTCGCCAATCCTTCGAATCCGACCGGCTAGGCGCTGAGCGCGGGCGAGCTCGATCAATTGAGGCAGCGCGCGGGCAAGTTGCTGATCGACGAAACCTACGTCGATTATTCGTCGTTTCGCGCCCGCGGCCTGGCTTACGGCGAGAACGAACTGGTGTTTCGTTCGTTCTCGAAATCCTACGGCCTTGCCGGCTTGCGGCTCGGCGCGCTGTTCGGGCCGAGCGAGCTGATTGCCGCGATGAAGCGCAAGCAGTGGTTCTGCAACGTCGGCACGCTCGATCTGCATGCGCTCGAAGCCGCGCTCGACAACGATCGCGCACGTGAGGCGCACATCGCGAAGACGCTCGCGCAGCGCCGCCGCGTCGCCGACGCGCTGCGCGGGCTCGGCTACCGCGTCGCGTCGTCCGAGGCCAATTTCGTGCTCGTCGAAAACGCCGCCGGCGAGCGCACGCTGCGCTTCCTGCGCGAACGGGGCATTCAGGTGAAGGACGCCGGCCAGTTCGGACTTCACCACCACATCAGAATCAGCATCGGCCGTGAAGAGGACAACGATCGGTTTGACCTGCCCCCTTCGATAGGGCCAATGGGCTTCTAGCAAAGTCCCTTTAAACCAACTCCTGGAAAGCGGCAGGAGCGTCCGCGGTTGCCCGATGTTTCGCCGCAAACTCTGACGGCGCAAGGTAGTTCAGTGCGCTGTGCGGCCTTTGCTCGTTGTAGTCCTGACGCCATGCCGCGATGACTGCCCGAGCGTGCGCGAGCGTCGTGAACCAGTGCTCGTTAAGGCATTCGTCGCGGAACTTGCCGTTGAACGATTCGATGTACGCATTCTGCGTGGGCTTGCCCGCCTGAATCAACTTCAGCGTGACGCCGTTCGCATACGCCCACTGGTCAAGCGCGCGGCTCGTAAATTCGGGTCCCTGGTCTGTTCGCACCGCCTTGGGATAGCCACGGAAGCGAGCTGCACGGTCCAATGCCCGAGCGACATACAAACCTGAGATGCCATGGTCGACGACGATGTCGACAGCCTCTTTCGTGAAATCGTCGACGACGGTCAGGCACTTCACGCGCCGGCCGTTGGAAAGCGCATCCATCACGAAATCGATTGACCATACCTCGTTGGGTGCGCCCGGCAATGCCAGTTGCTCGCGCTCAATCATGACGCCGTGGCGCTTGCGACGGCGCCGCACAGCCAGCCCTGCCTCACGGTACAGGCGATAGATGCGCTTGTGATTGGCGTGCGTGCCTTCGCGTTCCACCAGGGCGTGCAGTCGGCGGTAGCCGAATCGACGACGTTCGTGCGCCAACTTCACCAGACGCGCCGCGAGCACCTCATTCTCGTGGTCCGGCTTCGCGTCGTAATGCAGCACGCTGCGAGAAAGCCCGACAAGCCGGCAGGCGCGGCGCTCGGAGATGTTGACCTTCTCCCGAATCGCCAACACTGCTTCGCGTTTGGCTTGCGGGCTCAGGGCTTTCCCTTGACGACAACCTTCAACGCTTCCATATCGAGCATTGCTTCGGCCAGCAGTTTCTTCAGTCGGGCATTCTCCACCTCGAGGCCCTTGAGCCGGCGGGCTTCCGAGACTTCCATGCCGCCGAACTTCGCGCGCCAGGTGTAGAACGACGCGTCACTGAACCCATGCTTCCTGCACAGTTCCTTGACCGGCATACCGGCCTCGGCTTCCTTCAGAAACCCGATGATTTGCTGTTCCGTAAAGCGCTTCTTCATGTTCGTCTTCTTCTCCGAAAACGAACTTTACTAGACTCCGGCTGGCCCTGTTTGTAGGGGGCAGGTCAACCTGTCACCGGTGATGGACTTGTATAACGGCGAAATCATCGCCTGGCACAGTGCTACCCGAGCGAGCTTCGATTTGATCAGCAGCATGCTCAAGAAGGCCTTCTCAAGGCTGACGCGCGGTGAACGTCCGTTGCTGCATTCGGATCAGGGCTGGCAGTACCAAATGCCAGCCTATCGTCGCTTGCTGGATCAGCGCGCCGTTCAACAGAGCATGTCACGCAAAGGCAACTGCCTGGACAATGCCGCCATGGAGAGCTTCTTTGGTACCCTCAAGGCGGAGTTTTTCCACCTCAACGAGTTCGACAGCGTCGAACAATTGCAGGCCGGAATCCGGCAGTACATCCGTTACTACAACCACGAACGCATCCGGCTGAAGTTGAAAGCGCTGAGTCCTGTTCAATACAGAACCCAGCCCCTGCTGGCCTAGCACTCCTGAACCGTCCAACTTCTGGGGTTCAGTTCAGAGGGCCCGCTTTTTTCGCTTCGCCGCCTCGTGCGGGGCGGCGCGACCGGCCCGCGCGAGGCGCGGGCGAACGCTCACATGTTCGGGTAGTTCGGCCCGCCGCCGCCTTCCGGCGTGACCCACACGATGTTCTGCGTCGGATCCTTGATGTCGCAGGTCTTGCAGTGCACGCAGTTCTGCGCGTTGATCACGAGGCGGTCGCTGCCGTCGTCGTTCTTCACGAATTCATAGACGGCGGCCGGGCAGAAGCGCGCTTCCGGCCCCGCATACGTGCGCAGATTGACGTTGACCGGCACGCTCGCGTCCTTCAGCGTCAGGTGCGCGGGCTGGTTCTCCTCATGGTTCGTGTTCGAGATGAATACCGACGACAGCCGGTCGAACGTCAGCTTGCCGTCCGGCTTCGGATAGTCGATCGGCTGGCACTGCGACGCGGGCTTCAGCATCTCGTGGTCGCCGTGCTGGTGATGCAGCGTCCACGGCACGTTGCCGTTCATCAGCTTCTGCTCGACGCCGACCATCAGCGTGCCGAGATACAGCCCCTTGCCCATCCACTGCTTGAAGTTGCGCGCGCGATAGAGCTCGGTGTGCAGCCAGGACGTCTTGAACGCGTCCGGGTAAGCGGTCAGTTCGTCGGCCTGGCGGCCCGCCTGCACCGCGTCGAACGCGGCTTCGGCGGCGAGCATGCCGGTCTTGATCGCCGCATGGCTGCCCTTGATCCGCGACGCGTTCAGGAAGCCCGCGTCGTCGCCGACGAGCGCGCCGCCCGGGAACACCGTCTTCGGCAGCGACAGCAGGCCGCCCGCGGTGATCGCGCGCGCGCCGTACGACACGCGCTTGCCGCCTTCGAGGAACGGCCGGATCGCCGGATGCGTCTTGTAGCGCTGGAACTCCTCGAACGGCGACAGGTACGGGTTCGAGTACGCGAGGCCGACGACGAAGCCGACGACGACCTGATTGTTGTCCATGTGATACAGGAACGAGCCGCCGTACGTGTCCGACGACAGCGGCCAGCCGGCCGTGTGGATCACGAGGCCCGGCTTGTGCTTGACCGGATCGATCTCCCACAGCTCCTTGATGCCGATCCCGTACGCCTGCGGGTCGCTGTTCGCGTTCAGCTTGAACTTGTCCATCAACTGGCGGCCGAGGTGGCCGCGCGCGCCTTCGCAAAAGAGCGTGTACTTCGCGTGCAGCTCCATGCCGAGCTGGAAGTTCTCGGTCGGCTCGCCGTCCTTGCCGACGCCCATGTTGCCCGTCGCGACGCCCTTGACCGAGCCGTCGTCGTTATAGAGGATCTCGGCGGCCGGGAAGCCCGGGAAGATCTCGACGCCCAGGGCTTCCGCCTGCTGGCCGAGCCAGCGCGTGACGTTGCCGAGGCTGATCACGTAATTGCCGTGGTTCTTGAAATTGTCCGGCAGTGCCCAGTTGGGTACCTGGAACGAGCTTTTCTCGGTCAGGAACAGGAAGCGGTCCTCGGTGACGTCGACGTTGAGCGGCGCCCCCTTTTCCTTCCAGTCGGGGAACAGTTCGGTGATCGCGCGCGGGTCCATCACGGCGCCCGACAGGATGTGCGCGCCGATCTCCGAGCCCTTTTCGAGCACGCACACGCCGATTTCCGCACCTTTCTCGGCGGCGAGCTGCTTGAGCCGGATGGCCGCCGACAGGCCTGCGGGGCCGCCGCCGACGATCACGACGTCGTATTCCATCGATTCGCGCGGGCCGTATTGCTCGATGAGGCTTGCGGGGGTCATGAACGCTCCTCTAACCATTAGAATGCTTTTATTCGGGACCGTATTGTCGGCGAAATAAAACGCTTGCCGCAACAGCGGAATCCTAGATTAGCACGATCGTTCTATTTTTTGGATTGGGTCGCACACGGGAACGGTTCATACTGGTGCGGCATGTTGTCATCGGAACAAAGAGGAGTCGGCATGGGCCGTTCGATCAATCTGGAGGGCAAGGTCGCGCTGATCACGGGCGCGTCGAGCGGGCTCGGGCAGCGTTTCGCGCAGGTGCTGTCGCAGGCGGGCGCGAAGGTCGTGCTCGCGAGCCGGCGCGTCGAGCGCCTGAAGGAGCTGCGCGCGGAAATCGAGGCGGCGGGCGGCGCCGCGCATGTGGTGTCGCTCGACGTCACCGATTATCAGAGCATCCGGGCGGCTGTTGCGCACGCCGAAACGGAAGCGGGCACGATAGACATTCTCGTCAACAATTCGGGCGTGTCGACGATGCAGAAGCTCGTCGACGTGAGCCCCGCCGATTTCGAGTACGTGTTCGATACGAACACGCGCGGCGCGTTCTTCGTCGCGCAGGAAGTCGCCAAGCGAATGATGATGCGCGCGGGCAGCGGCAACGCGAAGCCGGCCTGCCGGATCATCAACATCGCGTCGGTCGCCGGGCTGCGGCCGTTCTCGCAGATCGGCCTCTATGCGATGAGCAAGGCGGCCGTCGTCCACATGACGCGGGCGATGGCGCTCGAATGGGGCCGCCACGGCATCAACGTCAACGCGATCTGCCCCGGCTACATCGACACCGAGATCAATCACTATCTATGGGAAACCGAGCAGGGCCAGAAGCTGCAGTCGATGCTGCCGCGCCGGCGCGTCGGCAAGCCGCAGGATCTCGACGGGCTGCTGCTGCTGCTCGCCGCCGACGAGTCGCAGTTCATCAACGGCTCGATCGTGTCGGCCGACGACGGCCTCGGGCTCGCGTGAGCGGCCGCGCCGAACGGTTTCACCTTGCAGAAAAGAAGAGTGCGATGAGCGATTACACCCCTGTTTTCGAAATGTCGATGCCGATCCGCTGGGGCGACATGGATGCGTTCGGCCACGTGAACAACACCGTCTACTTCCGCTACATGGAAGAAGCGCGCGTCACGTGGTTCGGCAAGCTCGGCATCGGGGGCGGCAACGGCGAAGGGCAGGGGCCCGTCGTCGTCAACGCGTCGATGGAATTCCTGCGCCAACTGCATTACCCGGGCGACGTGATCGCGCGCCTCTCAGCCGCGAAGCCGGGGCGCAGCAGCTTCGACACGGCGTTCGAGCTGACCCGCTCGGACGACCCCGAGCGCGTGTACGCGCGTGGCGCCGCGCGCTGCGTGTGGGTCGACTACGCGCTCGGCAAGTCGGTGCCGCTGCCGGACCTGCTTCGGAACACGATCGAAAGCGCGCTGCAGGCGAAAGTCGATTGAGCGGCGCGGCGCGCGGTCCGGCATTACCGGCTTCCTTGACGCTGATTCGCGGGGCTTCACGAACGTAGGCCATGCAGTGCTGGATCGGCACTGCATGGCGGGGTCGCGTCTTCCGGAATGGCGCGAATAGGCGGGCGGCCTTTCTCCGCGCCGTCGTGGAAAGGGGCGCGAACGAGCGTTTGCCGCGCATCGGCCCGGCGTCTCGCTCCGTCGTGGCGGCATGGCGGCGAGTGTCGGGCCGGCCATGCCGCGGTGGCCGCCGAACCCGCATCAGCCGGCCGTGCGCGGACGCGTCAGCTTGCGGAGCAGGAGCCGGACGCGAGCGGGAACACGCGTCGCGATGTCGCTCGCGGACGCGACGGCCGGACGCGGGCGTCACGCAATGGAAATCGGCCCGTTCCAATTGCCGGCGCTGACCACCCACGCGACGTGCAGGACGCCGTCGCTATCGGCGGCGAACACGTCGGTCTGATTCGGGATGCCGAACTGGTTCGATGCCGCAACCGCCGCGCCGGCCGGGAAAAGGTTCGTCGGGCTGATCGACACGGGGCCGTTCCAATTGCCGGCGCTGACCACCCAGGCAACGCGTAGCGCGCCGTCGCGGCCGACGGCAAACACGTCGGTCTGGTTCGGGATACCGAACTGGTTCGATGCCGCAACCGCCGCGCCGGGCGGGAAGAGCCCGGCAGGGCTGATCGGAACCGGCCCGTTCCAGCGATCCGCGCCGACGACCCAGGCGACGTTCAACGCGCCCTGGTTGTCGACGACGAACACGTCGGTCTGATTCGGAATGCCGAACTGGTTCGATGCGGCGACCGCCGCGCCGGGAGGGAACAGCCCGGGAGGGCTGATCGGAATCGGGCCGTTCCAACTGCCGGCGCCGACAACCCATGCCACGTTCAACGCGCCTTTATTGTCGACGACGAACACGTCAGTCTGATTCGGGATGCCGAACTGGTTCGATGTCGCGAGCGGCGCGCCCGCCGGGAAGTGGCCCGCCGCGCTGATCGGAATCGGTCCGTTCCAGCGCTCGGCGCTGACGACCCACGCCACGTTCAACGCGCCGCTGTCGCTCACGGCAAACACGTCGGTCTGATTCGGGATGCCGAACTGGTTCGACGCCGCGATCGCCGCGCCGGCCGGGAAAAGGCCCGCGGCGCTGATCGGGGTCGGTCCGTTCCAGCGATCGGCGCTGACCACCCACGCGACGTTCTGCGCGCCGTCGCGGCCGACGGCGAACACGTCGGTCTGATTCGGGATGCCGAATTGGTTCGACGACGCAACCGCCGCGCGGGACGGGAAGAGCCCCGCCGGCCCGATCTGAGCGGGGCCGTTCCAGGCGCCGGCGCTGACCACCCAGGAAACGCGCAGCGAGCCGTTGCCGTCAACGGCAAATACGTCGGTCTGATTGGGAATGCCGAATTGATTTGAAGCTGCTAATTTTGCCATTTTGTTTCACCTTTTCGATAGGTGGAAAGGCATTTATTGAATTCTTAAACAGGGTTTGTTAAGTAATGGGCGATTTGGCCTCCTTTGCGTGTTTGGTGGGCGAGGCGTGAATGCCATTGGCTTGCAATACTGATAGGGTGAAATTTCGGCGATGATAAAGTATTCCTCTTTCGGAAGAGGCTGAAAGTCATCCGGTAGCGTCGGGTGCCGCTGGGCGAGGTGACGATGTCCGGCACGCCGGATTCGCATCGAGCCCACTCATCCACTCATACGACGAAGCAATGCGCTCGTGCGCGCCGCCGCCGCGATGCTCGTGCGGCGCTCTTTCACGGCTTCAGCGCGGCGGCGGATGCGCACGTGTTTTACTTTTCTCACATTGAATCGGCTTCCCGGCCGGCGCAGGCTTGTTCTCGATGCCCGTGTGATAACCCCCGCTTGGCTTTATTTGTACAAGCAGCATAGTAGGTAAACCGGCTGGAAAATGTCTGAAAGAGCGACGCTTTATTTTTTAGGGGGATACGTCGAGCGTCATGCTTGTCAGGCATTGCGGCGAATTGTGTGCGGCAAGCAATTGCTTCCTGCTTGCTGGGCGGGTTCGGTATGCGTCGGTGCGGGGGCGTCGCGAAATGGCGAGCTTGCGGCGGTGCGGCGCGATGCACGTGGGTTGGGCCGTCCCGCCTGCCTGTTTTTCGGGTTGTCGCCGGGTTCGCGTCCCGGCAGCCGCGTCAGGATACGTCGCAACGGGGGCGTCGTTGTCCGGATCATCGGCGCTCGGCCGATTGCCGAGGGACCATGCCGAACCGGTTGCCGGTGCGGCGGGCCGCCATGCGGAGCCGAAAGCGCCCGCCCGGCGGCTACCGCGCCTGACGCGATACGCCCGCGCGCCGGTGGGCGGCCGCCGGTTTTCTCGTGCGCCTTGCCCGATGCGTCACCAGCCGGGGCCGACCGGCGCATAGCCCGGCGTGTGATTGGCCGCCGCCGTTGCGGCGGCGCCGAAGTTGGGCCAGGCCGGGTAATACTGCCCCGATGCGGCCTGATACGCGCCGGCGATCTTGGGCGCGCCCGTCGTGCCGGAGGTGGCCGTCGACGCGGTGATCGTCACCAGGCCGAAATACGGCTCGTAGATGTTCGCGCTATACGGCGACGACAGCGCCATGTCCGAGTAGCAGTACGCGTAAACCGGGCCGTACTGGCCGTAGGGCTGATTGGCGATCCAGGCGATCAGCGCCTTGTACTCGCGTTCCTGATTCGCCTGCGTCAGGTACGCCGGCGCGATCGTCTGAAAATCGGCGTTTGCGTATTGCTGCGCACTGCCGCCCAACTGGCCGGTGAAGTCGGTCGCGCCGTCCGACGCGGTTGTCGCGACGCCGAACTCGGTGATCACGATCGGCTTTCCCCCGTCGCCGTTCGCGTTCATCAGCTCGCGCAGGCTCGTTCCCGTATAGCTGGCGAACGTCTTGCCGGTCGGAGCGGGCCAACCGTACGAAGGCGAGGCGAACGTGTGCCACATGATGTTGAACGGATTCGAGTAATCCGGGTACACGGAGTTGACGGTCGTGCTCGGGCACTGGTCGCCCGGCAGTTGCCAGTCGTCGCTGTGGCAGTGGGGATAGTGCGCGAGTCCGTCGAAATACCCGCTCGCGCCGTTCGCGTACATCACGGCCAGCCAGTCGCGCGGCTCCCACTGCGTGGGCGCGGGGTAGCGGGCGTCCGTCGAGTTCACGAGGCCGGCCACGCCGCTCGACGGCAGCGCGCCGGTGCCGTTGTTCGGCGACGTGAGGCACCCCGAGCTGCCGCCCGCATAGACGGACGCCGACGGATTGGCCTGCTTGATCGCCGGGTATGCGCTCTTCACGAGCCGCGTATAAAGGACCGGATCGTGAGGAATGAAGTTCGGGCCGCAGTTCGGCTCGTTCCAGATTTCCCACGCGTCGATCTTTCCGCCGTAGCTGTCGTTGCCGTAATGCTTGGCGGCGGCGCGCGCGAAGTTCGTGTACGACGTGAGATTCGGCGCGCAAAGCTTGTAGGCGTCGTCGGTCGATTGCCGGTAGTAGCTCGGACATTGCGCGTGGGTGGCCCAGCGCGGCGTCGACGTGATCACGCCGAGAATGCGTATTCCGTAATTTCGGGCCGCCCGCACGACGATGTCCGTCGCGCCCCAGGTGAGGCCGCTGCTCCGGCCGGGATTGGGGTCGCTCGTGAAGATCCACGTCGACGCCGGCTGGATGGCCGACCAGTCGAGATGAATGCGCACCCAGCGCACGTTCGTCGCGGCGACGCCGGACATGTAATTGTTGATCGCCTGTGTCGGATCTTGCGGATTCTGCTTGATGATCTCGATGATTTCGCCGCCCAGATCGATGCCGGTGACCGGCGTATTGGTTTGGGCGAATGCCGGGCGGCATCCGATCAGGCTCATCACGAAAATAAAAAATAGAAAGCCCGTTTTCGCATTAATCATGAATTAACTCGGCCTGATGAATTGAATGGAATGGTCGGTTCGAGACTCGGGGCGCGGCCGATGCGGGCGGCCGCGCGGCGGCCCGTCGTCGTGTCTTTCGGATTCCTGAAGCATGTGCCGGGGGCGAAGCCGTTTTCGTGGCGGTTTCATGAAACTGTCGCGACACGCACGCGAGCGAGCGGGATGCGGCGCGGCGCCGCGCAGCCATCTCGATTCGATCGGGCAACATGGGAGCAGCCTGACGAGAACCCGGTATTTTCCGGGTGGATATGCGATTTATTGCTTGGGAAATGCGAATGAACTGCTTTTCGCGCGACCTTGCCGATTTCCTGAATTGAGTTGAAGGATGTTGTTCAAGGTTAAATAATTTTACCGAAAAAGTGTAGGGCCGAAATTCGATCTAATCGGTATCGGGAAATGAAATTTGTTGAGTTTTGGGCGGCAATGACTCGGCGCGGGCGGCACGCGCCGGGGCGCCGTGGGGGGGCGGGCTTCCGGCCGCGGCGCGGCCGCTCAGCGCTCATACGCGCGAACGTTGCGCGGCCGGGCGAGCGGGCCGCGCGGCGCTCGTCACTGTCCGAGCAGGCGCTGCAGCAGTTCCGCCGTGTTGCCGGTTCCGTATTTGCGCATCAGCCGCGCGCGATAGATGTCGACCGTGCGCGAGCTGATGTCGAGCACGCGGCCGATCTGCTTGCTCGTCTTGCCCGTCACGAGCTGCGCGGCGATCTCGCGCTCGCGCGGCGTCAGCTCGACCGCGACGCGCCGCGTCGCGCTCAGGTCCTCGAACGTCCACACGCCCGCCGCGAGCGGCGCCGTGCGATCGAGCGCGCGGCCCGTCACGTGGCACCAGAACAGCTCGCCGCCCGCGCGCTTCATGATGCGATCGTCCGCATAGCTGCCGTGCGCGATCATCACGGGCGAGATCCGCTCGCCGATCCGCTCGAATTCGTCCGACGACGGGTAGAGCACTTCGAACGAGCGGCCGATCAGATCGGCGCGCGCGCAGCGGAAGATCGCGGCGAGTTCGTCGTTGCAATCCTCGATGACGCGGTCGCGCGACAGCACGAGGCCGATCGGCGCGAGATGGAAGGCGGTCTTGTAATCGATGGCGGGCATGGACGCTGACGGGCAGTGATCGGGCGCCGCGCAAGCGGCGGCGAACGCTTATGTATTTTTGCGTATTGTGCCGCATCCGCCGCGCATCGTACCCTTTCACAGGTGTCGCGGCGCATGCCGCGAACGGACAACAGAAGAAAGTGCGGCGTCGCGGCAGTATTCGCCGCGCGTGCTTAGAATGACGCGACAGGTCCGTCGCGCGCGAGCCGCGCGGGCCGTCGAGCTGGTTTCCATAGAGGAAGGGACATACAGATGAACAAAGTCTACCCAAGCGCGGCTGCCGCGCTCGAGGGCGTCGTCCATGACGGGCAGACCTTCGCGGTCGGCGGCTTCGGCCTGTGCGGCATTCCGGAAGCGCTCATCGCCGCGCTGCGCGATTCGGCGGTGAAGGGCATCACCTGCATCAGCAACAACGCGGGGGTTGACGGCTTCGGCCTTGGCCTGCTGCTCGAAACCCGGCAAATCAAGAAGATGATCTCGTCGTACGTCGGCGAGAACAAGGAGTTCGAACGCCAGTATCTGTCGGGCGAACTCGAGCTCGAGTTCACGCCGCAGGGCACGCTCGCGGAGAAGCTGCGCGCGGGCGGCGCGGGCATCCCGGCGTTCTTCACGCAGACGGGCTACGGCACCGTGATCGCCGAAGGCAAGGAGACGCGCGAGTTCGACGGCAAGCATTACGTGCTCGAGCCGTCGCTCACGGCGGACGTCGCGCTCGTGAAGGCTTGGAAAGCCGACAAGTCGGGCAACCTGGTTTACCGGCGCACCGCGCGCAACTTCAATCCGATGTGCGCGATGGCGGGCCGGATCACGATCGCCGAGGTCGAGGAGATCGTCGAGAACGGCGAGCTCGATCCGGATGCGATCCACACGCCCGGCATTTTCGTGCAGCGGCTCGTGCTCAACGCGACGCCGGAAAAACGCATCGAACAACGCGTCGTGCGCGCGAAAGGAGACTGAGATGGCTTGGAATCGTGACCAGATGGCCGCGCGCGCGGCGAAGGAATTGCAGGACGGCTTCTACGTGAACCTCGGCATCGGGCTGCCGACGCTCGTGGCGAACCACGTGCCGGCGGGCGTCGAGGTGTGGCTGCAATCGGAGAACGGCCTGCTCGGCATCGGTCCGTCGCCGACCGAGGACGAAGTCGACGCGGATCTCATCAATGCCGGCAAGCAGACGGTGACGACGCTGCCGGGCTCGTCGATCTTCTCGTCGGCCGATTCGTTCGCGATGATCCGCGGCGGCCACATCAACCTCGCGATCCTGGGCGCGATGCAGGTCAGCCAGCGCGGCGACCTCGCGAACTGGATGATTCCCGGCAAGATGATCAAGGGAATGGGCGGCGCGATGGATCTCGTCGCGGGCGTGAAGCGCGTCGTCGTGCTGATGGAGCATGTCGCGAAGGGCGACCAGCACAAGATCCTCGAGCAATGCACGCTGCCGCTGACGGGCGTGGGCGTCGTCGACCTGATCATCACCGATCTCGGCGTGATCGAAGTGACGCCGAATGGCTTGAAGGTGCTCGAGCTTGCCGACGGCGTCACCGTCGACGAGATCCAGACGAAGACGGGCGCGCCGCTCGACGTGAGCGCGCTCGCGTAACGCGACGCGCACGCGCCTGCGGCGGGACGGATGTCGCGCTGCGTCGGCGGATGGCGTCCGATGCGCGTTGCGCATGCGGCGGCGCAACGGGAACGCTCCGCGTTGGCGAGGACGCGGGGCGTTTTTTTTGATCGGCCGCGTCGGGCAGCGGGGCGCAATGGCGGCGCGGCGGATGGTGCGCCGTTGCCGTGTGTGCCGCTGACGGCCCGGCATCGTTTCGCGTCGGCATCTGAGGCGCGGCGTTGGGGGCGGATACTGTCCAGCGCGAACCGCGAACCGCGAACCGCGAACCGAGCACCGAGCATCGAGCATCGAGAGCCGCCGACTGCTTGTCGAAAAATTCGCGAAGTCGGATCGTTGCCCACCGCCCACCGCCCACCGCCCACCGCTCACGCGATCGCGCCGCCGCCGTCCACGAGCACGGTCGACCCCGTCGCATAACGCGTCGCCGCGAGGTAGACGATCGCGTTCGCGACGTCCTCGGGCTGCCCGACGCGCCGCGCGGGCAGCCGCGCGGCCGCCGACGCGTACATCGCTTCGCGCGCCGCGTCGTCGAGCTTCGACCACAGCGGCGTCGCGACGAGCCCCGGCGACACGGTGTTCACGCGCACCGGCGCGAGCTCGAGAGCGAGCCCGCGCGCAAGCGCCTCGAGCGCCGCGTTGATCGCGCCTTGCAGCACCGCGCTCGCGCTCGGCCGCACGCTCAGGAAGCCGGACACGAACGTGAGCGACCCGCCCGGCGCGATGCGCGCCGCGCGCGCGACGCGGTATGCGCCCCAGAACTTGCTGTTCATCGCCGCCTGCGCGTCGGCGAGCGGCAGCTTGCGCACGGGCCCGCCGGGCGTGTGCGCGGCCGACATGACGACGTGGTCGAACGGGCCGGCCTCGGCGAAGAAGGCGTCGACCGCGGGCGCATCCGTCGTATCGAGCACCGCTTGCCGAACCGGGCGCGGGCCGTCGATCGCCCGTGCGGCGCCCGCGAGCTTGTTCGCGTCGCGCGATGCGATCGTCACGTCGGCGTCCAGCACGGCGAACGCGTGGGCGGCCGCGGCGCCGATCCCGGAACTGCCGCCGATGACGAGGACGCGCTGATCGTTGAAAGAAGCCTGCATGGTGTGATTGCCTGAACGAAAAGGGTTGAAGGCGGTGCCGCCGTCAGAGGGTTTCGGGTTCGCGCAGCGTGAGCGGGCTGCGCCGTGCATGGCGGGCGATGTCGTCCTTGCGCATGAACGCGACGCCCGGATGCGATTGCGCGTAGCGCAGGAACGCGTCCCACGCGCGCACCATCTGCGGCGTGCCGCTGATCCGGTCGTGCGCGCTGATCGACATCATGCGCCGCCGCGTGGCGGCTTCGTCGTACAACTGATCGAAGTCGAGCTTGATCTGCTCGAGGAATTGCCCGGGCGAATAGTTGCGGCCTTCGATCAGCAGGATGTCGTTGTTGCGCAGCGTGTAGGGCACGACGACGAAATCCTGGCCGTTCACCTGCTCGATGAACGGCTCGTCGCGGCTCACGTCGTCGATGTGGTACAGGTAGCCGAGCTCCTGCAACAGCGGCAGTGTGTTCGGCCCGCGTCTGAGCCAGTTGCAGTTGTAGCCGACGGGCCGCGTGCCCGTCGCGGTTTCGACCATCTCGCGGGCGGCGATCAGGAAGCGCCGCTCTTCGTCGCGGGGGAGTGCGTACTGCGCGCTCCAGCGCGGCCCGTGTCCGGCCGCCTCGTGGCCGCGCGCGACGATCTCTCGGGCGAGATCCGGCCGGCGGTGCACGGCCTCGCCGATCATGTGCGAGGTGACCTTCACGCCGTGCCGGTCCCACAAATCGAGCATGCGCGGGATGCCTTCGCGATAGCCGTAGGCGAACCACGTCGCGGACGCGAGATCGACGGGCACCTGCGGCGGAAAGTCGACGGGCGGGAACGGGCTGTCGGCGCCCGTCGGCGGCTGGCCGCCCGCCTCGAACTGCATCGAGATCGAGATCACGAGCCGCGCGCCGTTCGGCCAGAACGCGCCGTGCGCCGCCTCGGGCTCGTCGGCGGGGGAGCGCCGCGGCGAGCCGCCGGCGGGTGACGCCGCGCCGGTATCGGCGGTGGCCGTGGCGCCGGCCGCGAGCGCCCGGCCCGGCGCCGCTGCCGCGCCGAGCGCGAGCCCGGCCGCCGCGAGGCCGAGCCCGCCACTCGCACGGGCCAGGAACGCGCGCCGCTCGGGCGCGAATGAAGCGGCCGGTGCGCCGGCCGCGTCGGACATGTTGGTCGTCATGCGCGTTCCCTTCGTCAGGCGGCGATGCCGAGCTCGCGCAGCAGCGTCAGGTTGTCTTCGATGTGCCAGTTCTCGGCGATCCGGCCGCGCTCGATGCGATAGATGTCGGTCGCGATGAAGTCGATCGCCTGGCCTTTGCCTTGCACGGGCCCGAACCTGCCGGTGAAGTGCCCGCGAAAGCGCAGATGCACGACGACGCGCTCGCCCGCGACGATCATCTGCTCGATCTCGCACGACAGATCGGGGATCGCCGCGCGCATCGTCCGCGACGCGGCGAGCGGGCCGGCCAGGCCGGGCGCGCGGCCGGGCGGCGGCGTGCGGTCGGCGAAATCGTCGGCGAGCGCGGCGCGCGCAAGCGCCGGATCGCCGTTGTGCCAGAACGTGTCGTAGCGGCGCGCGGCGAGGATCTGCGCGTCGCGCTGCACCGCGGGCAGGCTGCCGTCGACGCTCAGGTGCGCGGGCTCGATCAGGCCGGTCGTATCGGCGTGCGCGGGCGCGAGTGTCGCCGCGAGCGACAGCGCCGCCGCGGCGCGGATCGCGGCAAGCGGGCGTCGGCGAAAGAGGGCGGGCATCGGAATCTCCTTGTGTGCGTTGCGTGGCGTGCGATGCCTGATGGCGATCGCGCGGAATGTCGTCCGCCTCGTTCGTACGGCGGCGGCATTCATGTTAGTTTTCCGATTTCGATATAAATACGGGCCAAGAGCGAATGAATTCTTCGCAAAAAGGAAAGATTGCGCGGGGCCGTCGGCGAGGCAGCCGATGCTGATCGACGATCTGCCGGCGCTCGCGACATTCGCGCGGATCGTCGCGGCGGGCAGTCTGTCAGCCGCGGCGCGTGAGCTCGATCTGTCGCTGTCGGTGGTCAGCAAGCGGCTCGCGCAGCTCGAAACGCGGCTGGGCGTGCGGCTGTTGCAGCGGACGACGCGTCAGCAGACACTGACCGACGAGGGCGCGCTGTTCCACGCGCAAGTCGTGAGGATCCTCGCGGAGATCGAGCAGGCCGAATCGCTGATGCGCGAGCGCCGCGGCACCGTGAGCGGCGCGCTGCGGATCACGGCGCCCGGCGAGCTCGGGCGGCGGCGGATCGCGCCCATCGTCGCCGCGTTCCAGCGGCAGCATCCGCAGGTGACGGTGCAGATGCAGCTCACCGATGCCGTCGTCGACCTGATCGCGCACGACGTCGACGTTGCGGTGCGGATCGGCATGCTCGCGGATTCGTCGCTGATCGCGCGCGAGCTCGCGCCGAACTACCGCGTGCTGTGTGCGTCGCCTGCGTATCTCGCCGAGCACGGCATGCCCGCGCAGCCCGCCGATCTGTGCGCGCACCGGTGCATCGTGCTGGGCGAGCAGCCGCGCGTCGAATGGCGCTTCGACGGACCGCATCCCGCGGCGGTCGAGGTGTCGGCCGCGTTCCTGACGAACGACGGCGGCGCGGCCCGCACGCTCGCGCTGGAAGGCGCGGGCATCGCGCTGAAATCGATCTGGGACGTGGGGCCGGACCTCGCCGCGGGGCGGCTGCGGCGCGTGCTGCCCGAATGCGCGTCGAGCGCCGCGCCGTTGCACGCGGTCTATCCGAGCGGCCGGCATCTCGCGCTGCGCGTGCGGACGTTCGTCGACTATCTCGGCGTCGAGCTGCGCCGCGCGTGGCGCTGGGACGAGCGATGACGTGCGGCGGCCGGCGCGCGGCCGCATGGCGGCGGGGCCCGGCGATCAGGCGGCCGGCGATCGGACGACCGCGTTTCGCATGCGCGGCCGCTTCTCCGTGCGGGCGGCCCGCGATCTGCAGCGCGCGCAGCAGCACGCCGATGCCGCGCCGTGCGGGCAGCGCGTCGCAGGTCGGCTTTTGCAGGAACAGGCAATTGCGCAGCAACTGCGAGACAGTTGGATACGTGTAGACGATCTCGACCCGCTCGCGCACGCCGCGGCGGCGCAGCAGATCGTCGACCATCAGCGTGGTCTCGATCGGCGCGATGCCGCACTGATGCGGCATGTTGTGCATCTTCGGAAACGTGACGGTGACGAACACGGTGCCGCGCTCGATTGGCGCGATCCGTTCGGCGAGCCGGCGCGCGGGCTCGTACGAGTAGAAATGATCGCCCGCTTCGGCGAGGCCCTCGATGCGCTCGGGCGACGGCACGCAGCCCGTCGCGATGACGAGATGGTCGTAGCCGTAGCACTTGCCGCTCGTCGCGTGTACGCGCTGCGCCGCGAAGTCGAAATGCGTCGCGCGATCGACGACGAACGCGATCTCGGGGCGCAGCAGCGAACGCTCGTCGCGCGCGAGCTCGTCGCGAAAGAACGCGCCGAACGCGACGCACATGAAGGCCGGCTCGTAGCAGTGTTCGGGCGAATCGGACAGCAGCATGATTCGCACGTCGCCGCGGACGACTTCGCCGAACAGTTTCGACGCGAGCTGGTGGGCGAGCATCATGCCGCCGAGCCCCCGCCGACGATCAGGATCTGCGCGGACATCGCGAGTCTTCCGCCGCCTCGCCGAACGGATCGCGGAGCGCGTCGGCAAGGCGGCCGGTTGAGTCGGATGGGAAATGCGTGTGTCGTGTATCGGTTTGTGTTTTTCTTGAGCCGAGCGTAGGAAACGAAGACGGTCAAGTCAACGGCACGGCGGCGTGCTCGCGCGTGCCGCGCATGCGGGCCGTGGCGCTTCGTGCGGCGGCGGGGCGCCCGTGCGTGCGGCATATTGCGGCAGCGGCGCGCGCGAGCGCGGTGGCGGCGATTCGCCGAACGCGCGCATTGCTCCGATCCGATGCGCCTGCGACGTGAATCGATGCGCCCGGCGCACGATTGCCGAAACGGATTGCTTGCGCGTTTCGGCATCGGCATCGATCGCGCGGGCCGTCCGGCATCGCGCGATCGTCCGTTCGGCCGACCGGCCGCGCGTGACGAAGCGGTTTACAATCGGCTCATGTGTTCGGCGGCCCGTCGCCACCGGGGCGCCGAGCGTTCGACCACGCCGATCGTTCGTCAGGATGCGCCGATGTCATCGAATCCCGCCACTTCCGTCTCCCCGCGCGAGCGTCGCGTGCAATGCGCGAATCCGCTGGGGCTGCACCACATCGCCTATACCGAATGGGGCGATCCCGCGAACCCGCGCGTGCTCGTGTGCGTGCACGGCTTGACGCGTTCGGGGCGCGATTTCGATCGTCTCGCGGCGGCGCTGTCCGATGTCTATCGCGTCGTCTGCCCGGATGTGGCCGGCCGCGGCCGCTCCGACTGGCTCGCGGATCCGAAGCGCTATGCCGTGCCGCAGTACGTGTCCGACATCGTCACGCTGATCGCGCGCCTCGATGTCGAACGCGTCGACTGGTTCGGCACGTCGATGGGCGGCCTGATCGGTCTCGCGCTCGGCGGGCTGCCGGGCACGCCGATCGGCAGGATGCTCGTCAACGACATCGGGCCGCACATCGAGCCCGCCGCGCTCGAGCGCATCGGCGAATACGTCGGGCTCGACAAGCGCTTTGCGACCGAGCAGGAGGGCGTTGATTATCTGACGTCGCTGTCGCTGTCGTTCGGCCCGCTCACGCCGGACGAGTGGCGCGCGCTGAATCGGCCGTTGCTCGTGCGGGACGCGGACGGCTCGTGGCGCGCACGCTACGATCCGCGGATCGCCGAGCCTTTCAAGACGGCCACGCCGGAGGCGAATGCGCAGGGCGAGGCATGGCTCTGGCATGCGCTCGGGGCATTCGCGGGGCCGCTGCTCGTCGTGCGCGGCGCGCAGTCGGACCTGCTGTCGCGCGAGACGCTCGAGGCGATGAAGGCGCGCGGACAAGCGGTGACGAGCGTCGAGATCGCCGAGGCCGGCCATGCGCCCGCGTTCGTGAGCGCCGAGCAGATCGCGATCGCGCGCCAATTTTTCGTCGGAGACGCGCCGCACGCGTCATAATATGCGGTTCGGCGCCGCACGCTCGAACGCGTGCGGCGCCGTCCACCGATCAACCATTCAACCGGGAATTCTCATGGCAGTTACTCGTCATCACGTCGGTCCCCGTCTTTCCGAAATCGCGATTCACAACGGCACCGTCTATCTCGCGGGCCAGATCGCCGAGGACACGGCGCAGGACATCAAGGGCCAGACGCGCGAAGTGCTCGCCCACGTCGATCGCCTGCTCGCCGAGGCGAACAGCGACAAGGCGCACCTGCTGTCGGTGCAGATCTTCATCTCCGACATGGCGAACTTCCCGGGCATGAACGAAGTGTGGGACGCATGGGTGGCCCACGGCGCAACGCCGCCGCGCGCGACCGTCGAGGCGAAGCTCGCGAACCCCGCTTGCCTCGTCGAGGTGGTGGTGGTCGCCGCGCAACGCGGCTGAGCCGGCGCGCGCACGTTTTTTCAGGCAACTGGCCATACCCGACGATGACAGCCGATTCCGCTTCCACCGCTGCGGCGCCGTCGCTCGACGACGTGCTCGCGTTCGTGCGCGAGCACGCGGGCGACGCGCGCTTGTCGTCGGGAGAGCGGCTCGCCGATCATGCGGCGGGCACGTCGACGATCATGCAGCGGCTGAACGTCGATCCGCCCGCGACGCAGGCGGCCGCGCTGTTCGCGCTCGCGCCGTATCTGAGCGATCCTGACAAGCAGATCGCCGAGCACTTCGGCGACGAGGTCGCGCACCTCGTCGCCGACGTGCGCAAGCTGCTGCGCCTCGGTACCGTGAGCCTGCGCGCTGTGCAGAGCGCGCCTGTCGATGCGGGCCGCGACGCACAGGCGGAGCGCCGCGCGCAGATCGAAGCGCTGCGCAAGATGCTGCTCGCGTTCGCGCAGGACATCCGCGTCGTGCTGATCCGGCTCGCGTCGCGGCTGCAATCGTTGCGCTACTATGCGGCCGCGAAAATCGAGCCGCCGCCCGACGTCGCGCGCGAGACGCTCGAAATCTACGCGCCGCTCGCGAACCGGCTCGGCATCTGGCAACTGAAGTGGGAGCTCGAGGATCTCGCGTTCCGCTTCGAGGATCCCGTCACCTACAAGCGCATCGCGAAGCTGCTCGACGAGAAGCGCGTCGAGCGCGAGGCGTACGTCGCCGGCGCGATCGAGCGGTTGCAGCACGAACTGGCGGCCGCGCACATCCAGGCCGAAGTGAGCGGCCGGCCGAAGCACATCTACAGCATCTGGCGCAAGATGCGCGGCAAGGAGCTCGACTTCTCCGAGCTCTACGACGTGCGCGCGTTTCGCGTCATCGTGCCGGACATCAAGGATTGCTACACGGTGCTCGGCATCGTCCACCACCTGTGGCAGCCGGTGCCGAAGGAATTCGACGATTACATCTCGCGGCCGAAGCCGAACGGCTACAAATCGCTGCATACGGTCGTGATCGGCGACGACGGTCGCGCGTTCGAAGTGCAGATCCGCACGCAGGAGATGCACCGCTTCGCCGAGTACGGCATCGCCGCGCACTGGCGGTACAAGGAGGCGGGCGCGCGCGGCTACGGCGGCCAGTTCTCCGCGAGCGAGAAATACGACGAGAAGATCGCGTGGCTGCGCCAACTGCTCGCGTGGAAGGACGAGATCGCGGACGGCGGCGGCGCGGAGGTGAGCGGTCAGCAGGCATGGGCGCAACTGCGCGAGGCGACGCTCGACGACGACCACATTTACGTGCTGACGCCGCAGGCGCGCGTGATCGCGCTGCCGCAGGGCGCGACGCCCGTCGATTTCGCTTACCACCTGCACAGCGAACTGGGGCACCGTTGCCGCGGCGCGCGTGTCGACGGCGCGATGGTGCCGCTCAACACGCAGCTTGCGAACGGCCAGACGGTCGAGATCGTCGCGGTGAAGGAGGGCGGCCCGTCGCGCGACTGGCTCAACCCGCAGCTCGGCTATCTGCACAGCTCACGGGCGCGCCAGAAGGTGCGCGCATGGTTCAACGCGGTCGATCAGCAGGAGAACGTCGCGCACGGCCGCGCGCTCGTCGAAAAGACGTTGCAGCGCGAAGGCAAGACGTCGGTGAATCTCGAGCATCTCGCGGCGAAGCTCGGCTTCAAGTCGCCGGACGAACTGTTTTCGGTCGTCGGCAAGGAAGAGTTCAGCCTGCGCAACGTCGAGCAGGCGCTGTCCGATGCGCCGGCGCCCGAACCCGAGCCGGAGGCGCCCGCGAACTTCGAGAAGCGCGCGAGCGGCGCGAACGTCGCGCACGGCGCGTCGGCGGGGGTGCTCGTCGTCGGCGTCGACGCGCTTCTCACCCAGCTCGCCCGCTGCTGCCGGCCGGCGCCGCCCGATCCGATCAGCGGCTTCGTCACGCGCGGCAAGGGGATGTCGATCCATCGCAGCGATTGCGCGACCTTCCGCCGGATGGCCGAGCGCGCGCCCGAGCGCGTGCTGCAGACCACCTGGTCCGCCGACGTGCTGGGCGGGCGGGGCGCGTCCGTCTACCCGGTCGACCTGATGATCGAGGCGACCGACCGGCAAGGGCTGTTGCGCGACATCTCCGAAGTGTTCGCGCGCGAGAAGATGAACGTGATCGGCGTGAAGACGCAAAGTCGCCGCAACGCGGCCTTCATGCAATTCACGGTCGAGGTGTCGAGTGCGTCGCAGGTGCAGCGCGCGTGCACGCTGCTTGGCGAGATTCAGGGCGTCGTTCGGGCGGCCCGCAAGGCGTGAGCGCCGCCGGTGGGCCGCGGCGCGGCAACGGCTTGCGAATTTTCCCGAACGAAATGCACGAAACCACTTGCCAAGGCAAAAAGAGCTCCATATAATTTCAGCTTCTTCAGGCTCGTAGCTCAGTTGGTTAGAGCACCACCTTGACATGGTGGGGGTCGTTGGTTCGAATCCAATCGAGCCTACCAACGACATTCGGCTGAAGTTCGGTTTCCCGGGCTTCAGCGGCAGTAGAAAATTTCTACGCAAAAGGCGAATACGGTTATGACACCGCGAACGTTGACCGAAACCCATTCGGAGCGACGCTAGTCGAGGAACGTTTTCGCCTTGTGGTTTTGAAGTATCGGATGCGGCCCCTCGAAAGCGGGGCCGCATTTTTTTTGTTGCGCGTTTCATTGTTCATTGCCGCGTTCGCGCGTTGATAGTCTGCCGATCACTGACGGCATCACGGAGATTGCTATATGGTTTCGATACGATTGCCCGACGGCTCGGTTCGCCAATACGAGCATCCGGTGACGGTCGCCGAAGTGGCGGCGTCGATCGGCCCCGGTCTGGCGAAGGCCGCGCTCGGCGGCAAGCTCGACGGCGAACTCGTCGATACGTCCGCGCTGATCGATCGCGACGCGTCGCTCGCGATCGTCACCGACAAGGATGCCGACGGGCTCGACATCATTCGCCATTCGACCGCCCACTTGCTCGCCTACGCGGTGAAGGAGTTGCATCCGGACGCGCAGGTGACGATCGGCCCCGTGATCGACAACGGCTTCTACTACGATTTCTCGTATCACCGCCCGTTTACGCCCGAGGATCTGGAGGCGATCGAAAAGCGCATGCAGGAACTCGCGAAGCGGGACGAGCCCGTCACGCGCCGCGTCGTGTCGCGCGACGAGGCCGTGTCGTACTTCCGCAGCATCGGCGAGAAATACAAGGCGGAGATCATCGAATCGATTCCCGCGAGCGACGAGATCAAGCTGTATTCGCACGGCAGCTTCACCGATCTGTGCCGCGGCCCGCACGTGCCGTCGACGGGCAAGCTGAAGGTTTTCAAGCTGATGAAGGTCGCGGGCGCGTACTGGCGCGGCGATTCGAAGAACGAGCAACTGCAGCGGATCTACGGCACAGCCTGGACGAGGAAGGAAGACCAGGACGCGTACCTGCACATGCTCGAAGAGGCGGAAAAGCGCGATCACCGCAAGCTCGGCAAGCAACTCGACCTGTTCCACATCCAGGAAGAGGCGCCCGGCATGGTGTTCTGGCATCCGAAGGGCTGGACGCTGTGGCAGCAGGTCGAGCAGTACATGCGCCGTCGCCTCGACGCGGCCGGCTATCTCGAGATCAAGACGCCGATGATCATGGATCGTTCGCTGTGGGAGGCGTCCGGCCACTGGCAGAACTATCGCGAGAACATGTTCACGACGGAATCGGAGAAGCGCGACTACGCGATCAAGCCGATGAATTGTCCTGGCCACGTGCAGGTGTTCAAGCACGGGCTGCGCTCGTATCGCGATCTGCCGCTGCGGTACGCCGAGTTCGGTTCGTGCCACCGTAACGAGGCGTCGGGCGCGCTGCACGGGCTGATGCGCGTGCGCGGCTTCGTGCAGGACGATGCGCATATTTTCTGTACCGAGGACCAGATCAATTCCGAGGCGATCGCGTTCAACAAGCTCGCGATGAGCGTCTACGAGGATTTCGGCTTCGATCGGATCGACATCAAGCTGTCGCTGCGTCCCGAGCAGCGGATGGGTTCGGACGAGACGTGGGACCACGCGGAAGAGGGCCTGCGCAACGCGCTGAAGGCATGCGGCCTCGAGTGGGAGGAACTGCCGGGCGAGGGCGCGTTCTACGGCCCGAAGATCGAGTACCACATCAAGGACGCGCTCGGCCGCTCGTGGCAATGCGGCACGCTGCAACTCGACATGATGCTGCCCGAGCGGCTCGGCGCCGAGTACGTGGCCGAGGACAACAGTCGCCGCCGGCCGGTGATGCTTCACCGGGCGATTGTCGGCTCGATGGAGCGTTTCCTCGGGATTCTGATCGAGCACCATGCTGGTGCAATGCCGGTCTGGCTCGCGCCTGCCCACGCTGTTGTGCTGAATATTGCCGAAAGTCAGGCGGAATATGCTCGGACTGTTGCTCAATCGTTGCAAAAACAAGGGCTTAGAGTGTCGGCCGATTTGCGCAACGAGAAAATTAGCTATAAAATACGCGAGCACACGCTCGAAAAAGTTCCCTACCTGCTCGTCGTAGGCGACAAGGAGCGTGAAGCACAAACGGTAGCCGTGCGTGCCCGTGGCGGCGTCGATCTGGGTGTCATGCCCGTCGAAGCCTTCGTTGAGCGTCTGCGTGAGGACATCCAGGCGTTCAAGTAACCGCCCTGGCAGCGCGGCTCGTTTTTTTAATTTTTAGAGGAAACGTAACATCGCTACTGATAAGTCGTCGCATCGCATCAACGGTGAAATCACTGCGCCGGAAGTGCGTCTGGTCGGGGTCGATGGTGAGCCCATCGGCATCGTGAAACTCGCCGAGGCTTTCCGTAAATCGGAAGAGCTGGATGTTGACCTGGTGGAGATTGCGCCGCAGGCGGCTCCGCCGGTTTGCCGTCTGATGGATTACGGCAAGTTCAAGTACCAGGAAGCCAAGAAGCAGCACGAGGCGAAGCTCAAGCAAAAGGTCATCCAGGTCAAGGAAGTGAAATTCCGCCCGGGAACCGATGACGGCGATTACAACGTCAAGCTTCGCAATCTGGTGCGCTTCCTCGAGGAAGGCGACAAGACGAAGATCACGTTGCGTTTCCGCGGCCGTGAAATGGCTCACCAGGAAATCGGCATGCGCATGCTCGAGCGCCTGCGCGGCGATCTCGACGAGGTCGGCCAGGTCGAGCAGATGCCGAAGATGGAAGGGCGCCAGATGATCATGGTGCTCTCGCCGAAGAAAAAGAAGTAACGAAGCGCCGCGCGAGCGCGGTGCTTCGATGAAGGGGTTCGGCGCGTCGTCCGGTCAGGGCGGCGCGCCAGAAACGGCGGCGGTCGTGTGAGCGTACGCGCCGTACACAAGTGGACTGGGTTCCGAAGGGCGGGTTGAGGGCGCAAGCCAACCGCACACCCACCTCCATCAAATAAACTGGAGTTGTTCGTCATGCCTAAGATGAAGACCAAGAAGAGCGCTGCAAAGCGCTTCGTGGTGCGTCCGGGCGGTACCGTCAAGCGCGGTCAAGCCTTCAAGCGCCACATCCTGACCAAGAAAACCACGAAGAACAAGCGTCACCTGCGCGGCGCCACGGCAGTTCACGATTCCGATCTGAACTCCGTCCGCGCGATGCTCCCGTTCGCGTAACCCCTCAACCGATACTCACAGGAGAGAAACATGCCTCGAGTCAAACGTGGGGTAACCGCACGGGCCCGTCACAAGAAGATCATCAACCTGGCCAAGGGTTATCGCGGCCGTCGCAATAACGTCTACCGCATCGCCAAGCAGGCGGTGATGCGCGCTGGTCAGTACGCGTACCGCGACCGCCGCAACAAGAAGCGTGTGTTCCGCGCATTGTGGATCACGCGTATCAATGCGGCCGTGCGTCAGCACGACATGACCTACAGCGTGTTCATCAACGGCCTGAAGAAGGCGTCGATCGAACTCGACCGCAAGGTGCTGGCCGACATGGCGGTGTTCGACAAGGCAGCCTTTGCCGCGATCGTGAAGCAGGTGAAGGCCGCCGTTGCAGCCTAATTGCGAAATTAGCACTGCGTGGTGAGTTGCAGCGATGTTCCGGTAGTCGCGGCCGCTGCAGCGAAAACGGGGCTCTTCCGAGCCCCTTTTTTGTTGGGTCGGGCGTTTCGCTCGACGAGCACAACGGACGTTGGAAGTGATGGGATCAATGGATCTGGACCAGATTGTCGCCGACGCGCAGCAGTCGTTCGAAGGGGCTGCGGATATCACCACGCTCGAGAACGAGAAGGCGCGGTTTCTCGGTAAGTCGGGCGCGCTGACCGAGCTGCTGAAGGGCCTCGGCAAGCTCGATCCCGAGACGCGCAAGACGGAAGGCGCGCGCATCAATGTCGCGAAGCAGCAGGTCGAAGCCGCGCTCAACGCGCGCCGCCAGGCGCTTGCCGACGCGCTCCTGAACCAGCGTCTCGCCGCCGAGGCGATCGACGTCACGCTGCCCGGCCGAGGTGCCGGGGCGGGAAGCCTCCATCCGGTGATGCGCACGTGGGAGCGTGTCGAACAGATTTTTCGCTCGATCGGTTTCGACGTGGCCGACGGCCCCGAGATCGAAACCGACTGGTACAACTTCACCGCATTGAACAGCCCGGAGAATCATCCGGCGCGCTCGATGCAGGATACGTTCTACGTCGACGGCAAGGACGCGGACGGCCGCCCGCTGCTGCTGCGCACGCACACGAGCCCGATGCAGGTCCGCTATGCGCGAATGAACCGGCCGCCCATCAAGGTGATCGCGCCGGGCCGCACGTACCGCGTCGACAGCGATGCGACGCACTCGCCGATGTTCAACCAGGTCGAAGGCTTGTGGATCGACGAGAACGTCAGCTTCGCGGACCTGAAGGGCGCTTATACGGATTTCCTGAAGAAATTCTTCGAGCGCGACGACATTCTCGTGCGCTTCCGTCCGTCGTATTTCCCGTTCACCGAGCCGTCGGCCGAGATCGACATGATGTTCGAGCACGGCAAGAACGCCGGCAAGTGGCTCGAGATTTCCGGTTCCGGCCAGGTGCATCCGACCGTGATCCGCAACATGGGGCTCGATCCCGAGCGCTATATCGGTTTCGCGTTCGGCAGCGGCCTCGAGCGGCTGACGATGCTGCGCTACGGCGTGCAGGATCTGCGCCTGTTCTTCGAGAACGATCTGCGCTTCCTGCGGCAGTTCGCGTAACGGCGCGACCGTCCCGCTCCGCGCCCGGCCGGCCCGTCGAGGCGGCGCGCCGGGCCTCGATCTAATCTGTTTCGAACGTGGATATCCATGCAATTCCCTGAATCCTGGTTGAGAACCTTTGTCGACCCGCAACTGACGACGGACGAGCTGTCGCACGCGTTGACGATGGCGGGGCTCGAGGTCGAGTCGCTGCGCCCGGCCGCGCCGCCGACCGAGAAGATCGTCGTCGGCCGCGTGCTCGAGGTGGTCAAGCATCCGGATGCCGACAAGCTCAACGTTTGCCAGGTCGACGCCGGCACCGGCGCGACGCTGCAGATCGTCTGCGGCGCGCCGAATGTCGCGCCGGGCATCAAGGTGCCGGTCGCGCTCGTCGGCGCGAAGCTGCCGCCCGCCGAAGAAGGCGGCGCGCCCTTCGCGATCAAGCTGTCGAAGCTGCGCGGCGTCGAGAGCCAGGGGATGCTCTGCTCGGCGCGCGAGCTGAAGCTTTCCGAAGACCACAGCGGCCTGATGATCCTGCCCGAAGGCACGCCCGTGGGCCAGGACATCCGGGAGGCGCTGAACCTCGACGACACGGTCTTCGAAATCAAGCTGACGCCGAACAAGGCCGATTGCCTGTCCGTGTTCGGCATCGCGCGCGAGACCGCCGCGATTACCGGTGCGCCGCTCGCCGCGCCCGACATTCGCCCCGTCTTGGCCGAACTGACCGAGACGCTGCCCGTTAAAATTTCCGCGCCCGATCTGTGCGGCCGCTTCTCCGGCCGCGTGATTCGCGGCGTGAACGCGCGCGCGAAGACGCCGCACTGGATGGTCGAGCGCCTCGAGCGCGCGGGCCAGCGCAGCGTGTCGGCGCTCGTCGACATCTCGAACTACGTGATGTTCGAGCTGGGCCGCCCGTCGCACGTATTCGATCTCGACAAGATCCACGGCGGCATCGACGTGCGCTGGGGCAAGCGCGGCGAGTCGCTCAAGCTCTTGAACGGCAACACGATCGAGCTCGACGAGACGGTCGGGGTGATTTCCGACGGCGCTCAGGTCGAGAGCCTCGCGGGCATCATGGGCGGCGACAGCACGGCCGTCACGCTCGACACGACGAACATCTATCTCGAAGCCGCGTTCTGGTGGCCGGACAGCATCCGCGGCCGCGCGCGCAAATACAACTTCTCGACCGACGCGGCGCATCGCTTCGAGCGCGGCGTCGATTACTCGACGACCGTCGAGCACGTCGAGCGCATCACGCAGCTGATTCTCGACATCTGCGGCGGCCAGGCGGGCCCCGTCGACGACCAGATCGTGAGCCTGCCGCAGCGCGCGCCGGTTTCGATGCGCGCGTCGCGCGCGAACCGGATCATCGGCGTCGAGATCGGCGAGGACGAAATCGCGCAGATCTTCACGCGTCTCGGCCTCGCGTTCGAGCGCGACGGCGACGTGTTCCGCGTGACGCCGCCGCCGCACCGCTTCGACATCGAGATCGAGGAGGATCTGATCGAAGAAGTGGCGCGGATTTACGGTTTCGAGAAGATCCCCGCGCGTCCGCCCGTTGCGAAGAGCGAGATGCGCGCGACCGACGAGACGCGCCGCTCGGTTCACGCGATCCGCCACGCGCTCGCCGCGCGCGACTATGCGGAAACAGTCAACTTCAGTTTCGTCGATGCCGAGTGGGAGCGCGATTTCGCCGGCAACGACAACCCGGTGCGCCTGCTGAACCCGATCGCGAGCCAACTGTCGGTGATGCGCACGACGCTGTTCGGCAGCCTCGTCGGCGTGCTGCGCCACAACCTGAACCGCCGCGCCGAGCGCGTGCGCGTGTTCGAGGCCGGGCGCGTGTTCGTCGCCGATCCGTCGGTGAAAGCGGGCGAGCTCGCGGTCGAGGGCTATGCGCAGCCGAAGCGCATCGGCGCGCTCGCATACGGGCCGGTCGTCGAAGAGCAATGGGGCACGGCGACGCGCCAGGTCGATTACTTCGACGTGAAGGGCGATCTCGAGGCGCTGCTCGCGCCTGTTCCCGCGCGTTTCGTGAAGGCCGAGCATCCGGCGCTGCACCCGGGCCGCAGCGCGCGGATCGAAGTCGACGGCCATGCGGTCGGCTGGATCGGTGAGCTGCATCCGCGCCTCATGCAGAAGTACGAGCTGCCGCATGCGCCCGTGATGTTCGAGATCGATACGGATGCGCTCGTCGCGCGTGCGTTGCCGGCGCCGTCGGAGGTATCGAAGTTCCCGCCGGTGCGCCGCGACATCGCGGTGGTCGTCGACCAGAAGGTCGAAGTGCAGGCGCTTTTCGACGAGATGAAGAAGGCGCTCGCCGACGACGCGTGCAAATTCGTCCAGAGAGTTGCACTCTTCGACGAATTTCGTGCAAAATCAAATACTTCCGGTGGGTTGTCAGCCCATGAGAAAAGCCTTGCGTTCCGCGTCACGCTGCAGGATGCGGCCGGAACCCTGCAGGACGAGACGGTCGATCAGGCGATTCAGACCCTCGTGGACCGCATGGCTCGAGTCTATGGCGCGCGTTTGCGCGGATAGGGCGCAAAAGCGGCGGAAACCGCCGCTTTTGCCGGTGTTTTTGTCCAAGTTTGACGCGCTGGTTTTGCAGATATGAACGACATGAACTCGAGTGAATTTGAAGCCCTTCTGACGGCGCAGCGCAGCGCCATGTCCCGCGACGTCCCGGCGTCCACGCCCGCCGGCGATACGCCGACGCTGACGAAGGCCGAGCTGGCCGAACTGCTGTTCGACAGCGTCGGCCTCAACAAGCGCGAGGCGAAGGACATGGTCGAGGCGTTTTTCGAGGTGATCCGCGATGCGCTCGAAAACGGCGAGAGCGTGAAGCTGTCGGGCTTCGGCAATTTCCAGCTGCGCGACAAGCCGCAGCGGCCGGGGCGCAATCCGAAGACGGGCGAGGCGATTCCGATCGCCGCGCGCCGTGTCGTGACATTCCATGCGAGCCAGAAATTGAAGGCGCTCGTCGAAAACGGCGCCGAGCCGGATCTCGCGCGTTAAGCCGGCGTTTCGCCTCCTGCGCGCGGCGCCCGCGCCTCTTACCGACGGTTAACTGACGATGACGTCGACGGTTGAGAAAGTCGTGTTGCCCCCGATTCCCGCGAAGCGCTACTTCACGATCGGGGAAGTGAGCGAATTGTGCGGCGTGAAGCCTCACGTGCTGCGCTATTGGGAGCAGGAGTTCACGCAGTTGCGCCCGGTGAAGCGGCGGGGGAACCGCCGCTACTACCAGCATCACGAGGTGCTGCTGATCCGGCGGATTCGCGAGCTGCTGTACGAGCAGGGGTTCACGATCAACGGCGCCCGCAACCGGCTCGACGCGGTCGGCAGCGAGCGCGGCGCGCCGCCCGAGCCCGATGAGCTCGAGCAGCATGCGGCCGAGCACGCCGCGCGCGAAACGGTCGATGTCGCGCAACTGCGCCGCGCGCTGCTCGATGTGATCGGCGCACTCAAGCGGGACTGAGCCGCACTGCGCTCGCGCGCAAGGCGGGCGGCGGCGGAACATCGAAGACGAGCCCGTGCGAACTACCGTTCGCGCGGGCTTTTTTTCGAGCGGTTCCCTCCGCGCGGCGGCGCGGCGCGGGTCATCGGGCGAGCGGATCCTTCTTGCCGACGTCGACGTACAGCGTCCCATCGTGCACCATCCGCACCGAGCCGCGCGAGACCACGTCACGGTAATCGTAGAGATCGAAGCGCACCCGTGGCTTGGCCGTGTCCTCGACGAGAATGCGCATGTTCAGCACGAGGACGTTGAACATCTTCGTGTCGCCGCCTTCGAGCCACAGGTAGCTGCCGGGAAGGTTCGCGGGCGGCCGCAGCACCGGTGCGTTCGGCGCGGGGCGGAACGTGAGGCGCAGACCGTCCGGCTCGACTGTCGCCTGCGACATGTGGCCGATCAGCACGGGCGGCGGGAACACGGTGTACTGGTCGAGCACGAGCGAATCGCCGCGCAGCTCGGCGCCGCGGCGCTTGAGCGGCGCGAGCGACGACAGCTCGATGCCGAGTGCGCGCAGCAGCTTCGCCTGCGGTATGCCGAGCACCGATACCTGCGTCGGCGTGAACGCGAGATGGCGTTCGTCCAGCAGTGTGAGCGAACCCTTCATGTCGGCCGGCAGCCAGACGCCGGGCGGCACCTGATTCCACAGCTTGATGCCGCCCCGCACGCGCAGCGCGCCGCCGTCGGCGCTTAGCTTCAGGTCGTTCAGCGAGCGCGGCGAATAGTCGAGCAGGTGGCGGTTGAAGAGGTCGGACATCGCATCCCACGGCGCGAGCACCGAGCCGCTCAGAATGCGGATGTCGTACTGGTTCGGATCGTCGAGATCGACGGGCTCGCCCGCGCGCTTCGACACGAGCTGGACGACGAGATCCTCGACGCGAAAGCCGATATTGCCCGCAATGTAGAAGTCCGCGTTGTGCAGGTGGATCGTCGTCGTGCCGTTCGAAATATGGCGCGGGCCGAACATCGATACATCGCCGCCGTGCTTGGCGGCCACCTTGCGGAAGTTCGGCTGCGCCGCGCCGCCGTTCGGCGTGATCGCGAACGCCTCCCATTGGCGGCGCGCTTCGCCGAGGCTTGACTGCTGCGCGTCGATCAGGCTGTCGTTCATCCGCGCGGCCGCGCTGCCGAGGCTCGGCGCGCTCGGGCGCGCGAGCCGCCGATACGACGGCATCAGAATCGACAGCGCGCCGCTCGGCTCGAAGTTGAAATAGCCGGCGACGAGCTGATCGCGATAGTGATACATGTCGAATACGAATGCGTCGTCGGGCGACGATTCGCGCGGCGGGTAGATCACGATGTCCGCGTTCATCGGCATCGTGCGCATGAATTTCACGTCGCCGCCGCGCAGATACATTGCATGCTTCGGCGCGTTCTCCGGCATCGTGAAGCCCGCCTTCGTGCCGTCGTCGAGCACGAGATCGAGGCCGGCGGAAGTCAGTTTCAGCGAGACGATATTGATCTTCAGATGGGGCGGCGGCAGCAGCTTGTCGACGTTGAGCACGAGATCGTTGCCGTTCAGCCGCACGATCGGCGTATCGATCTTCAGCAGATCCGACACCTGCACTTTCGCCGCGCGCATCACGGGGCCCGCTTCGATGCCCGATACGTGCACGCCGGTCGGGTGGAACACGAGCGTCGAGCCGTCGCGGATCTCCAGCTTGCCTTTGAGCGCGAACGGCACCCAGCCGTCGCGCTGCATTTCGCCGCGGATGTCGAGGAAGCCGTCGCCCGCGCTCACGCGCACGTTGCGCAACGGCGCGTTGCGATAGCCGAAGATGTAGCCGCCGAACAGCGCATTGAGTTTGGTGTTGTCGAGCGTCACGGTGCCGCGGTGCACGGCGATGTCGAAGCTCGTCGGATCATCGAACACGGTGGGGGCGCCGGGATGCGTCGGCACGAGCGTCGCCGACAGCTCGTGAACGAGGAAGCCGAGATCGCCGACGATGCGGAAATCGACTTCGCGCAGGAACGCGAGCGTGCCGCTTTGGCCTGAATCGCGCAGCGTGAGCGGGCGCGGCTGGTCGATCTTGATCGACGCGAGCGTCGGCACGGTCCGCGCGGTCTGCTGTTCGCGCGCGAGACGATCGGCTTTCGTGCGCTCGATCGCCGTCGACGCGGCGCCGCCGTTGCCGGATTTGGGCGTCGATTCCGCGCATCCCGCACTCAGAACGGCGAGCGTGACAGCGGTTCCGGCGCACGAGCGCAAGAACCAGCGTGAAGCCGAAACGGCCGTATGCGGTGATCTGTGCCGCTGCTTGTCCTTAGGCTGGCCCGGAATGCGTCGGCCTTTTGTTTGCCGGTTTGGGGATCGCGGAAGTGTTGTCGCAGACTGGCACGCCGATCAGAAGATGGAGTCCGACGAAGCTGGGGCAAATAGACGCTAGCGGGAAGCGTTGCCAAGTCGGCCACCCCCGCATTCTCGTACGGCGGAATTGACGCATCAAACTGACACACCCAGAAAAAGGAAAGGCCCGGAAAGCTATGTCAGATAAGGAAACCCTTTGCAGACAAGCTTTCCAGGCCTTGATTCCTGGTCGGGGCGAGAGGATTTGAACCTCCGACCACCTGCACCCCATGCAGGTACGCTACCAGGCTGCGCTACGCCCCGAAAGCGTGAAAGTATAACAGACACTTTTCGTAAATAGAACCGCTTCAATGCAAATTCTGTCCGGCTCACATGAGCGGCTCGTTTCCGACGCGAGGCTATCCGCTGTGGATCGACCGCGTCGAAGCGCGGATCGATGTGTATCGGTCAATGCGGATCGACGGGGCGCTCGCCGGCGAGGCAGCGCGGCGTCCCCAACCGGGCGGCGCACGTTCCGCTCAGCGTTCAGTACGCGTAGTACGGCCCCGGGCCTGCCGGCGTCGCGCTGCCTTCGAGCGCCGTATAGACGTTGCGCCCATAGAAGAACGACAGTCCGAGATCGACGACATTACCGATCGGCCCGGCAAGGTCGTTGAAGGCGAAGTTGAACGTCGAGAACAGCACCTGCGAACTCGCGACCTGGAACGTCGTCGCTTTCGACGCGCCGTTGCCGCTGCTCAGTGTGATATCGAACGTCTGCGTGCTCGCCGGGCAGAACCACGAACCGCACTGCGGCAGCGACGCGTTCGCGAAGAAGATCCCGTTCGAGCCGCTATCGAAGAACGTGCGCGCGTTGGTGTTGCCGTTGAGCACGCTCGTCACGTAAGCGTCCGATGCGGTCGTCACGAGCGGCGTAGCGGTGCCGAGCCCGTTGTTTGCCTGGGTGCCGATGCCGAAGATCAGCGAGCCGTTGACCGTCGCCGCGCCGGTCGGTGAAATCGCGGGCAGCACGATTATCGAGCCGTTGTTGTCGCTCGCGAATGCGCCGATCGGATTCGCAATTTGCTGCGCGATCGGTTGCGATGTGCTTGCGCATGTGCCGCTCGTCGTGCACCCGTAATACCAGCCGGGCAGCGCGCTGTTGGCGCAAGCAGTGCCGCAGTCGGTGACGAAGAGGCCGATGCCGAGGATGCCGTTCGCACGCAGCGCCCCTTGCGTTTGCATGGGCCCGGCGCTCTGCGTGCAGTCGATGGGCGCGTTCGGCGTGCTCGAATCGGCGATCACCTGAATCGGGATGTTCGCCGCGATCTCGCCCGCGATCCTCACATCGGCGCGACGCACCGCGCCCCATGTAAAGCCCGTGCCGAATATCGCGCACGCGCCCGTGATCGGCGCATTCGCGGCCGGCACGACAGGTAGCGCGACGCTCGACGGCAGCGCGGCCGCAAGGATGCGCAAGCCGTCCGAGCCGGTATCCACCTGCACGTTGTCGATTGTCTGGCATTGGTTCGTATTCGGCACGCAAACGGTGACGCTCGTCATCAGCATGTTCGCCGCGCCGGTGATGCCCGCGGACACCGTCACGGGTTGCACGTTCGCCGCGCTGGACGGCGTGACGCCAGTGCCGTTCGAGTTCGATGTCGTCGAGCCGCCGCCACCGCCACCGCCGCCGCATGCGGCAAGCGTCGCGGCGAGTGCCGCGGTGTACCACGCGATCTTGAGGGGCATGGCCGTCTCCTCACCGCAAGTCGTCGATCGACACGCCGGGCGGCACCGCGCCGGGCAGCCACGCGCGGCCCACATACGCGCGCATGCGGCCGCCGGCTTCGACGACGAAGTCGGATTGCGCGACGCGCCCGGCGTGGAGGCTCGCGCGGGCGTGCGCGTCCGTCGTGACGGCGTGGCTCTGGAAGGTCGGGAAGCGTTCGCCGAGCAGTTTCCTCAGGTTCGGCGACGTCGGGCCGTCCCATGTGTAAGCGAAGACGAGTCCGGCGCGCGTCGCGTACTCGTGAATCGTCGTGCCGCCGGCGTCGACATGACCTGCCCCCTTCGATAGGGCCAATGGGCTTCTAGCAAAGTCCCTTTAAACCAACTCCTGGAAAGCGGCAGGAGCGTCCGCGGTTGCCCGATGTTTCGCCGCAAACTCTGACGGCGCAAGGTAGTTCAGTGCGCTGTGCGGCCTTTGCTCGTTGTAGTCCTGACGCCATGCCGCGATGACTGCCCGAGCGTGCGCGAGCGTCGTGAACCAGTGCTCGTTAAGGCATTCGTCGCGGAACTTGCCGTTGAACGATTCGATGTACGCATTCTGCGTGGGCTTGCCCGCCTGAATCAACTTCAGCGTGACGCCGTTCGCATACGCCCACTGGTCAAGCGCGCGGCTCGTAAATTCGGGTCCCTGGTCTGTTCGCACCGCCTTGGGATAGCCACGGAAGCGAGCTGCACGGTCCAATGCCCGAGCGACATACAAACCTGAGATGCCATGGTCGACGACGATGTCGACAGCCTCTTTCGTGAAATCGTCGACGACGGTCAGGCACTTCACGCGCCGGCCGTTGGAAAGCGCATCCATCACGAAATCGATTGACCATACCTCGTTGGGTGCGCCCGGCAATGCCAGTTGCTCGCGCTCAATCATGACGCCGTGGCGCTTGCGACGGCGCCGCACAGCCAGCCCTGCCTCACGGTACAGGCGATAGATGCGCTTGTGATTGGCGTGCGTGCCTTCGCGTTCCACCAGGGCGTGCAGTCGGCGGTAGCCGAATCGACGACGTTCGTGCGCCAACTTCACCAGACGCGCCGCGAGCACCTCATTCTCGTGGTCCGGCTTCGCGTCGTAATGCAGCACGCTGCGAGAAAGCCCGACAAGCCGGCAGGCGCGGCGCTCGGAGATGTTGACCTTCTCCCGAATCGCCAACACTGCTTCGCGTTTGGCTTGCGGGCTCAGGGCTTTCCCTTGACGACAACCTTCAACGCTTCCATATCGAGCATTGCTTCGGCCAGCAGTTTCTTCAGTCGGGCATTCTCCACCTCGAGGCCCTTGAGCCGGCGGGCTTCCGAGACTTCCATGCCGCCGAACTTCGCGCGCCAGGTGTAGAACGACGCGTCACTGAACCCATGCTTCCTGCACAGTTCCTTGACCGGCATACCGGCCTCGGCTTCCTTCAGAAACCCGATGATTTGCTGTTCCGTAAAGCGCTTCTTCATGTTCGTCTTCTTCTCCGAAAACGAACTTTACTAGACTCCGGCTGGCCCTGTTTGTAGGGGGCAGGTCAGACATAGCTGCGCATCGTGACGGCACCGTTCGGCAGCGTCGCTGACGACGCCTGAACAAGCGCGCGCGCCGACGGACTCGCGACTGTGCTGCCGAGCTGCGATTGCGCAGTGACGGGGGCGAACGTGACGGCGGCGGCAGCGACAAGGGCGCGCGTCGGTCTGCGCCGCGTCGGGGGAGAGGACTTCTTGTTGTTCATGCGACAGCCCTCCGCAAATGGATACGGTTGGGGTCACTGTTCAATTCATGATAGTGAGTGCCGGCGCGCGCGGCGCCTGAAATTGCGGAAATCGGATGCTCGTTATCCCTAGTGGGCGCGGATGCGCCGCACATCGTGCGGAGGCGCTCGTGCGTGCGCGGCGCGGCCCCATGCACGCGCACGCGTAGGAAAGCAGGGGGGCGCGGCGCATGCGGAGGCGGCGAGGAACCCGGGCGGCGAACAAGCGGGCGAACGAGACCCGCGCGCTTTTTGCACGGTCTGCCGCCGGACCGGTAAAATAGAAAGTTGACTCACGGAAAACGTGACCTTGTGGAAGGATTCCCAGAACATGACTGATCTTCGTCTTACCAAGCGGTTCGCAGCACTGCTTGCAACCGGCGCGTTCGTTGCCGGCTGCAGTTCGCCGTCGCCTACGAAAATCGACTACAAGAGCGACTCGAAATCGAAGGAGGTGTCGCTCGCGGTGCCGCCCAACATGCTCGACGAGACGCCGGATCAACGTTCTCTGCCGCCGCAGGGCGGCGCGACGTCGCTTTCCAGCCTGCAGCAGGTGCAGCAGGCCGCGCCGCCGACCGATTCGGTCGCGCCCGCCGTGCCGGGCATGCACATTCAGCGCGACGGCACCGAGAGCTGGCTCGTGATCGACGACAAGGCGCCCGCGCAAATCTGGCCTCAGGTGCGCCGCTTCTGGCAGGAGCAGGGTTTCCTGCTTGTCGTCGAGCAGCGCGACAAGGGCGTGATGGAAACCGACTGGAACGAAACGCATCCGCAGATCAACGACGGTCTGATTCGCGGCGTGATCTCGAAGGCGATGGGCAACTCGTACGTGACGGCGGAGCGCAACAAGTACCGCACGCGCCTCGACGCCGCGCCGAACGGCGGCACCTACGTGTTCATCAGCCAGAAGGGAATGCGCGAGGCGCTGACGGGCGCGAACAACGATTCGAGCAAGTGGGAGCCGAAACCGAACGATCCCGGCCTCGAGACCGAATACCTGAAGCGCCTGATGGCCGTGATCGCGCAGAACGACGCGCGCGTGAAGGCGGCAGGCGTGCCGATCACCGACGATGCGGCGCCGTCGCGCGCGAAGGCGTCGAGCAACAAGAGCAAGGAAGCGGCAGCGGCGATCGCCGCGAAGAACGTCGCGAGCGCGTCGACATCGAGCGCACCGAGCGGAGCGTCGGTGCCGGACGTGCCGCCTGAAGTGACGCTCGCGGAACCGTACGATCGTTCGTGGCTGCATGTCGGCCTGGCGCTCGATCGCGCGAATTTCACGGTCGACGATCGCGATCGCACGAAGGGGCTCTACTACGTCCGCTACGTCGATCCGAAGGATCTGAGCGTCGAGGAGCAGGGCTTCTGGAGCCAGCTCTTCCACGGCAAGAAGGAGAAGAAGGCGAAGCAATACCTGGTCAACGTGAAGGCGGTGACCGAAGGCGAGACGCGCATCGCGGTGGTCGACGACAAGGGCAATGTCGATGCGTCGGCGCCCGCGCGGCAGATCATGTCGCTCCTCGTCAATCAGTTGCGCTGAAGTCGCCGTGGGCGGCCACCGCCGTCGAGCTGCGAAGCCCGCCGTATGGCGGGCTTTCAGACTGCTGACGAACCCCACGTTTTTGTGAGCGTGGGGTTTTGTCTTTCTGGGATCAGGATTGCGGGTTCGCCGCGAGCGGGTAGTCGAAGCTGCAGCGCAAACCGCTCACCAGACGCAGCAGCATGCGCACGAAGCGCCAATCGGGACCCGCTGGCCCCTTTTTCCGCTTCCGCGCCAGCAGCATCGCAATCTTCTTGATGTTCTGTGCCGCCGCGGCCAGCAAGCACTGCTCGGCCACCTTGCGTAGCCCACGCATACGGGCATAACGGTGCCCATGCAGCTGCTTGGCATCGGCGAAGCTGCGCTCCACCGTCTGCTTGCGCCGCGCGTAAATGCGTTGGCCCCATTCGGTCAAGCGCCGCGCGTCCACCCGCTCCTTGGCGCGCTCCCACACGTGGCGCGTTACCACCTTCACCGCGATCGCACTGTTCGTGCACTGCGATCGTACCGGGCAGCGCCCGCAGATCTGCGCATTGGATTTGTATTCCCGATAGCCGAGCCGATTGGTCGTGCTGTACGGCAGGGCCTGCCCCTGCGGGCACACGTATTCGTTGCGATACGCGTCGTACTTGAACTGCCGTTTGTAGAACATGCCCGGCTTGTGGTTCGGCGTGCGATAGCCCATCACCCCGGCAATCCCTCGCTCCTCCAGCCCCTGGCACACCGCCGGCGTGAAGTAGCCCGCATCCAGTGACCTGCCCCCTACAAACAGGGCCAGCCGGAGTCTAGTAAAGTTCGTTTTCGGAGAAGAAGACGAACATGAAGAAGCGCTTTACGGAACAGCAAATCATCGGGTTTCTGAAGGAAGCCGAGGCCGGTATGCCGGTCAAGGAACTGTGCAGGAAGCATGGGTTCAGTGACGCGTCGTTCTACACCTGGCGCGCGAAGTTCGGCGGCATGGAAGTCTCGGAAGCCCGCCGGCTCAAGGGCCTCGAGGTGGAGAATGCCCGACTGAAGAAACTGCTGGCCGAAGCAATGCTCGATATGGAAGCGTTGAAGGTTGTCGTCAAGGGAAAGCCCTGAGCCCGCAAGCCAAACGCGAAGCAGTGTTGGCGATTCGGGAGAAGGTCAACATCTCCGAGCGCCGCGCCTGCCGGCTTGTCGGGCTTTCTCGCAGCGTGCTGCATTACGACGCGAAGCCGGACCACGAGAATGAGGTGCTCGCGGCGCGTCTGGTGAAGTTGGCGCACGAACGTCGTCGATTCGGCTACCGCCGACTGCACGCCCTGGTGGAACGCGAAGGCACGCACGCCAATCACAAGCGCATCTATCGCCTGTACCGTGAGGCAGGGCTGGCTGTGCGGCGCCGTCGCAAGCGCCACGGCGTCATGATTGAGCGCGAGCAACTGGCATTGCCGGGCGCACCCAACGAGGTATGGTCAATCGATTTCGTGATGGATGCGCTTTCCAACGGCCGGCGCGTGAAGTGCCTGACCGTCGTCGACGATTTCACGAAAGAGGCTGTCGACATCGTCGTCGACCATGGCATCTCAGGTTTGTATGTCGCTCGGGCATTGGACCGTGCAGCTCGCTTCCGTGGCTATCCCAAGGCGGTGCGAACAGACCAGGGACCCGAATTTACGAGCCGCGCGCTTGACCAGTGGGCGTATGCGAACGGCGTCACGCTGAAGTTGATTCAGGCGGGCAAGCCCACGCAGAATGCGTACATCGAATCGTTCAACGGCAAGTTCCGCGACGAATGCCTTAACGAGCACTGGTTCACGACGCTCGCGCACGCTCGGGCAGTCATCGCGGCATGGCGTCAGGGCTACAACGAGCAAAGGCCGCACAGCGCACTGAACTACCTTGCGCCGTCAGAGTTTGCGGCGAAACATCGGGCAACCGCGGACGCTCCTGCCGCTTTCCAGGAGTTGGTTTAAAGGGACTTTGCTAGAAGCCCATTGGCCCTATCGAAGGGGGCAGGTCAGCGCGGAAAAGGCTTGGGGGCAATGGTTCGAACAGGCTCAGCAAAGCGGGATCGCCGCCTTGCAAAAGTTCGCCCAGCGCTTGCAGGGTTACTGGCACGGAATCGTGGCCCGCTGCCGCCATCCGCTCAATACCAGCGTCGTCGAAGGCATCAACAACACGATCAAGGTCATCAAGCGCCGCGCTTACGGGTACCGCGACGAGCAATACTTCTTCCTCAAGATCCGCGCCGCGTTCCCCGGGATTCCGCGATGAACCATTTTTTTGAGGCGGCGGCTCTCGACATGCGAAAGCCGGCTCACGGCGATTCGCGTATGCTGACCCTTTTGTCACGTAAGCAAAGGAGAATCCGCATGTCCGAAGTCGCAGTCGTCGCGCTCATCGTCGCCAAGCCCGGCGCGGAAGCGAAACTGTTGGAGCAACTCGAGGGAATCGTCGGGCCGACGCGTAGCGAAGAGGGCGCGCTGCAGTACGATCTGCATCGTGATTTGCAAGAGCCGCGCCGTTTCATTTTCATCGAGCGATGGGCGAGCGAAGCCGCGCTCGCCGCCCATGCGCGGTCCGCGCATATCGACGCATATAAGCGCGCCGCGGCGGATTGGATCGAGAGTTCGGAAATTCGCGTCGCGTCGAAGGTGGCGTAGCGAAGCGAGCGGGCCGCGCGCCGCGCGGCCCCGGCGGGTACAGCGGCGGTCAGTGCGATGCGTTCGGGACGTCGAGGATCAGGATGATCGTCCAATCGGCGTCGCCGTCGTGATGATATTGCCGCTCGGCAACGATGAACGGCTGCTGCTTGCCTTGCGGACCGAGAAAAAGCACGTCGCCTTCCATCGGCAGACATTCGATCGGCGGCAGCGCGAGGAACGCGTCATCGGAGCCGCGCGGCATCAATTGCTTGATCTTGCGCGTCGCGGCTTCGGTCCATTCGATGTCCAGTTGGATGTTGCTCATTCAGTCCTCCGCACCGGAGTGCGCACGGTTGGAAAAGTCGGTGCGCGACTTTAGCACAATGCGCGGCGCGCGCATTCGGGCACGCCAACGAAAAAGCCGAACCCGGCAGGCCGGATTCGGCTTTCGCGCAAGCGGGACGTGCCGTGCTTTATTGGCTGGCGGCATCGGCCGGAGCCGCCTTGGCTGCCTTCTTCGCGCCCTTGTGAGCCTTCTTCGCATGATGCTTGGGCTTGTGCTGCTCATGCATCGGCATTGCCTCGGCGGCCGGTGCGGCTGCCTGCTGTTGTTGCAGCGCTTGGGCGCGTTGCTCGATTTCAGCGATCTTCGCCGGATCGGTGATCGTCTTGATTTCCGTGCTCTCTTGCGCTTGGGCTGCGCCAGCCAGAGCCGACATCGAAACCAGGATAGCCATGGTCATCTTCTTCATTGCTTACCTCCGCTAAGTGGTGATGGACCCGAGTGTTGCCGATTTGTCTGGCGTCTGCAATCGAGTGAGCCGAGTTTATCAAAAGTGACGGATCAGTGCATTCGATTGCGTCATGGCGCTTCGTCGCGTGGATCGAGCGCAACAGTGGCGCAATCCGTCGTTGCTGCGCCATTTGCGCGGCCGCAACGCGCCGGCGGCATCGGCGCCGCGACGATCCGGCGCGGGCGAAGCGGTGCGGCTAGAACCAGCCGAGGCGGCGGTACACATGAAATTGCGCGACGCCGACGATTTCGTGCAGCGCCAGCTCGGCGTTGGCGAGATTGGCCGCGCGCGGCAGCCAGCCGAGCCGGGCGTCCCTGCGGTTCGCGTAGACGGGCTGCGGCGCGAATCCGAACCGCTCGAAATCGAGGAGCGCGCGTTTCATCTGATATGACGAGGTGACGAGAATCAGATCATCGTAATGTTGGGCGCGTAATATGGGAGCAGTGAAGCGCGCGTTTTCATAGGTGGTGTGGCTGCGCTTCTCGCGGATCAGATCGGCGCTCGCGACGCCTCGCGCGAGCAGATAGGGCGCATAGGTGTCCGCTTCCGCGATGCCGCGCACCTGCGGGTCGCCGCCCGACACGACGACCGTGCAGCGCTGCGCCGTTCGTCGGCATGCCGAATAGAGTTCGGCCGTCTTGTCGATGCGGGCGAGTGCGTCGCGTGGCGGTATCGCGACGCCGTCGCGGCGTTCGATGCCCGCGCCGAGCATCACGATCACGGTGTCGCCCGTCATCGTCGGGTGCGCGACCGGTTGCATGCCGGCTTGCGCGAGCGCGACGAGTGGCGCGGCAAGCCATCCGGAAGCGATCAGCCACAGGAGTGCGGCGCCGGCCGCGAGTATCGCGAACGCGCCGCGCCGTTTGCGGCAGAGCAGGAAAACGACGAAGAGAAGTCCAAATGAGTTGAACAGGATCAATTTGATTGGGGTAAGGTAGCTTTTTGTGGAGCGGTTAATGATCTGTCCCCGTGAGGCGAGAACGAAGCGTCACGGCGCGGGTCGGAAGGAGTGGAGGGATTATAAGGACCCCTCTTGAGCTGCGTGGCGGCGTCGGCGGGCGGAGGCCCCGCTCGGCGGGGCCGCTTTGCAATGTCGCCGCACTTTAAGAAAGAATCGAGATGGCCACGTATTCCAACGAAGCAGTGCTCGATGCGCTCAGGCGCGTCCAGTACCGTCAGGTTCCGTGGGCGAGGCGTCCGGGTGTCTTCGAATACCTGCGTGCGCTCGGCTTGATGGATACGGTTCGGCAGAAGACTGTCGCGCCCGCGCCCGGTTTCCACGCGCCCGTCGATATCGCCGTTTTGACGGATAACGGTCGAGTCGAATTCACCCGGCTCGAACGAGACGAAAAACAGCCCGATTGGGAAACGCGTCGAATCGAAGACTACGCGCTCAGCGAAGCGAGCGCCGTATCGATTCTCGAAAGCCGCTTATAGCGCCGCTGCGCCGCAACCTTCGCACGAAAAAAAGCCCGTATCGCGAGGATACGGGCGGTACCGGGTACATTGCTGCTGCCACGCTGTGCTCATGGCAACCATCAGACTCTGCGCGCATCGCGCAGTTCCCGGGGGCGCGGATTTTTCGTCGCGCGCCGTCAGTGATGGTTCGAGTCGCCGGGCGGGCGTTGCGCGTCGTTGTTGCGCGCACGCGCGTTGCTGGCGATGTCGCCGCGCAGATTGCCGCGCGGCACATTGGGGCGCGCATCGGCGGGCGCAGCCGCATTCGCTTGCGAGCGGGCGAACTGTTCCCGCTGAGCGTGCTGCCGGGGTGAAAATTGGTCGGCGCGCGAGGGAGGGGCGAGTGCCAGCGAAACGACCACGCCGCATGCCGTGAGCAGTGACATGGGTTTCATCGTTGGAAGCTCCCTTTCAAGCCGTCGGACGTCTCGTTCGTATAACGCTACGTTAAGCGGGGGAGCGAAGGCGCGCTGTAAATATTAGTAAAGAGATGTATCGCCGGATCGCATGATCAGGAGTCCGAGCGAACAGGCGGCCGTGCGCCGCGAAAGCGGAGGCCGAAAATGATTCTGGGCGGCCATTGCCGCCCAGAAATCGAATTTATGCCATCTTGACGGGAGCGCGCCAGGATTCCGGATTGGTCCAGAACGCGCCGCGCAGTCGGTCGCGGCTCGGCGGCGCGGGCGGTTTCACCGCACTTGCGCCGATGCGTCCGCGCAGCGAGATCTGGCGGCCGCTCGTGCCGAGGCGCTTCACCACTTCGGCGAGCGTGCCGTCGGCCTGCCATTCGTCGAAGCGGCGACGGCAAGTCGGCGGCGACGGATAGCGGCCGGGCAGCTTCGACCAGCCTTCGCCCGTCGACAGCACCCAAAGAACGGCGTTCACCACCGAGCGCGCTTCCACGCGGGGGCGGCCACGGCGTTCACTGCGTGCGGGCTCGGAGCAGAACAGTCCCTCGAGCAGCGCCCATTCGTTGTCTCTCAAATCGTCGAACAGCATCATGTCCTCACCTCAGCGAAGCTAACTCCGGTGCGCCGCCCTGCGCCGCGCACTCGTCGAGCACTCGATCCAACGAGTGCCGGGTGTGAGGCGTCGGCTCCATGGAGCGGCGGATGTTGCGCGATCCGCCGCGAGAAGCTCGAACGCCCGCAGCCCTGTGCGCCTGCTAATGCAGGAAGCGTGCCACATTGGCGACGACCGCCCCAAAGCCGCCTGGCAGCGAGCTGACAGCCGCATCAGCTAGGGGCGTATAAGACGCCAAAAAGACCGTCGAGCAAATAAGGACAATCACCAATCTTGTGCAGTCCGGCCCGTGAGACGTGCGTTTCAGCCGAGTGCTGCACCGCACCGACACACGGCACGGGATCGTGAGGACGCAATACAATCGCGCATCGATGCGTCCGATTGATGAGGCAATCCCATGAATATCACGCTCAGACAGTTACGCGTGTTCATCGAGGTCGCGCGGCTCAAGAGCTTCAGCCGGGCGGGCGACGAGATCGGTCTCACGCAGTCGGCCGTGAGCCGCTCGGTGCGCGAGCTGGAAGGCGAGATCGGTCTCAAGCTGATCGACCGAACCACGCGCGACGTGCAACTGACCGACGTCGGCACCAATCTGATCGCGAGCGTGTCGCGCCTGCTCGGTGACCTCGACGATGCGCTGCGCGAGATTCGCGAGATCGGCGAGCAGCGCCGCGGGCGCGTGATCGTCGCGGCGAGCCCGACGATCGCGTGCCGGCTGATGCCGCGCGTCGTCGCCGCATGCGAGCGGCGCTTTCCGTTCGTCACGCTCGGCCTGCGCGACGATGTGCAGAGCGATGTACTGCGCAAGGTGAAGTCGGGCGAGGTCGACTTCGGCGTCGTGATCGGGCCGCTCGCGACGAGCGAGCTGATCAGCGAGCCGTTGATGACCGATTCGTTCTGCCTCGTCGCGCGCGCCGATCATCCGCTTGCCGCCCGCGATCGCGTGCCGTGGACGGCGCTCGCGGGCGAGCGGCTCGTGCTGCTCGACTACGCGTCGGGCAGCCGGCCGCTGATCGACGCGGCGCTTGCGGCGCATCGGGTCGCGGCGGGGGTCGTGCAGGAGCTCGGCCATTCGGCGACGGTGTTCGGCCTCGTCGAGGCGGGCGTCGGCGTGAGCGTGTTGCCGTGGCTGTCGTTGCCGCTTCCGGCCGGCTCGTCGCTCGTCGCGCGGCCGCTCGCGCCGCGCGCGGAGCGTACCGTGGAGCTCGTGCGGCGGCGCGATCGCTCGCTGTCGCCGGCGGCGGACGCGGTCTGGGGGCTCGTGAAGGAAATGCCGGCGCGTGTCGAGGATCTGAACTGAGCGGCGAACGACGGGGCCGCGTCGAGGCTTTCCCGCCTGATGCCCGCGGCGTTCGCGCGGCGGCCGGGAGCGGCGGGGAGAGCGTGGTTCGTCGGCGCGGGGCGGCGATGCGCGGGAGCGGCTAAGGCGCGGCGATGGCGGCTTTCGGGGCGCGCGGTCCGTTGCGGATATGTCTTTTGCCGTACGTTCTTTGTCTTTACGCACCGGGTAATTTTGCGTAAGATGGCGCTCAGTCACGCGGTTCCGACGTGGTTCCGCGCTGTTCCGTCCGGTTTGGGTTGGGCTTGAGAGTTGGTTCGCCGCCCCCGGTTCGTGCTCCCATCAATATGACCGATCAGAATCGGGCGAGCGCGTCTTCCGTTCCTTTCGTCTGTTCGATTGATCCGGTTCGCTTGACCACAGGGTCTGACCTAGCTGCATGAATGCCCAAGAGGCGAAGATCGTCCTCGAGACTGCCTTGATCTGCGCGCAGGAACCGCTGAAGCTCGGCGATTTGCGCAAGCTCTTTGCCGACGGCGTGTCGGCGGATACAGTCCGAACACTGCTCGAAGATCTGAAACAGGAATGGACCGGACGGGGGGTCGAACTCGTCGCGCTCGCGTCGGGCTGGCGCTTCCAGAGCAAGCCGGCGATGCGCACGTATCTCGATCGCTTGCATCCCGAGAAGCCGCCGAAGTATTCGCGCGCCGTGCTGGAGACGCTCGCGATCATCGCGTACCGGCAGCCGGTCACGCGCGGCGACATCGAGGAGATCCGCGGCGTCACGGTGAACACGCAGGTCGTCAAGCAGCTCGAGGACCGCGGCTGGATCGAAGTGATCGGTCAGCGCGACGTGCCGGGCCGTCCGGCGCTCTACGCGACGACAAAACAGTTTCTCGACGACCTCGGCCTGAAGGCGCTCGACGATCTGCCTGCGCTCGAGGAGCCGGCCGCGCATCTGGAGGCGAGCCTGCTCGCGCAGCAGGCGATCGATTTCCCCGATGACGCGCGCGGCGACGGCGAAGCGCCTGCCGTCGCGCCCGAGACGGACGCCGCCGCCGCGCAGGCGGGCGAGGTTGCCGAGCCGGCGAGCGATTCGGTGGTTTTGCGCAACGAAGATACGGCGCGCGCCGACGAGCCGCGGCAGGAAGGGGCGACGGACGGCTTGGCGGCACGGATCGGCGATCCAGCCGATAATGACGCCGGGCGAGCCGATGTGGACGTCGACGCGGCGCCGGCTCTCGGCGAAGCCGATGCGCCGCGCGGCGGCGATGCTTCCGGGCATGCGGCTCGCGAGATCGACTCGCGCGAGATGACGGAGCCGGCAGACGCCGGCGGCGAGGCGGCCGGCACGACCGCATCGCATACGCATGCGGTCGCGCCGTACCATGATGCGCAGAGCGCAGCGGACGCCGTCGCGGCGCCGCACGCCGGCGATGCAGCCGCTGATGGCGAGCGCGCCGAATCGCCCTCGGGGACGAACGAAAACGCAAACTACGTCGCGCAGCCGGACGCGGAGCCGGCCGACGCGGCACACGCAGCAACACGCGAGGCGGCCGCCGACCCGGCGGCGGGCCGAGCGACGAAGGAAGACCACGGCGCGATCGGCGGCATCCCGCACGATGCCGAGCCGGTCCGGGCGCACGCGGAGGAGGCGTTGGACGATACGTCCGACAGTCTCGCCGACGCCGTGCGCAGTGCAAGCGAGGCGGCCCCCGAGCACGAGCGGCAGGACGACGAGGACGCGCCTGCGAAGCGTCGCGCCTGAGACGGGCGGCCGAACCCCAGCCGTGCCCGCGACGGGCGCGAGACCTGACATTTTGAGGTTGTTTTGACTGATACCCACGACATCGATTCGTCCGAATCCGCGCATGCCGTTGCGACGGCGCGCGCCGACGACGCACCCGAGCAGTCCGCAGCGGACGCGGGCGGCGAAGACCGCCCGCGCCGCGGTTTGCGGCGCGGGCCGCGCAGCCTGATCGCGCGCCGCCGAGCGGCCGCGAAATCGAAGCATTCCGATGCGCCCGAAAGCGCCGACGCGGCGCCGGCGGCCGATGCCGGCGCGGGCGCCGACGTCGCGAAAGCGCCGGCTCGCGCGCCGCGCGGCAAGGACGCCGCAGCGAAGCCGCCGCGCAAGACGGCGGGCAAGCGCGAAGGCGCGGCGCGGCAGGGCGCTCAGCCGAAGCGAGGCGCGCAGCAGGCTGCCGCGGCGGTTGCGCCGTCCGCGGAGGCCGGCCAGGACGACGTGTTCGCCTACGTGATTTCGCCGGCGTTCGACGCCGACAACAACGCGCCGGGCGGCGGCGTGCGCGCGCCGATGCTGCGCCGGGGCCGCCAGACTCAGCCGAAGCGCGTGCTGTCGCCGGACGACGACGCGCCGAAGCTGCACAAGGTGCTCGCGGAAGCCGGCATGGGCTCGCGCCGCGAGATGGAAGAGCTCATCATTGCCGGCCGGGTGTCGGTGAACGGCGAGCCGGCGCACATCGGCCAACGGATCATGCCGACCGATCAGGTGCGGATCAACGGCAAGCCGGTCAAGCGCAAGCTGCCGAGCAAGCCGCCGCGCGTGCTGCTGTATCACAAGCCGACGGGCGAGATCGTGAGCCACGCGGATCCGGAGGGCCGCCCGTCTGTGTTCGATCGGCTGCCGCCGATGAAGACCGCGAAATGGCTCGCGGTCGGCCGCCTCGACTTCAACACCGAAGGCCTGCTGATGCTGACGACGTCGGGCGATCTCGCGAACCGCTTCATGCATCCGCGCTATAGCGTCGAGCGCGAGTACGCGGTGCGCGTCGTCGGCGAGCTGTCCGAGGCGTCGCGTCAGAAGCTGCTGCACGGCGTCGAGCTCGACGACGGCCCGGCGAATTTCCTGCGCATTCGCGACGGTGGCGGCGAAGGCACGAATCACTGGTATCACGTCGCGCTTGCCGAAGGGCGCAACCGCGAGGTGCGGCGGATGTTCGAGGCGGTCGGCCTGATGGTGAGCCGCCTGATCCGCACGCGCCACGGCCCGATCCCGCTGCCGCGCGGGTTGAAGCGCGGCCGCTGGGAGGAACTCGACGAGGCGCAGGTGCGGCGCCTGATGTCGACGGTCGGCCTGAAGGCGCCGACCGAGGATAAGGGCGGCAAGCGCGGCGGCCCGGTCGAGCGCCGCCAGCCCGATCCGATGCAGACGTCGATGGGCTTCATCAATCGCGAGCCCGTGCTGACGACTCACGGCCAGCTCGACCAGCCGCGGCGCGGCCGCCGCGGGCCGGCGGGCGGCGGCTTCGGCGCGGGCCTCGGCGGCGGCTACGCCGGCCTGCCGGGCTACGGCGGCGCGTCGCGCCAGGGCGGCCGCGATGTCGACGGCAACCGCGCGTCCTACGGCGGCGCGGGCGCGAACAAGCGCGGCGCCGGCAAGGGCGGCCGCAATCCGAACGGCAATCGCGCCGAAGGCGGTGCGCGCGGCGGCCCGCGTACGCCGCAGCAGCGCAATCGTTCGCGTAGCCGCTGATTGCGCGAGAACGGCATTCGCAACCGCCGCGCGCGTTGCGAATGCCTCGCAAAGTCGCCGTTTCGGGCTGATTTTGCGGGGCCGAGCTTTGCGTTCGGGCCAAAAATCGCTATAATCGCGGAGTCGCTGGGCGTACGGATTCGATGTGTAGCTCAGGTGCGACCACCGGTAACAAGATGGGCGTTGCGCCCATTTTTTTTTGCCGAAACGGTTGGGCATCTCGGGTAGCGCTTCCTGCGCCGGCTAAGGCGCGCGTTCAGCGGGTGAATCGCGAGGGGCGGGCGCGGACACCTGAGAGGACACTGTGCAACTGACGGAACTGATAGAAACTACGGTCACGGGGCTCGGCTACGAGCTCGTCGATCTCGAGCGCACCGGGCGCGGCATGGTCTGCGTCTACATCGATCAGCCCGCCGGCATCACGATCGACGATTGCGAGAAGGTCACGCGTCAGCTCCAGCACGTACTGACGGTCGAAAACATCGATTACGAACGGCTCGAGGTCTCGTCACCGGGGCTCGACCGGCCGTTGAAGAAGCTGGCTGACTTCACGCGTTTCGCGGGCAGCGAGGCCGTCATCACCCTGAAAAAGCCGTTGGACGGGCGCAAGACGTACCGGGGCATTCTGCACGCGCCGAACGGCGAGACGATCGGTTTGGAATTTGAGAGGAAGAAGGGCGAGGCGGCCATGCTGGATTTCACGCTGGCGGACATCGACAAGGCCCGCCTGATTCCGCACGTTGACTTTAGGAGCCGCAAACAATGAGTCGCGAAGTGTTGATGTTGGTGGATGCGCTGGCGCGCGAGAAGAACGTCGACAAGGACGTCGTGCTGGGCGCGCTCGAAGCGGCCCTCGCGTCGGCTTCCAAGAAGCTGTTCGACGAAGGCGCCGAGATCCGCGTACATATCGATCGCGAGAGCGGTGAACACGAGACGTTCCGTCGCTGGCTCGTCGTGCCCGACGAGGCGGGCCTCCAAGAGCCGGATCGCGAGATCCTGCTGTTCGAGGCGCGCGAGCAGAAGCCCGATGTCGAGGTCGGCGACTATATCGAAGAATCGGTGCCGTCGATCGAGTTCGGCCGGATCGGCGCGCAGGCCGCGAAGCAGGTGATCCTGCAGAAGGTGCGCGACGCGGAGCGCGAGCAGATCCTGAACGATTACCTCGAGCGCGGCGAGAAGATCATGACGGGCACGGTGAAGCGCCTCGACAAGGGCAACTTCATCGTCGAATCGGGCCGTGTCGAGGCGCTGCTGCGCCGCGACCAACTGATTCCGAAGGAAAACCTGCGCGTGGGCGACCGCGTGCGCGCGTACATCGCGAAGGTCGACCGCACCGCGCGCGGCCCGCAGATCGAGCTGTCGCGCACCGCGCCCGAATTCCTGATGAAGCTCTTCGAGATGGAAGTGCCGGAAATCGAGCAGGGGCTTCTCGAGATCAAGGCGGCGGCCCGCGATCCGGGCGTGCGCGCGAAGATCGGCGTCGTCGCGTACGACAAGCGGATCGATCCGATCGGCACGTGCGTCGGTATTCGCGGCTCGCGCGTGCAGGCCGTGCGCAACGAGCTCGGTGGCGAAAACATCGACATCGTGCTATGGTCGGAGGATCCCGCCCAGTTCGTGATCGGCGCGCTCGCGCCGGCGGCCGTCCAGTCGATCGTCGTCGATGAAGAAAAGCATTCGATGGACGTCGTCGTCGACGAGAACGAACTGGCTGTCGCGATCGGCCGCAGCGGCCAGAACGTGCGTCTTGCCAGCGAACTGACCGGCTGGCAGATCAACATCATGACGCCGGACGAATCCGCCCAGAAGCAGAACGAAGAGCGCGACGCGCTGCGCGGCCTGTTCATGGCGCGCCTCGACGTCGACGAGGAAGTCGCGGACATCCTGATCGACGAAGGCTTCACGAGCCTCGAAGAGATCGCCTACGTGCCGCTCAACGAGATGCTCGAGATCGAGGCATTCGACGAGGACACCGTGCACGAACTGCGCAACCGCTCGCGCGACGCGCTGCTCACGATGGCGATCGCGAACGAGGAGAAGGTCGAGACGGCCGCCCTCGATCTGAAGAGCCTCGACGGCGTCACGCCCGAACTGCTCGCGAAGCTGGCCGAGCAGGGCGTGCAGACGCGCGACGATCTCGCGGAGCTTGCCGTGGACGAGCTGGTCGACATGACCGGCATGGAAGAGGAAGCCGCGAAGGCGCTGATCATGAAAGCACGCGAACACTGGTTCCAGTGAGAAATGACCATGGCGCACTGATTTGCTGGCGGCCGGAAGGCCTGACCCGATGCTAACCGCAAGGAATCGGTCCTTGCACTAAGAGGAATGAATGGCGAGTAACAACGTAGCCCAATTTGCCGCGGAACTGAAAATGCCTGCTGGTGTGCTGCTCGAACAACTGCAGGCAGCGGGCGTCCAGAAAGCGAGCGAGGACGATGCGCTGTCGGAGACGGACAAGGCGCGTCTGCTCGATCATTTGCGCAAGTCGCACGGTGCGACCGATGGCGACAAGCGCAAGATCACGCTGACTCGCCGGCACACGTCGGAGATCAAGCAGGCCGACGCAACGGGTAAGGCTCGCACCATTCAGGTCGAGGTGCGCAAGAAGCGCACGTTCGTCAAGCGCGACGACGTGAGCGAGACGGGCGCCGATCAGGCTCAGGCGCAGACCGACGAGCAGGCGGAAGCCGAACTGAAGCGCCGCGAGGAAGAAGCGCGCCGCGAGGCCGAGCTGCTCGAGAAGCAGGCGCAGGAACTGCGCGAGCGTCAGGAGCGTCTCGAGCGCGAGGAAGCCGAGCGCCGTGCGCGCGAAGAGGCGGCCGAGGCCGAGCGTCGCCGTGCGGAAGAGGAAGCCGCGGCGAAGCGCGCGGCGGCGGCGCAGGCGGAAGCCGCGCAGCAGGCCGCGGCTGCGCGCGAGCAAGCGCAGCGCGCGCAGAGCGAGCCGGCCGAGCAGAGCGCTCAGGACGAAGCGCGTGCGGCCGCCGAGCGCGCCGCGCAGCGCGAAGCGGCGAAGAAGGCCGAGGACGCCGCACGCGAAGCGGCCGACAAGGCGCGCGCCGAGCAGGAAGAGATTCGCAAGCGTCGCGAGGCCGCCGAGGCCGAAGCGCGCGCGATCCGCGAAATGATGAACACGCCGCGCCGTGCGCAGGTCAAGGCGGTCGAGCCGCCGAAGCCGGCCGAGCCGCCCGCGGCGAAGGCGGCCGAGGCGAAGGGCACGCTGCACAAGCCGGCGAAACCCGCCGGCGAGGCGGCCGCGGCGCGCCCCGCGGCGAAGAAGCCGGCAAGCGGCGCGCCGGCGCCCGCCGCCGCGCCCGCGGGCGACCGCACCAAGAAGCCGGGCACCGGCAAGAGCGGCTGGCAGGACGACGCGGCGAAACGCCGCGGAATCAAGACGCGCGGCGATTCGAGCGGCGGCGTCGACCGCGGCTGGCGCGGCGGCCCGAAGGGGCGCGGCAAGCATCAGGACAGCGCATCGTCGTTCCAGGCGCCGACCGAGCCGATCGTGCGTGAAGTGCACGTGCCGGAGACCATCTCCGTCGCGGATCTCGCGCACAAGATGTCGATCAAGGCATCGGAAGTCATCAAGGTGATGATGAAGATGGGCCAGATGGTCACGATCAACCAGGTGCTGGACCAGGAAACGGCGATGATCGTCGTCGAGGAACTGGGCCACCGCGCGCTCGCCGCGAAGCTCGACGATCCGGAGGCGCTCCTCGTCGAAGGCGAGATCGGCAGCGATGCGGAGCAACTGCCGCGTCCGCCCGTCGTCACCGTCATGGGCCACGTCGACCACGGCAAGACCTCGCTGCTCGACTACATCCGTCGCGCGAAGGTCGCGGCCGGCGAAGCGGGCGGCATCACGCAGCACATCGGCGCGTATCACGTCGAAACGCCGCGCGGCGTCGTCACGTTCCTCGACACGCCGGGCCACGAGGCGTTCACCGCCATGCGTGCGCGCGGCGCGAAGGCGACCGATATCGTCATTCTGGTGGTCGCGGCCGACGACGGCGTGATGCCGCAGACGAAGGAAGCGATCTCGCACGCGAAGGCGGGCGGGGTGCCGATCGTCGTCGCGATCAACAAGATCGACAAGCCGGAGGCGAACCCCGATCGCGTGAAGCAGGAACTGGTCGCGGAAGGCGTCGTGCCGGAAGAGTACGGCGGCGACTCGCCGTTCGTGCCGGTATCGGCGAAGACGGGCGCGGGTATCGACGATCTGCTCGAGAACGTGCTGCTGCAGGCGGAAGTGCTGGAGCTGAAGGCGCCGGTCGAATCGCCGGCGAAGGGCATCGTGATCGAGGCGAAGCTCGACAAGGGCAAGGGCCCGGTCGCGACGGTGCTCGTGCAGTCCGGCACGCTGAGCCGCGGCGACGTCGTGCTCGCCGGCACGGCCTACGGCCGCGTGCGCGCGATGCTCGACGAGAACGGCAAGCCGACGAAGGAAGCCGGCCCGTCGATTCCGGTCGAGATTCAGGGCCTGTCCGAAGTGCCCGGCGCGGGCGACGAAGTCATCGTGTTGCCGGACGAGCGCAAGGCGCGCGAAATCGCGCTGTTCCGTCAGGGCAAGTTCCGCGACGTCAAGCTCGCGAAGCAGCAGGCGGCGAAGCTCGAAAGCATGCTCGAGCAGATGGGCGAAGGCGAGGTGCAGAACCTGCCGCTCATCATCAAGGCGGACGTGCAGGGCTCGCAGGAAGCGCTCGTGCAATCGCTGCTCAAGCTGTCGACCGACGAAGTGCGCGTGCAGATCGTGCACAGCGCGGTGGGCGGCATCAGCGAAAGCGACGTCAACCTCGCGACCGCGTCGAAGGCGGTCATCATCGGCTTCAACACGCGGGCGGACGCGCAGGCGCGCAAGCTCGCCGAGGCGAACGGCATCGACATCCGCTACTACAACATCATCTACGACGCGGTGGATGAGGTGAAGGCGGCGATGTCGGGTATGCTCGCGCCGGAGAAGCGCGAAGTCGTGACGGGCATGGTCGAGGTGCGCCAGGTGTTCAAGGTGCCGAAGGTCGGCACGGTTGCCGGCTGTATGGTCACGGACGGCGTCGTGAAGCGTTCGTCGTCGGTGCGCGTGCTGCGCAACAACGTCGTGATCTTCACGGGCGAGCTCGATTCGCTCAAGCGCTTCAAGGACGATGTCAAGGAAGTGAAGCAGGGCTTCGAATGCGGTATGTCGCTCAAGAACTTCAACGATATCGTCGAAGGCGACCAGTTCGAAGTGTTCGAGGTCACGGAAGTCGCGCGTACGCTGTAACGCAGGCGTGACGGCTTGAATGGGCGGGTCGGGCTTGGGCCCGTCCCGCCCATTTTCATGAACGGGGTCGCGCGCTTCGCCGATCAACCGGATGGCGGATTTATCATGTCGAAAAAACGCAGTTCTCCCAATCGCAACGTGCAGATCGCCGATCAGATCCAGCGCGATCTGTCGGAACTCATCATGCGCGAGGTCAAGGATCCGCGCATCGGGATCGTGACGATCCAGTCGGTCGAGCTCACGCCCGACTATGCGCACGCAAAGGTCTATTTCACCGCGCTCACGGGCACGCCGGCGGACACGCAGGAAGCGCTCAACCATGCGGCCGGCCATTTGCACAATCTGCTCTTCAAGCGCCTGCACATTCACACGGTGCCGACGCTGCATTTCCATTACGACCAGACGATCGAGAAGGCCGTCGCGATGTCGCGCCTCATCGACGAGGCGAACGCGACGCGCGCGAAGGACGATTGAGTATCGCACGAGCCTTGGTGCAGACCATGACGACTGTTTCGCCCCGTCCCCGGATGGCCCGCCGCGCGCTCGATGGCGTGCTGCTGCTCGACAAGCCGGTCGGCCTGTCGAGCAACGACGCGCTGATGCGCGCGAAGCGCCTGTATCAGGCGAAGAAGGCGGGCCACACGGGCACGCTCGATCCGCTCGCGTCGGGACTGCTGCCGCTTTGCTTCGGCGAAGCGACGAAGTTCTCGCAGGACCTGCTCGAAGCCGACAAGACCTATGAAGCGACGATGCGGCTCGGCGTGCGCACGACGACGGGCGACGCCGAAGGCGACGTGCTCGACACGCGCGACGTGAGCTGCGACGAAGCGGCGGTCCGCGCGGCGCTCGCGCGCTTCGTCGGCGAGATCGTGCAAGTGCCGCCGATGTACTCGGCGCTCAAGCGCGACGGCAAGCCGCTTTACGAATACGCGCGCGCCGGCCAGACGGTCGAGCGCGAAGGGCGCACCGTGACGATCCGCGCGCTCGCGCTCGTGTCGTGCGCGTTGCCCGACGTCACGTTTCGCGTGACGTGCAGCAAGGGCACGTACGTGCGCACGCTCGCCGAGGATATCGGCGAAGCGCTCGGTTGCGGCGCGCATCTGACGATGTTGCGGCGCACCGGGGTCGGCCCGCTGACGCTCGAGCACGCGGTGACGCTCGATGCGCTCGACGCCGCGACGCAGGACGAGCGCGACGCGCGGCTCGCGCCCGTCGATGCATTGCTGTCGACGTTTCCGTGCGTGAAGCTCGATGCGGCGCTCGCGACGCGCTTTCTGCACGGCCAGCGGCTGAAGCTCTCCGAGCTTGCGGCGCGGCCCGACGCGGCCGAAGGTGGGCGCGTGCGCGTCTACGATGCCGATGACCGGCTGCTCGGCGTCGCGCGCGCGTCGGAAGGCGTGCTCGCGCCGGAGCGGCTCGTCGTGACGGGCGCGTGATCGCCCGAACGCGCGGGGCGGCGATTTGATCCGCGCTCGCGCGGCACGCGATGCGCCGGGCACGGCCGACGGTCGATGCGGCGGTGATCGCCGATGGCGCGCGTGAGTCGCGTCCGGCGCGCGCCATGCTGAGCGCCCGACGCGTTTCACTTGATTCGACCGTAACGGTTCAAGCGCGATCGCAGTGGCATTTCGTTTCGACAAAACAAAAACGCCCGGCTCGACAGCCGGGCGTTTTGCTTCGTGCGCCGGATGGGCGCGGCGTGCCGCTCAGTGCGCGGCCGACGCCGCCGCGCTCGAATCGCCGCCGCCCGCGCGCTCGGGCTTCGTGATCCAGATGAGCGCGATCAGCAGCACGAAGATCGCCGCCGAGATGTAGAACAGATCGTTCACGCCCAACTGCGCGGCCTGCTGCGTCGCCATGTTGTTGATGAGCCCGTGCGCCTGGTCGCGCGTGAACCCGAGCTGCCCCATCTGCGTGACCGCCTGGTTGAACGTCGGGTTGTACGGGTTCGCCTGCTCGACGAGCTGCGCGTGATGGAAGTTGTTCCGATGGTCCCACGCGGTCTGGAAGATCGACGTCCCGATGCCGCCGCACATGATCCGCACGAAGTTCGACAGGCCCGACGCGGCCGGAATCCGGTGGCCCGGCAGGCCGGACAGCGTGATCGATACGAGCGGGATGAAGAAGCCCGCCATCGCGATCCCCTGCACGAAGGTCGGTGCCATCAGCGACCATTCGTCGACGCCCGTCGTATAGCGCGAGCGCATCCAGAAGCACAGCGCGAACGTGAGGAACGCGGCCGTCGCGATGTAGCGCGGATCGGTGCGCGACAGGAACTTGCCCGTGAGCGGCGACAGCAGGATCGCGAAGAAGCCGACGGGCGCCATCACGAGCCCCGCGTCGGTCGCCGTGTAGCCGATCTGCGTCTGCAGCCACAGCGGCAGCAGCACGAGGTTGCCGAAGTAGAGCCCGTAGCCGACCGACAGCGCGATCGTGCCGCCGGAGAAGTTGCGCATCCGGAACAGCGACAGGTCGACGACCGGATGCTCGGCCGTCAATTCCCAGACGACGAAGAACGCGAACGCGATCAGCGCGGTGAGCGCGAGCACGACGATCGTCGTCGACGCGAACCAGTCGAGGTCCTTGCCCTTGTCGAGCATGATCTGCAGCGAGCCGACCCAGATCACGAGGAGGGCGAGCCCGACGCCGTCGATCGGCGCGCGGCGCACGGCCGATTCGCGGCTGCGGTAGATCATCCACGTGACGGCCGCGGCCGCGATGCCGACCGGAATGTTCACGTAGAAGATCCACGGCCACGAGTAGTTGTCCGAGATCCAGCCGCCGAGAATCGGGCCCGCCACCGGCGCGATCAGCGTCGTCATCGACCATAGCGCGAGCGCCATCGGCGCTTTCGCGCGCGGATAGCTCGACAGCAGCAACGCTTGCGACAGCGGGATCATCGGCCCGGCGACCGCGCCCTGCAGCACGCGCGACGCGAGCAGGAACGGCAGCGTCGGCGCGAGGCCGCACATCCACGACGAGATCACGAACAGGATGATCGACGCGAGGAACAGGCGCACCTGGCCGATGCGATCGGTGAGCCAGCCGGTGAGCGGCACCGAGATCGCGTTCGCGACCGCGAACGACGTGATGACCCAGGTGCCCTGGTCGGACGATACGCCGAGGTCGCCCGAGATCGTCGGGATCGCGACGTTGGCGATCGACGTGTCGAGCACGTTCATGAACACGGCGAGCGATACCGCGATCGTGCCGAGTATCAGTTGTCCGCCCGCGAGCGGAGGAAGGGGGGCGTGTGGCTGTGCCATGCTGGGGCCGAGCGCGCGACGCTTACATCAGGTTCGACGCGCGGCCGACGAGCTTCGCCGCCGGCGTGGGCGCGCTCGCGCCGCCCGCCGCGCCGCCGCCCGCGTTCTGCGCGATGATGCGAGCGATCTCGGCGTCCGCCTCGTCGCCGTACTTCGCGAACACGTCGGTTTCGTAGACGGTGTTCTGCACGTTGCCGAGCTGGTTGCCGCTTTCGTCCTTGATGTCGACATCGACCTGCATCGACAGGCCGATGCGCAGCGGGTGCTCCTTCAGTTCCTTCGGATCGAGCTCGACGCGCACCGGCAGGCGCTGGACGACCTTGATCCAGTTGCCCGTCGCGTTCTGCGCCGGCAGCAGCGAGAACGCCGCGCCCGTGCCCGCCGAGAAGCCGATGACCTTGCCGTGGTATTTGACCGACGAGCCGTAGATGTCGGCCGTCAGTTCCACCGGCTGGCCGATCCGCATGTGCTTCAACTGCACTTCCTTGAAGTTCGCGTCGACCCACACGGCGTTCAGCGGCACGACCGACATCAGCGGCGTGCCCGGCGACACGCGCTGGCCCACCCGCACCGAGCGCTTCGCGACGTAGCCCGTGACGGGCGCGGGCAGCGTGTTGCGCGCATTGTTCAGGTAGGCGTCGCGGACCTTCGCGGCGGCGGCGAGCACGTTCGGGTGGTCGGCGACGGTCGTGTTCGCGGTGAGCGCGCGGTTCGACGCGAGCTGCTGACCGGCGGCGTCGAGCGATGCCTGCGCGGCCTTCACCGCGTCGCGCGCGTGCGAGATTTCTTCCTGCGAGACGGCGCCCGTCTGCGCGACGGCGAGCCGGCGGCGCAGATCGTCCTGCGCCTTCGACAGATCCGACTGGCGCAGCGCGACCTGCGCGCGGTACTGATCGTCGTTCACATAGAGGCCGCGCACCTGGCGCACCGTCTGCGCGAGATTCGCCTCGGCCTGCTGCAGCGCGACCTGCGAATCGGCCGGATCGAGCACGACGAGCGGGTCGCCCGACTTCACGGTCTGCGTGTCGTCCGCCTTCACCGCGATCACGGTGCCCGTCACCTGCGGGGTGATCTGCACGACGTTGCCGTTCACGTAGGCGTCATCGGTGGTTTCGTGAAAGCGCGCGACGAGCAGGTAATAAAGGCCGTATGCGATCGCGGCGATCGCGATCACCACGACGAGCAGCGTCATCATCCGCTTGCGCTTGCCGTTGTTCTGCGGCTGCGCGGGCGCTGCGTTTTGTTGAGGGTCGCTCATGGCGAGTTTCTCCGTCTTGTATCTAAGCGATTGAAGCGAGGGTCCGGCATGCCGGAAATGATTCGGTTCAGTTCGATGCGTGCTGCGCGGGCGCGGCCGGCGCCGAGGCGGGGGCGGGCGCGGCGAGCCGCGTGCCGGCCGCGTCGAAGCCGCCGCCGAGCGCCTTCACGAGGCCGATCTGCAGGTCGCGGCGGCGCATCTTCAGGTTCGTCACCGTCTGCTCGGCGGCGAGCCGGTTGCTGTCCGCGTTGAGCACCTGCAACTGCGGCGACAGGCCCGCCTTGTAGCGGATCACCGCGAGCTCGTAGGCGCGCGTCGACGCATCGAGCGCGCGCTGCGCGTCGCCCATTTGCGTGTCGACCGAGCGAATCGACGCGACTTGCGTCGCGACGTCGTTCAGCGCGTTGATGAGCGTCTGGTTGTAGTTCGCGACCGACAGATCGAAGTCCGCGTAGCGGCCCTTCAATTGCGCGCGCAGCGCGCCGCCGTCGAAGATCGGCAGGTGGATCGCGGGGCCGAACTGCGCCTGGCGGCTCGCGAAGTTCAGGAATCGGCCCCAGCCGAACGCGTCGAAGCCGAAGCCCGCCGCGAGGTTGATGTCCGGAAAGAACTCGGCTTTCGCTTCCTTCACGTCGTGCATCGCCGCTTCGACCTGCCAGCGCGCGGCGACGAGATCCGGGCGGCGCGACACGAGATCGGCGGGCAGGTTCTCCGGCAGCGCGACCGCGCCGCCCGCGCTCAGCACGGGCGCGGCGATCTGCAGCCCGCGGTCCGGACCTTTGCCGAGCAGCGCGGCGAGCTGATAGCGGACGTTCGTGATCTGGCCGTCGAGATCGGACAGCGTCGACTGGCTCGTCGCGATGTTGCCGCGCGCGGTCTGGCGCTCGACGTTCGTGTCGAGGCCCGCGCCGACGCGGCCGTCGGTGATCTTGTCGACCGTCTGCCGGTTCGAGATCTCGCGCCCGGCGATGTCGCGCAGCGCGTACAGTTGCGCGAGCTGGTTGTACGTGCGCGCGACCGACGTCGCGAGCGTCACGCGCGCCTGCTGCAAGTCGGCTTCGGCGGCCTTTTCCTGCGACACGGCCGCATTCAGGCGCGCGCGGTTCTTGCCCCACAGATCGAGCTCCCACGACGCGCTCGCGAGCGCGTTGTTCTCGCTGTACCACTGGCCGCCGTACGGGGGCGGGAAAAGAGCGTTGCCCGAGTACAGCTCGCGGGTCCACGAGTACTTCGCGTCGGCCTTCGGCAGCAGCGTCGAGCGCGACGACTCGATGTACGACGACGCCTTCGCGATGCGCGCCTGCGCCTGCGCGATCGTCGGATTGCCTTCGAGCGCCTCGTCGATCAGCTTCGGCAATTGCGGATCGCCGAACTGGTTCGCCCAGTCGAGCGACGGCCATTGGCCGCCCTGCGCGGGCAGGCTCCGCGCGCTTTCGAACTGCGCCGCGGGAGCGATCGCCTTGTCGTTCTTGAGGCCGAAATAGTTCGCGCATCCCGCGAGCGCGAGCGCGGCGACCGCGACGGCCACGGCGGTCCGGCAAGCGGACAACGGGAAGGTTTTCATCGGTGGGTTTCCTGGCTCGGCATCTGATTCGGAGTGAATAATGGACACTGCAAGGATTTCCTTACATTTATCTATCTAAATTGCTTGTTATGGCAATATTTACGAGGTGCTTCCGGTCGCGCCCGGACATTCGCCCGAATTCACGAGAATGCGGCGCAGCATGCTCTTGAGGAAGCCGACTTCCTCGGGCGTGAAGCCGTCGAGCACTTCGTCGAGCACGCTGCGAAAGATCGCCGGCATGCGCTTGGTGAGCGCGCGTCCCTCGTCGGTCAGCTCGAGCCGCACGACGCGCCGGTCTTCGCTGCTGCGCACCCGCTGCAGCAAGCCGCGCTTCTCGACGCGATCGAGCAGCCGCGTGATCGCGCTCGCGTCGATGCCGTACTCGCGCGCCAGCTCGGCCGCCGTCGAGCACTTGCCCACGGCGAGCATGAACAGCATCGTCGCCTGCGTGCCGGTGATGCCGAGCTCGGTCTGCGTGCGCTGCGTGACCATGTTCGTCATCAGCGATTTCACGCGCGACATCAGGTAGCCGACGCTGTCGTTGATCTGATACAGGGCCAGGTCCTGATCGGGCTGCGGGGAAGAGGGATCCGACATAAATTCTCTGAAGCTGCAATAGTTGACTAGGCAGCATTATAGGCACGAATAGTTGCTGCGACAAATGTTAATTGAACGGCGATTTGGTTGCAGGGCTGCAAAAATGGCCCTGATGCGAGTGGGCTCATCGGCAACCGCGGGTGCGCCGGCGCCGATGTCGCGGCGCAACCGGGCGCGCCGCCTGCGACATCTTGACGTGCTATAATTTCAGGCTTTCCAAGCTGCAAAGCGCGCGCGCATCGGACAAAACGGTGCGCGCGCGCTTGCGCGTTCCATCCGTTTTCAGGTTTCTATGACCCGCGCCCTTCGCAACATCGCCATCATCGCCCACGTCGACCACGGCAAGACGACGCTCGTCGACCAACTGCTTCGCCAGTCCGGCACCTTCCGCGAGAACCAGCAGGTCGCCGAGCGGGTGATGGACTCGAACGACATCGAAAAGGAGCGCGGGATCACGATCCTCGCGAAGAACTGCGCGGTCGAATACGAGGGCACGCACATCAACATCGTCGACACGCCCGGGCACGCGGACTTCGGCGGCGAAGTGGAGCGCGTGCTGTCGATGGTCGACTCGGTGCTGCTGCTCGTCGACGCGGTCGAGGGCCCGATGCCGCAGACCCGCTTCGTGACGAAGAAGGCGCTCGCGCTCGGCCTGAAGCCGATCGTCGTGATCAACAAGATCGACCGCCCGGGCGCACGCATCGACTGGGTGATCAACCAGACCTTCGACCTGTTCGACAAGCTCGGCGCGACCGAGGAGCAGCTCGATTTCCCGATCGTCTACGCGTCGGGCCTGAACGGCTACGCGTCGCTCGATCCGGCCGCGCGCGACGGCGACATGCGTCCGCTCTTCGAGGCGATCCTCCAGCACGTGCCGGTTCGCCCGGCCGACCCGGACGCGCCGCTGCAACTGCAGATCACCTCGCTCGACTATTCGACGTACGTCGGCCGCATCGGCGTGGGCCGCATCACGCGCGGGCGCATCAAGCCGGGCCAGCCGGTCGTGATGCGCTTCGGTCCGGAAGGCGACGTGCTCAACCGCAAGATCAACCAGGTGCTGTCGTTCCAGGGGCTCGAGCGCGTGCAGGTGGACTCGGCCGAGGCGGGCGACATCGTCCTCATCAACGGCATCGAAGACGTCGGCATCGGCGCGACGATCTGCGCGGTGGAGGCGCCCGAAGCGCTGCCGATGATCACCGTCGACGAGCCGACGCTGACGATGAACTTCCTCGTCAATTCGTCGCCGCTCGCCGGCCGCGAAGGCAAGTTCGTGACGAGCCGCCAGATCCGCGATCGCCTGATGAAGGAGCTGAACCACAACGTCGCGCTGCGCGTGAAGGATACCGGCGACGAAACGGTGTTCGAGGTGTCGGGCCGCGGCGAGCTGCACCTGACGATCCTGGTCGAGAACATGCGCCGCGAGGGCTACGAGCTCGCCGTGTCGCGTCCGCGCGTCGTGATGCAGGAGATCGACGGCGTGAAACACGAGCCGTACGAGCTGCTGACGGTCGACCTCGAGGACGAGCACCAGGGCGGCGTGATGGAGGAGCTCGGCCGCCGCAAGGGCGAAATGCTCGACATGGTGTCCGACGGGCGCGGCCGCACGCGTCTCGAGTACCGGATTCCGGCGCGCGGCCTGATCGGCTTCCAGAGCGAGTTCCTGACGCTCACGCGCGGCACGGGCCTGATGAGCCACATCTTCGATTCGTACGCGCCCGTCAAGGAAGGCTCGGTCGGCGAGCGCCGCAACGGCGTGCTGATCTCGCAGGACGACGGCGCTGCGGTGGCATACGCGCTGTGGAAGCTGCAGGATCGCGGCCGCATGTTCGTGAAGCCGGGCGATGCGCTTTACGAGGGCATGATCATCGGCATTCACAGCCGCGACAACGACCTCGTCGTGAACCCGATCAAGGGCAAGCAACTGACCAACGTGCGCGCGTCGGGCACCGACGAAGCGGTGCGCCTCGTGCCGCCGATCCAGATGTCGCTCGAATACGCGGTCGAATTCATCGATGACGACGAGCTCGTCGAAGTGACGCCGCAGTCGATCCGCCTGCGCAAGCGCCACCTGAAGGAGCACGAGCGCCGCCGCGCGAGCCGCGAGGCCGAGGCCGGCTGAGCTCGCCGCGCATCGCCGCGTGCGCTGCCCCCATCGAAAAGCCGCCCTCGGGCGGCTTTTTCGCATCCGCGAAGCACGGCGGGCACGCCGTTTGAAAAACAGTGTTACGTGCGTCGGCGGGAATGCGCCCGATACGCGCGAAAGCCCGTCGCGACGGGCTTTCAGGGCGCCATCGCCGCGTTCGCCGCAGGGTTTTTTGTGCTATGCTGCGCGCACGCAAGTTTTAGGTCCTTCCAAGCAAGACTTGATTCGCGCAATCCGCTAAACGGTCAGGCCGTGTCGCGGAAGGTTGAGTAACCCGCTATTTCTCGAGAAGCTCGAAGAAAGGTGAGCGTCAAATGTCAGATGTAATGAAGCAGTTCCAGCTGAACTCGTATCTGTTCGGCGGTAACGCTTCGTATGTTGAAGAACTGTACGAAGCTTATTTGGATAATCCGGCGTCGGTGCCAGATAACTGGCGCGAATATTTCGACGCACTGCAGAACGTCCCCGCAACCGACGGTTCGAACGCGAGCGACGTGGCCCACAACCCGATCGTCGAATCGTTCGCCCAGCGCGCGAAAGCCAACGCTTTCATCCCGCGCGAAAGCGGCGGCAACCTCGCCACCGCCCGCAAGCAAGTCCACGTTCAGTCCCTCATCAGCGCGTATCGCTTCCTCGGCTCGCAATGGGCCAACCTCGATCCCCTGAAGCGCCGTGAACGCCCCGCGATCCCCGAGCTGGAACCCGCGTTCTACGATTTCTCCGAAGCCGATCTCGACCAGACGTTCAGCGCGAGCAACCTGTATTTCGGGTTCGAGCAAGCGTCGCTGCGCGACATCGTCAAGGGGTTGCGCGACACGTACTGCGGCACGATCGGCGCCGAATTCATGTACATCAGCGATCCCGAGCAGAAGCGCTGGTGGCAGGAGCGTCTCGAGTCGACCCGCGCGACGCCGAATTTCTCGGCCGACAAGAAGAAGCACATCCTGAACCGCCTGACGGCGGGCGAAGGCCTCGAACGCTATCTGCACACGAAGTACGTCGGCCAGAAGCGCTTCTCGCTCGAAGGCGGCGAGAGCTTCATCGCGGCGATGGACGAAGTCGTCCAGCGCGCGGGTTCGAAGGGCGTGCAGGAAATCGTCATCGGCATGGCGCACCGCGGCCGTCTGAACGTGCTCGTGAACACGCTCGGCAAGATGCCGGCGGATCTGTTCGCCGAATTCGAAGGCAAGCACGTCGACGACCTGCCGGCGGGCGACGTGAAGTATCACAAGGGCTTCTCGTCCGATATCGCGACGGAAGGCGGCCCGGTCCACCTGTCGCTCGCGTTCAATCCGTCGCACCTCGAAATCGTGAACCCGGTGGTCGAAGGTTCCGCGAAGGCGCGGATGGATCGCCGCGGCGACGCCGACGGCCTGCAGGTGCTGCCCGTGCAGATCCACGGCGACGCGGCGTTCGCGGGCCAGGGCGTCGTGATGGAAACGCTGAACCTCGCGCAGACGCGCGGTTACGGCACGCACGGCACGCTGCACATCGTCATCAACAACCAGATCGGCTTCACGACCTCCGACCCGCGCGACGCGCGCTCGACGCTGTACTGCACGGACGTCGTCAAGATGATCGAGGCACCGGTGCTGCACGTGAACGGCGACGATCCGGAAGCCGTGGTCCTCGCCACGCAGATCGCGATCGACTACCGGATGCAGTTCCACAAGGATGTCGTGATCGACATCGTCTGCTTCCGCAAGCTCGGCCACAACGAACAGGACACGCCGGCCGTCACGCAGCCGCTGATGTACAAGAAGATCGCGCAGCACCCGGGCACCCGTGCGCTGTACGCGGAGAAGCTCGTCCAGCAGGGCGTGATCAGCGCCGACGACGCGGACGGCTTCGTGAAGGCGTACCGCAAGGCGATGGACGACGGCCACCACACGGTCGATCCGGTGCTGTCGAACTACAAGAGCAAGTACGCGGTCGACTGGATGCCGTTCCTGAACCGCAAGTGGACGGACGCCGCCGACACCGCGGTGCCGCTCGCCGAGTTGAAGCGCCTCGGCGAACGCATCACGACGGTGCCGGAAAACTTCAAGGTCCACCCGCTCGTCGAGCGCGTGATCAACGATCGCCGCAACATGGCGCGCGGCGACCAGCCGCTCGACTGGGGCATGGGCGAGCACCTCGCGTACGCGTCGCTCGTCGCGTCCGGCTACGCGGTGCGCCTGACGGGCCAGGATTCGGGCCGCGGCACGTTCACGCACCGTCACGCGGTGCTGCACGACCAGAACCGCGAGCGCTGGAACGACGGCACGTACGTGCCGCTGCAGAACGTCTCGGAAGGCCAGGCGAAGTTCAACGTGATCGACTCGGTGCTGTCCGAAGAGGCGGTGCTCGGCTTCGAATACGGCTACTCGACCGCCGAGCCGAACACGCTCGTGCTGTGGGAGGCGCAGTTCGGCGATTTCGCCAACGGCGCGCAGGTCGTGATCGACCAGTTCATCTCGTCGGGCGAAGTGAAGTGGGGCCGCGTGTCGGGCCTCACGATGCTGCTGCCGCACGGCTATGAAGGCCAGGGGCCGGAGCACTCGTCGGCGCGCATCGAGCGCTATCTGCAGCTGTGCGCGGAGCACAACATGCAGGTCGTGCAGCCGACGACGCCCGCGCAGATCTTCCACCTGCTGCGCCGCCAGATGATCCGCCTGTTCCGCAAGCCGCTCATCGTCGCGACGCCGAAGTCGCTGCTGCGCCACAAGGAAGCGGTGTCGGATCTGTCGGAACTCGCGAAGGGCTCGTTCCAGCCGGTGCTGGGCGAAGTCGACGGCGGCATCGATGCGAAGAAGGTCAAGCGCGTGATCGCCTGCTCGGGCCGCGTGTATTACGACCTCGTCGCGCATCGCCGCGAAGCGAAGGCGAACGATGTCGCGATCGTGCGGATCGAGCAGCTCTATCCGTTCGCGCACAAGCAGTTCGAGGCGGAAATGAAGAAGTACGAGAACGCGACGGAAGTGGTCTGGGTGCAGGACGAGCCGCAAAATCAGGGGCCGTGGTTCTACGTCGAACACCACCTGAAGGAAGGCATGAAGGAAGGGCAGAAGCTCGCGTACAGCGGCCGCCCGGCTTCCGCCTCGCCGGCCGTCGGCTATTACGCGAAGCACTACGAGCAGCAGAAGGCCCTCGTCGAAGGCGCATTCGGCCGCTTGAAGAGCGCATCGATCGCGAAATAAAGAGACGTGGCGAAGCGGGAAGGCGCGGTGCGCTTTCCCGCGTGCTTTCGGACGCCGCGCGCCGTGATACCCGACAGCGCACGCGCCAGTCTCGTCGTTACCCAGATTAAGCATCCAGGAAATTCACATGGCTATCGTAGAAGTCAAAGTCCCCCAGCTTTCGGAGTCGGTTTCGGAAGCGACCATGCTGCAGTGGAAGAAGAAGCCCGGCGAAGCCGTCGCGCAGGACGAAATCCTGATCGAGCTCGAGACGGACAAGGTCGTCCTCGAAGTGCCGGCGCCGGCCGCGGGCGTGCTCGCGCAAGTGCTGCAGAACGACGGTGACACGGTCGTCGCCGACCAGGTGATCGCGACCATCGACACCGAAGCGAAGGCAGGCGCCGCCGCGGCAGCGGCAGGCGCCGCCGACGTTCAGTCGGCCGCCGCTCCCGTCGCCGCGCCGGCGCCCGCCGCGCAGCCGGCCGCCGCCGCGTCGAGCACCGCGGCCACATCGCCCGCCGCGTCGAAGCTGATGGCCGAGAAGGGCATCGGCGCCGGCGACGTCGCCGGCTCGGGCCGCGACGGCCGCATCACGAAGGGCGACGTGCTGTCCGCGGGCAGCGCGCCGAAGGCCGCGCCGGCCGCCGCGCCGGCGAAGGCCGCCGCGAAGCCGGCGCTGCCGGAAGTGAAGGTGCCGGCATCGGCGACGACGTGGCTCAACGACCGTCCGGAGCAGCGCGTGCCGATGTCGCGCCTGCGCGCGCGCATCGCCGAGCGTCTGCTCGAATCGCAGCAGACCAACGCGATCCTCACGACGTTCAACGAAGTGAACATGCAGCCGGTGATGGACCTGCGCGCGAAGTACAAGGACAAGTTCGAGAAGGAGCACGGCGTGAAGCTCGGCTTCATGTCGTTCTTCGTGAAGGCGGCCGTTCACGCGCTGAAGAAGTTCCCGCTCGTGAACGCGTCGATCGACGGCAACGACATCGTCTACCACGGCTACTTCGACATCGGCATCGCGGTCGGTTCGCCGCGCGGCCTCGTCGTGCCGATCCTGCGCAACGCGGATCAGCTGAGCCTCGCCGAGATCGAGAAGAAGATCGCCGAATTCGGCCAGAAGGCAAAGGACGGCAAGCTGTCGATCGAGGAAATGACGGGCGGCACGTTCTCGATCTCGAACGGCGGCGTGTTCGGCTCGATGCTGTCGACGCCGATCATCAACCCGCCGCAGTCGGCGATCCTCGGCGTGCACGCGACGAAGGAGCGCCCGGTCGTCGAGAACGGCCAGATCGTGATCCGCCCGATCAACTATCTTGCGCTGTCGTACGACCACCGGATCATCGACGGTCGCGAAGCGGTGCTGTCGCTTGTCGCGATGAAGGACGCGCTCGAAGATCCGGCGCGCCTGCTGCTCGACCTGTAAGCACGCTTTTCATACCGTATCGAACCGCTCAGGCGGGCCGCGCGGGCGCCCATTGCGAGGCGCCTGCTCGGCTTGCCGGAGCCCAATCAAAGGATTGTCATGTCGAAGGAATTTGACGTCGTCGTGATCGGCGCGGGCCCGGGCGGCTATATCGCCGCGATCCGCGCCGCTCAACTGGGCAAAACGGTTGCCTGCATCGAAAAATGGAAGAACCCGGCCGGCGCGCTGAAGCTGGGCGGCACGTGCCTGAACGTCGGCTGCATCCCGTCGAAGGCGCTGCTCGCGTCGTCGGAGGAGTTCGAGAACGCGCAGCACCATCTGGCCGACCACGGCATCAGCGTCGACGGCGTGAAGATGGACGTCGCGAAGATGCTCGCGCGCAAGGACGGGATCGTCGAGAAGATGACGGGCGGGATCGAGTTCCTGTTCAAGAAGAACAAGATCACGTGGCTCAAGGGCCACGGCAAGTTCACCGGCAAGAGCGACGCCGGCGTGCAGATCGAAGTGAGCGGCGAAGGCGAGACGCAAGTCGTCACCGCGAAGAACGTGATCATCGCGACGGGCTCGAAGGCGCGCCACCTGTCGAACGTGCCGGTCGACAACAAGATCGTCGCGGACAACGAAGGCGCGCTGGCGTTCGACTCGGTGCCGAAGAAGCTCGCGGTGATCGGCGCGGGCGTGATCGGCCTCGAGCTCGGCTCGGTGTGGCGGCGCCTCGGCGCCGAAGTGACGGTGCTCGAAGCGCTGCCGGCGTTCCTCGGCGCGGCCGACGAAGCGCTCGCGAAGGAAGCGGCGAAGCTGTTCAAGAAGCAGGGCCTCGACATCCATCTCGGCGTGAAGATCGACGGGGTGAAGACGGGCGCGAACGGCGTGTCGATCGCTTACACCGACAAGGACGGCAACGCGAAGACGCTCGACGCCGACCGTCTGATCGTGTCGGTCGGCCGCGTGCCGAACACCGACAACCTCGGCCTCGAGGCGATCGGCCTGAAGGCGAACGAGCGCGGCTTCATCGACGTCGACGACCACTGCCGCACCGCGGTGCCGAACGTGTACGCGATCGGCGACGTGGTGCGCGGCCCGATGCTCGCGCACAAGGCGGAGGACGAAGGCGTGCTGGTCGCGGAAGTGATCGACGGCCAGAAGCCGCATATCGACTACAACTGCATTCCGTGGGTGATCTACACGTACCCGGAAATCGCGTGGGTCGGCAAGACGGAGCAGCAGCTGAAGGCCGAGGGCCGCGAGATCAAGTCGGGCAAGTTCCCGTTCTCGATCAACGGCCGCGCGCTCGGCATGAACGCGCCGGACGGCTTCGTGAAGATGATCGCGGATGCGAAGACCGACGAGCTGCTCGGCGTGCACGTGATCGGCGCGAACGCGTCGGACCTGATCGCCGAAGCCGTCGTCGCGATGGAGTTCAAGGCGGCGTCGGAAGATATCGCCCGCATCTGCCATCCGCACCCGTCGATGTCCGAAGTGATGCGCGAAGCGGCGCTCGCCGTCGACAAGCGCTCGCTGAACAGCTAAGCGCGACAACGCAACACCGCGCGCCGGCCCTCGCGGCCGGCGTCGCAGTTTCTCGGCGAAGGCGGGCGGGGTTTCCCGCTCGCCTTCGTTTTTGCCGGTTTGCATGATGAACGTCACCGAATACTACGAGCACGAGCTGAAGACGCGCGGCTATCAGTCCGATGCCGCGCAGCGCGCCGCGGTCGAACGCCTGCAGCGCTGCTACGGCGAATGGGTTGCCTACAAGGCGCGTCGCTCGAATGCGTTCAAGAAACTCGTCGTCCGCCCCGATCTGCCGCGCGGCGTCTACATGTGGGGCGGCGTCGGGCGCGGCAAGAGCTTCCTGATGGACAGCTTCTACGCGGTCGTGCCGGTGCAGCGCAAGACGCGGCTGCACTTCCACGAGTTCATGCGCGAAGTGCACCGCGAACTCGAGGAGCTGAAAGGGCAGGCCGATCCGCTCGACGAGCTCGCGCGCCGGATCGCGAAGCGCTACCGGCTCATCTGCTTCGACGAATTCCACGTATCGGACATCGCCGACGCGATGATCCTGTATCGGCTGCTCGACCGGCTGTTCTCGAACGGCGTGCAGTTCGTGATGACGTCCAACTACGATCCGGACGATCTGTATCCGGACGGCCTGCATCGCGACCGCATGCTGCCCGCGATCGCGCTTCTGAAGGAGCGGCTCGACGTGCTGAACGTCGACGCGGGCGTCGACTACCGGCAACGCACGCTCACGCAGGTGCGGATGTATCACACGCCGCTCGGCGCGGATGCCGACCGAGAACTGCGGCACGCGTTCGCGCAGCTCGCCGCGGTGCCGGACGAGAGCCCGATCCTGCATATCGAGAAGCGCGAGATCAAGGCGCTGCGCCGCGCGGACGGCGTCGTCTGGTTCGATTTCGCGACGCTCTGCGGCGGCCCCCGTTCGCAGAACGACTATCTCGAGCTCGCGAGCCGCTTCCATGCGATCGTGCTGTCGGACGTGCCGCAGATGTCGCCGCGGATGGCGTCCGAAGCGCGCCGCTTCACGTGGCTCATCGATGTGCTGTACGACCACAAGGTGAAGCTGCTGATGTCGGCCGCCGTGCCGGCGGACGATCTGTACGTCGAGGGGCCGATGGCGAACGAATTCAGCCGCACCGTCTCGCGGATCGTCGAGATGCAGTCGAAGGAATATATCGAGGCGCCGCGCCGCCTGATCGATACGTCGCTGACCTGATCCGGTGTGCCGGACAGCGGCGCGCAACGCGCGCCGCGCGGCGCGAACAACCCGACCCGAATTCGAAAACGCGCGCAGACGGTTAACTTCGGTTAATTCGGTATTAACTATTCTTAAATCGGCGCGCGTCGTGTATCCAATGCCGGTTCGTCTCGATATCGTTGCGGTCATGTTCTTCATGAACGGAGAAGCACATGACGCCGTATCGCGATATTACCGATGAGGAGTGGCAGCGCGTCGCTCCGCTGCTGCCCGAGCTGCGTCCGCGCAAGGAATTGCGCGGCAGGCCGCTCGCGGACACGCGCGCGGTGCTCAACGGCGTGCTGTGGGTGATCTACAGCGGCGCGAACTGGTCGGCGATGCCGCGCCGCTTCCCCGCGTATCAAACGTGTCACCGCCGCTTCAAGGCGTGGCACGAATCCGGCGCGCTCAAGCGCGTGCTCATCGAGCTGTTCGGCACGCAGAGCGACGACCTGTGCGAGCTGATGGCGATGCGCATGCGCACGCATGCGCGCTCGAAGGCGGCGCAGGCGCGCAGCGAGGCGGCATCGACGACGTCGTCGCCCGTGCCGCGCCACGATCATACGCTCGAGCACGTCGTTTGACGGCGCGCGCGCGGCGCGGCGTGTCGCACGCGTGAAAAAGCCCGTGCGCATGAAAAAACCGGCCTCGCGTGACAGGCGCGCGGCCGGTTTTTGTTTGCGCCGCGTTGCGTTCGCGCCGCCGCTTGCAAAGCGCGCCGCGCAGGCGGCGCGATCCGTGTAACGGGAGCGATAACGGAAGCGATGCGCGGGCCTTGGGCGTGCGGCTGCCGCGCGGTTATCGCGCAGTTATCGCACAGTTATTGCGAGCGCATCCACGTCTGCGAGCGGCCGAGCAGCGACACGCCGATGTAGCCGCGCACGACGAGCTTCTGGCCGCCGTCCTCGAGCTTCATCTTGCATTTGTAGACCTTGCCGTTTTCCGGGTCGAGGATGTTGCCGCCGTCCCAGCCTTCGCCGTCCTTCTTCATCGCCTTGATGATCGTCATGCCCTTGATGAGCTGATCCTTGCGCTCGTCGGTGCAGGCGGTGCAGCGGCGATCCGGCGTGTCGTTCTCGCCGAGGCCCTTGACGACCTTGCCCGACAGCTCGCCGTTCGAATCCGCGCTGATCTGCACGAGCGCCTTCGGCTTGCCCGTGTGATCGTCGATGGTCTGCCACATGCCGACCGGGCTGTCCGCTTGAGCGAACGCGCTCGCGGCGCAGACGAGAAGCGCGCCTGCCACGGTGATCGAGCGCAGTGAACGAGTCATTTGAAACATGTCTTCCTCCTTGGATCGCACGATGTCGTTTTCGTCAGCTCGCGGGCCGTCTGCGTCGGACGGCGATGCATGCGAGCTGTGCGCAGAATACGTGAATCCGCGCGCGGCGTTTGATACAAGTGCTTCTAATCGAAGCGGCGAGGCGCCGCGGGGAACTGAAAAAATGCAAACGCGCGCGGCCCGTCGGGCGACGGGCCGCGATGCGCGAACGGGCAGGGGGGGTACGCGCGGGCCGCGCGAGCGTCAATAGAGTTGATACGAGAACGAGGCGTTCACGCGCGGGCTGCGCGATGCGCTTTCGATCGGCGCGTCGCCGACGGGCTTCGCGATCGACACGTCGAGATTGTAGAAGCGGCTGTCGGTCAGCCGCACGCCGAACCCGGCCGACGACAGGCGGCGCGGCACCGGCGTGCCCGAATGCAGATAGACGCGCGCCATGTCGTACACGATGTACGGCGTGATGTTCTTCAGGTACGTGAAGCCCGGCGCGAACGCGCGATTGAGCTCGAGCGACGCGCCCCAGCCCGAATCGCCCGACGTCTCGCCCGGCTGATAGCCGAGCGCGAAACGCTGCGCGCCGAACGAGATCTGCTCGGTGCTCGGCAGCGAATCGGGGCTGTACTGGCCGGTGAGCTGCACGGTCGAGCCGATCTTGAACGGCCACTCGTTCGTCTGCACGAACGTGGCGCCCGTGCGCACGAACGTCGTCGACGCGGGGTTCGTCGCGATGACGCCCGGCAGGTTCGTGAAGCCCGATTTCGACGCGCCCAGGATGTCGAACGCCTTGGCGACGTTGAAGCTCAGCTTCTGCACCTGCTTCGGCTGCACGCTCGTGTAGTCGAACTGCATCTGCAGCACGCGCACCTGCGAGCGCATGCCGATCGTCGCGCCCGTGCTCTGGTTCTGGTAGCGATCCTCGCTGTGCGACGCATAGCCCGACACCGTGCCGAGCAGGCTGCGCTGGTTGCTCAGCATCAGCGGATACGACGCCGACAGGCCGAGCTTGTCGTTGATCACGGTGCGCTGCACGTTCGGCAGCACGGTCTGATCGACGGACGGATTGCCGCGGTAGTGGCTCGCGTCCAGACGCGTGACGAGGCCGTTGCTGCCGATCGGCACGGCGCCGTTGAACGACACGTACGTCTGATTGTTCGGCCCTTTCGGGAACAGCGCGGAGATGCTCATCTGCTCGCCGAGCGACGTGAGTCCGTTCTCCGTCACCGTGAACAGCCCCTGCAGGCCCGGATTGTTCGTGTTCAGGCTCGCGCTCACGTTGAACGGCTTGCGATCGACGTTGAGTTCGAGCGTCGTCGCGCCGTCGGTATTCTGCGGCGGCGGCACGTTCGCCTTCACCGTCACGCCGGGCAGCAGGCCGAACGTGTTGACGTAGCGCTCGAACGTCGCGCGGCGCAGCGGGCGGTCGGCCATGATGTGCGCGGCGATCGCGCGCACCTTCGGCTCCATCGCGCCGGGGCGGCCCGTGATCTTCAGGTTCGCGACATAGCCCTCGACGACCGTCACGCGCACGACGCCGCCTTCGAACGTCTGCGCGGGAACGAACGCGAACGACAGCGCGTAGCCGCGCTCCTGGTACAGCTTGGTCACGCCGTTCGCCGTCTCGATCAACTGGCCGATCGTGATGTCCTTGCCGACGAGCGGCGTGAAGCGTTGCGAGATCTCTTCGAACGGAATCGACTTGACGCCTTCGACCTGGAACGAGCTCGGCGTCAGATGGCGCGCGAGCAGCGCCTGCACCTGGACTTCCTGCGGCGCGACCTGCACGGTGACGCTCGGCTTTTGCGGCGTGTTGATCTGCGGGAGGGCTTCCAGCGGATTGCCGCCCGAGCGGCTTTGCGCGTGCGCGGCGCCGGCGGCCGCGACGAGCGCGAGCAGCAGCATCCAAGCATCGTGTCTGGATTTCATGGTGATTCCTCGTAGGCCTCTTTTTGCTTGTGATCTTCTAATGCCGATGCGCGGCGCCTGGTGGGCCGCGCAACGGGGTCTTGCGTTGTGCCGATCCGACTGCAGTTGCGCCGCGCGCGCCTTGCCGAAAGGCGCGCGCGGTACTTCGCATCACTTACCAAAGCTGCCCAGCGTGCCGAGCGAACCGGTAACGGGAGCGAGGAGCCCCGTCGAGCCGCCTGTCGACGACGTCGCGCCGGACAGCGTGCCGGTGACAGTATTGAGCAAACCCGTGACGGGCGCGAGCGGGTTTGTACTAGCTCCCGTGCCGCCGCTCGCGAGGCTCGTGATCGGCGCGAGCGGGTTGCTCGCGCCGCCCGACACCGCGCTGCCGCCGAGCGGGCCGCTCGGCAGGGCGCCGCCGCCGAGGCTCGACAGCAGGCCGTTCAGCGGGCTGCCGAGCGTCGAGCCCGAACTGGAGCCGGTGGCGACCGTCGCCGTCGAGCCGCCGACGACGCTCGTGATGAGGCCCGGGATCGGCGCCGCGCCGTTCGGTGCGGCCGGGTTCACGAGGCCGCCCGCGTTCGTCACGGTGTTGCCGACCGCCGACACGAGCTGGCCGACGTCGCCGACGAGCGGCTGCGACGGCGACGTGCCCGCGATCTGCGTGCCGGCCGAGCTGATCGCGCCGCCGACTTGCTGCAGCAGGCCCGACACCGGCTGGCCGACGCCCGTCGTCGTGCCGACCGTCTGCGTGACCTGGCCCGCCGTGATGACGAGCGGCGTGAGCGCCGAGCTGATCGGCTGCGTGACTTGCTGGACGGGCCCCGTCGACAGCGCGTTGCCGAGCATCGTGCCGGCCGCGTTCACGCCGTTGGCCGCCGTCGCGAGCGCGCCCGCGACAGGCGTCGTGACGGGCGACAGCGGCGCGAGCGGGCCCGTGCCGAGCGCTTGCACGGTCTGGCTGAGACCCTGCACGGTGTTGCTCGTCGCGCTCACGACGTTGCCGAGGCCCGCGACCGTCGTGCCGACCGGGTTCTGCGTCGAGCCGGTCTGGCCGAGGCCGTTGCTGAGCGCATCCGCCGCGGCGTTGATGATGCCGCCCGTGCTGCCGACCGTCGCGCCGACGCCCTGCGTCACGCCGCTGCCGAGGCCCGGCACGCTCGTCGAGCTGATCGTGTTGCCGAGATCGGTCGCCGTCTTGCCGAGCGTGTTGACGACGCCCGACGTGCCCGCCGTGCCGCTGGTGCCGCTTGTGCCACTGGTTCCGCTCGTGCCGCTCGTGCCGCTGGTCCCGCTCGTGCCGCCGCCGGCGGACGGCGGCGCGGTGACGTCGCTGCCGCCGCACGCGGCGAGTACGCACGCGGTGGCGAGTGCGGTGAGCGGAACGCGCCAGGCCGCGAGCGCGAACGATGGGGCGAAACGTTGCTGGGTCATGATGGTGCTCCTCGCTGTCTTTTCTGATGCTGGGTGGGCGCCGGCCCTTTTACTTCTTGATGCCGCCGAGCAGGCCGCCGACGAGCGACGTGACGGGCGCCAGCAGGTTGGTCGCGCCGCTCGTGCCGCTGCTCGTGCCGGTCAACGGTGCGGTGAGGCTCGCGACCGGGTTCGTCGCGCTCGTCGTCGTGCTCGTCGCCGGCGCGGCGGTCGCGCCGCCGAGCGCGCCCGTGGCGGTCGACACGAGATTCGTGACGGGCGCGAGCGGGCTCGTCGACGTCGTGCCGCCGGTGGCGCCGGAGAGCGCGCCGGTGACCGTCGACACGAGGCCGGTGACGGGCGCGAGCGGGCTGGTCGAGCCCGTCGCGCCGCCGGTGGCGCCGGAGAGTGCGCCGGTGACCGTCGATACGAGGCCCGTGATGGGCGCGAGCGGGCTCGTCGACGTCGCGCTGCCGGTGGCGCCGGAGAGCGCGCCGGTGACCGTCGACACGACGTTCGTGAGCGGTGCGAGCGGGGTGCCCGAGGTTGCGCCGCTGACGCCGCTGAGCGTGCCCGTCAGGCCGCCGACGGCGGCCGTGATCGGCGCGAGCGGGTTCGTCGCGCCGCTGCCGCCCGTCAGCAGGCCGCCGACCGACGTGATCGTGTTGCCCGTCGCCGACACCGTTTGGCCGAGGCCCGTCGTGACCGGGTTGTTGCCCGTCTTCGAGATCAGCGCGCCGGCCTGGTTCAGCCCGCCGCCGATCGTGCCGAGCAGCGTGTTGACGGGCGCGCCGAGGCCCGTCACGTTGCCGACCGTCTGCGTCGTGCCCGTGACCATCGACGTGATCGGCGTGATCGCCGAGCTGACCGTCTGCGTCAGTTGCTGGACGGGGCCCGTCGACAGCGCGGTGGTGAGCGTCGTGCCGCCCGCCGTGATCGTGTTGCCGAGCGTGCTGACCGCGCCGCCGAGCGGCGACGTGAGCGGGGCGAGCGGCGCGAGCGGGCCGGTGCCGAGGCTCGTCACGAGGTTGCCCGTCTGCGTGACGGCGCCGCCCAGTTGGCTGACCACGCCGCCCGTGCTCGCGACCGTCGTGCCGATCGGGTTGGTCGACGAACCGAGCTGGCCGATGCCGCTCGTCACGCCCGAGCCGAGCGCGCTGACCGCGCCGCCGAGATCCTGCACGATGCCGCCGAGCGCTTGCGTCGTTTGCGGGTTCACGCCGGGCAGCGTCTGGCTGCCGACGACGGTGCCGAGGCCCGACACGGTCGAGCCGGCGCCGCTGATGATGCCGCCCGTGTTGCCGGCGATCGTGCCGAGCGCGTTGATGCTCGACGAGGTCGACGTGCCGCCGGAGGTCGAGCCGCCGCCGCCCGACAGGCCGCCCGTCGAGCCGGAGCTGCCGCTGCCGCCCGAACCCGAGCCGCCCGAGCCGCCCGAGCCGCCCGAGCCGGAGCCGCCCGTCGTGGAAATCGCATTGCCGCCGCCGCTGCCGGAGCCCGAGCCGTCGAGGCCCTTGCTGATCGTGCCGGAGCCGCCGCAAGCGGAGAGGGAGAGCATGGCTGCCACGGTGGCCGCGATCAAAGTCGTCCGGAGCGTGCCATGGGAAATCGTGTTGATGTTCATCATCGTCCTCGCATTGGTGTGTTGTCTCTTGATTGATGTGCTGCACCTGCGGGCGACTACTCTGCAACTGGCGTGCCATTTCATTGGACGATCTTTTCGGTGCGCGCGGCGAGATTCCGCAAACCCTTGTCGGAAAAGGGCTCGGGCGGGGCGGGATGGCTGGACGGAACAGGCGGCGCGCGTGCGCAGGAGCGGGATTTTTATGCGTTCGTAACGTAACGCCGCGTGGCGCGCGTTACGCGCCCGGCGTAACGCACGGCAAAAACGCGGCGTGCGCCGTCGATACGTGAACAACGAGTTTTACTAATGGATTAGGTATGTAGATCTAACCTATCGTAAGTCCTTATGTGTAAGGCATACCGACAGGTCGTAAAAATAAGCGTACGCACGGTCATAATGTCTGATCAAAATCGATAAAAATGTGGAACGAAAAAAGGTTCGGATATAAGATGCGCTCGTGACCTGCCCCCTTCGATAGGGCCAATGGGCTTCTAGCAAAGTCCCTTTAAACCAACTCCTGGAAAGCGGCAGGAGCGTCCGCGGTTGCCCGATGTTTCGCCGCAAACTCTGACGGCGCAAGGTAGTTCAGTGCGCTGTGCGGCCTTTGCTCGTTGTAGTCCTGACGCCATGCCGCGATGACTGCCCGAGCGTGCGCGAGCGTCGTGAACCAGTGCTCGTTAAGGCATTCGTCGCGGAACTTGCCGTTGAACGATTCGATGTACGCATTCTGCGTGGGCTTGCCCGCCTGAATCAACTTCAGCGTGACGCCGTTCGCATACGCCCACTGGTCAAGCGCGCGGCTCGTAAATTCGGGTCCCTGGTCTGTTCGCACCGCCTTGGGATAGCCACGGAAGCGAGCTGCACGGTCCAATGCCCGAGCGACATACAAACCTGAGATGCCATGGTCGACGACGATGTCGACAGCCTCTTTCGTGAAATCGTCGACGACGGTCAGGCACTTCACGCGCCGGCCGTTGGAAAGCGCATCCATCACGAAATCGATTGACCATACCTCGTTGGGTGCGCCCGGCAATGCCAGTTGCTCGCGCTCAATCATGACGCCGTGGCGCTTGCGACGGCGCCGCACAGCCAGCCCTGCCTCACGGTACAGGCGATAGATGCGCTTGTGATTGGCGTGCGTGCCTTCGCGTTCCACCAGGGCGTGCAGTCGGCGGTAGCCGAATCGACGACGTTCGTGCGCCAACTTCACCAGACGCGCCGCGAGCACCTCATTCTCGTGGTCCGGCTTCGCGTCGTAATGCAGCACGCTGCGAGAAAGCCCGACAAGCCGGCAGGCGCGGCGCTCGGAGATGTTGACCTTCTCCCGAATCGCCAACACTGCTTCGCGTTTGGCTTGCGGGCTCAGGGCTTTCCCTTGACGACAACCTTCAACGCTTCCATATCGAGCATTGCTTCGGCCAGCAGTTTCTTCAGTCGGGCATTCTCCACCTCGAGGCCCTTGAGCCGGCGGGCTTCCGAGACTTCCATGCCGCCGAACTTCGCGCGCCAGGTGTAGAACGACGCGTCACTGAACCCATGCTTCCTGCACAGTTCCTTGACCGGCATACCGGCCTCGGCTTCCTTCAGAAACCCGATGATTTGCTGTTCCGTAAAGCGCTTCTTCATGTTCGTCTTCTTCTCCGAAAACGAACTTTACTAGACTCCGGCTGGCCCTGTTTGTAGGGGGCAGGTCACGGCACGACGCTCGGGAAGGTGCACGATTTCCTGTTCCCGAACTCGCTCGGCTTCGTGTGGGAGAAGCTGTCGAAGTATCTCGGCTTCAGCCAGTACGACGCGTCCAAAGTGATGGGGCTCGCCGCCTACGGCGACGGCGCGAAGACCATCGAGCTGTTCTCGCGGATCGTCACCGACAAGGAGAACATGAGCGTCGATCTCGCGGTGCTACGCCACGAATCGCCCGATTTCACGACGCTCGAAGCGCTGTTCGGGCTGCCGCGCCGGCACACGCCCGTCGATTTCGACACCGACAACTGGCAGGCGTACGTCGACGTCGCCGCGGGGCTGCAACTGCTCACCGAGCAGGTTCTGCTGCACATCCTGCGCAAGTTCGATCGCACGACCTACCGGCACCTGTGCATGGCGGGCGGCGTCGCGCTGAACTGCGCGGCGAACGGCGTGATCGTGCGCGAGAAGCTGTTCGACGACGTGTTCATCCAGCTGGCGTCGAACGACGCGGGCACCGCGATGGGCGCGGCGTTCCTGATCTGGAATCAGGTGCTCGGCCATCCGCGCGAATACGTGTTCAATCACGCCTATCTCGGCCCCGAGTATTCGGACGGCGAGATCGAGGCGGTGCTGCGGCGCACGAACCTCGCGTACCGGAAAGTCGACATCGAGAAGGAAGTCGCGCAACTGATCGCGAACGGCAGCATCGTCGGCTGGTTCAACGGGCGGATGGAGTGGGGCCCGCGCGCGCTCGGCGGCCGCAGCCTGCTCGCGGACCCGCGCAACAAGGCGGTGCGCGAGCTGATGAACGTGAAGGTCAAGCACCGCGAGCTGTATCGCCCGTTCTGCCCGAGCATCCTCGGCGAGCGCGCGGAAGAGTGGTTCGAGGGCAGCGCGAGCGTCGCGGCCGGCAAGTACATGTTGACGACCTCGCGCGTGCGCGCGGAGAAAGCCGAGCGGATTCCGGCCGTCGTGCACTTCGACGGCACCGTGCGGGCGCAGACGGTGTACGCGCAGGACAATCCGCGCTACCACCGGCTGATCTCCGAGTTCGACGCGCTGACGGGCGTGCCGCTGCTGCTGAACACCTCGTTCAACGATTCGGAGCCGATCGTGTGCACGCCGCAGGATGCGATCAACACGTTCATGAAGACCGACATCGACTATCTGGCGCTCGGCAGCTACCTGATCTCCAAGCATTGAGCGGCGCCCGAGCGCCCGCCGCCGCCCGCCGCCTGCCTCGGAGCGCCGCGTGCCGCCGCGCTCCGGAGGCGGGCGGCGCGGCGCCAACCCGTCTCCCCGTCCCGTCTCAGGAAATCGCGTACTCATGGCATCTCGCACGAACCGCTTGCCGCGGTGGCTCAAGATCCTGCCCGGCGTCATTCTTCTCGGCGCGCTGCTCGTCGCGGCCGGCGCGGCGCTGTTCCTGCGCGCGAGCCTGCCGCGGCTCGACGGCGACGTGCGCGCGCCAACGCTCGGCGGCCCGATGACGATCGAACGCGACGCCGCGGGCGTGCCGACCGTCGCCGCGCGCGACCGCTTCGACGCCGCCTACGGCATCGGCTACCTGCATGCGCAGGACCGCTTCTTCCAGATGGATTATCTGCGCCGGACCGGAGCAGGGGAGTTGGCGGAGCTGCTCGGGCCCGCCGCGCTGGATTTCGATCGCGAGCACCGGCTGTTCCGGTTTCGCGCGCGCGCCGCGGCGGCGTTCGCGCAGTTGCCGCCCGACGAGCGGCGCCTGCTCGAACGCTACACGCAAGGCGTGAACGACGGGCTCGCCGCGCTGCGCGCCCGGCCGTTCGAATACGCGCTGCTCGGCGAGCCGCCGGCGCGGTGGCGGCCCGAAGATTCGCTGCTCGTGATCTGGGCGATGTACTTTCAGGTGCAGGGCACGCTCGCGTCGCGCGACATCGCGCGCAACTGGCTGACGGCGCACGCGACGCAGCAGCAGCGCGCCTTCCTGCTGCCGTCGTCGAGCGGATTCGACGCGCCGCTCGATGCGCCGCGCATCGACGAAGCGCCCGCGCCGCTGCCCGACGCCGCGCCCGACTGGTTCCGCGCCGCAGGCGACGGCGCGGCCAAGCGCGCATCGCTCGATTTCCGCTCGTCGGTCGGCAGCAACAACTGGGCCATTGCCGGTAGCCGCAGCGCACGCGGCGCGGCCATCGTCGGCGACGACATGCACCTCGTGCTCGGCCTGCCGAACACCTGGTATCGCGCGGCCTTCACCTATCCGGGCGGCGCGGCGCCCGTGCGGCGGGCCGTCAGCGTGACGCTCGCCGGGCTGCCGGCGATCGTGGCCGGCAGCAACGGGCATGTCGCATGGGGCTTGACGGTCGGTTACGCGGATTGCCTCGACCTCGTGCCGCTCGAGCGCGACGGCGACGATTCGCGGGCGTTCCGGATGAGCGGCGCGCGCCAGATCGCGCGCCAGTACGTCGAATCGATCCGGGTGCGCGGCGGCGCGTCCGTTTCGCTGACCGTGCTGGAAACGACGGTCGGGCCGGTGCGGGAAATCGGCGGCCGGCCCTATGCGGTCCACTGGGTCGCGCAGTCGCCGGGCGCGGTGAACCTGGGGCTCGCGCGCCTCGCGGACGCCGTCGACGTCGACGGCGCGATGCGCGTGGCGAATACGCTCGGCATTCCGGCCGAGAACATCGTGGTCGGCGACCGCGCCGGGCGAATCGGCTGGACCATCGCCGGCGCGCTGCCGGACCGGCGCGCGCCGCGCGGCGGCGAGGGCGCGGCGTGGCGGTCGCTGCTGCCGCCCGACGCGTATCCGCGCGTCGTCGATCCGTCCGGCGGCCAGCTCTGGACCGCGAACAGCCGCCAGTTGGCGGGCGACGCATACCGGTTGATCGGCGATGGCGGCACGGATCTCGGCGCGCGGGCGACCCAGCTGCGCGACGGACTGACGGCGCTCGGCCGCACCGACGAACAAGCGGCGTATCGGATCGACCTCGACGATCGCGCGCTGTTCATCGCGCAGTGGCGCGACCGCGCGCTGCGCGTGCTCGACGATGCGGCGCTCGCGGGCCACCCGTCGCGCGCGGAATTCCGCCGGCTGCTCGAGCACGGCTGGACGGGCCGGGCGAGCGTCGACTCGGTCGGGTACACGCTCGCGCGCGGCTTTCTGTATCGGCTGTACGACGTCACGTTCGACGGGCTGAACGCACGCCTGAAGCAAGTCGATGCGGGCGCGGACTACGAGCTGGCGAATCTGCGCTGGCCGGCCGTCGTCGCGCGGCTGCTCGACGCGCAGCCGCCGGGCTGGCTGCCGGCCGGCGCGTCGAGCTGGCGCGACGTGCAACTGATCGCGATCGACCGGACCATCGCCGCGCTCACGGCCGACGGCGCGCCGCTCGCGCGGGCGAGCTGGGGCGCGCGCAACACGCTGCGGATCGCGCATCCGTTCGCCGGCAGCCTGCCGCTGCTCGGCGGATGGCTGACGGCGCCGGCCGCGCAGATGCCGGGTGATTCGCACATGCCGCGCGTCGCCGCGCCGGATTTCGGGCAATCCGAGCGGATGGTCGTGTCGCCGGGGCACGAGGAATTCGGGATCTTCAACATGCCGGGCGGGCAGAGCGGGCATCCGCTGAGCCCGTTTTTCCTCGCGGGCCACGATGCGTGGGTGCGCGCGGAGCCGACGCCGTTCTTGCCCGGCGTCGCGCGGCATACGTTGAGATTCGCGCCGTAGCCGTGATTTAGTCGTGACCGTGACCGCGGCGAACGCGTGAAGCGCTTCGGTGCGGGTTCGCTTCCGGATGCGGGCGCCGTGCTCAGCCCGAGTCGCTCGGCCGCTCGCCAAGGCATCAGACGCTGCTCGATCACGGCTTCCGCGACCTTCAGACGAGCCAGCTCCCGCATGCTCATGGTGATCAGTTCAAAGTTGGCCCACGATGCGCTCCGGCAGTTCAAACCGCCGGCAGCATGCGCCGAAACCCTCGAACTACGACATTTCAACCTTGCCCAGATGCGACATGACAACTTTGCTCTTGCACCTGAAATGTCGATAATTGATATTATGTCAAATATTGCACGTAGACTGATCGCGACGATTCGAGCAATCAAAGCAGCCCTGTCCCTGACAATCACGCGTCCGGCAACAGCGTAGCAAGCCCAAAATCATCTCCTTCGACACGCCTGCCATGAGCAGGCGTCAGATTGCTGACAAACCCTCGCCAAGTGTGTGTGTGTGGGGGGGGGGGGGGTTGTTTTTTAATGGCGTGATGCTGAAGACGCCCATGCCCACGCAGCACGAACTCGAGATGGTGACGCTCGAGGAACTCGTGCCGAAGGACCACCTGCTGCGCCAGATCGATGCGGCGGTGGATTTCGAGTTCATCCGCGCGAAGGTGGCGCATCTGTATTGCGGTGCTCGCGGCGCGTCTGGTGAAGTTGGCGCACGAACGTCGTCGATTCGGCTACCGCCGACTGCACGCCCTGGTGGAACGCGAAGGCACGCACGCCAATCACAAGCGCATCTATCGCCTGTACCGTGAGGCAGGACTGGCTGTGCGGCGCCGTCGCAAGCGCCACGGCGTCATGATTGAGCGCGAGCAACTGGCATTGCCGGGCGCACCCAACGAGGTATGGTCAATCGATTTCGTGATGGATGCGCTTTCCAACGGCCGGCGCGTGAAGTGCCTGACCGTCGTCGACGATTTCACGAAAGAGGCTGTCGACATCGTCGTCGACCATGGCATCTCAGGTTTGTATGTCGCTCGGGCATTGGACCGTGCAGCTCGCTTCCGTGGCTATCCCAAGGCGGTGCGAACAGACCAGGGACCCGAATTTACGAGCCGCGCGCTTGACCAGTGGGCGTATGCGAACGGCGTCACGCTGAAGTTGATTCAGGCGGGCAAGCCCACGCAGAATGCGTACATCGAATCGTTCAACGGCAAGTTCCGCGACGAATGCCTTAACGAGCACTGGTTCACGACGCTCGCGCACGCTCGGGCAGTCATCGCGGCATGGCGTCAGGACTACAACGAGCAAAGGCCGCACAGCGCACTGAACTACCTTGCGCCGTCAGAGTTTGCGGCGAAACATCGGGCAACCGCGGACGCTCCTGCCGCTTTCCAGGAGTTGGTTTAAAGGGACTTTGCTAGAAGCCCATTGGCCCTATCGAAGGGGGCAGGTCAGGTCATGGCCGCGATGCTGAGGGCCGCGCAGACGAGCAGCACGATGACGATCGTGAAGACCCGCCGCTCGCGCTTCAGATTCGACTCGAGCGAATAGAACTTCCTCAGCGGCGATCCGTCGAGCTCTTGCAGAAGTCCTTGCATCAGAGCAGTCCTTGCTCGCGGGCGCAGTTGATGAGATCGACGTTGGTGTCCACGTGCAGCTTGCGCATGGCCGAGCGCTTCTGCGTCGACACGGTCCCGAGCGAGCGATTCAGCGTGCGCGCGATGTCCGTGAGCGACATGCCGCCCGTAAACAGCCGCACGACCTCCAGTTCCTTCGGCGTCAACGCGTTGAATGCCGCCTCGCCCGGCCTGATGCTGCCGACGGCGGCAAGCCGGTGAGCCATGCCGGGCGACAACGATTGGCTGACGCCGCGCGCCACGCTCACGCATACGCGCCCGAGCTCGGCGATCTCCTCCTCCTTGCCGACGAGCCCCGCCACGCCCATGCGGCACAGCTGGCTGATCACGCCGCTATTGGTCAGCATCGTGAACACGATGATCGGCGTGCGCTCGTACGCCCTCATCAGGTGCGAGATCAAGCGCAAGCCGTCCTTGTCGTCGTTCGCCTGATGCATCGTGAAATCGGTCACGACGAGATTGACCTCCTGCTCCCGCATCGCGGACAACAGCGCGTCCCCCGACGAAACCGACGCCACGACGTGAAAACCCGGCAGCGAATTGACGTAATCCGTCACCGCACGCAGGACGATCGGATGATCGTCGGCCACGACGACTTTTCTTGTATGCAGGGCAACGTTGGACATGGCGGCTCCGAAAAAAGCGGAAAGCGCCTCCGTGCCGCACGAACGAGGTCCGGCGCACGCTCATGCGCGTTCCATGCAAAACGATAACGATTGCCTGCGTTCCTGCATATGCCTTGCGAGCGCGATTCGCTCGAATGCAACGGCGCCGACGCTCGTGCGCCCCGCCTCGCCATGCCGCGAATCGGCCGTGAATCGGCTGTAAACCGGCCGTGAACCGGCTTCGAATCACGAGCGCATCCATTGCATATTCAAGGTTTCAATATGCTTTCGCTTTTCATGTCATGGCGCGTCGCATGCCTACGCTCGCTCCGCCTGCCCGGGCAATCGCTCGGTTTCCGTTGCTCCACGCATCAACGGGCAATTCGTGTTGTAACAGCTTACCCGAAACCCACCGACCTGCCCCGATCCAAACATGCAATGAACCGTCTTCACGCCGTCGAATCCCACCGGAAACGGCACATCGGCGTCGTCGGGCTGATTCGCGCGGCACAACGCCGTCTTCGCCTCGCGCTCGCGCCGCCGCCGGTGCGATATCCGCACCACCACGAAGACAAAAAACCCGATGCCGATCAGCATGGCTTCAATGAGCAGCGCAAAAGCCGCGATCAGCCATCCGGTCAAGATGTCGATGTACCAGAGCGAAATCAGGAGTACGCAGAACGCGACGAAGACGATCGGCATCAGAACAAGAATCCATTGAGAAATCCGATCGCACGCGTGCTCGGATCGCGCATGCGAGCGAGCCGCCCATCCAATCGACGTCGTGTGTTCCATCAAAATCAATCCCCCATCGCTCCGCCGCGAAAGTCGCGCGACGTCATTGCCCAATACGCTCCCGATCCAGAGAGAAAAAGTGTCCGCTCGCCGAATCGAGCGGGAATCGACGTGATTCGAAATTTCACGCATGTCCACATCGGCCTTTCACGAAAATAGATGCGCGGCCGGGCGGCGAAAATCATAGCGTTGCGAAAAGCACCGCGAGCGAAAATCGACGAGCGCCGGCCAAACGCTTGCATGCGAATGCGCGCCGACGGCCGCACCACGAGAAAACGCGCCTGCGGGATCGCGCTCGACGGCCGCGTCTCGTTCGAAAGCCGCGGGACGATTCCCGATCGACTGTCCGAACGCGCGTGCGGCGAAAGCGCATCCGCCGCCGAACGATCGCGCCACCGTCGACATCCTGTTGGCGCCGACGTCCGCATCCGGACGGGCGCGCCGCTATTTTCTTGCTCGAATTTCTTGCTCGAATGCGTCGCCCGGGCTTCGCGCGGCGGCCTGACTGCGGCCGATATCCATTTATATGCGAACCCGCATCGGACGAACATCGAAGAAGTTAGAATTCCATCCGATCGACTCGGGCATCGCCCGGTCGACACGCCCACGGCGCGGCGTGCGACTACGATCCCGGTGTTGCGTCGATGAAGGCCGGCTGGCGCATCACGGGCATTGCGCGCACGCTCGATGGCACTGAACCGGCCGGCGAGCGCCACGCGTGCGGGCGCGGCAGCGCACATTGCGCTTCGCCCGCCCACGCCGGAAAGTTCGCATATCGAAACGATTGCGGTCGGCCACGCGCGTATCGCCCTGGCGAAACGTCGCGAGGCTGCGTGCGAAGCGTCCCGGGTTCGACGATAGCGTTCGCGATGAACGATCGAGTCACGCGCTCATCTCGATCGCGGCCTAGGGTTTCGCGAGCGCATCCGCGAGGCTCGGCGGCGGCATGCCGACATGCCGAAATCGACGCGAACGCGCAGACAGACCGCGGCAAGAAAGACCGGGGTCCGATACGCGCGGTTGCGCCAGACATCCGGTGCGCGCATCAATCGAGATACCCACGCGCAACCGCGGCATTTCGAACATGCGTCCATTCCTTCACGGGTCCCTAGCCTCTTGCCGGTGCGCACGAGCGCGCATGCCGCGCCGGCCCGCCCCTTCGACGCACCGCGCGCCGCCCGGTGTGCGCCGGCCCGAAAGGCGCGTTCCGCGCGAGCCGGGGTGGGCGCGCGACGCGCATCGCTCGACACGGCAAACAGGAAACGGCGAACGTCGTAAAAAAACCGTCGCATGCACGCATGCAACGGCGCGGAAAGCGGCGCGCGAACCGAGCGGCACGCTCGGTTCGCGGAATCACCGCGCGGTTACCACTGATACGACATGCCCGCGCCCCACACGTAGTTGCTGCCGCTGTAGCTCACGCCCGTCTTCACCTTGAGGTTCTGGGTGATACGTGCGGTCGCGCCGAGCGCGGAAGCCTGGTAGCCCTTGAAATTGGCCGTGCCGATGCCCACGGCCAGCGTCTTGCCCGGATCCACGTCCGGAATCATCGTCAACGCGGTCGCGGCCGCGATACCGGAATACGCGTCGCGTGCAAGCGTATCGATCTGACCTTGCATGCCGTCCATCTGATTCCGGATGCCCGACACGGCGCTGTTCAACTGGCCGACATTGACGGCGTCGGTGGCATTGACACCGGCGGCGACGTTGGTGATCCTGCGCTCGCTGCCTGCGGAGCCGACCGATACCGTGTTGTCCTCCGACGCGACAGAACCGGTGCCAAGCGCGACCGAGTTCGATCCCGAGGCCGTCGCGCCCTGACCGATGGCGACGCTGCCCGCGCCCGTCGCGTTCGAGCCCGTACCGTATGCCGAACTGTTCGCGCCGGACGCGACCGAACCCGCGCCCGTCGCGACGCTGCCGACACCCGATGCGACAGCGTTTGCACCCAGCGCCGTGCTGCCGTCGCCGGCTGCCGCCGCGCTCTCGCCGAACGCCGAGCTGCCGTTGCCGGATGCGGTCGAGTTCGCGCCGTTGGCCGTGCTGTTCTCGCCCGACGCGATTGCATTCGCACCGCCGGCCGTGCTGCTCGTGCCCGATGCCGATGCATTGTTGCCGGTCGCCGTCGCGCCCGCGCCCGTGGCTGCGGCGTTTTCACCCGTTGCCGTCGCCCCCGCGCCGGATGCCGTCGAGTTCGCACCGTTGGCCGTGCTGTTGCTGCCCGACGCGGTCGAAGCCGTACCCGTCGCCGTGCTGTTTTCACCGGTCGCCGATGCATTCGTGCCGCTTGCCGTGCTGTTATCACCCGACGCAGTCGAGTTCGTGCCGTTGGCCGTGCTATTGCTGCCCGATGCGGTCGAATCCGTGCCTGTCGCCGTGCTGTTCTCGCCCGATGCGGTCGAGTTCGCCCCGTTGGCCGTGCTGTTGCTGCCCGATGCGGTCGAGTCCGTACCCGTCGCCGTGCTGTTCTCACCGGTCGCTGATGCGTTCGTGCCGCTCGCCGTGCTGTTATCGCCCGACGCGGTCGAGTTCGTCCCGTTGGCTGTGCTGTTGCTGCCCGATGCGGTCGAGTCCGTACCCGTCGCCGTGCTGTTCTCACCGGTCGCTGATGCGTTCGTGCCGCTCGCCGTGCTGTTATCGCCCGACGCGGTCGAGTTCGTCCCGTTGGCTGTGCTGTTGCTGCCCGATGCGGTCGAATCCGTGCCTGTCGCCGTGCTGTTCTCGCCCGTCGCCGACGCATTCGTCCCGCTTGCCGTGCTGCTATCACCCGACGCGGTCGAGTTCGTCCCGTTGGCCGTGCTGTTGCTGCCCGATGCGGTCGAGTCCGTACCCGTCGCCGTGCTGTTCTCACCGGTCGCTGATGCGTTCGTGCCGCTCGCCGTGCTGTTATCGCCCGACGCAGTCGAGTTCGTCCCGTTGGCTGTGCTGTTGCTGCCCGATGCGGTCGAGTCCGTACCCGTCGCCGTGCTGTTCTCGCCGCTCGCCGACGCATTCGTCCCGCTTGCCGTGCTGTTATCACCCGACGCGGTCGAGTTCGTCCCGTTGGCCGTGCTGTTCGTGCCCGACGCGGTCGCGTTGTCACCGCTCGCCGTGCTGTTGTCACCCGACGCGGTTCCCGTATTTGCCGAGACGCTGCCTTGGAGACCCGACACCGAAGTGCTGAGCGACGAGACTTGCGACGTCAGCAGATCGTACTGCTGCGAGAACTCCTGCTGGAGCGTGTAAAGCTGCGAACCGTTCACCGCGTCCGTGCTGGTCGCGGCGATCTTCCCCGCAGCCACGTTCGTCAGCAGGACGGGCGTCGCGACGCCCGCGCCGCCGAGGGTGATCGCCGACTTCGACGGATCGTCGTATGACACGACGTTGTCCACCGAGGTCTGCAGGCCGGCCAGATTCGCGTTGACCGTGCTGAGGCTCGTCGACAGCGACGTCACGTTGTCCGCGGTGCCGAGCAGCGACGTGGACAACGACGCGATGCCGCTATCCGCAGTGGCGAGCCCCGTCGATGCGCTCGTCGACAGTGACGCCAGATCGCCCGCCGCGCCGAGCAGCGACGTCGACAGCGACGCGACGCCGCTCGCGGCGGTGGAAAGCCCCGCTGCCGTGCTCGTCGACAGCGACGCCAACTGGCCGACATTGACCGCGTCCGTAGCGTTGACGCCCGCGGCGACGCCCGTCAGCGTGCGCGGGCCCTGGCCCCCCGCGAAATCCACCGTCAGGCCCGGCGAATTGGCGCCGACGCTGATCGCGCCGCTCGAGGCGTCTTGCGTCACGACGCCCACGCCGAGCGACAGCATGCTCGTCGAAAGCGAAGCGATGCTGGTTGCCGTCGACGTCGAAAGCGAGGTGATGCCGGTTGCCGTCGACGTCGACAATGAGGTCAACTGGGACATGTTGACCGCATCGGTCGGATTGACGCCGGCCGCGAGGCCGCTGAGCAATACGCCGCCGGTCGCGTTCGACATCGTCAACACGTTGCCGTTTATGCCGCCCGTCCGGAAGTAAATGCTGCCCGCGCTGCCGTCGAGCACGATCTGCGTGTCGTCCGCGGTCAGCCCGACCCAATCCGTCTTGCTATTCGTAACCATGCCCTGCACCCAGCCGGCCGATTTACAACCATCAGCGAACCAGCCGCCAGTACCTGATGTATTGTTGCTACTACCGTTGTACGTCAAACACACACCGGCGTTATTCGCCGCCATTGCCTCCTCGGCAAACGGTCCGACCACGCCCATCGCAATCAGCGATGCCGCGCCCAGAATCGACAGCTTGAGCACTTTCTCCAATCCGCCGGCGGACGCGACGACGCTCGACGCGCGGCCACCGCGCGCCACGGCATGCTCCGACGCCGCAACCCACGTACGCGTCTGTTCGCACCAGATCGATTTGAAAATCCTGTTCATAAGTTACCCCTCACGATATTAATTTGGACTGCTATATGAATAAAAGAACCAGAGAACGCCGATTTGGGTATGCGACTTGTCGCTTGAATACGCGGCGAATATGAAGTCAATCGAAGCGGCGGGCTGAACCCCGGACGCTCGCACTATCGGGCTACGTCCGCTCCGAACCACCGATTCTGATCATCAAGATACCGAGCGGCGCCTTCCGGATACATCTCAATACTTCGAAATGAACTGCCGGCCGGCTCGATGCACGCGGCGCGGGCGTTCGCGTGCGGCGTGTCGCCGCATCCGGCATTCATTGGCATCGCGAAATAGGGCTGCGGCATGCGCCCCTCCATGAGCGAAGGTCATTCTTCCGGTATGTCCTGCGGCATCGCGGCGCACGCAACGATGCAGCCGCGCCTTCCTCGCGCCGCGTTTCGCCGCGGCGATGCCGAAGGCTTCCCGCGCGCCCATCGACGAACGGCGACATAAGCCGCATAAGCGGCTCAACCGGCATAAGCGGCGCGGGCAGACACGCAGAGGGGAGGGAACCAGCGAAATGACAATCCGGCTGAAGGCTCGCGTCTCGATCGCCCAGTGCGGCGCAATCGGTTTCGCACGTGGCGGCCGGCATCGCGCGACGCCACAGAAAACGCACCGCCCGTTAGCCCGGAGAAGACGGCCGAGACGGGCTGCGGCCCGACGCATTCCCATTCGCGGCAAGATTCACGGCGAAGCACCGTGCAACACAGCGCGAGACTTCGCGTTCGCCATGATTCCCGCGCCGGAGCGATTTTCGACACGCCGCGTTCGAAGCCGCCGCGCTCCGTTTACCGCAGCCGTTCACGACGAAGCGATCCGCCCGTCCCCGTGCGCGCGCGGACGGCCGATGACGGGACGTGCGCGGCGAGAGCGCGCCGTCGCAGGCGTTCGAACCGGCGCCACCGGCATGCCGGCGGGTTCGACGAACGCGCGCGCGATGCACGCGCAAGCATGCAATGGACACGCATCGATCGGCTGAAGACCCATGCGCGCCGGCGTTCGCTTACTCCATCAAGCCCCTGTCTCGCCCGTCAGATTAACGGCGATCAGTCCATTCGGATATCGAAGTTCTAAGAATCCGGCGGCGCGACGGCGGATGGGCGTGGCCCGCGAACGGGCGTGCGAGCGGCCCCGCCCGCACGCGTCATTTGTAGCTGACGGCGAATGTTGCGATCCCGTTCGCCGCGCCCGGCGTCACGACACGGCCAGTCTGATAATAGCGTGCCGTCATCGGGATCGTCAGCGTCGCGCCCGCGGTCGCGCTGCCCGCGTCGAGGACGGCGCCGAAAGTCACCGGCGAGCCGTTCATCAGCAACTGAATGCCGACTCCGGACGCGGAAGACGCCCCCTGCGTGATCGCGAGCACGCCCGGTGCGCCGGAGCTGTCCGCCGTCGCGGAAAACGTCAGCGCGATATCGTACGTGCCGGCCGGCTGCGTGCACGTCATGCCGATGCCGAAATTCCGATCCGCGAAGGTGGAGCCGATGCCGCTGAAGCGATCGACGCGCACGTCGCCGAGCGGCACATTCATGCTGCGCGACCCCGTATCGATGTCGCAGGTATAGGAGACGAACGAAATGTTGGTCAGCCCGCGGATGTAGTGCGAGCCTTTGTTGTAGTTCGTATTGCTATCGAGATAGAACGCGGGGATGTCCGCCGCGCCGACGACGCCTTGCGCCGGCGTCACGCCCGTCTTCCTCAGTTCCAGGTCGACGGAGCCGCTCGCATAGCCGGCCTTTCCGCCGAGATCGACGACCATCGGCTCCTTGATTTGCAGCGCGGTGTTGCCGCCCTGCCCTCCGTAAGTCAGCCAGAACGTCAGCCCATATGGCTGCAGCGCCGAGTGCAGGTCGGCGCGCCAGACATAAATGTTGCTGGTGTCGAACCATCCCAACGTGCAATAGGTGCTGAAAGCGATCCCCTTCTGACGCCACAGCACCGTTCCCACCGGCGCATCGGCCGCGACCGCGATGGCCGGAAGCGTGACGAGTGTCTTGTCGCCTTCGCAAGTCGCTGCCCGTGCGCCGGGCGGCAGCGCGGCAACGACAAGCCACAGGCCGCCTGCCGCCGCGTGCAGGCGGGGGCGCCGCGCACGCCGTTCGCGTTTCAATCGCATGTCGCCTCCACGGCCAAGTACGCGCCGATCGCCGCCTTTCCGGGCAGCGCGTAATTCACGCGGCAGCGATTCTGCCGCGCCGCCCCCCAGCGAACGACGAAATGCCCTTCGGCGGCGGGCAAGCCCGCCACGAACGTCTCGCCGTCCATCCCGACGACGCCGAGCACCTGTCCCTCGTCGTTCTCGGCCGTCGCGCCCTGCGGCGGAAACGAGCCGTCCGCGCGCGTCAACGTGAACAGCGCGCGAAGCCCGACGACGGAATCGAAGTGCGTTTGAACGACCGCCGCCCGGGTGGGCACGACTTCGCTCACCGGGTTGCGGATCTCCACGTCCTGCGGCATCCGGCGCTGGTCGACGGCGATGCGGTTGACCCGATAGGGGTTCAGCCGCGGAATCACCGCTTCGCCCGCCCGATCCGTGCTCACGCCCGGGTGCATTTCGAAACGCACGCCCCGCACGTTCGGCACGTCCACGACCGCCACGGTCTCGCCGAGCGGTTGCGTGAACAACACTCCGGTGCCATGCCACAGCATGCCGCCGGCGGCAGTGAACGCGGCCTGCGTGTACCCGCGGCCGCTGCCGATCGACGCGTCGTAGCGGCCGAACGGCGCGAGGTAGCTGGCCGACACCGAGCCGCTCACGTCCGACTCGCTGGAATGCGCGACGCCCACGCTGTAGTTCAGGCGCTGCTCGCTGCTGCTGCCGCTGGCCGTCATCTGTTGATTGACGTGGTTCTCGTTGTTCCGGCTGACGAAGTACGAGACATTCGCACTGCCGCCCGCCGGCGCACGCACGCGCGCGCCGCCGAAAAACACTTCCAGCGGCATCGATAGCGACAACGAGACGTTCCAGCTCGACGGCACGCCGCTTCCTTTGCTATAGGCCGCATAGAGTCCGTAGCTGGCGCGCCCCCAATTCCCGCTGTGCCCGAGCTGATACACGGTGCTGCGCGCCGCGCTGCCCCAGTAGGTCTGCACGGCCACGGTCGCGTACATCGAGCCGAGGCGGCCGAGACGCTGGTTCACCGTGCCCTCGAGGCGCTGGCGCTTTGCGCCCAGCGCCGCGGGCTCGCTGCCGTCGCGCAGTTGCACCGCATCGGCGAAGCTTCGATAGCCGGCGGTGGAGTAGCGGTATGCGAGCAACCGGAAATCGGTGCCCCAACTGCCCACGGCCTTCGCGTAAAGCACGCGAAAGGCATGCCCCGACACCGTGCTGCTGTCGGCCAGGTCGACCGCGCTGCGCGCGTGCGTCACGTCGAGCGATACCGCGCCGATGCTGCCCAGGTTCTTGCCGATTCCGACGAGCACCGATTGATACATGCCGGCCCCGATGAACCCGCCGTACAACGAGAATTCGCCCGCCAGCCCGCGCGCGAGCGTCGCCATCGCAAAGCTCGGATGCGAGCCTGAAATGCCGTCACGGTATTGGCCCGCCGTGACGTTATACCGCCACGAACCGTCGCGCAGCAACATCGGCACCGCGGAGTACGGTTGCGTGAATGTCGTGACGTGCCCGTCGGCCTCGGTAATCGTCACTTCCAGATTGCCCGACGACGACGTCGGATAAAGATCGTCGATCGTAAACGGCCCCGGCGGCACGTAGGTGCTGTAGATGACGAAACCATTCTGCCTGATCGTCACCTGCGCATTGGTCTGCGCGACGCCGTGCACGGTGGGCGCGTAGCCCTGCAGACTGTCGGGCAGCATGGTCTCGTCGGTATTGAGTTGCACGCCGAGAAACTGAAATCCGTCGAAAATGTTCGCGGGCGTGGTGCCTTCCCCGGCGGTGAGGCGGCTGTTCCAGCCGGCGATGTCGCGCTGGACGAACGTATTGACGATCTGAAAGCGATTCCGGCCGTCGAGCCCGCGCAGAAACGACGACGTGTGCGACAGCCGCCATGCGCCCAGATTGACGGCGCCGCGCAACCCCGCATACAACGTCGTGCGCGAACGGGCGGACGCGAAATTGCCGCCGGCGTACTGGGCGGCGCTCAGTTGATAGTCGAGCAGCGCGGCGTCGATACCCTGATCCCAGCGCGCCGGGTCCACCGCGCCGCGCGCGCGCCGCTTCAACGCGGCCTGGGGCACCGTTACGTTCAACCGCAGTTGATGACTGTCGAACTCGGTTCGCGCGTGGGGCACGCTGTCGGCAATGTCGACGCATGCGTCTTCGCCGGCTTGCGCGAGCTTCGCAAACGCGGCGATGTCGACGCCCCATTCGTCGAACATCCGGGCGCTCAGGCAGGGGATCGCGTCTTCCCGCCCGTCGCGCGCGCTTTCGGACACGAACGTGATGTCGCGCCGCTCGATCGCCTCGCCGTTGACGAAGACCGATACCGGATAGACGCCGGGCAGCACGCGGTTCGATGTCGCGTACACGGAAAGATCGGCTCCGCCCTGGCCGCCGCCCAACTCGAGAAAGGCAGGATCGAACTCCAGCGCCTGTTGGCCGCGAGCGGTCGCCGAAAGCGCCGTGAGCGCGGCGGCCAGCATGGTCACTCGTATGCGCGAGAAGCCGACATCGGCGACACGATGCCGAATCATCGCGCCCTACTGCGGCGCGGCCTCGGGCGTACCGACCGGTTGGGCCGTCACTTCCGTCGCCGGCGTGACGGCGCCGTAATCGTTGATGGTGGTATAGCTGAATTTGACGGGGCCGACCTGCGAGACGGCCTTCGGCGGAATGGGAACGATCAGTTCGCCTTTCGGATTCACCATGTCGGCGTTGACGCTCGCGTTCTGCGCGGCCTGAATCTCGATCGTCGAAAAGGTCACGTGGTACGCGCTCGGGTTGCTCACCTTCAGCGCCACGCCTTGCCCGATCGGGTTCGGCACGACGGACCATTTGAGCCGCGACGGCGCGTCGGCCGCGCTGCCGGCGAGGCCCGCCGGCCGGTAAAAGAGCTTGATGCGCGTGAGAACGGCGATCTTGAGCGTGTTGATGTCCGCGTTGCGCTTCTCGGTGGGCGGAATCTCCTTGACGTTGAGCCAATAAACGGATTCGACGTCCTGCGGCAACCCCGCGCCTCGCTTCACGTAACGCACGCTGACGCGCTGTTCCTTGCCGCCGTCCAGCCGAAAAAGCGGCGGCGTCACCGCAAACGGCATGCGGCGGGTATTGCCGTTGCCGTCGTCGACGAAAATCTGGATCACGTACGGCGTCTCGCCCTTGTTGCGCACGGCAACCGATGCATCGCGCACATCGACTTTCGCGTCGAAAACCACGCGTGTGCCGCCTACCTGGATACCCGCGTGGGCTGCGGTGCCGCACAGGGCGAGGACGGCGGTAAAAGCGGCATGACAAACGGTAGGCAGGCGCATGTTTCGTCTCTCTCTGGGAAAGCCGCGGCTCGGGGCCGCGTCAAGGAATCCGGTTTTGCATCCTCACTTGCACGCATGCAGGAACGCTTCGGCGCCCGCTACTTGTACGTCAGCGCGAATACCGCCGTGGCATTGGCCGCGCCGCCCGTCACGGTCGCGGACGTCGCGATATAGCGAGCCGCGAAATTGAACGTGTTGTCGCCCTCGGCAATCGTGTTGCCTTGCTGCTCGAGCCGATACTAATCGGCGTGCCGGTGTCGTCGACGAGCTGCAACGCGACCCCTCCCGCTCCGCCCGCGGTCGTCTGGAGCGCCGCGGGATTGGCGCTGTCAGTCGTGCCCATGAAGCGCACCGTCGCGCCGCTCGTCGACGCGCCGCAATTCTTGAGGACGATCTTGAATGCCGTCGTGCCGGTGGTCGACCCCACGCCGCTGAAGTCGTTCGCGAAAACCTTGGCCATCGTCACGTTACTACTCGTGGCGGCCGTGTCGATTTCGCACGGCACGTCGGTGATGCTGCCGGTGAAATTGATGGTGCCGGTCGTCGCGGTCTGCGAATAAGCCGCGCCGCCTGAGAGCATCGACAGCAGAACGGCCGTCAGACCGTATTGCATTCCTTTTGCTTTCATCTCGACTCCGTCCGCAATGGATAGGCGAAAGCATTCTAAATCCCGCCATTCATCGTGTCACCATTTGCAACGAATAAAATTCTTCGACAAAAACCGCGATGACGCAGCGTGATTTCAGATGATTTTTTGTAGAGAATCGAAATTCATCCACTATTTGGAATATTTATTTCAAAATCCTTTCATTGCCATTGCGACATGGACGCGGACGCACCGATATGGCGCATTTGATCGACTGCCTAGAGGAATGCACGCAGCGAAACGCCGCATGCGAATGAGCGCGCCGGTTCGCCGCGCCCCCGGAGACCGAGAGGCGCGCACCCTCCCCGACAAGATCGGTGTCCGTCAAAGAAAGCGCATCCGGCCGATCGACGGCGCCGCGAAGATTCAACCGCGCAGGCGTGGCGCATCCGGAACGAATGCATTGCCGTTCCCCGAGCTTAATTATTCAGATGATTAAAGAAATGTGTCATCTCGACCCGCCGCGCGCATCGATGCGGCGCCCGGCAATAACCGAACATATTTTCACTAAAATGATGAACCGTTCATCGAGGATTCCTGTATCGCACCGGCTTTTCCCGCCAATCGAATCGCCAAAGACATTCGTGTTTTCAGGATATTGCGAATAATCTTTTCCGGGATGCCCGTGAATCCGAATCAGCGGACGGCGCGATCGCGCACGAGGCAATCGTGTCGTACACCGCGCGCGATCGCGGCGCTCGGCGCGCACCGGCTACGCCGGCAATCGCGCGGAAAGCCCGCAAGCGCGGGCACAGGGCACAACAAGGCCGCCGCCGCTTGCGCGATCGAGAAGCCGCTTCGGCAAGCGGCATCGTGATCATCGTGGTGGCTGAACATGATCGGCCGCGCGGGCCATAAAGCGCATGAGGTCGGTCACGACCGCAGACGGACAAGGGCAAGCTCGCCCGCCCGTTCGGTGCGGCGATATCCGCGCGGTACGCCTACTGCTTCGCCGCGCGTCACGGCCCGGCTGACACACCGCTCGCGAACGCGTTCACGCGATGAATCGACGCGCGTCGCTCGGCGGCCGGGCTGGCGCGCGCGTCGCTGCAAAGCGATGCCGAGCCGCGCTCGCCCGCATTTTTTTGGTTCATCGCGGAATCCCGGGGAACGCGGCGCGGATCTTGAGGAAGAAGTATTGCTCGTCGCGGTACCCGTAAGCGCGGCGCTTGATGACCTTGATCGTGTTGTTGATACCTTCGACGACGCTGGTATTGAGCGGATGGCGGCAGCGGGCCACGATTCCGTGCCAGTAACCCTGCAAGCGCTGGGCGAACTTTTGCAAGGCGGCGATCCCGCTTTGCTGAGCCTGTTCGAACCATTGCCCCCAAGCCTTTTCCGCGCAGGCCGGCTTGCGGTAGAACCAGAGCCGTTTGAGCTCGTCGCGCAGCACATAGACGCATAACAGCGACTGATTGGCCGCCAGCAGTTCCTTCAGATGCACGGCCTGCTCTGGCTTCAGGTTATGACGGTTGCGCAGCAGCAACCAGCGACTGGACTTCAGAACCTTACGGGCCGGCTTGTCATGTCGCAGTTGGTTGGCCTGATCCACCCGTACCCGATCGATCACCTCGCGACCGTACTTGGCCACGACGTGGTACAGGTCAAAGACGATTTCCGCCTGTGGGCACTGTTCCTTGATCTCCAGCTCATAGGCCGTGGTCATGTCGATTGCGACCGCTTCGATGCGCTCGGCCACGCCTTCGGGGAGTTGTTCGAAGAAGGCGCGCGCCGTCTCGCGTGACCGTCCGGGCCCAACCCAGAGGACCTGTCGGCCGATCGGATCAACCACCACCGTGGCGTAGCGATGGCCTTTATGGAGCGCGAACTCGTCCATCGCCAGATAACGGATCGTCGACCAGTCCGGTTCGGCCACGCGCGCGCGCAAGCGCATCTTGTCGATCGATTTGACCGTGTGCCAGCCCAGATCGTAGAAGGCCGCCACGGCCTGTACGCTGGCGGCCTGCAGCAACTTCTCGCAGGCCTTGGCAAACCGCTGCGTCACCCGCTGGTAGCGGCCCAGCCAGTCCAGCTTCTCCAGCCGCGCTGCGCCGCAGCGTTCGCACCAGACTCGGCGTCGAGGCACGTGCAGCACCACCCGGTACTCGAACAACGGCAGATCACGTACCCGCCGTACGGTCGTTTCATGAATCTGCTGGCAACGCGCACCGCATTGCTCGCAGTACATGATCTGACTGACCGGCTTCAGGTAGAGCGACAGCGTGCGGCTATCGCCTTGCGGCCACTCCACCCGCTCCAGCCGATAGCCTGTCCAGCAACCTAGTGCCTGAAGTGCCTTGCGATCGAGCAATTCCGCCTCCTGACATCCATAAAATCAGGCGTCAGGTTACGCAATCGTTCTCCAAGTCTCCACGGTTTTCTGCGATGAACCATTTTTTTCGATGCCTGGGGGCACGCCGCGGCTTCCTCTCCCCCAAGGCGGCAACGCTCAGGCGGATTCGCCGATGGGCCGCACTTCCGGAATCATCGCCGCCTGGCCGCGATAATGGCCGGCCGAATCCGTGAGCTGCCAAACGGTCGCATGCTCGATCCAGAAACGCTTGCCCGACTTGGTCACACGCACGCCACGATAATCCGATACGAAGCCATCGCGCGCCACCCGGTCGAGGAACGAACGACGTTCTCGGCGCTCGACCGGCTCCGCGGACAGGCGCGAAGGCAATGTCGTCAGTTCGTCCCAGTCGTATTCGAAAATCGCCTGCGCGCGCCGGTTGCCGTAGACGAACACCGGGTCCGCCGACGCATCGTGCGCGAGCATGCCGAACGGCGCGGCCTCGTATAGCCACGCAGCACCTTCGGCTGCGCTCATGCCTTCCGGAACGAGCGATTTCCCGACAAGCCGGTGGTAGCTGTCGGCGAGAAGGCGAAAGAAGGCGACATCTGTGCTCAGCGACATCGGCGTGGGCTCCTGTGGGCGATTGCGTACATGAATGGACGACGAACGACCGCGACATTATATGAAAGCCGGGCAAAACGTGGCTCGCCCGACGAAGGTCCGTGGCATCGGGCATCAGTGGCAACGAGCCGACCGCGAGGGCGTTCCCAAAGCCAACCCTCGAATTCACGGCGCGTTTGCCCGGCACCGCCGTCGAAGTAAAAGCGCGACGCCGCGATGCGTATCGCATGGATGTTCTTCGGCATGCCCTTCTTCACCGCATGCGCGAACGCACCGGTCTCGGCGGTCGAGTGATACGCCTCGGCGTCGCGCTCGCGCAGCTTTCCACGTCATGTAATGTATCCACCGCTGCCCATCGCGAATCCGGGGCTGCCGGCACGCGTTGATCGGTGAAACGGGTTTCGCCGACCGCCCCCTCTTCCGCGCCCCGAAGTGGTCTATGCTTCAGCAGGTCAATGCATGACGAAGCCGCACGCGCCCGGGCGGCTGCGAACGTCCTCCGAAGCGCCGCCGAGCCACGTTGCGGCGTCCAACGCGCCGACACGGCGGCGAAGTGCAATCGAACCCCTTGTCTGCCTTCCGATATGCGCAGAAAAAAGTCCAGCATCTGGCTACCGTACTTCGACCTGCTCTCCCTGACGCTGCGCGCGCGCCCTCGGCAAAAGGTCGCCAAACCCAAGCCGTCCGTCACGCGCCCCACAAGCGCCGCGAAGACTCGGAGCACGAAACGCACGCGCGCCGCGCATGCCGGGCGAACGTCGGCGGACAACGCGCGCGGCACCTGGCTGCGCTCGTTTCACTCCGCCCGCCCCGCGGCGGGACGCTTGATCAATCATCTCGCGTATGCGCTGTATCTGCCCGCCGTACCGGCCGCGGCGGCAAGCATGCCCGCCGTCGTCATGTTGCACGGATGCAAACAGACCGCGGAGTCGTTCGCCACCGGCACGCGCATTTGCGATCTCGCGCAGCGGGCGGGGTTTGCCGTGTTGCTTCCCGAGCAGGCCAAGACTTCGCATTCTCACCGGTGCTGGAACTGGCACGGCGATTCATCGCAGTCCGAAGCGCCGGCCGTCGCCTCGCTCGTCGACGCGATCGTTCGGCAGTACGGTTTCGACCGCGAGCGAATCTATCTGGCGGGCCTCTCCGCGGGAGCCGGCCTGGCGGCGGGACTCGCGATGCGCTATCCCGAGCTCTTCGCGGCCGTCGGCCTGCACTCCGGCCCGGTCTTCGGCGCGCCCTCGTCCACCCTCGCGGCGATGAGCCTGATGCGCGGCGGCAGCCGGGAAGATCCGCTACGCGTCATCGAAAACTGCGTCGACGTTTCGGATCATCCCGGCATGCCCGCACTCATCGTCCACGGTGAACACGATACGGTGGTGGCGAAGCAGAACGCGATGCAACTGGGTCTCGAGTTCGCGCGAATCAATCGGCTCATCGACGGGCAGGGCACACTGCGCGTGGGCGAGCAACACGTCTACAGCCGCAAGGGCGTCGACTATACCGACTATCTCAAGTCCGGGCGGCTCGTCGTCAGGGTGTGCATCGTTCACGGGCTGCGGCACGCATGGAGTGGCGGCGATCCGCGCGAAGCATTCCATTCCGCCACCGGGCCGGATGCCACCGCGATGTTCTGGCATTTCTTTCGGCCGCGGCGTCGCAAGCGGGCACAGTGAATGAACGCGCCACACGGACGGCCTCGCGACCGTGACGGCGCGCCCGACGCTGCGCCGGCCGCGCCGCTCCGTATCCGCGCCGATATGACGGCGATGCCCGGTTCGGCGCACCGCTTGGCATCGACGCGCGCCGGCATGGTCCCGATTCGAGCGCACTCACGCGCCCGTTGCGATAAGCCATCGCCCACGGGCGCGAATCGTCCCGGTGACGGCGAACCGCATGCCCTCGGCGCTGCGTCCGAAGGCACGCGCTCCGTTGCCGTCAAGCTTCGCGACGCTCGGCTCGATGGCCGGTGAAGCGTTCACTCGCGGATGACGGTGGCGCTCGCCACGCCGCTATAAAACAAACCGGGTGTCCCGGAGGCGCGGACCTGAAATACGACGATATCCGTTCCGACGCCGTCGGCTTGAATCCAGCCGGGAGCAGTCATGCCGACACCGTAAATGCCTTGAATCCTGCTGCCCACTTTTACCGTATAGATATCGATATTTCCAGTCACTCGTCGATATAGCGACACGGAAACGACGTCCGCGACACTCTTGGCCGACGCGGACGTTTCGCGCACCTGCTGCTGCGGCATCAGCGGCGTCTGATTCAGGATGGAAGGCGCACCGCCCTGCTTGAGCGGAATGTCCGCCGCCTCGGCTTTCTTCCACTTCCCGGCATTGCCGTTGCCTTCGTAGACGAAGATCCGTTGATGCTGAAAATCACCGTCGCTCCAGTTGACGCCGAGCCTGTCGCCATTCTGTACGCCGCTCCAGATCGGATGCGTCGTTTGAACCTCGGTGGCCGACAGGCGGCTGTCTTGCACATACGTGACAGCGGCGCTTTCGTTCGCGGCGATGGCCTGCATCACCGTTCCGTATTCGGCCGCCGAATCCATTTGGAAATTCGTTTTCTTGAATAAAGCGGCGATATCCGTTTGGCCTTGAGCCGCCTGGATCGTTGTCGCGATCTTGCCGCCCTGTGGGGAGGCCGCGAGAACAGGATGAATCGAAAAAGCGGTAGCGGAAAATGCGAGAAGCGAGCAAATCAGTGTTTTGGATATCTTGCTTGACTTCATAAATTCCCCAGATTGGATGGAGTGTGATGATCAGCCAGGTTTTTCTCGTGTGGGTGGTGCAGATCGATGCTAATGCGCCGTAGGGAAATCGTCAGCTGCGACTTATGATAGGTCCGCATGCTCCGCGCCGCCTCATTGCCCTGCGCTCGCCAACGGGTGGGCCGCCGGCGCCCCGTCGTCGATACGAAGGCTGCACCGCAGCCGAGCTTCCGCTCCTGCTTCCGTTACCGCGGCCGCGAAGTCCGACCGTTCGGCGTCGCGCATCGAGACCCGTGCCGCCCGCACGCCGCCGCACGGTCGCATGACGAACAGCGCGACGAGCTCGGACATCCGCCGCGCGAGCGCGTCGCCGGCCGCGCGCGGCAAATCGCCCTGCCCGACGACGCGCACGCTGCCCGCCGAAACCGGCGCGCCCGCCGCGCGGTTTCGGTTCGCCGCTCGCCGCGAATCCGATATCCGATCATGCGCGCGGCCGCGCTGCACGCGATGCGCGGCGCGTCGTTCGCGTCGCCCGCCGCCGCGATGACGGGCTTCCAACGACCCGCCGCCCTTGCCCGATACGCGCTCGATGTGCGTTCAATGCGCTATCCGCGCACGCGCGGCATGGCGGCCGCGGCGCTCACATCGCCGCCGCGAAGATCACGATGACCTGCGCGAGCGTCGCCTTGCGCGGATTGGTCAGCATGCACGCATCTTTCTGCGCGTTGCCGGCCATCACCTCATGGTCTTCAGCCTTCACGCCGAGCGCGGCCAGGCCCGACGGGATGCCGATCGACGCCGAGAGCGCGCGGATCGCCGCAATGGCGGCGCGTGCGGCATCGGGGGTGCTCATGCCCGCCGTCCTGACGCCGAGCAGCGGCGCGATGGCGGCGAAACGCTCGGGCGCGGCGATCAGGTTGAACTCGCACACGTGCGGCAGCAGGATCGCGTTGCAGCCCCCGTGCGGAAGGTTGTAGAACCCGCCGAGCTGGTGCGCCATCGCGTGCACATAGCCGAGCGACGCATTGTTGAACGCCATCCCTGCGAGGTACTGCGCGTAGCACATCGCCGCGCGCGCCTGCATCGATTCGCCGTTCGCGACGGCCTTCGGCAGCCATTCGCCGATCAACGCGATCGCCTTTTCGGCGCAGGCGTCGGTGATCGGCGTCGCGGCGGTAAAAACGTAGGCCTCCACCGCGTGCGTGAGCGCGTCCATGCCGGTTGCGGCCGTCAGCGCGGGCGGCATCGCCACCATCAGGCTCGGGTCGTCGATCGCGATGAGCGGCGTGCAACGCCAGTCGACGATCGCCATCTTCACGTGATGCTGGAATTCGTGATGATGCAAAAGCGCGTCATCTCCGCCGCCGTGCCCGCCGTCGTGTTGATCGAAATCAACGGCGTCATCGGCACCGTCGATTTGTCGATACCCTCGTAGTCGCGGATATGTCCGCCGCCGGCGGTGACGAGCCCGATGCCCTTCGCGCAGTCGTGCGACGAGCCGCCGCCGAGCGACACGATGAAATCGCACCCTTCCCGCCGATAGAGTTCAACGCCGTCGTGAACGTTGACGTCGGTCGGATTGGGCTGCGCGCCGGGAAAGATCGCGGCCTGAAGCCCCGCTTCGCGGATATGGCCCGCGACGATCTCGGACACCCCCATCTTGTGCAAGCCCGCGTCGGTCACGATGAGCGCCTTTTTCGCGCCCAGCGATTTGGCGCGCGCGCCCGTCTCGCGCGCGCAGCCCGGGCCGATCAGGGTCACGCAGGGAATGAAGAAGCTGTCGGTGCGCTCCGCGCTGCTCAGATTACTCATGTCGTCTCCTGGTTGTGTCGGTGCATCTCGTGTTGATCCGCCCGTAATGCCGGGAAACGAAAATGCACGATCCATACCATCCCGCCGGAAGGCCGCGCGCTGATGAACAGCCCGCCGCGCGCCGCGCAACGCCTGTTCGAATTAGGCACATGCTGCTCCATTTCGGAGCGATCGGGCGCGGGCCCGGCGACGCGCGCCGCTGCCCTCGCGGCGCGGCGCGCGGCCGCGCGCCGATGAACCGGACGGCGTCCGACTCCGCCGATTGCGCCGCGCCGTTTCAGCCAACGCCGGACGCCGCCATGCACGCCGGCTCGCCCGCCGTGCATCGCAGCGCGGCGCGGCACGGCACGGCACGGCACGGCGCGGAAACGTCGAAACGCGCGGGGACGATCAGTTCATCGCATCGGCGAGATTCCGCCGATCGACGCGAGCGGCACCGGTTCCGAATGCACGGCATGCCGCGCGCCCGCGTTGCAATGCGCCGCGGCACAGCTGGCGGGCACGCTGCGTCGCGTCGTGACTCGGCGCGCCGCCGCGCCCGCGTGCCCCGTATTTCGGCGATCGACCCCGCGCCGCCGCCCCAAGCGGTCCCGTTCCACCGTCGCGCCGCTCTCCGGCAAGCCGGCACATCGCGGCCACCATTTCGTTCTTTTCAAGAAATGCATCGATCAAAATTACCCGCCCAATCATTTCCATTCGTGCATCGCCGGCCTTTCCCTTTGTAAAAAACATCCGCTCAACAATCAAACACCATTTATCAAATGCAATAACCAATCGGACACTCATTATTTTCAAAATCAAGTTCACGATCAAATTCATCCTTTTTAAAAATCCATCGGTCGTTTTATTGATATATCCGGATATGCACCTAGACTCGGTCTGAGACAGCGCAATCCGCGCGACGCCCAAGGCCTCGCCCCCAACAATGCAACTCGTTCACCACAGGAGTTCGCGTCATGAGGGAAATTCTCGAAACAATTCATAAAAAAAAGCTGCACTTCTCGATCACCCGGTCTTTCCGCAGCTCGAATCGGTCACTCTTCCCGAAATCAAGGAAATGATGCGCGTGTGGTCGCCGCTGCTGATTCATCTGGCGATGACGTTCCGCGACATCAATCGCATGTATTACCACTACGAGAAACCGGAAAATGAATTGGAGATCGCGATCAACGATCACGTCGACGTCGACACCGAGCATTGGCACATGATGGTGTCGGACATCAAGACGCTCGGCGTGAACAATCGCGCGTTCGATTGCGAAAGCGCGATCAACGTGATCTGGGACGATCTCGGCGGCCCGGTGCGCAAGTACATGTACTCGCTCGTGTCGCGCGCACGCCAGTGCGGAAGCTGCCCGCTGCTGAAAATGGCTTCGATGGAGGCCGGCGAGGCCACCTCGAAAGTCTTTTTCACGACGTCGCGCCGGCTCGCGGCGGCCTATGAGGCGGATACGGGCAACACGCTTCGCTATCTGGGCGCCGAGCACATCGACAGCGAACTCGATCATTCGATCAACGAATCGGTCTTCTTCGGCGAGCCGCTGTCCGCCGACAAGCGGGCTCAAGCGCAATCGATCGTCGACGATCATTTCCGCAGCTTCATTGCCTTCCTCGACTACAAATACGAGGTCAACAAACTGGCGCTCGCCCACTGACGAAATCCCGGGCGTTGCCCGGGCATGATCCGCGCGGCCGGCTCCGGCCGAGTCATCAAGCAGCCCGAATCGATTCGCCGGTTCGGAGAACGTACGCGCTCGCGGCCATGACGTCCCCCATACAAGGAGAAACAAGCATGCATCTTCCGAATCGCACACAAGTCCTCGTCATCGGCGGCGGCCCGGCCGGCGCGACCGGCGCCGCGTTCCTCGCGCGCGAAGGCGTCGAGGTCACGCTCGTCGACAAGGAGGTATTCCCCCGCTATCACATCGGCGAATCGCTGTTGCCGTCCTGCCTCGAAATCCTCACGCTGATGGGCGCGCGCGACACGTTCGACCGCCACGGCTTCCAACGCAAGCCCGGCGCGTACTTCAACTGGAAAGGCGAGACCTGGAAACTCGATTTCGGCGAGCTCGGCGGCACCTATCGCTACAGCTACCAGGTGCGCCGCGAGGAATTCGATCACCTGCTGCTGCAGCATGCGCGCGCGGTCGGCGCGCAGGTGCACGAAGGCGTCAGCGTGCGCGAGATTCTGTTCGACGACGGCCGCCCATGCGCCGCGCTGTGCGTCGCGCAAGGCGCCGAGGAGGCCACCACCGTCGAGTTCGACTACCTCGTCGACGCGTCGGGGCGCAACGGCCTGATGTCGACCCGCTACCTCGACAACCGCAAATTCCACGAGATCTTCCGCAACGTCGCCGCGTGGGGCTACTGGGAAGGCTTGAGCTGGCCCGACGATTGCGCGCCGGGCTCGATTCTCGTCAGCTCGATTCCCGACGGCTGGTGGTGGGCGATCCCGCTCGCCGATCGCCCGACGAGCGTCGGCGTCGTCATGCACCGCGACGCGTTCGTCGCGGCCAGGCGCACGGGCACGCTCGAACAGGTCTACGCGCAGGCGCTCGCGCTGAGCCCGGTGATGGCGAACCTCACCGAGCATGCGCGCCTCGTCACGCCGCTCAAGACCGAGCAGGATTATTCGTACACCTGCGATTCGTTCGCGGGCAACGGCTACTTCCTGTCCGGCGACGCGGCATGCTTTCTCGATCCGCTGCTGTCCACGGGCGTGCACCTCGCGATGTACAGCGGCATGCTCGCCGCCGCGTCGCTCGCCAGCATCCTGCGCGCCGAGGTGACCGAGCGGGAGGCCGCCGCATACTATCGCGACAGCTACCGCCAGGCGTACCTGCGCTTTCTCGTGTTCGTGCAGACGTTCTACGAGGCGCACGGCAAACTCGGCTACTACAGCAAGGCCGACGAGCTGAGCCACTACATGATCGAGGCGGGCGACATCCGGCGCGCGTTCCTGAATCTCGTGTCGGGCCTCGAGGACATCGCCGACGCCGAGCAGGCCACCTCGCACCTGATGGGCGAGATGTCGCGCCGCATCGATCAGAACCTCGCGCTTCGCAAGGACAAGCGCGCGCTTTCGTCGGCGATCGGCAGCACGCAGGTCGAGGACAACGCGCGGTTCTTCGACGCGATCGAGGGCCTGCCCTGCCTGTCGGCGAACATGGCGCTCGACGGGCTCTACGTATCGACCCGGCCTCGGCTCGGCCTGCAGCGCGTCGCCGCGATGTAACCCGCGGCGGGCGCGCCGACGCGCGGGCACGCGGGCGCGCATGCCCCCGGCGCGCCCGCGCACCGAACGCGAGGAGCCAACGAAGATGGCTGACTGGATACTGCAACTGTGCGTCGTGGTGGTCGTCGCATTCACGCTCGGCGCGCTCGCGCAACGGCTCGGGCAAGGCCGGGTCGTCGGCGAGCTGCTCGCCGGGCTGCTGCTCGGCCCGTCGGCGTTCGGCGCGCTCACCGTGGCGGGGCACGGCGCGCTGATCGGCCCGCAGACGGCCGCGCTCCTCTCGCGGCTCGGCGAACTCGGTCTCGTGTTCCTGATGTTCCAGACGGGCATGCACATCACCTGGACGACGGCGCACGGGCGCTCGTCCGGGCTCGTCGCGACCGTCGTCGCGGGGTTCGGCATGGCGCTGCCGTTCGCGACGGGCTGCGCGATCGCCGTCGCGGCGTCCGGATCGTTCCAGCCGCAGGCGTCGCATCTCGCCTATGTGCTGTTCTGCGGGATCGCGCTGTCCGTGTCGGCGCTGCCCGTCATGATGCGCATCATCGCGGACGCGCGCATCGCCGGGCGCGCGTGCGCGACGCTATCGATACTCGCGGCGACGTTGACCGATTCGCTCGGCTGGCTGATGCTCGCGGCCGTCGGCACGCTCGCGACCTCGGGCCTGTCGCCCGCCTCGACGGTGCACGCGATGGGCGTGCTCGTCGCGTTCGTCGTCGTGTCGATCTCGCTCGTGCGCCCCGTCGTGCTCGGCGTGCTCGATCGAACGCGCCGGGCCGGCAGCGGCTCCGCCATGTTGATCTGCGCGCTCTGCTACGTGCTGCTGTCGTCGTGGGCCGCGGCGCGGCTCGGCTTTCACGGCGCGTTCGGCGCGCTCGTCGCGGCCGCCAACCTCGCGGGGCGCCACGACCTGCGCCAGCTGTGGGACGCGCGCTTCGCCGGCCTCGCCGATCTCGTGCTGATTCCGCTCTTCTTCGTCAGCATGGGCTTTCAGGCATCGTTCTCCGCGCTCGACACGGGCGCGGCCTGGGGCTGGCTCGCCGCGTTTCTCGTCGGCGGCGTGGCGACGAAATTCGCCGGCTGCTACGCGGGCGCGCGACTGTGCGGCATCGACCGCGCGGAGGCGACGCTCGTGGGCGTGCTGATGAACTGCCGCGGCACGGTCGAGCTGATGGTGCTCGCGATCGGCCTGCAGTTGCGGATCATTCCCGCTTCGCTGTACACGGTCCTGCTGATCGCGACGCTGACGATGACGTGGTTGAGCGCGATGTCGACCCATCGGCTCGCGAAGCGCCGCCCGCTGCGCTCGCCGCCGGCGGGCGCGAGCGACGCGCCGGCGGGATTTCGCGCGACGCAGGCTCAGGCGGCAGGCGGCGACGCCCGTCTGCCAGGATTGCCGGAGGCATCGCGCCCGTCGCGATGAATACCCATGGATACCATCGTTCCGTTTCTTTCCGATTCCACCGCACGCTGGCTGCCGCTCGCGCTGTCCGAACAGGTGAGCGGCAAGGCCCCGCTCGCCGTGATGTGCATGGGGCAGGCGATCGTGCTGTTTCGCGACGCGGCCGGCGCCGTGCGCGCGATGGAAGACCGCTGCGCGCATCGCCGCGCGCCGCTGTCGCTCGGGCGCGTCACGCCCGAGGGCCGGCTGCAGTGCGGCTATCACGGCTGGACCTATGACGGCGCGAGCGGCACGTGCGTCGCGATCCCGAATCTGTCGCCTCACGAGCGGGTGCCGGCGCATTACGCGGCGCGCGCATACGAGACGCTCGAGCGCGACGGCTACGTCTGGGCGCGCGCGGCGCGCGGCGTCGACACCCGCGAGCCGGCCGCGGCGGCCGCGCGCGCGACGCGCTGCGCGCAGCGATTCGCGGGCTGCGCGACGGTGAGCCTCGCATACGACGACTATGTCGCCGCGCTCGCCGACGGCCCGCATTTGCTGATGCGCATCGCGGGCCTGCGCATCACCGATTACGTGATCGCCGATCCCGAGCCGCGCGGCGGGCGCCTCGCCATGGAGCGCGGCGTCACGTGGGCGGCGCGCCGCCACGATCATCGGTTCGGCGCGCACTACCCGTGGACGCTTCGGCTCACGCCGCCGCAAGATGGCGCGCCCGCCTCGGTCGAAATCGACACGCGCGACGGCGCGCCGATGCTGTGGGCGTCCGTCGCGATCGTGCCCGCGGCCCGCGGCGCGACGAACCTGCTGTGGCGCGGCGGCGTCGCGGCCGATACCGGCGGCGCCGGCCCCGCGCTGTTTCGCCTGTGGGCGCGGCTGCGCCGCTCGCCGTTCGCGATGCTCGAGCACGTCGATGGGCACGCGCTCGCGAAGCTCGACGCGTCGTGCTCGCGCGCGTGGCCGCGCGCGCAACATGCGCGCGTGATCCCGGTCGAATCCGACCGGTTACCGTGTGAGGGGAGCAGATGATGGCGACCGTTGACGAAGACGACATCGGCACGGCGAGCGGCCGCGACGAAGGCGACTGGGTGCCCAACCGGTTTTGCTTGCGCAACGCCTGGTTTCCCCTCGCGCATACCTTCGAAATCGGCGAGCGCGCGTCGCGCTGGCAGATCTACTCGCAGCCGTGCTATCTGTGGCGCGCACGCGGGCGCATCCATGCATCGCGCCGGCATCCGGACCTGCCCGCCGCCCCCGCCGCGCCCGCCATGCCCGCCGCGCCGGACTCGCCGTTCGAGCCGCCCGAGCGCTATCCGGTGGTCGAGCGATTCGGCTACGCATGGATCTGGTACGGCGACCCGGAGCGCGCGAGCGACGCGCTCGTGCCCGACGTGCCGTTCCTGCCGCGCGAAGGGGGGCTGCCCGAGCGCATGCAGGGCAACATCCGGCTCGACTGCTGCACGCCGCTGCTCGTCGAGAACCTGCTCGACCTGACGCACGCGGACTATCTGCACGCGAACCTGCTCGGCGACGAGCAATCCGAAGAGGATCGCGTCGACGTGCGGTTCACGTCCGAGACGGTGACGATGATCCGGCAGTGCACGAACAAATCGATCGCGCCGATCATGCGCTGGTTCGGCGGCGTGCGCGCGAAGTATCAGGACGTTCACGTCGTGATCCACGTGCATGTGCGCAGCTCCGTCGCGGTCGCGTACGGACGCTACATGCCGGGCATCGATCTGCCGATCTTCCACCCGTGCGTGCCGGAATCGCGCGACCGGTGCCGGCTCAGCTTCGCGTTGAACATGACGCGAACGCCGTGGCTGCTGCGCGCGCTGATGCCGCTCACGCCTTACATCGTGCTGCCGCAGGACAATCGCATGATCGGCCCGCAAAGCACCCGCTACCGGGATGCCGGCGAGCGCCGCGATCTGTATTCGCGCTTCGACCGCGCGGGGCTGCGGTATCGGCTCCTGCTGCAGCAGCTCGCCCGGCGGCAGCGCGACGGCGATTTCTCGTACGCCCCCGATGCGCTGCCCGGCCAGGACGCGCGCGGCATTCTCGGCATGCCGGACTAGCGTCGGGGTCTTCTCGGGGCCGCGCCCGGTCAGTAGCGGGTCACGCCAAGGCCGGGACTGTTGCGGCGGCCGGCATCCGCGACCGGACGGGGTCGACCACCGGTGCGCGTGGCGAGGCGCCCGCATGGCCGCGTCGATCGGCATCGGTCCGCCGTCGCGCGACATCGTTCGCCGCCATCGCCGTCGCCATCGCCATCGCCGCGGCCGCCGCTGCCGCGCGCGGCCCTTGCACGCCCGCGACAGCCCGTTCGCCGGCCCGCCGACGGCGCGAACGCCCCGCCCGCGCGCGCCACGCCGACGGCCGACGGATCGCCGGCCGTCCCCGAACGGCGACGCCGGCCGCGATGCCCGCCACCGAAGCGCGCGATGCGCCGCTACGCCACGTGCGGCTGCAACGCGCGCAGCCAGCACGCGACGGCGACCGCACCGCCGTCGGGCGCGCCCACCGCGCGCGCGCCCAGATAGCTCGCGCGCCCCGCGCGCGGCGTCATGCCCGCGGTGCGCGCCGCGCCTTCGTCGGCCGCGCGCACGGCCGCCGCCCATGCGGCACGCGCGCTGCCGCCCGCCGACAGTTCGCGCTCGAACGCATCGGCGGCGGGCACCAATGCGTCGAGCATCGTGCGATCGCCGGGCTTCGCGCCGCCCAGTTCGCCGATCGCGTCGACGCCGCTGCGAAACGCGCTCGCCCAGTCGCGCGCGCCGGGATCCGGCGCCTCGGCGAGCCGGCGGGCCGCGCGCACCAGCGCCGTCGCGTAGAACGGCCCGGAGCTGCCCGCGATCGCCCGGCGCAGCGCGGCGCCGAGCGCGGCGAGCAGGACGGCCGGCCCCCGATACGCGTCGGCGGGCAGCGCGAGCATCGCGTTCGCCGCGCGCCGCATGCTCGCGCCCAGATCGCCGTCGCCCGCGACGGCATCGAGTTCGGTCAACACCGGCTCGTGGTCGATCAGCGCGGCGGCGACCGCATGCAGCGCGGGTTGCAGCACGTCGGCGCCCATCGCGCTCGCCATGCTCGCCGTCGCCCATTGCGGCGGGCCGTCGGCCGGGCCGGCTTCGGCGCACGCCACGCGAATGTCCCGGTTCACCGCGCCGCCGCCGGGCCACGCGCGCGCCTGCGTCGGCGCGTCGAGCAGCTCGAGCAGGTCGTCGTTCAGCTTGAGCAGCGAAATCGAGCAACCCGGCATGTCGAGCGCGGACAGGAAGGTGCCCGCCCATGCACGCGCCACCTCGACGCCGCGCCGGCTCAGGCTGTCGTACGCCGCGCGCAGCACGATGCCGAGCTCCATGTCGGGCGTCGCGCCGAGCCCGTTCACGAGCAGCGCGACCCGGTCGCCGCGCGCGATCGACTGATCGTCGACGATCGCCGCGACGAGCGTTTCGGCCAGCGCGTCGGCCGGCATCGGCGCCGTGCGCTGTACGCCCTTTTCGCCGTGTATGCCCAGCCCGAGCTCGATTTCGTGATCGGCCAGGCGAAAGCCGGATTGCTCGGCGCCCGGCATCGTGCAGCCGTCGAGCGCGACGCCCATCGTGCCGAGCCGCGCCGCCGCCGCGTTCGCGGCGGCGGCCACCTGCGCCAGCGTGAGGCCGCGCTCGGCGGCCGCGCCGGCGAGCTTGTGCACGAGCACGGTGCCGGCGATGCCGCGGCGGCGCCCGCGCTCGGTGAGCGCGCGCAGCGACACGTCGTCCGCGACGACGACGATCTCGACCGGAATGCCGTCCGCGCGCGCGAGCTCGGCCGCGAGACCGAAATTGAGGCGGTCGCCCGTGTAGTTCTTCACGATGAGCAACGCGCCGTGCGGGCCCGCCGTCGCGCGAATCGCGGCGAGCACCGCGTCGGCGGACGGCGACGTGAAGACTTCGCCGCACACGGCCGCGCTCAGCATTCCCGCGCCGACATAGCCGCCATGCGCCGGCTCGTGGCCGCTGCCGCCGCCGGAGATGACCGCGACCGCGCGCTTGGCCGGCTCCGGCAGCGGGCGCCGGATCAGCACGTGTTCGTCGCCGAGCATGGCGACATGCGGCGATTGCCGCGCGATGCCTTCCAGCATTTCGCGCACGACGTCGGACGGATGGTTGACGAGCTTTTTCATGGCGGCGGTTTCCTGGCGATGAGTGAGGGCGGCGCGCCGTCGCGGCATCGGGCGCATGCGGCTGAACGCGCGCGAAGCGGCCGTTCGTGGGCGAGCCCCGCTTCCTTGCCGGCCGGCGGGCCGGCATGCTGCCATGCATTGTGCCATCGGGACCGGTTCACCGCGCGTTCGCGCTCGAGCGCCGCGGCGCTCGCGACATCGAATGAAACGAACGGCTACGCGCGGGATGCGTCGAGCCCCTTCGCGTCATTCGGCGCGTGCACGCGATAGCCCGCATGCATGAGAACACGCTCGCACAGCGCGATGAAACTCCGCGCCGACAGGCCGCTCTTCGCATCGTTCGTGCGCCACGCGCGGATCTTGAACGCGGCCGTGGCGGCCGACGCGTCGACATGATCGACGCTCGGCAGCAGCGCGAAGCCCGCCTTGTAGCTGTGCCGCCTCTGTCGCGAATCGTCATTGGCGTCAGTCGAAACGAGATGCCAATCGAGCGGCTCGCCCGTGCAGCCGTCGAAGCCGCCGCTCGCGACGACCGCCGCGTGTATCGCGTCGCGGTATTGCGCGCCCGTCGCGGACATGCCCCGCCGGCGGCCGCGAACGACGTGCGCTTGCGCCTCGCGCAGCAACCCGCGCGCGTAGCCGCTTCGAACACCACGCCTTGGAGAAACAGGGGCATCGGCCGCTTGCCGTTCGTTTTCATTGCCCTCGATTTTTCATTGCCCTCGATCCGTGCCTGCCGAGCGAACGCGGACCGACCGAACGCCCGCGGCGCGCCTCGACCTATGTGCGCACGGGCGAACGCGCGCCGCCGCCGTCGCGATTACGCGAAGGCCGGTGTCAATGCCGCCCGCCCCCCGAGCGCGCCGGCGGCGCACCCCGGATCGCCAGGCTCGCGCCGCTGCGCGGGCGGGCCGCCGATCCGGAAGATCCCCACCGCGTCGCGCAGCGCCTGCATCTGCTGCGCCATCGCCTGCGACGCGGCCGCCAGTTCTTCGACGAGCGCCGCGTTTCGCTGCGTGACCTCGTCCATGTGGCCGACCGCCTGGCCGACCTGCGCGATGCCGCGGCTCTGCTCGACCGACGCGGCCGAGATGTCGTCGACGACGTCGGCCACCTTTCCGGCCCCCTGCTGGAGCTCGGCCATCGTCCGCCGGACCTGCTCGGCTTGCGATTCGCCCGCGCCGACCGTCGCGACCGATGCGTCGATCAGGCTCCGGATCTCCCTGGCCGCATCGGCCGCGCGCTGCGCGAGCCCGCGCACCTCGCCCGCCACGACGGCGAAGCCGCGGCCCTGCTCGCCCGCGCGCGCGGCCTCGACGGCCGCGTTCAGCGCCAGGATGTTGGTCTGGAACGCGATGCCGTCGATCAGCGCGGTGATTTCGCCGATGCGCGACGAATGCCGGCCGATCTCGGCCATCGTCGCCACCATCGCCTCGACGACGCCGCGCGCCGTATGCGCCACCCCGGACGCATTGCCCGCCAGTTCGCTCGCGACCTTCGCGTTCTCGGCATTCTGCGACACCGTGGCCGTGAGCTGCGCCATGCTCGCGGTGCTCTCTTCGAGCGACGCGGCCTGCGTCTCGGTGCGCGCGGACAGATCGGCGTTGCCCGCGGCGATCTCGCGCGTCGCCGTGCTCGCCGATTCGGAGGCCGCCCATACTTCGCGCAGCGCGGCGGCGACACGCTCGATCAGCGCGTTGAACGCCTCGGCGGTGCGCGCGAGTTCGTCGCGGCCGCGAACGGGCGCGCGCAACGTGAAATCGCGCGAGCCGCCGATGCGCTCGATCGCCGTCTGCAGCGCGGCAATGCCGCGGTTCAGCGAGCGCGCGAGCGCGAAGATCATCGCGCAGACGACCACCATGCCGCCCAGCATCACCGACAGCACGGTGACGAACACCGAATCGACGACGCCGCGCGCCTCGGCGTTCTGCTGCTCGGCGAGCGCGTTCATCTCGCCCGCCATCTGCTCGAGCGCGTGCTGGAACGGCTCGAAATCGGTGTGGTAGAGCGCGGTCGTCCGATCGGTCGCGGCCTTCGCATCGCGGGCGGCGAGATCGAACAGCGCGTGCGAGCGCCGGTCGTAGTCGCCCCATTGCGCGATGAGCGCGCGAAACGGGGCCGCATGCGGCGTGCCGGCCAGCGACGCGGCGAGCGTCGACGACCATTTGCCGATATTGCGCTCGGCGTCGGCGAAGATCTTCCTGGTGTCGTCGGTGCTCGGGTCGAGCTGAATCGTCGACAGCGCGCTCGCCTTGATCTCGGTAATGCCCTGCAGCGTCCGTTCCCGTTCGTGCGACGCGTCTTCGGCCTTCATCGCCGCGCGCAGGCCCGTCGCGCACACGAGCACGCCCGCCCCCATCGACAGGACGGTCACCAGGGAAAACACCTGCAGCTTGCGTCGAATATCCATGTCTTGCTCGCGAATCCGGTGGCGTGCGACGGCGCGCCGGCCGCCCCGCGCGGCCCGTCGCCCGTCGTCATTCGCCTTTACGGCGCGGCGCGGGCCGCGGTTGAGTGAGGGGAAACACCGCCACGGCGCCCGCCGGGTCCGCGCGCGCCCGTGCGACGCGCACGCCGCCGCGCGCTACGCGTGCTGCCGCCCCACGCCGCGCACGACGAGCGTGCCCGCGACGACGAGGCACGCGGCGAGCGCCGCGATCGAGCGCGACGGCGCGATCGCGTACTGCGCGCTCAGCACGCCGCGCATCAGGTCGACGCCGTAGGCGGCGGGGTCGAATGCGGCCGCCGCGCGGATCCAGTCCGGCGCGAGATCGAGCGGGTAGAGCCCGCCCGACAGAAAGAACATCGGCAGAAGCAGCGTGTTCGACACGACGGGAAACACGATCACCGACCGGAACGGTAGCGCGAGCGCGAGCCCGAGCGCCGAGAACGCGAGCGCGGCGAACGCCATCGCCGCGACGAGCAGCGCGAGGCGCGGCGCGGTGAGCCCGATTCCGATCGCGGGCGAGAACGGCAGCAACAGCAGCGCCTGCAGCCAGGCGAGCAGCGCGCCCGCGCCGATCTTGCCGAGCGCGATGTCGACGCGGCGCACGGGCGACACGAGCAGCGCGTTCAGCAAACCCGTTTGCCGATCGTGCACGATGCCGACCGCGGCCGAGATCGCGCTGAACATCAGCGACAGCCCGACCACGCCCGGAAAGATGTACGCCTGATAGCCGCCGATCTCCGCGTACGTGCCGCTTCTGAGCGCCGCGCTGAGCACGAACAGATACAGCAGCGGCTGCGTGAGCCCGAACAGGATGCGCAGCGGCGACGCCCAGAAGCGCTTGAGGTCGAACCAGACGATCGCGGCGACGGCGCTCATGCGGGCCGCCCGGCGAAACGTGGCGCGGCGTCGCCGCCGCGGCGCGCGGCGATCCAGTGGCCGACGACATCCTTCAGCCCCGGCGCGGCGATATCGGCGCCGAGCACGCGGCACGGCATCTGCCGCAGCAGCGCCGGCAGCACCGCCTGCGGATCGGCGCCCGCGACCGCGATGCCTTGCGCGTCGACTTCGAACGGATAGCCGTGCTCGGCGAGCCAGCGGCGCGCCGCGTCGATGTCCGGCACGCGCAGCCGGATCACGCCGGGCACGGGCGCGCGCATCGCACGCCACGAACCGAGCGCGACCAGCTCGCCGCGATCGAGCACGACGACGCGGTCGGCGTCGCACGCCTCGTCGGTATGATGGGTCGAGCAGAGCACCGTGCGCCCGTCGGCGACGAGCCGCTTGATCTCGGCCCAGAACGCGTCGCGCGCGGCCACGTCGAGGCCGAGCGTCGGCTCGTCGAGCAGCAGCACGCGCGGCTGCGCGACGAGCGCGCGCGCGAGCTCGAGCCGCCGGCGCTCGCCGCCCGAGAGCCGGCGCACGAGCGTCGCCGCGTGCGCGCGAAGACCGAGCGCCTCGAGCAGCGCGTCCACGCGCGTGTGCGCGGCGCGCCCGGTCACGCCCTGGCAACGCGCGATGAACCACAGGTTCTCGCGCGCGGTGAGCCGCGGCTCGAGCGCCGATTCCTGAAACACGACGCCGATGCGCTCGCGCACGCGCGCGGGCTGCGCGAGCGCGTCGAAGCCGTCGACGAAGATGCGCCCGCCGCTCGGCGCCGCGAGCGTCGCGACGAGCGACAGCAGCGAAGTCTTGCCCGCGCCGTTCAAGCCGACCATCGCGACCAGTTCGCTGTACCCGATCGTGACCCGCACGCGCTGCAGGATCGCGCGGCCGCCGCGCTGCAGGCTCACGTCTTGCAAGTCGATGCAGGGAGCGTGCGATTCTCGCGGTTCGTGCAGCTCATGCGGTTCGCGCGGTTCATGTGTTGCGTTCGTCATCGCGGGCGGCGCTCCGTCGTGTTAGTCGAGCCGGGCGGCGCGCAGCGCCGGATCGGCGAAGCGCGCGCGCGCGGCCATCGCGTCGGTCGCCCACACGCGCCCCTGCGCATCGACGATCAGCACGGCCTGCACGCCGAGCCGGCGCGCGAGCGGCATCGCCGCGCGCCCCGCGATGAACGGCGGCTTGCTCGCGCCGTCGGACAGCGCGCCCGCGTGCGGGCCGGGCGCGACGAGCACGGTCACCGCCTCGCTTTGCACGGCGGGAAAGCCGCTGCGCGGATCGATGAGGTGGCAGTAGCGCACGCCCTCCGCCTGAAAGAAGCGCTCGTAATCGCCGCTCGTGCCGATCGCCTCGCCGTCGCGCAGCTCGAGCGTCGCGAGCGTGCCGGGCTTGCGCGGGTCCTGCACGCCGACGCGCCAGGCCGCGCCGCCCTTGCTGCCGAGCGCGAGCAGATTGCCGCCGACGTCGATCAGCGCGTTGGCGATGCCCTGCCGCCTGAGGATCGCGGCCGCGTCGTCGAGCGCCCAGCCCTTCGCGAAGCCGCCCAGATCGATCGCGACCGCGCGGTTCGCGCTCGTGACGACGCCGTCGGGCGAGATCGCGAGATCGGCGATGCGCGCGCCGCGCGCGAGCTCGCGCCGCACCGCGTCGGGCGACGGCGGCGCAACGCGGAACTGATCGGACTGGAAGCCCCACAGGCGAATGAGCCGCCCGATGCCGGGCTCGAAGAGCCCCTGCGTGTCGAGCGACAGCCGGCGCGCGGCGCGCAGGATCTCGGCCGTCGCGGGCGATGCGCGAAACGGCTCGCCCGCGGCGATGCTCCGGTTCAGGCGCGTGATTTCCGACGGCTGCCACGCATGCAGCCCGCGCTGCATCGCCTGGAAATGCGCGAACACCGCGTTCGTCGCCTGCTGCGCGCGATCGAGCGGCACGCCGTAGAGCGCGAGCTGCACGCGCGTGCCGAACACGTACGTGCCCTGCACGTATACCTGCGGGGACCTCAGCGCGAGCCACGCCGTCAGCGTGACGACGACGGCGAGCGCAAGCGACGATCCGACGAGTTTCTTCAAACCGGGCAACGGTGGAATTTCCGAAAACGATTGACGGGAGGCGATCCTGCACCCGGACGACGTCCGGACACCGAACGATTATCGTTTTTCCGGGCCGCGCGCCCGAGTGATCTCGATCAAGCAAAAGCGGCAAACGCACCCCGCGCCCCACGCCGCGATGCGCGCCGCGCGCGAGTCGCCGAATGCCGCCCCCCTTCGTCTGCCCCGGTCCGCCCGGAGCGGCTTTCCCCGCCGCGCGCCAGGCGGCGCGCGAGCCGCCCGAACGCACGCGGACCTGCGTTTCGCCGACCGCCGCCCGCGTTCGTCCGCGCGATTTGTTTGACGCCGTGCAACCTCGCCCCCAACGATGCCGGCCGCCGCGCGCCGACGCGCGCCTTTTCTTGAGGTCGATCATTTCTCGCGAATCGGCGGGACACGACACTAGCCGCGGAAATCTTTCCGTCAAATCACAAGGGAATCACGAGAACAAAAATTTCGATCGCCTTACTCGCGTGTGTTCATTTGCAGTCATGTCTGGCCCGCCATGAGGGGGAAGTCTATCGAGCGACAGGTTGTCGCAATGCGGCGCAAATCGTCACCGGCCAGCCCGGATTACCGGCATCGAAAGCGGGAACGGGCCGTTGCCCGGCGTGGAAAACGAATCAATGAGTGAGAATGTGATGGCTAATTCGAAGGAAAACACCGAAGCGGCGGCAGCGCCGCAGGACGCGCGGCGGCGCAGGTTCCTCGCCTCGTCGGCGGTCGCGGGGCTCGCGGGCGCGAGCCTGTCGCTCGGCCTCGCGGGCTGCAACAAGGGCGGCGACGCGCCCGCCGCGGCGAGCGGCGCGGGCGCGAGCGCGGCGAGCGGCGCGGCTGCGGCCCCCGCGATCGACTTCGGCAAGTACGAAGTGCATCCGGGCAAGCTCGATACGTACTACACGTTCTCGAGCGGCGACCATTCGGGCGACATCCGCGTGCACGGCCTGCCGTCCGGGCGCGAGATCCGGCGCATTCCCGTCTACAACATCGACTGCATGTCCGGCTGGGGCATCACGAACGAATCGCGCAAGATCATCGGCACCAAGGCCAACGGCCAGCTCGAATACTTCACGGGCGACACGCACCACGTGCACATGTCCTATACGGACGGCACGTACGACGGCAAGTACATCTTCGTGAACGACAAGATCAATGCGCGCATCGCGCGCGTGCGCCTCGACACGATGGAGTGCGACGCGATCACGCCGCTGCCGAACGTGCAGGGCTTTCACGGCATCTTCCCCGACAAGCGCGATCCGCTCGACCAGACGATCAACTACACGACGCGCGTGTTCTGCGGCAACGAGTTCCACATTCCGCACCCGAACGACGGCCGCGACCTGAACGACCCGAAGAAGTACTACTGCCTGTTCACATGCGTCGACGCGAAGACGATGCAGCCGCGCTGGCAGGTGAAGATCGACGGCAACATGGATCTCGTCGCGACGTCGTATGACGGCAAGCTCGCGTGCTCGAACCAGTACAACACCGAGAACGGCGTGCATTACGAGGAAATGATGGCGGCCGAGCGCGACGCGTGCGTGTTCTTCAACGTCGCGCGCATCGAGGAAGCGGTGAAGAACGGCAAGTTCTTCAAGGTGGGCAACTCGCCCGTGCCCGTCGTCGACGGCACGCGCGCGGCGAACGCCGATCCGAAGACGGCCCTCACCTGCTACGTGAGCGTGCCGAAGAACCCGCACGGCGTGAACGCGTCGCCCGACGGCAAGTACTACGCGTGCTCGGGCAAGCTCTCGCCCACCGCGACGCTGATCTCGCACGAGCTGATGCTCAAGTGGTTCGCCGGCGAGCTCAAGGAGCCGCGCGACGCGGTGGTCGCGGAGCCGGAGATCGGCCTCGGGCCGCTGCATACCGGCTTCGACGGCAAGGGCTACGCGTACACGACGCTCTTTCTCGACAGCCAGATCGTCAAGTGGAGCCTCGAGGAAGCGATCAAGGCGTACAAGGGCGAGAAGGCGGCGAAAGTCGTCGTCGACCGGATCGACGTGCACTACCAGCCGGGCCACGGCTTCACGTCGATGGGCGAGACGAAGGAGCCGGACGGCCAGTTCTTCATCTCGGACAACAAGTTCTCGAAGGACCGCTACCTGCCCGTCGGGCCGCTGCATCCGGACAGCGCGCAGTTGATCGACATCAGCGGCGAGAAGATGCTGCTCGTGGCCGACCATCCGACGTATCCCGAGCCGCACGACTCGATCGTCGTGCGCCGCGACATCATCAAGACACGGCAGATCTACAACCTCGACGAGTTCCCGCTCGCGGTGAAGAACGCGAAGGACAGCCGCGTCGAGCGGCACGGCAGGAAGGTCACCGTCTACCTGACGTCGCAGGCGCCGACCTTCGGGCTGCGCGAATGGACCGTGAAGAAAGGCGACGAGGTCACGATCATCCTGACCAACCTCGACAAGGTGGAGGACCTGACGCACGGCTTCGCGATCCCGTTCTACAACATCAACTTCGTCGTGCATCCGCAGCAGACGCAGTCGGTGACGTTCATCGCGGACAAGCCCGGCGTGTTCTGGTGCTTCTGCACGAACTTCTGCCACGCGCTGCATCTGGAGATGCGCTCGCGGATGCTCGTCGAGGCGTAGCGCCCGCGCCGACGCGCCGCGCGGACGGCCGAAACGGGAGACGGGTTCGCGCCCGCATGCCCGCGCCGGCCGCCCGCGCGCCGGCCGCGCATGCCGGCAGCGCGCGCCGCCCGACGACGCACGCGAATCGGCGCCACCCGGCCGAACCCGACCACACGACCCGACAACGACGATGCCGATCCCCCACGCCCTCGCGACGCTCGCCGCGGCCGCGCTGCTGATGCACGCCGCGTGCGCGGCGACGCTTGCCGTCCACCCGGGCGAGCGCATCGGCGCGGCGCTCGCCGCCGCGCGGCCGGGCGACACGGTGCTCGTTCAGCACGGCCGCTACGAGGAGAACCTGAGAATCGACAAGCCGCTCACGCTGCGCGGCGTCGGCCGCCCGACGATCGACGGGCGCCTCGCGGGCGACGTGATCCGCGTCGCCGCACCGGACGTGGCGATCAGCGGCTTTTCGATCGTCGACAGCGGCGCGAGCCTCACCGCGCAAAACGCGGGCGTCTACGTGGCGCCCGGCTCCGATCGCACGCGAATCGAGCGCTGCGAGCTCGTCTACAACCTGTTCGGCCTCTGGATCGAGCGCTCGGCCGACGTGCGCGTCACCGGCAACGTGATCGTCGGCAAGCGCGATTTGCTGTCGCCCAGGCGCGGCAACGGCATCCAGCTCTACAACACGACGGGCGCGCGCATCGCCGGCAACACGATCAGCTACACGCGCGACGGCATCTATGTCGACGTGTCGCATCACGCGCGCTTCGAGCACAACACGATCCACGACGTGCGCTACGGCACGCATTACATGAACTCGTACTACAACGTCTGGGACGGCAACGACGTCTATCACAACCGCGGCGGCCTCGCGATCATGGAGGCGCGCGACCAGATCGTGCGCGGCAACCGGGTATGGGGCAACACCGATCACGGCATCATGCTGCGCACGATCCAGGATTCGCTGATCGAGAACAACGTCGTCGCCGGCAACCAGCGCGGCCTGTTCATCTACGACGCCGAATACAACACGATCCGCGGCAACCTCGTCGTCGACAACAAGATCGGCGTGCATCTGTGGGGCGGCTCGATCCACAACGACGTGACGGGCAACGATTTCGCGGACAACCGCGAGCAGATCCGCTACGTCGCGGCGAGCGACGTCGCGTGGCCCGGCAACTACTGGAGCAACTACCTCGGCTGGGACCGGCGCGGCCGCGGCGTCGGCGACGTGCCGTACAAGGCGAACGATCTCGTCGACCGGCTGACCTGGCGCGTGCCGTCGGTCAAGGTGCTGATGAACAGTCCGGCCGTGCAGGCGCTGCGCGTCGTCGCGCGGCAGTTTCCGCTGCTCGCGGTGCCGAGCGTCGTCGACGACGCGCCGCGCATGCGCGCCGCGCACGCCGGCTGGCCGCAATGGGTGGGCAAGCGATGATCGAGCTGACAGGCGTCGTCAAGACCTTCGGGCCGGTGCGCGCGGTCGACGGCATCGATCTCGCGATCGCGCCGGGCGAGCTGTTCGGCCTCATCGGCCGCAACGGCGCGGGCAAGAGCACACTGTTCCAGTTGATGCTCGGCCTTCTCGCCGCCGACGCGGGCAACGTGCGCATCGACGGCGTATCGGCCCGCGACCCGCGGTTTCGCGCCGTGCGGCGCACGCTCGGCTATCTGCCGGAAAACGTCGTGCTCTACGACAACCTGACGGGGCTCGAGACGCTGCGCTTCTTCGCACGCCTGAAAGGCGTCGACGCGGCCGCGTGCGCGCCGCTCCTCGACGAGGTGGGCCTGGATCACGCGGCCGCGCGCAAGGTCCGCGGCTACTCGAAGGGCATGAAGCAGCGGCTCGGCTTCGCGCAGGCGCTGCTCGGCGCGCCGCGCCTGCTGTTTCTCGACGAGCCGACGAACGGGCTCGATCCCGCCGGCATCCGCGCGTTCTACCGCATCCTGCACGAGCGCCGGCGCGCGGGCACGACGATCGTCATCACGTCGCACATCCTCGCCGAGATCCAGCAGCGCGTCGATCGCCTCGCGATCGTGCGCGCGGGCCGGCTGCAGGCGGTGGGCAGCGTCGACGCGCTGCGCGGCGAGACGAACCTGCCGCTCACGATCGAGCTCGTCGTGCCCGACGACGACACGCGCGAGATCGAGGCCGCGCTGCGCCGCGCGCCGTTCGGCGAGCCGACGGTGCGCGACCGGCGCATCGCGTTCGCGTGCCCGCGCGACGCGAAGATGGCGGCGCTCGCCGCGCTGGCGCCGCTCGGTGCGCGCATCGTCGACCTGCGCATTCACGAGCCGTCGCTCGAAGACATGTTTCTCGGCTATGCCGGCTGCGAGGCGAACGCATGAGTACGCTGACCTCCCGCCCGCTGTGGGCGCAAATCCGCGTGATCGCCGGCAAGGAATTCCACGACCGGATCCGCAACCGCTGGGTGCTCGCGATCTCGATCGTGTTCGCCGCGTTCACGCTCGCGATCTCGTACTTCGGCGCGGCCGCGCAGGGCGCGGTCGGCTTTCACGGAATCGAGCCGCTGATCGCGAGCCTCGTGAGCCTCGCGATCTATCTGCTGCCGCTCATCGCGCTGATTCTCGGCTTCGACGCGCTCGTCGGCGAGCGCGAGCGCGGCACGCTGAACCTGCTGCTGTCGTACCCGCTCACCCGCACCGAGCTGCTCGTCGGCAAGTACGTCGGCCTCGCGGCCGCGCTCACCTGCGCGACGCTCGCGGGCTTCGGCGCGGCGGGCGCGGTGATCGCCGCGCGCATGAGCGCCGCCGACTGGTATCAGTACGCGGGCTTCGTGCTGAGCGCGGTGCTGCTCGGCTGGGTGTTCCTGAGCCTCGCCGTATGCGCGTCGGCGTTCTGCGCGAGCCGCACGTCGGCGAGCGGCGTCGCGATCGCGCTGTGGTTCTGCTTCGTGCTCGTGTACGACCTGCTGCTGCTCGGCGCGCTCGTGCTCACGGGCGGCGCCGGGCTCGGCCCCGCGCTGCCGCTGTTGCTGCTGCTCAATCCGGCCGACGTGTTCCGCGTGCTGAACATCTTCGGCCCGGGCGATCTGCGCGCGATGTTCGGCGCGGTCAGCGCCTTTCCCGCGGCGCTCGCGTCGCCCCTGTTGCTCGGCCCGGTGATGCTCGCGTGGATCGCGGCGCCGCTCGGCCTCGCCGCCTGGAGATTCAATCGATGAAACGCCGTTTCCTTTCCGCCGCCGTGCGCACGAGCATCGCGGCGCTCGCCGCCGCCGCGCTCGTGGCCGCATGCGGCCACGACGCGCAGACGCCGCCGCCCGCGCGCGAGATCACCGACGCGACCGTCAGCGTGCTCGACGGCATGAGCCTGAAGGACTACCCGGGCCCGAAGGCGCAGATCGTCTATGCGGACGGCGAGCCGGACTTCTTCTGCGACACGCTCGGCCTCTTTTCCGTCTACCTGCGCCCCGAGCACGACCGCAAGGTCCGCGCGCTGTACGTGCAGGACATGGGCGCGACCGACTGGCAGCACCCGGTCGGCCACTGGATCGACGCGAAGCGCGCGATCTACGTGATCGGCTCGAAGAAGCCGGGCGCGATGGGCCGGACATTCGCGTCGTTCGCCCGCGAGGCGGACGCCGCGCGCTTCGCGAAGGCCGAGGGCGGCAAGCTGTACCGCTTCGGCGAGATCACGCCCGAGATGGCGGCGACCGACGGCGGCGTCGTCAAGGACCAGACGATGTGAGGAACCCGAAATGACCCATTTCTTCCGCAACCTGCCCAACGAGGCGGCCCGGCAGATCGACGCGCTGAGCCGGCTGCTGTACGACCTGCGCGAGGACCGCAAGCGCCTGCTCGCCGCATACGGCGCGGCCGACGAAGCGGCGCTCTTCGCACGGATCGCGGCGGGCGAAGTCGACGAGCACCCGGCCTACGAGCACTACCTCGGCGCGAAGACGCTCGCCGACACGCGCGAGACGATTCGCGGGCAACTGCGCGCGCTGCTGCTCGCGCAAGGAGCGTGACGATGCTGCACATCGAACTGAAGGAGCGCATCGAGACCGAATTCGAGACCGCACGCGTCGAATCGGTCACGCTGCGCCGCGACGCGCTCGACGTGCGCCTCGCGAACGGAGTCGGGCTCACGCTGCGCATCGCGAATGCGCGCGAGTACGCGATGGACTGGCGCTGGGGCGAGGCCGCGATGCGCATCGACACCGCGCCGCGCCACGCGCCGCCCGAGGCCGCGCACCCGAATCACCTGCACGCGCCCGACGGCCGCGTGCTCGCCGATCCCGTCACCGAATTCGGCGGCGAGCCGTGGCGCAACGTCGGCGCACTGATCGAGCGGCTCGCCGCCGCGCCGCTGCTCGGCCACGAACCCCCATCCGCGCACGGGCTGCCGTCCGACGCGCGGGCAATCGCATCCTGACTCCCCTACGAGGAAAAGACCATGAAGCTTCGAAACCTGTCGATCACCGCCGCCGCCTTCGCGCTCGCATTCGGCCTGTCCGCCTGCGGCCAGCGCGACGCCGGCGCGCCGCCCGCCGCCGCCGCGTCCGCGTCGATCGCGCCGGCCGCCTCCGTCACGCTCGACGCATCCGCGAACGCGAGCCCGTCGGCCGCGTCCGCGCCCGCCGCGTCGAGCGAGGCGGCGCCCGCCGCCACGACGGCCGCCGCCGCGGATACGCCGAACCCCGGCGGCGAGAAGGTGTTCAAGAGCGTGTGCTTCATGTGCCACCAGACGGGCGCGGCCGGCGCGCCGATCGCCGGCAACAAGGACGATTGGGCGCCGCGCGTCGCGCAAGGCAAGCCGACGCTGTACAAGCACGCGCTCGAAGGCTTCACCGGCAACAAGGGCACGATGCCGCCGCGCGGCGGCAACCCGAGCCTGAAGGACAACGAAGTCGAAGCCGCCGTCGACTTCATGGTCGCCAAGGCGCACTGACCGCGTTCGCGCGGGCGCCGCGCGCGGCCGCCCGCGCGACTTCCTCCAAGTGACCCCCATGAAAGCACTGTTCCGGATCCTGCTCATCGCGTTCTTCGTCGTCGCGGCCCGCCCGAGCGCCGCGTCGATCTACGAGCAGGAACTGCCGCCCGAACTCTTCAGCCAGCCCGATCTGTGCAAATGGACCGATTGCGCGTCCGTGCTGCCGGACGCGAACGCGTTCTCCGCGCGCAAGGGCAGCCCGCCTTACGTCGAGGCGTACGCGGACGACGGCCACGCGCGCGCGCTCAAGGGCTACGTGTTCCTGTCGACCGACATCGCCGACATTCAGGGCTATTCGGGCAAGCCGATCGTCACGCTGATCGGGATGGACACGAAAGGCACGATCACCGGCGTGCGCGTGCTCAAGCACAGCGAGCCGATCCTGCTCGTCGGGATTCCGGAGAGCAAGCTGCTCGCGTTCCTGCGCCAGTACGTCGGCAAGTTCGCCGGCGCGCGCTTCGAGATCGGCAACGGCGACGCGGGCGCCGCAAGCCTCGACGCGATCTCCGGCGCGACCGTCACCGTGATCGCCGAAAACCAGTTGATCTCGCGCTGCGCGGTGGCGATCGCGAGCCAGGTCGGCATCGTGAAGGAAACCGTGCTGCCGCAGGCGAAGCTGCTGCCGTCCGACGCGCGCGAGACGTGGCAGGCGCTCGTCGAGCGCGGCGCGATCGCGCACCTCGCGATCCGGCCGGACGATGTCGGCGCGCCGGACACGGGCGCGCCCTACCTCGATCTGTACTACGGCTACCTGAACGCGCCCGCGATCGGCAAGAGCATTCTCGGCGAGCACGAGTACGCGCAACTGATGAGCCGCCTGAAACCGGGCGAGCACGCGCTCTTCGTCGTCGCGAACGGCACCGAATCGTTCAAGGGCTCGGGCTTCGTGCGCGGCGGCATCTACGATCGCATCCAGGTCCGGCAAGGCATCCATGCGTTCACGTTCAAGGATTCCGACTACCTGAACCTGTACGCGCTGCGGGCGGCGGGCGCGCCGTCGTTCAACGAGACGGGCATCTTCATCGTGCGCAGCACGCGGTTCAGCGCCGCGTATCCGTGGAAGTTCGTGTTCCTCGGCCACCGGTCCGACCAGGAAACGGGCGCGAAGACGTTCTCCGCGTTCGCGTCGCCGTACTGGCTGCCCGGCGAATTTCTCGCGGGCGGGCGCCCGCGCGTCGACGAGGACGCGCCCGTGTGGCGCAAGGCGTGGGCCGGCAAGCGGCTCGAGATCGGCCTGTTCGTCGGCTGGATCGCGGCCGTCATGCTGTTCTTCGCGACGCGCGAGCGCTGGGTGCGCCGCGCGAAGCGCGCCGACAAGCGCTGGGTGTCGTGGCCGAAGACGGCGAGCTGGCTGATCGCGATCGGCTTCGCCGGCTGGCACGAGCTCGCGCAGCCGTCGATCACGCAGGTGCTCACGCTCGTGCATGCGCTCGCGAGCGGCTGGAACTGGGGGCTGTTCCTGTCCGATCCGTTCATCTTCGTGTTCTGGATCGCGATCGCCGTCACCGTGCTCGTCTGGGGCCGCGGCCTCTTCTGCGGCTGGCTCTGCCCATTCGGCTCGCTGTCCGAGCTGCTGTACAAGATCGCGCGCGCCACCGGCCTGAAGTCGCTGCAGCGCAAGCTGCCGGCGCACTGGCACAACCGGCTGCGCAAGCTGAAATACGCGGTGTTCGCGGTGCTGCTCGTCGTGTCGTTCTTCTCGATGCCGTGGGCCGAGAAGCTCGCCGAGATCGAGCCGTTCAAGACCACCTTCCTCGTCGGCGTGCTGAATCGCGCCTGGCCGTTCGTGCTGTTCTGGACCGCCGTCGTCGGCGCGTCGATCTTCGTCGAGCGGCCGTTCTGCAAGTACCTGTGCCCGCTCGGCGCGAGCCTCGCGCTGCCCGGGCGCCTGCGGGTCATCAAGCTCAAGCGCAAGCCCGAATGCACGAGCTGCCATGCGTGCGCGGTCGGCTGCGGCTCGCAGGCGATCGACCCGGCCGGCCGGATCGACCCGATGGAGTGCCTGCTCTGCCTCGACTGCATGGTCATGTACTACGACGCGCACAGCTGCCCGCCGTTGTCCAAGGAGCGCAAGCGCCGCGAAAAGGCCGGCTTGCCGCTCACGCCCGTCGGCAAGGACGGACGGTACATCCCGATCGAGCGGGTTTGACGCGCGCGTCGGCGCGCATGAGCGCCGCGCGGCCGGGACACGCCTGTCGCGCGGCGGCTGGGCGTCTGATGTCCGGCGTTTGGCGTCCGGCGTCCGGCGTCCGGCGTTTGGCGTCCGGCGTTTGGCGTTTGGCGTTTGGCGTTTGGCATCCGCATCTTGCATCTTGCATCTTGCTTCTTGCTTCCGGCGCATCCGGACGCCGCCGACATCGGCCCCCGTCCCCCGCGCCGCGCCAGCCCCCAATATTTCGGTTTGCTTTCAATTGTTTCGGATTGTCGTCGGCGATCCGTGAGCCGAAAAACCGTGGCAATCTACAGTGCAATCCGGTTGTCCATTCGCGCAACCGATCTGTAAGGTTTCCCGATGATCCGTCTTGCGACATTCGCGCGCCGCGTCGCGCTGATAGGCCTATTGCATCTGCTCTGCGCGGCGTTGCCCGCGGCGGCGGCCGACCTCGCGTCCGGCGCGAGCGTGCCGCCCGCGCCGGCGATCTCGCGTGACGAGGCGCTCGCCGAACTGAAGCGCGTGCAGGCCGCGCTCGACCGGATCAAGCAGCAGGCGTCGGCCGCGACCACCTACAAGCAACTGGACGCGCTCGACGAATCGACGCAAGCGCTGAGCGCCGACGTCGACAAGCTGACGGCGGCGCTCGTGCCCACGCGCGCGCAGCTTCAGGCGCAGCTCGACGTGCTCGGGCCGCCGCCCGCGCCGGGCGCGGCGCCCGAAACGCCCGCCGTCGCGCGGCAGCGCGCGGACCTGAACGCGCGCAAGACGCAGCTCGACGCCGCGCTCAAGCAGGCCGCCGACGAGAAGGAAAGCCTCGCGAACCTGACACAGCAATACTCGAAGCTGCGCCGCAGCCTGCTGCGCGACCAGCTCGTGCTGCGCTCGAGCAGCATTCTCGGCCCGCGGTTCTGGGCCCCGCTCTTTCGTCCGTCGGACGATGATCGGCAGGAACTCGGCGCGTTCAGCGCGCAGATCGGGCAAGTGCTTGCCGCGGCATGGGAGCCGGGCCGCCGGCTCGGCACCGCGCTGCTGCTCGCCGCCGCGCTCGCCGTGTGGACGCTCGGCAGGCGGCTCGCCGAGCGCGCGCTCGCGTGGTTCAGCCTGACGAAGCTGCCGGAGACGCGCGTGCGGCGCAGCGCGCTCGCGACGTCGATCGCGCTGTCGAGCGTCGTGACGACGGGCATCGCCGTGCAATTCGTCTATCTCGCGCTCACGCGCGACTACGCGCTGTCGAGCGCGCTGCAGGATTTCGCCGACGAGCTCGCGAAGCTCGCGCTGACTTGCGCGCTGATCGCGGGGCTCGGGCGCGCGCTGCTGTGCACCCACCATCCGAGCTGGCGGCTGCCCGCGCTTGCCGACGAAGTCGCGCTCGCGATGCGGCCGTTCCCGGCGATCCTCGCGGCGCTGCTGCTCGTCGCGGGCGCGCTCGAGGAACTGAACCGAACCGCCGACACGAGCCTGCAGGTCACGCTGTTCGGGCGCGGAATCGTGTCGCTCGTCGTCGTGACGATCGGCGCGTCGCTGCTGCGCGCGAACCGCGCGCGCACCGCGCTCGCCGCCGCGGGCGAGCCGCCCGAGGCGCGCTCGACGCTCGCGGGGCTGATCCACGCGGGCGTCACGCTGACCGTCGTCGCGGCGCTCGCCGCGCTCCTCATCGGCTACATCTCGGTCGCGCGCTTTCTCACCTATGAGCTCGTGTGGTTCGAGATCGTGATCGGCAGCGTGTACTTGCTGACGCGCCTCACCCGCGACGCATACGCGAGCGCGTTCGCCGCGAACCTGTCGAGCGGCCGGCTGATCAAGCATCTGTTCGGGCTGAACGACAGCCACCTCGATCAGGCACGCACCGTGCTGACCGGAATCAGCACGAGCGTGCTGCTGCTCGTCGCCGTCATCGCGCTGCTGACGGGCGGCTTCGGCACGACGCCGAACGATCTGCTCGTGAGCGTGATCTCGATGTTCGGCGGCGACAAACTGCAACGCCTGAACATCGTGCCCGCCCGCATCCTGAACGCGGCGCTCGCGCTGGCGATCGGCATCTATCTGCTGCGCTCGGTGCGCCGCTGGCTGGACAACGAGCTGCTGCCGGCGATCGGCCTGGATCAGGGCATGCGCGCGTCGCTCGTCACGCTGTTCAGCAATCTCGGCTATGTCGCGCTCGTGCTGCTCGCGCTGTCGCTGCTCGGCGTCAAATGGGACAACCTCGCGTGGATCGTGAGCGCGCTGTCGGTGGGCATCGGCTTCGGCCTGCAGGAGATCGTGAAGAACTTCGTGTCCGGGCTGATCCTGCTCACCGAGCGGCCCGTGAAGGTCGGCGACATGATCAGCATCTCGGGCGTCGAAGGCGACATCCGCCGGATCAACGTGCGCGCGACCGAGATCCAGCTGTCCGACCGCTCGACGGTGATCGTGCCGAACTCGCAATTGATCTCGCAGAACCTGCGTAACGTGACGATGGGCAACAGCACGCAGGGCGTCGCGACGCTGATGCTCACGTTTCCGCTCAACACCGATCCCGAGCAGGTGCGCGATCTGCTGCTCGACGCATACCGCGAGCACGCGTCGGTGCTCGAGAAGCCCGCGCCGTCCGTCACCTTCAGCCAGCTGACGCCGGACGGGATCACGCTCAGCGTGACGGGGTACGTCGGCAGCCCGCGGATCGCGGCGGCGACGAAGAGCGACCTGCTGTTCGAGATTCTCAAGCGACTGCGCGCGGCGGGCATCGCGCTGTCGAATCCGCAGACGCTGATGGTGCAGAATCTGCCGCCGCCTTCGAGCGAGTGAGCGAGTCAATGAGCGCGAGCGCGCGGGATGACCGGGCACGAGCGCGGCATGCCATTTCGCCCGCGGTGCGAACCGGTGTACGCGAGCACGCGCTCGTTCGCCTTTCGTCCCATTCGCTTTTCGTCCCTTTCGCCTTTCGCTTCTTCGCCGTTGCGCGAATGAACGACCGTCACCGGCCGTGCGTGCATCCGTTTCAACCCGCCCCGCCGGTTCGCCGCCCGGCGCGGAACGCGCGTGTGCTCTCGCGATACGCCGCCGGTACACGCAATCGCCGTCATATACGGTTGCCGTCCTTTACACGCGGCGGTGCGCCGCCTTCTATGATTCGGGATACGAACCGACTTCACAGGGGCGGCCGACAATGAAAGGACTGATCATTCCGCCGCTCCTCGCGAGCGCGATGCTCGCGGGGGGCGCGGTGTATCCGACGGAGCCCGCCGTCGGCGTGGACGTCCGCATCGGCTGACACGGCGATCGCTATTGGGACGGCCACCGCTACTGGGAGCGCGACGAATGGGAGCGCACGCATGCGCCGCCATACGATCGGCGCGACGATCGCGGCGGTTACGGCGACCGGCGCGATGGCGATCGCCGGCGAGACGACCGACGCGGCAACGACAATCGCCAGTACTGGCCTGGCTACGGACCGACCGTCCGGCCCACATCGGCGCGAGCCGGGTGCGCCCTGGGCGCGGGCGGCGCGTGCTTCGTTCATGCCCGCCGTGCCGATATCGAACCCGATGCGCGCGATTGTCAAAGATCATTCGGCGCAGGCGAACGGAAAGGCGCGCAGGGCGCAATCGCGCTATGCTCGTTCGCCTCATCCGACCGGAGTCCATTCCCGTGAAGCTCTCGATTCTCGTCGCGGCCGCTTGCGCCGCCATCGCGCTGACGTCGGCCGCCTACGCGCAAACGTCGCAGACCTATCACTTCGGCGAAGGCCAAGCGGACATGTCTAGCGGCGCGCAGACGGCGCCGGCGCGCCATGCCGCGAAGACGCCCGCTCACCGCCATCGCAAGCACCGTGCGCACCGCGCGGTGCGTTCGCCGCGCACGTATGCGCATCACTGACACCGCGTGACGCGCAGGTCTCGCGCCGTGACTGGTGACTGGTGACTGGCGACTGGTGACTGGTGGCTGGTGGCTGGTGACTGGTGGCTGGCGATTGATGACTGCCGGCTCACGGCTCACGGCTCACGGCTCACGGCTCACGGCTCACGGCTCACGGCTCACGGCTCACGGCTCACGGCTCACGGCTCACGGCTCACGGCTCGTACGAATGCGCTTTCGCCGCCCGGTTCCCCCTTTTCGCGTTTTTTCGCGTCCCGCTGTCGATCACCGCACGCGCACGATCGTCAAGCCTGCGCGCGGCCTCGCGATCACGGCGGCCACGCTGCTTGCCATCCGGTTTCCGCCGATCCGGCGGCCCGTCACTGTGTGCCGCCACCGCTCGCATGCCGTGCCGGCTCCCGTGTGCCGTCCTCGCATTCCGCGCCCTCCGCCGCCGCGATCCGTGCGCGACAAAGCGCGCGCTATCCGATCGAAGCGGATCGCAGCGGATCGCAGCGGATCGCGGCCCGCCGACACCCGGCTGATTCGCACGGCGAAACGCGCGGAGCAGGCAGCGCGCATCGCTTCGACGCCGGCCACGCGGACGCGCGAAGCCGTCCGCCGCGATTGCGCGGCGCGCCCGCCCAATGCCGTGCGCCAATCGCGGGCTCACTGTGCCTGCGACGCACCGCTCGCCGCAACCGCGCCGCTGATCTGGTCGATCAGCGACTTCGCCACGCCCGCGGCGAGCGCCGCGTCGACATGCGATGTCTGCCACGCGCCGTCGTTGTCCTCGGTGAACGTGAGCGTCGTGCGCAGCGCTCCGTCGCCTTCGCCGGAGCGTGCGTCGTGCCAGGCGATCGCGACGTTGCACGAATACGTGCGCTCGGCGAGCTTCGTGCAATCGCCGAGCGGCTTGACCGAAGCGACGTCGGCTGCCACCGGCAGCGGCTGACCGAGCATCGAGTTCAGCGCTCCGCGATTCTCCGCGTCGAGCGCGCGGCGCACGGCGGCGTCGATATCGCGCTCGCCGGGGCCGGCATGGAACCAGCCGCACGCGGCGAGCACCGCGGACGAGGTTCCCAGTAACAACCAGGTTCGAAGCTTCATTGACGTGTGGTTTCGTATGATTTCGCGCGGCTTTGCGCGGTTACGTGTAACCGGCGGCGGCATCGCGCCCGCGCCGTGCGCCTATCGACGACGCCATGCGCGGTGGCGCTCGCGCACGTCGCCGCGCGCCCGTCGCGCGCCGCACCGGTGCGGTCCGCCCCCTCAACGCGGTTTCCATCCCCCATGGATGGCGAATGCGTTTCGCGCGCCAGTCTGACGCGTGCGCGCGGCGCGATCCGTATCGATTTGTAACGGCGTGTTCGTCTCGCGCGCGTTGCGCGCGCGGATTCCCGCAGGGTTCCCGTTACGCGGCGAAGCCGCGCCGGCGGCCCGATCCGACGCTCGGCGGCCCGCCGCAAGCGCCGCAAGCACCAAAGCGGCCGGCGCGCGCGGTTCGCGCCGGCGATGCGCGAGCCGCGCGCGGAAAGCCCGCGCACGCGAGCGTTTGTTACACGAAGAGCGGCGCGCGGCCCGGCCTATACTAGCCGTTGCCCGTCAACCGGCCGCCGGTTCGCCGCCGCGCGCCGCGCCCATCGTATGAGGAGCCTTTCATGTACTACCTGCTGACCTACGAACTCGTCGACGATTACCTCGATCGGCGCGGCGCCTACCGTGCCGATCATCTCGCGCTCGCGAAGGCCGCGACCGCGCGCGGCGAGCTGCTGCTCGCGGGCGCGCTCGCCGATCCGGCCGACGAAGCGGTGCTCGTGTTCGACGCGCCCTCGCCCGCCGTGGCCGAAGCGTTCGCGCAGGCCGATCCCTACGTCGCGAACGGCCTCGTCAAGCGCTGGCGGGTGCGGCCGTGGACGGTCGTCATCGGCAAGCTCGCTGCGCCCACGTGAGCGCCGCTCACAGCCAGCCGGCCTTCCTGAAGCGCCGCCAGAGGAACAGATCGGCGGCCGCCATCACGCCGAGGCATACGTAGAAGCAGAAGCGCCAGTGCAGCTCCGGTATGTTGTTGAAGTTCATCCCGTAGATCCCGGCGATCATCGTCGGGATCGCGAACAGCGCGGCGAACGAACCGAGCCGCTTCGTCACTTCGTTCTCCGCGAGCGAGATCATCCCGAGGTTCACCTGAATCGCGGTGACGAGCATCTCGCGCCGCCCTTCGATCGTTCGCACGATCCGCAGCAGATGATCGTAGACATCGCGGAAGTAATGGTCCATCCCCGCGCAGACCTGCGGAACGCGGCCGCCGACGAGTTTCGCGAGCGGCTCGACGAGCGGCGCCGTGTGCTGCTGCAGCATCACGAGCCGGCGCTTGAGCCTGTACAGATCCTCGATCAGCGCGCGGGCGGCGGCCGTGCCCGTCTTCTCGAAGATCCGGTCCTCGAGCGCTTCCAGCTCGGCGCCGAGCGCCTCGAGCGTCGGGAAATAGCGGTCGACGACCTGGTCCATCAGCGCGTAGAACACGAACGCGGCCCCCTCCTTCAGCAGATGCGGCTCGCGTTCGCAGCGCGCGCGCACCGCGCGGAAGTCCTGCTCGGTGTGACTGCGGATCGACAGCACATAGTTCGGACCGACGAACACGTTCAGCTCGCCCACCTGAAGCTCGCCCTGCCCGTCGATCTCGACCGTGTGCAGCACGGCGAACAGCGCATCGCCGTACTCCTCGATCTTCGGGCGCTGATGGCCCTTGCGCGCGTCCTCGAGCGCGAGCTCGTGCAGGCCGAACTCTTCGCCCATCCGCTCGATCTCGTCCGGCTCCGGGTCCTTCAGCGCGACCCAGACGAAGCACTCGGGCTTCGCGACGTAGTCGCTGATGTCGTCGATGTCGATATCGGCCAGTTTGCGGCCATCCTGATACGCGGCGCAGTTGATCAGCATGCTGTTACGGGTTTCGAAGCCATTCCGGCGCACAGTTTAGCCGCTCCCGCGCGCGCCGGCCGGCGCTCGTCGCTTGCGCGGCCCGCCGATATTGGTCATGATCGGCGTCGGGCACGCGCTCGTCGCCCGCCGCGCCAGCGGCGCGGCGCGCCCTCGAATCGTCCGGCGGCCCGCGCCGCCGCCCTGACTCTCAAGGAGACAGCGATGTGGTATTTCTCATGGATTCTCGGCATCGGCGTCGCGCTCGGCTTCGGCATCATCAATGCGATGTGGCTCGAAGCGAACGGCAATGTCCCGACGGGCGCCCCCGGCGACGCGCCTGACGCGGGCGAGCCCGCCACCGCGCCGGAGGGCCGACGTTCGTGACGTATCTGGTGTTTTTCTGCGGCCACGCGGGCACCGGCAAGACGACGCTCGCGAAGCGGCTGATCCGCCCGCTGATGAAGACGACGGGCGAAGCGTTCTGCCTGCTCGACAAGGACACGCTGTACGGCCGCTACAGCTCGGCCGCGATGGGCGCGCTCACGCACGATCCGAACGATCGCGACAGCCCGCTCTATCTGAAGCATCTGCGCGATCCCGAATACCAGGGGCTGCTCGATACCGCGCGCGAGAACCTCGAGCTCGGCATCAGCGCGATCGTCGTCGGCCCGCTATCGCGCGAGGTGCGCGACCGGCGCCTGTTCGATCGCGCGTGGCTCGGCATCGGGCCCGATGTCGAGCTGCGCATCGTGTGGGTTCACACGTCGGAGGAGACCGCGCACGCGCGGATCGTCGCGCGCGGCAATCCGAATGACGCGTACAAGCTCGCGCACTGGGACGAATACCGGCAACGCCGCTTCATCCCGACGGGCGAGCAATGCGAGGGCCTGCTGATGTTCGACAACACCGCGCCGTCGGATGCCGACATCGACGCACTGCGCGATCACATCGCGCCGCCGCCCGCGCGCGGCGTGTCGACGGTGCCGCCGCTGCCCGCCTGACCCGGCGCGGCCGCGGGCGGCCGACCACGCCGGTCACCGCATCGCGCCGCGCCCACGACGAAACCCCGGGGCGGCCCCACGGCCGTCCCGGCGTTTTTTCGGAGCCGCGGATCGCGCGGCGCGACAGCCTCGGCGCGGCCGACGCGCGAATGCACGCACACCGGGCGAGCGGGCACGACGCGCGTCGCGCCCGGCGCGCGCGTCACGCGAGCGCGTGCATCCGCTCGAGCGTGCCGCCCTCGTACAGCTTGCCGAAGCGGTTCGCGAGGAACGCATGCAGCGGCACCTGCTCCTGGCGCACGAAGCCGCTTTGCGGCAACTTCTTTTCGCGGAACAGATCGAGCACCGCGCACATCGCGCCCGCCGTCGTGATCTGGATCGCGCTCATCGGCATCCCGCAGATCTCCTTCGCGAAGATCTTGCGCGTGAACACGTCCTGCACGAGCTGGCCGTGCTTCACGCCCGTCACCGTGACGAACACGAGCACGACGTCCTGCTTCGTCGACGGCACCGCGCGGCGCATGATCGACTTCAGCGTATCGCGATCGGTCGCGAGGCGCAGATCCTCGAGCAGGAACTGGATCAGCTCGCGGTGGCCCGGGTAGCGGACCGACTTGTAATCGAGCGTCTCGATCTTGCCCTCGAGCGTCTCGCACAGCGTGCCGAGGCCGCCCGACGTGTTGAACGCCTCGTATTCGATGCCGTCGAGCGAGAAGTGCTCGAGCCCTTCGAGCGGCTGCACCCATTGGCGGCGGCCGTCGCGCACCGCTTCGCACGGCTGGCAGTATTCGTTGATGAGACCGTCGACGCTCCACGTCAGGTTGTACTTCAGCGCGTTGGTCGGATACTCGGGCAGCGCGCCGACGCGCATCTTCACGTCGCGCACTTCGGTGAAGCCGTTCACGAGCTCGTGCGCGGCAATGCCGATGAAGCCCGGCGCGAGGCCGCACTGCGGCATGAACGCGCGATTCGAGCCTTCGGCGAGCTCGCGGATCGCGCTCGTCGCGCGCACGTCCTCGGTCAGATCGAAGTAATGCACGCCCGCGGCCTTCGCGGCGGCGGCGACATTGACGGCCAGGTAATACGGCAGTGCATTGACGAGCGCATCGAAGCCCTTCACCGCTTCGCGGATCGCGGCCGCGTCCGCGGAATCGACGCGCTGCGTCGCGATGCCCTCGTTTGCCAGCTTCGCGAGCGCGTCCGCATCGCGATCGAATGCGACTACTTCGTAGTCGCCGGTTTCGCGCAACAGATGGGCGATCGTATGGCCGATGAGACCCGCGCCGACGATGGCGATTTTCATGTCGTTCTCTCCTGACAAGGTGATTGTTGTAAATGGCGTGCTGCCCTGTCGGAAAGTGTAGGGATGTGCAAAAACACTTTATAGACGAAAATTGATGCGGAACGACGTCAATTTTCGACGAAACGTCGAACGTTTTCGTCGATTCGTCAAAATCGGCCGATCGGCCGACGGCCGCCGGCCATCGCGCGCCGATCCGGCGCGCCCGTCTCGATGCAGCGCATCGCGACGCATCGACCGCCGTCTCGCGGCGCCGGCTGCCTACCAGATCCCGCAGCTTGACCGCGCGCTTCGCGCCTGCCTATGCTCGATCGCGGCTATCGTCGCGACCGCTCACGCCGGGCCGGCGTGTCGATCGCGCGGCCCGGCGCATCGCCGCACGCGTCGTCGGCGCATCGCCGCGCCGTCGCGGCGGCGGGCTCGCCCCAGGTCTGCCCGGTCCCATCCCATTGGAGAACAACAATGACAATCGTGACCCGAAACGCAGCGCGTCTGATCCGCGCGGCCGTCTTCGCCGGCCTCGCGTCGTTCGCCGTCGCGCCGGCCGCGCACGCGGCAAAAATCAGCCAGCAGGGGCAGTGCTCGATCAAGGAGGGCGCGCCCGCGGACCCGTGCAAGGCCGACCGCGGGCGAACGGCCACGGGCGTCTACCCGGGCAAGAGCCACGAGGCGTGCACCGAGGCGAAGAAGCTCGCCCGCACGAATCTGGCGGCGCGCGTCGCGAACAAGGCGTGCATGGCCTACACGGACTGCAGCAAGCGCTGCAAAGTGATCGAATCGCAGTGAGCCGGCTACTGCGCGCAGCCGGCCGCGCGTCATGCGCCGCCGGCGTGCCGCCGCTCGCCCTCCGCCCGGCTCACGGGCATCCCGCAGCCGCTGCAGAACGGAAAGAACGCGAAATTGCGCGTGCCGCATCCGCCGCACTGATCGAACAGCTTGAGCCCGCAGTGGATACAGAACGTCGCGCCGTCGCCGCCCAGGTTCCACGGCTTGTCGCATGACGGGCAAAGCTTCTTCTGATACGCGGCGATCGCCTTCTCGTAGCCGATCGCCTGCGCACGCTCGTGCCGGCTGCGCCGCATCTCCTCGCGCTTGCGCTCGACGTAGCGCTGGAACGCACGCAGCATGTACACGCCCGCGAACACCGTGAGCACGATACCCACGATCACGCGCACGTAGCCGCCGAAGCTCGGCAGATACGGCACGAGCTCGACGAAGAACGCCGTCAGCGCGAACATCCCGAAACCATAGACGAACGGCCAGTAGCGCACCTTCCGGTAACGGACGAACAGCCAGACGGCGAACACGAGGATCGGCAGCGCAAACGCGAGCCGCCACGCGAACACGACGAGCTCGTAGCGGCGGCTCGCCTGCTCGTAGCGCCACTCGGCCTGCGCCCGCGATTGCGCGAGCCGCGCGCCCACGTCGTCCTGGCGCTTGCGCAGCGCGTCGAGCTGGTCGGCGATCTGATCCTGCTGGCGCTGCCAGCCGGCCACCGCCTGCTGCAGCTCGTCGAGCCGGCGCGTGCGCGCGAGCACGTCCGGATTGCGGCTCGCGTCGCCCGTCGCGCTGCGCGTCGCGATCCAGTTGCGCAAGCTCTCCTTCGCCTGGTCGTATTCCTGCTGCGCGCGATTGCGCGCGATCGAGAACGCGTCGGCCTTGTCGGTCAGCGCGCCCTGCTCGCGCTGCAGCTCCCGCTGCGTCGCGCGCAGCGCCGCGTCGGCCTGCGTATCGGCGTAGCGCGCGAGCGTCGGCGGCCCGCCGCGCGGCGCGAACGCCATGTCGCGAATCACGAGGCTGCCGAGCATGTCGAGAAACAGCGCGAACGTCACGGCAATGCCCCACGATGCGATCTGCAGCAGCCGCTCGGGCCGCGAATAGGTTGGGCTCGTCGTCATGTTTCCGGTCTCCGTCGTGAGCGAAATCCGCTCCGTCGTCGCGCGCGGCGCGCGTCAGCCGAGCGTCCCGCGATCGATCTTGCGCGCGAGGATGATCGACGTCGTCGTCCGCTCGACGCCTTCGAGCGCGCCGATCTGATCGAGCAGGTCGTTCAGGCGCTCGGGCGAGTCGGCGCGCAGCCACGCGACGTAATCGTACTCACCGCTCACCGCGCACAGCAGTTGTACCTCGGGCATGCGATCGAGGCGCTTGAGCACGTCCTTGCCGTACTTCGGCGCGAGGATGATGCCGACGTACGCGTAGATGCTCGCGTCGAGCACGTCCTGCCCGAGCCGCACGCTGTAGCCGGCGATCACCTGCGTACGCTCGAGCCGCGCGATTCGCGCGAGCACGGTCGTGCGCGCGACGCCCAACTGCCGCGCGAGATCCGCGACGCTCGCGCGCGCGTTCGCCTGCAGCAGCGCGACGAGGTTGCGGTCGAGGTCGTCGAGTTGGTCGAGTCGGGGTGGGCGCATGGCGGATCGGCGAATGGCGGTGCCGCGATGATAGCGCCGAACGCCCGCGCGCCCAAGCCGGCCGTCGCGCGGGCGGGTTTGCGCGCGGGCGCGCTCGCCGGCGAACGTTCGCGCGGCCATGCGCGCCGCCGCCGCGGTGACGGCAGGCGCATCGCCGCATCGTGCGGCCGGGCTCGGCGGCCGGCGCGCGACGCCCGCTCGCGCGCGGCGGCCACCGACGCCGCGCCGGCCGCCATGCCGGCCGCCCGATGCGCCGCGTCAGCGCGCGGCGCACGCCGGCGCGATGCCGATCGATTGCACGAGATGGCGGCGCAGTTCCGGCTCGTCGAATTCGGGCGGCCGCACGCCGCTGCCCGCGAGGAACGCCGACGTGTTCGCGTGCTCTCACCGGTAGGTGTGCTGATCCAGCTCGACCATGCACATGCCGCCGTGCATCGGGTCGCGAAACAGGTTCAGCACCGGATAGAGCGGCGTCGCGGCGTCGTCCTTCCAGCGGTCGAACCAGTCGCGAAACGGCACCCGCGCGAACGAAAAGCCGAACGCGCGCTCGAGCCGGTCGAAAAAATCCTCGAGCGACAGGTTGCGCTCGCCCGAATGCGTCAGGTTGAATTTCTTGCCGGGCGCGGCCGGATTGCGCGCGATGTGCGCGATCGCCGCCGTCATGTAGTCGACGGTGCTCAAGCCCTCGCGAAGCTCGCGCAGCTCGGGAACCGCGCGCAGCGCGATGCACGTCTTCACGAGCCGCCCCCACCATTGGTAGTCGGCGCTCCGGTCTGCGCGTGATACGTCGCGTAGCCGACGCGAAACGTGATAAGCGGCAGCCCGCGCGCCGCGTCGGCGCGCTTCTCCATCACCCATTTGCTCTTCACGTAGCCGATGTCGGCGCGCACGGCGTCGAGATTCTGGTCGAGGTCGTCGTCCTCGCGCATCACGGTCTTGCCCGTGATCCGGTGCCCCCAGCTATAGACCGAGATCGTCGACAGCCGCGACAGCGCCTTCACGCGCGCGGCGGCGGCGAACCGGATCACGTTGACGAGCCCGTCGACGTTGTCGCGCTTCATCGCCGCATACGGCTTGATGAAGTTGACCGCGCGCGCCGAATGATGGACGGCCCGTGCATCGCGACGAGCGCCGCCTTGTCGGTCTTGCCGTTCGCGGACAGCGGCAGCGCATCGATGATCGCGAAATGCCCGTGCGCCATGAAAGGCGGCAGCGATGCGGCCACGCCCGCGCGCAGGCGGCCGACGAGCGGGCGGCGCGGCGCGGCCGGATCGTCCGGCACGACGAACGCGTCGAATTCTCTCGGCGCGCCGTCGGCGGGCGAGGTCGCGACGACGGCGCGCCGCCGCACGCCCTGCTGCCGCGCGATCGCGATCTCGACCTCGCCCGGCTCGACGAGATAGCCGCGGATCTTCACCTGATCGTCGAGGCGGCCGACGAACTGGATCGCGCCGTCGGGCAGCCGGCGCGCGAGGTTGCCCATCCGATAGGCGCGCTCACCCGCGCGCGACGGATGCGCGAGGCACTTCTCCGCGGCCTGCTTCGGATCGTCGGGATAGCCGCGCGCGAGACACGGGCCCGAGATGACAATCTCGCCGACGGCGCCGCTCTGCGCCTCGCGCAGTCGCTCGTCGAATATCGCGATCCGCGCGCAGCCGCAGCAGCATCGATGCGTCGATGCGTCGATGCGCGCCCCTGCCCGCGCGCGACGCGCATCGACAGGCGCGCCCGGCGGCGCTTTCCGCACGCCGCCGCGATTGGCGCGCCGCGATTTCGATTCGTTTCGGTTGTAAGCAGATGTCGCATTGCCGCCCAATGGCCCGCCGCCGTGCTACTAATAGCGCGGAAAGCGCGGCGTGCAAGCGCCCGGGCGCGCCGCCCCCGCCTTCCGGATGTCCGTCCGACGACCACCCAGGAGCTCCCATGAAAAAGATCTCGCTGACCTTCGCCGCCGCGCTCGCGCTGGCGGCCACGCTCGCGCACGCGCAAACGGGCGCGTCGGCGCCCGCCGCGGCGGCCTCCGCGCCGGCCGCGGCCGCGCGCCACGAGGCGCGCGTCGAGGAACGCATCACGTACCTGCACAACCAGTTGAAGATCACGCCGGAGCAGGAATCGCAATGGAAGACGTTCGCCGATACGATGCGCGACAACGGCGCGACGATGGCGCGTCTTTATCGCGAACGAATGGAGAACAAGACCGCTTCCGCGCTCGACGACATGAAGCAGTACGCGGAGCTCACGCAGGCGAACGCGGACGGCGCGAAAAAGCTCGCCGACGCGTTCGCGCCGCTGTACGCGAGCTTCCCGGCCGAGCAGAAGGCGCTGGCCGACTCGACGTTCCGCAAATGGCTGCATCCAGAGCCGGGCAAGGCGCGCGCGCGCAAGCACCCGGGCAAGGCGGACGGCCAGCCCGCCTCGAGCGCCGGCGGCGCGCAGTAACGCGTGCGAATGCGTGACACGCGGGCGCGGACGCGTCTGCCGTCTGCCGTCTGCAGACGGCAACGACCGCTCGCGCCCGTTCTTCACGCCGTGCGCCCGCCACGCCCACCGCGTGGGCGAGCGCATCCGATGCGCTCCGCGCGATGAGCGCATCGGCGATGCACGCCTCCGCATGATCGCCGATCCCCGCCCCCCCATTGAATCGCCTCTCTGTCGCGCCTGCGGCGCTCTCCTGCCTCGCCGCGCCCTAGTCACCCGCCGCCTGGTCACCGCGCCGTGCCGCGCCGATGCGCCCGTGCGCGCGCCCGCGACACGCCCCGCGCGACACGCCCCCCGCACCCGATCGATCGCCCGCGGGACCCGGCCAGCCCCGCCCGCCGATGCGCACGAACGCCCGCCCCTGCTTCCCCGCCCGGCGAACGCGCCGCGCCCGAGCGTCACGGCGCGGACGTGACCCGCTCGATCATCGCCCGCACCGCGCGCATCTGCGCACCCGACTTCCACGCGTAGTTCTGCCCGGTGTACGCGAACCAGTCCCAGCATCCCTGCGGATCGTTCGGCGTGCTCGTCTTCGCCACCTGCGGATACAGCACGACGATGCCGTTCGCGTCGGCCCAGTTATCGTACGTCGTCATGTCGCGCACGACGGCGGCGGACTGCAGGCAGCCGTGAAACACGACGTGCACCTTGCAGCCGGCATTCGCGTCGCACGTGCGCGGCACATACGCGTAGCCTTGCGCCGCGAGTCCGCTCGACGCCGGCGCGAACTCGCGCTGGTCGAACGCGATCGCGCGTCCCGTCGGCGTCGCGGCGGGCGGCGCGAGCGGCCCGTAAATCGCGTCGAGCAGCGCGCCCGCCTGATCGTAGCCCGATTGCCCGACCGTGCAATGGTTGATGAACGGCGCGGCGTTCGCGTCGCACGCGTTGCCCGCGGACGGCGTGACGAATGCATGACCGGCCGGGACGTCGGCGACGTACACGATGTTCGTCACGGGCACGCCGACGAGCCAGAAAAACGACCACGTCGCGTCGACGGCCGATTGGCGGACGAGCGTGTCCTTCGTTCCGCTGAACAGATAGATTCTCGCGCGCTGCAGGTTCGCGAGCGGATCGATCTGCCCGCTCGCGGCGAAGCCCTGCGCGGCGGCGACGAGCCGCCCCGAATCCGGCACCATGTTGGGCACGAGCCCCCGGCAGAGATCCGTGTTCGCGACGCTGCCCGCCGCGCAATAGTACGGGCCGCCCGCGATCACGCCGACGCCGACCACCGACGCCGAATACGCGACCTGATACTGGAGCGCCATGTACGCGCCCGACGACAAACCGGATACCGAGACGCGATTCGCGTCCGCGCGCAGCGCGGGCAGCGGCGGCGCGGCTCGCGCACCCGCGGGCGCGGCGGCGAGCGTGATCGTGAATGCGGCGGCGAGAACCGCGCGCGCGGCGGCGTGGCGCATCGGCATGGCTTTCCCCTTGGTCTGCGCCGGGCGGCGGCGGCGAGGCCGGCGCCGCCGGGACGGGTCGACACGGTCGGACGGCAAATCGAGACGCGAACACTTCATCTTTGTCGCAACGCCTGTCTCTCGCAAGGTCGGCGTTCACGCGGGCTTGGATTCGCGCTAAAGTGATGCGTTTTTATTGACAAGAATCGACATGATCGAACTGAAAAACGTCGACCTCAGCAACGATCCGGATGCGCTGCGCGTCGTCAAGGACGAGACGGTTCAGGTCGAGTTCGCCGCGCAGACCGGCGAGCTGACGAGCCTCGAAGGCCCGAACCGCTACGCGGCGGGCGACGCGCTCGTTACCGGTTCGACGGGCGACCGCTGGGTGGTGTCGCGCGAGCGCTTCGATGCGAAGTACGCGCCCGTGGCGGCAGGCGGCGCGCACGGCGAGCCGGGCGCGTACCGCAACCGTCCCGCCGTCGTGCTCGCGAAGCGAATGGACGCGCCGTTCTCGATCGCGCGCTCGGCGGGCGGCGACACGCTGCGCGGCGACGCGGGCGACTGGGTGATGCAGTACGCGCCGGGCGACTATGGCGTCGTGCAGGCGAAGCGCTTCGCGCAGGTGTACCGCGCCGCCGACTGACACGCGGCGCGCCCGCGCGTTGCCGCGCACGCACGCGGCCGCGGCGCGAATCGTGCCGGCCCCGCGCCGACGCCACATCGACGCCACATCGACACCGCATCGACACCGCATCGACACCGCATCGACACCGCATCGACACCGCATCGACACCGCATCGACACCGCATCGACACCGCCGTCCGCGCGGCACGCGCGTCGGCTCACGAGCGCATGCCGCGCTCGAATGCGAAGAAAACCCGCGCCGCGCACCCCATGCGGAAAGCCCGCCGTCTGTCGAACGGCGGGCTTTTTTGCAGCATGATCGGCGCCGAGCCAATGGCGCGCCCCATCCGTACAGGGCCCGCCGTCACGCGAACGCTCGGCTCGTCACGCAAATTCGTCGCCGAGCTCGAGCGTCGTCTCGCGCGGCACCGTCTCGCCCGCCGCGTGCCGCTCCTCGAGCGAGCCGAGCGTCGCTTCCACGTACGCGCGCAGCACCGCGTGGCTGCGCGCGCGCTGCATCGGCTTGAGCGCGAGATAGCGCCGCAGCGCGGCACTCGTGAAGCGCACGTCGAGCGTCGTCTTGCGCGGTGTCGCGCCGAAACGCATCGCGAGCCAATGCACGGACAGCAAGCGCCCCGCTTCGTCGGCACGCTCGGCAAAGCGCGTCTGCTCGGGAAAGAGATCGCAGATCACGCGCGCGAGTTCGCCGAATTCGGCGCTCGCGCAATCGTATTGATAATCGTCCATCGTCGGAACACGGTTCAGCGTGCGGCGCGCGCGGGCCGGCACAGTTTCATCAGCGCGCCGGCGAAGCCCGCGGTGAGCAGCAGATACAGCGCGACCATCCATTCGAACGGCACGCCGCCGCCGTTGTACACGAGCGACGGCAGATCGATCACGGGATGCAGCACGATCATCGCGGGCAGGATCCAGCGCCTGTTCGCGCGAATGCCGCGCCACATCAGCACGGACAGCGCGAGCTGCACGACGAACGCCGCGATGCGCTCGAGCGCCGACACCGCGACCGACACGGGCGACATCGTCGCGAGCATCACCTGGATGCGCAGCGCGAGATCGGCCGGCATCGTCTGCAGTTGCGCGTTCAGCTCGCCGCGATTCGCGAGCCACGCGAGATAGACCCATTGGGCGAGCACGACGACGCCGACGAACCACGCCTGCGCGCCGCCGTGGCCGATGCCGTTGGCCAGGCCCCGCGCGTCGCCGTCCGATGGGCCGTAGCGCTTGGCGAGCCAGCGCAGCCCGAGATAGCGGCCGACTTCCTCGAACAGCGCGGCGACGGCGGTGCCGAACACCGCGAACGTGACGGGCTTCGACAGCCACGTCACGGCCGACGGCTGGCTCAGCAGCAGCGCGTAGAGGCCGCGCTCGAGCAGCGTCGCGAACACCGTGTAGACGACGACGCCGATGAGCGCGTCGCGCCGGTCGAGCGCCCTCGGCTGGCGGAGGAATCGATAGAGGCCGATCGGCAGCAACGCCACCACAAGCGTGGCGATGACGAGCGCCGCCAGCGTGACGGGAGCAACGGTCATGACAATCCTTGTTCGAAACGCGCACCGGCGCGGTGCGTGCCCCGAATGATACTCAACTCAGCTCGCCGTCGACGCGCGCACGTGAAGCTCACCCGGCAGCAGCGATTCGTGGAAATCGCCCGTGCCGCCGTCGATGCGCTCGTGGACGAACTCGACCGCGCGATAGCCGATGTCGTAAGTCGGCTGACGGATCGTCGTCACGCCGATCAGCTCCGCCCAGTCGGGATCGTCGATCGCGATCAGCGCGGCGCGCTTCTGCCACGCGTCGCCGAACCGCGCGTGCAGGTGCCGCGCGATCGCGAGCGCGACGGGCGCGTTCGCCGCGAAGATCGCGGGCCGCACGCTCTCGGCCGCTGCCGCGTCGATGCGCGCATCGAGCTCGGCGAGCGCGCGCTGCGTCGATTCCGGCTCCTTCGGCTCGAGCACGATCGTCGGATGCACCGCCCGCCCGGAGGCCGCCACCTGCGTGCGGAACGCGGCCTCGCGCAGCCGCCGCGAGCTCACGTGCTCGAACGGCTGCACGACGAAATGAAGCGACTGGAAACCCCGCGCGAACAGATGCCGCAAGCCTGTCTCGATCGCGGCCGCGTTGTCGAGGCCGATCATGTCGGCCGCGAAGCCTTCGACGCTGCGATCGACGAGCACGGTCGGGATGCCGCCGCCGCGCAGCGATTTCAGCGCGTTCTCATCGGCGCCGAGCGCGTTGACGATCATCCCTTCGACGCGATAGGTCGTGAGCAGTTGCAGATAGCGGCGCTCCATCTCGAGCTCGTTGGCCGCGTGACAGATGAGCGGCATGTAGCCGAGCGCATGGCACGCGGCCTCGACGCCGCGCAGCACTTCGACCGTGTAGGGATTCGTCAGGTCCGCGGCAAGCAGGCCGAGGAGGCGGTTGCGGCCGCGCTTCAGGCCGCGCGCCATCTGGTTCGGACGGTAGTTCAGGCGCTCGATCGCGGTCTCGATGCGCTGGCGCAGGTCGGCGGACAGTACGTTCGTCTCGCCGTTCAGGTAGCGCGAGACGCTGGTTTTGCCGGTGCCCGCCTCGCGGGCGACGTCGCTGATCGTCGCGGGACGCGACGGCTGAGTTCGTGGATCGCTCACAGTGGCGCCTCGTGACGAGCGGCCCGCGCCGCCTCGCGAACGGGCGGGTCATTGTTGTTGGATGAAAAGGCCAACTGACGATGTCTCCTGTCGGCCGATTCCGGCCCGGCAAAACTACGGACGGCGCACGAGCGCCCATCTCGCCGCGACGGCTGTGCGGCGATTAGCGGGCGATCATAACGCAGGCGATAGGGCCGTACCAAGATGGCCTCCTCTAGGGCGGAGGGACGCGCGGCGATCCCCATGGCGCATGCGCGCCGAACCGCCGAGCGCCACGGCCGCGCGCGGGCGGCGCGTGCCGGCGCGGAAAGCGCCGCGCCATGCAGCATCATCATGCGCTTGGCGGCGAATCCCGCGCGCGCGGCCCGGCCGCAAGCTGTCGGACTGCTGACGATTCGGCGGCCGAATCGCGGTACGCAGCGCGCCCTCTGCGGCGGCGCACCGGCGCGCCCGCATGCGCCGCGCTTCACCGCGCGCACGATGGGCGCACGACGGGCGCAACGGCGGCAACGGGTGCGACGCGGGCCCGCTCCCGCCGCGATGCCGCCGCATTCCGCGTCGCGCGCGGCGGGCACGTCTCGCGCGCTCATCGCAGGTTCACGGCGTCGACGGCGTGCGCTGCAGCACGTCGCGATTGACGATATTGCGCGCGAGCGTGCCGTCGAGCGCCGCGATCACGTTCTCGGCCGCGCAGCGCGCCATCGCGTGGCGCGTCTCGCGCGTCGCCGAGCCGATGTGCGGCAGCGCGACGACGTTGCGCATCGACAGCAACGGCGAATCCGCGGCGAGCGGCTCGTGCTCGAACACGTCGAGCCCCGCCGCACGGATCGCTCCCGCGCGCAGCGCGTCGATTAACGCCGCCTCGTCGACGACGGGCCCGCGCGACGCGTTCACGAGTATCGCGTCGCGCTTCATCTTCGCGAGTTCGCGCGCGCCGATCAGGTGCCGCGTCTGCGGCGAAAGCGGCACCTGCAGGCACACGAAATCGGCCGTGGCGAGCAGCTCGTCGAGCTCGACGCGGCGCGCGCCGAACTGCGCCTCGGCCTGCGGATGCGCGCTACGGCTCGTGTAGAGCACCGGCATCCGGAAGCCGAGCGCCGCGCGCCGCGCGAGCGCCGTGCCGATGCGCCCGAGCCCGACGATGCCGAGCGTCTAGCCGTTCACGTCGGTGCCGTACAGCGCCTCGCCGATGCTCTGGCGCCACTGCCCCGACTTCACGTATTCGGCGAGCTCCACGACGCGCCGCGCGCTCGCGAGGATCAGCGCGAACACGGTGTCGGCGGTCGCCTCGGTGAGCACGTCGGGCGTGTGCGCGAGCACGATCCCGCGGCGCGTCAGATCGGCGACGTCGAAGTTGTCGAAGCCGACCGAGATCGTCGACCACGCGCACAGCCGCGGTGCGCGATCAAGCAGCTCGGGCGTGATCCGCAGGCTCGCGCCGAGCGCGCCGTCGGCGTCGGGCAGCGCGCGCGCGAGCGCGTCGGCGCCCTCGGCAAGCACGACGTCGGCGCGCGCGCGCAAGGCCGCGAGCACGTCGTCGGGGAGCGGCTTGTAGACGACGATGCGATGCTTCATGTCTTCACTTTCCTTGCAACGGATGGGCGAGCGGCGGCGTCGCGCCCGGCTGCTTCACCGACAGCGTGAGCACGACGGCCGCGACGAGCGCGGCGCTCATGAACGCGTAGGACGCGGCGGGCGAGCCCGTCGCGCCGTTCAGATAGCCGACCGCATACGAGCCGACGAACGAGCCGAGCGCGCCCATGCTGTTGATGAGCGCCATCGCGCCGCCCGCGACGTTCTTCGGCAGGAGCTCCGGCACGATCGCGAAGAACGGCCCGTACGGCGCGTACATCGCCGCGCCCGCGACGACGAGCAGCGCATACGACAGCCAGAAGTGCGTCGAGCCGAGCGTGTACGACGCGGCGAACGCGGCCGCGCCGATCAGCAGGAACGGCCACACGAAGCCCTTGCGCGAGCCGAGCCGGTCGGACGCCCACGACGCGGCGAGCATCGCGATCGTCGCGGCGAGATACGGCAGCGCGGACAGCCACCCCGTTGCGACCATGCCGAGCGCCGAGCCGTTCTTCACGATCGACGGCAGCCACAACACGAAGCCGTACACACCGATGCTCCAGCAGAAGTACTGCGCGCAGAGCTTGACGACGGCGGGCGAGCGAAACGCGTCGCGATAGTTGCGCACCGGCTTGAGCGCCGCCTGCTCGGCCGCGAGCGCCGCGTCGAGCGCGCGCCTCTCGTCGCCGGTGAGCCACTTCGCCTGCGCGGGCTTGTCCTGCACGAGGCACCACCAGCAGAGTGCCCAGACGATCGCGGGCAACCCTTCGGCGACGAACATGTGGCGCCAGCCGAACTCGTGGACGAGGTAGCCGGAGACGACCGACATCCACAGTACCGTCACCGGGTTGCCGAGAATGAGGAACGTGTTCGCGCGCGAGCGCTCGCGCTTCGTGAACCAGTTGCTGATGAAGATCAGCATCGCGGGCATCACGGCCGCCTCGACGACGCCGAGCAGGAAGCGGATCGCCATCAGCGACGGGATGTTGCTCACGACGCCCGTGAGCGACGCGCACGCGCCCCACAGCACGAGGCTCCAGAACACGAGCGTCTTCACGCTGCGACGCTCCGCATAGATCGCGCCCGGAATCTGGAAGAAGAAGTAGCCGAGGAAGAACAGCGCGCCGATCAGCGAGGACAGCCCCTTGCTGATGCCGAGATCCTGGTTGATCCCGGCCACGGCGGCGAAGCCGTAGTTCGCGCGGTCGAGATACGCGAGACTGTAGGTGATGAAGACGATCGGCATGATCGTCCACCAGCGGCGAATCGCGAGCGTTGCGGACATGATGTGTGTCTCCTGTGTCGAGCGGCGCCGTATGAAACGCGGGATTCGCCGCGATTGTGCCCGTCCTGCGTCGGGACAGGCGGTTTATCGCGCGAGCGGCGCCTCTAGGCGATCCCGCGCATTGCTCAGGTTTTCGATTCGATCGAGCGCCGCGCGCGTCGGCAGTCCTTCCGAATCGCCGATCACCTGGATCGCGAGCGCGCCGATCCGGTTGCCGCGCGCCACCGCTTCGTCGATCGCGCGGCCTTCGAGCAGCGCGCTCACGACGCCGACCGCGAAACCGTCGCCCGCGCCCACCGTATCGACGACGTGCTCGACGCGCTCGGCCGCGATCTCGCCCTCGCGGCCGTCGGCCACGCGAAAGTACGCGCCCGCCGCGCCGAGCTTGACGATCACGCCGCGCGCGCCCCGCTCGAGATAGAAGCGCGCGATGTCGGCGGGCGTATCGAGGCCCGTCAATTGGCGCCCTTCGGCGAGCCCCGGCAGCACCCAGTCCGCATGCTCGGCGAGCGCGTTCAGCGTGCGCGCCATCGCTTCCGGCGACGGCCATAGCGTGGGCCGCAGGTTCGGATCGAACGACACCGTCTTGCCCGCCGCGCGCGTCGTGCGCGCGAGATGGAACGCGAGCTCGCGCGACGAATCGGACAGCGCGGGCGCGACGCCCGTCAGGTACAGGTGGCGCGCGCCGAGCACGTAATCGGGCACGTAGTCGTCGAGCGACAGGCGGCTCGCGGCCGAGCCCTTGCGGAAATACTCGACGCTCGGGTCCGCGCCGTCGGTCGCGCGCGACTTCAGCTGGAAGCCCGTCGGGTAGCGCGCGTCGACCGTCACGCACGACGCGTCGACCTGCTCGCGCGCGAGCGTGTCGAGCACGTAGCGGCCGAACGAATCGGCGCCGACGCGGCTCATCCAGCCGACCCGGAAGCCGAGACGCGCGAGGCCGATCGCGACGTTCAGATCGGCGCCCGCGATGCGCTTCGTGAAATGCGTCGCGCTGTCGAGCGGGCCGGGTTCGGCGGCGACGAACATCGCCATCGCTTCGCCATAGGTGACGACATCGAGCGGGACTTGCATGATGTGGGCGGACTCCTTCGATCAACGGCCCGGCGTCGGCGCAAACAACGAGCTTAGCCGAGCCGGGCGACGGTGGGTGGGTTTCATGCGGCCGCGAGCCACGCGACGCGCGCCGCCGCGTCGTCGGCCACGCGCGCCGCGTCGAGCGGAAATTCGATCCCGCGCGGCGCGGTGCGCGGCAGCAGCGCGAGCGCATCGCCGCAGAGGCGGTCGCCGGGCGGCGGCGCGATCGCGAAGCGGCGCGCGCCTTCGCCGTCGGCCGCCTTGCAATGGACGTATTCGACGTGCGCGGCGAGCGCGCGCGCGGCCGCGAGCGGCGCCTCGCCCGCCCACAGCCAGTTGCCGATGTCGAACGTCATGCCGACGGGCGCCGGGCCGCGCGCGTCGCGCAGCGCGGCGAACAGCGTCGTGAACTGCGCGAGCGCGCCGCCCTGCCGCGACTGGCCGTTCTCGACCAGCACGCGGGCGCGCGCGCCGCGCGTCGCGCCGGCGAGCTCGGCTGCATGCGGGTTCGCCGCGAAGCCGCCCAACTGGAACTTCACGAAGCGCGCGCCGAGCGCGTCGGCCTGGTCGAGCGCCGCCGCGAGCGCGTCGCGGTTCAGGTCGCCGTCGTCCGCATAGAGCGCCGCGGGCGTCGAGTACACCGACCACAACCCGGCCGCGGCGATCGCGCGGCCGAGCGCCGCCAGCGCCGGCGCGGCCGCGTCGTCGTCCGCCGCGAACAGTTCGCGGCGCACCTCGAAGCCGGCGGCGCCCGCATCGGCCACCGCCGCGACGAACGCGCGATGGCCCGCGCGGCGGACCGCATCCGCGCCGAACGCGCTCGCGACGATCACGATATCGACCATGCCTGCTTGCCTCCTTCTCGGCGGGATGTGCTGGAATTCGTGAATGGAACCGGTTCCATTCACGAATTGGAGGAATGTTGCGCCGAGCACCGGATGCCAACCATAGAGGAAATCCCTAAGTGCGGCCGGCGAACCTTCGGTCTCGACCATGCGCAAACGGCGTGCCGCGGGCGCAAAATAGCCTGTGGCGGCGCGCCGCGAGCCGTGCGTACAAGCCGGCGGCATGCCGCGTCGCGCCGGCTCGCGCGCCGTCACGGCGTTTCATATGCCCGTTCGTTTCATCGGAGCAGACCGCATGCTCGATCGCCCGGAAACCGTCTCGTACCTGCTCGCGAGCGCGCTGTTCTTCGCGCTCGCCGTCCCGCTCGCGGCCCAACGGATCGCGCCCAATCGCTTCTACGGCGTCAGGACCCGCGCGACGCTCCGGAACCCCGCGCTCTGGTACCGGCGCAACCGGGTCTTCGGCGTCGCGCTGATGATCACGAGCGCGACCTTCATCGTCGTGGCCGAATACTGCCGGCTGCGCGGCGTGCGGCTACCCGATGCGGCGCTGCTCGCGGCGTTCGTCGCCGAAATCGCGGTGCCGATCGCCGTGTGCTTCGCGGCGGGCCGTCCGCCCGAAACGCCCGAAACGCCGAGCCGCCGCGCGGGCGACGGCCGCCGGCGCTAGTCGTTCGCGGGCGATCGAACCCGCGCCCCGCCTGCCCGCTCGCGCCACGGCGCGCCGCCCGTCAGGCGGCTCGGGCCTGGGCGATGCACAGTTCGAGAAACCGCGTGGCGACGCGCGACGGCGTCGCGCCGTGCGGCACGAGAATCGAGAAATGGCGCGTGAGCGGCTCGGGCGCGATCGACACCATCGCGAGCGCCGCGTCGTCGTGCCGCAGCGACATCGCGGAGACGAAACCCACGCCCATTCCCGCGCGCACCGCTTCCTTCACCGCCTCGACGCCCGCGATCTCGAACGCGACCGCAAGCGGCGTCGCCGCACGCGCGAACGCACGCTCGACGAGCTGGCGCACGCCCGAGCCCGCCTCGCGCAGCACGAGCGGATAGGCGGCGAGCGCGGCGAGCGTCGCCCGCGCGCGGCCCGGCGCGCCGGGCGCGGCGAGCGGATGCGACGCCGGCACGATCGCGACGATCTCGTCCTCGCGCCATTCGTGCACCGTCGTGCCGGCCGGCAGCGCGTCGCCGGGCGGCCCCTCGATCAGCGCGATGTCGAGCGACGCGACGACATCCGACGTATTGCCGCTCATCGTCTGGATCGCGACCTCCGGCGCGAGCGGCTGAAACGCGGCGAGCAGATACGGCAGCAGGTAGCTCGCGGGCGTCGTGCTCGCGCCGATGCGCAGTGTCCCGCGCTCGAGCCCGCGCACCGCGTCGCGGTACGCGCGCGCCTGCGCGAACGTGTCGCGCAGTTGCGACGCATGGCGCGCGAGCGCCTCGCCGACCGGCGTGAGCCGCACGCCGCGCCCGTCGCGCTGGTACAGCGGCTCGCCGAACTCGTCCTGCAACTGGCGCAACTGGCCGGACACCGCGGGCTGCGACAGATGCAGCGCGAGCGCCGCGCGGCTGATGTTCCGGTGCTCGGCGACCGCGGCGAATGTTATCAGTTGATCTGGGGTCATCGCTCTGAAATATCGGATTTCCGGATATTTTACGCGACAAATGACGATTTTTCATATCGATATATTCATTTTAGGATTAGGCCCATCGTCACCCGAAAAAGAACGAAGCCATGTCCACGCTCACCTCACCCCCGCTCAGCGTCGCCGCGCCTTCGATGCGCGGGCGGCTCAACGGCGTTCTGTTCGTCGGCCTCTTCGCGCTCGCCGTCACGAGCGTCGCGCAACTGCCCGCCGTCGCGCATCTCGGCCTGAGCCCGCTCATCGTCGGCATCGTCGCGGGCGCGCTGTACGGCAATCTGCTGCGCGAAGGCATGCCCGCGAGCTGGGCGGCCGGCGTCGATTTCTCCGCGCGCAAGCTGCTGCGCATCGCGGTGGCGTTCTTCGGGCTGCGCGTGAGCCTGCAGGAAATCGCGCAGGTCGGCGTGCCGGGGCTCGCGGTATCGGCGCTCGTCGTTGCGAGCACGCTCGCCGTCGGCACCTGGGCCGGCATCAGGCTGATGAAGCTCGACCGCGACACCGCGCTGCTGACCGCCGCCGGCAGCGCGATCTGCGGCGCGGCCGCGGTGCTCGCGTTCGAATCGGCGCTGCGCTCGAAGCCGCACCAAAGCGCGATGGCGATCGGCAGCGTCGTGCTGTTCGGCACGCTGTCGATGTTCGCGTATCCGCTCGCGTACCGCGCCGGCTGGCTGCATCTCGATGCGACGGGCCTCGGCCTCTTCTTCGGCGGCACGATCCATGAGGTCGCGCAGGTGGTGGGCGCGGCGAGCGACGTCGGCCCTGAAGTCGCGCGCGTCGCGACGATCGTCAAGATGACCCGCGTGATGCTGCTCGTGCCGGTGCTGCTCGTGCTCGGCGCGTGGCTCGCCCGCTCGGCGCGGCGCTCGACGGCGGCCGGCCGCGGCGCGCCGCGCAAGCTCGCGGTGCCGTGGTTCGCGCTCGGCTTTCTCGGCTTCGTCATCGTGAATTCGCTGCAGATGCTGCCCGCCGCCGCGATCGGCACGCTCAACGCGCTCGACACGTTCGCGCTGACGATGGCGATGACGGCGCTCGGCATCGAGACGCGGATGTCGCAGATCCGCGCGGCCGGCCCCCGCGCGCTGATGACGGGCCTCATCCTGTATGCGTGGCTCGTCTTCGGCGGCTATGCGATCGTCTGGGCGACGCAGCGCTGGCTGGGCTGAACCGCCGCCCGCCTTGCCGCGCCGCCGCGCCGCGTGTGCCGGGTCCGCCCCGCGCCCGCGGCGCAATGCTATTCTTCCGCTCGATTTCATCCGCCGAACCTCGTCCGTCGTGCTCTCGTTCCTGCTCAAGCTGCGCACCCGCGCGCAAACCCTGTTCCGGCTGTCCGACGCGCATACGATGCTCGTGTGGTCGGTGATCGTCGGCATCGGCGGCGCGCTCGCGACGGTCGCGTTCCGCGAAGGCATCGAGCTGATCCAGCACGCGATCTCCGGCACGAGCGGCAGCTTCACCGAGATGGCGAAGCGCCTGCCATGGCAGGTGCGGTTCTGGCTGCCCGCCGCGGGCGGCTTTCTCGCGGGCTGCGTGCTGCTCGTCGCGCAGCGCGGCGCGCGCAAGGAAAGCAAGACCGATTACATGGAAGCCGTCGCGCTCGGCGACGGCGTCGTGCCGGTGCGGCAGAGCCTCTGGCGCAGCGCGTCGTCGCTGCTCACGATCGGCAGCGGCGGCTCGATCGGCCGCGAAGGCCCGATGGTGCAGCTCGCGGCGCTCGCCGCGTCGCTCGTCGGCCGCTTCGCGCACTTCGATCCGCCGCGGCTGCGCCTGCTCGTCGCGTGCGGCGCGGCGGCGGGGATCACCTCCGCGTACAACGCGCCGATCGCGGGCGCGTTCTTCGTCTGCGAGATCGTGCTCGGCTCGATCGCGATGGAGAGCTTCGGGCCCGTCGTCGTCGCCTCGGTCGTCGCGAACATCGTGATGCGCGAGTTCGCCGGCTACAAGCCGCCGTACCAGATGCCGGTGTTTCCGGCCGTCGCCGGCTGGGAAGTGCTGTTCTTCGTCGCGCTCGGGCTGCTGTGCGGCGCGGCCGCGCCGCAGTTCCTGCGCCTGCTCGAGCTGTCCAAGGCGCAGTTCAAGCGCCTGCCCGTCCCGCTGCCCGTGCGGCTCGCCGCGGGCGGGCTCATCGTCGGCGTGATCTCGGTGTGGGTGCCCGACGTCTGGGGCAACGGCTACAGCGTCGTCAACGCGATCCTGCACGCGCCGTGGACCTGGCAGGCGCTCGTCGCGGTGCTCGTCCTCAAGCTGATCGCGACCGCCGCGACGGCGGGCTCCGGCGCGATCGGCGGGATCTTCACGCCGACGCTCTTCGTCGGCGCGGTGGTCGGCTCGCTGTTCGGCATCGCGCTGCACGCGCTGCTGCCCGCGCACGTGTCCGCGTGGTACGCGTACGCGATGGTCGGCATGGGCGCGTTCCTCGCGGGCGCGACGCAGGCGCCGCTGATGGCGATCCTGATGATCTTCGAGATGACGCTCAGCTACCAGGTCGTGCTGCCGCTGATGGTGTCGTGCGTCGTCGCGTATTTCGCGGCGCGCGCGCTCGGCAAGACCTCGATGTACGAGATCACGCTGCGCCGCCACCGCGACGACGAGGCGCGCACGCGCCTGCGCACCGCGCAGATGCGCGACCTGATCCAGCCGGCCGCGACCGTCGTGCCGCTCACGGCGAGCGTCGCCGACATGACGCGCGTGTTTCTCGAATATCCGGTCAAGTACCTGTACGTGACGGACGATGCCGGGCGCTTCCGCGGCGCGGTCGCGCTCAAGGACATCACGTCCGACCTGCTCGAGAAGCGCGACACGACGCACAAAAGCGCGGCGAACTACCTGCACACGCCGTTTCCGCTCCTCACGCCCGACATGCCGATCGGCGCGGCGCTCGAGCACTTCATGCGGTTCCAGGGCGAGCGGCTGCCCGTCGTCGAGCGCGCGGACGATCCGACGCTCGCGGGCGTCGTCTACAAGACGTCGCTGCTCGATGCGTATCGCCGGATGAACATGGATCTCGAACGTTGAGCGCCCGCGCGCAGCCGGCCGGCGACCGAACGCCGCCGCGCGGCTTCGCCGGCGAGGCCGCGCCCGGCCGGCAAAGGCGCGCGCGCCTCGCGCAGCGGAAATGATCCGAAGAAACGCCCGAACGGGTGCGTCGAACGCATCCGCGCGACAGGACCGCGGCGAGCGCGGAGCGGACCTGGCCGGCACGCGCGGCCGGCGTGCGAAGCCCGCATGCAAAACCGCCCCTCGAAGCCGGCTCCGCGAAGCCCGGGCAAGCCCGCCGGCGCGCGGCCCGATCGAAAGCCGCGCGCCGTCAGTCCGGCGCGCGCGCGAGCACGACGCGCGCGAAGAAGCCGGCCAGCACCTGCTGCGCGGCGTCGCCCGTCACGTGCCGCGGATCGGCCGCGTGGTATGACTGCACGCCGTCGCACAGACTCATCAGCCCGAGCGCGAGCACATCGGCGGGCAGCAGCAGCGGCGTGCCCACGCGCTCGGCGAACGTCAGGATGTAATGCGTGAAGCGGTCGCGCTTTTCCTTCACGAACTCGTTGAAGCGCGCGCGGAACTTCGCGTCGCGCGTCGCCTGCAGCTTCGCCTCGCCCCACAGCAGGAACGCCGGGTTGTTGCGGAAGAACTGGCTGTAATACTCGAGCGCGTGCGCCTCCATCTGCTCGCGCGTGCCGCCGCTCTCGAAGATCTTCTGCAGATCCGCCTCCGCCTCTTCGTGATCGCGCTTGAGCAGTTCGATCAGCAGTTCCGCCTTGCTGCGGAAATTCGAATAGAACGCGCCGCGCGTGTAGCCCGCCGCGGACGCGATGTCCTCGACGCTCGCCGCCACGTACCCTTTCTTCGTGAAAATCGCGTGCGCAGCGCTCAGCAGACGCTCGCGCGTCAAATCCTTGCTTTGTTCTCGGGTCAGGCGGATGGGCTTCATGGCCGGGAAGTCTAGCATCTTCCCGCGAATCGAAACACCTTTGCATCCAGATACAACCCTGTATTAGAATCCGACCAGGTTTTTGTAAGCAAGTCATCAACGTGCGCGCCGATTGTTTTGGTTTTTTGCCGCGCGCGACGCCGGGCAAGCGCATCCGGCTTGCCGGTTTTTCGGTTTTTTTCCGTTTTCTCCTGCCCGAGGGGTCACCGTGAATCGTTCCGGTTCTCGCGCCGCGCTGCTGATCGGCGTCGCGCTCATCGCCGCCGCCTGTCATCGCAAGGAAGCCGCGCCGAGCGCGCCGCGCCCCGTCGTCGCAGTGCCGGCGCAGGCGGACGGCGCGGCCGCCGCCGTGTCGCTGCCCGGCGAAATCCAGCCGCGCTACGCCACGCCGCTGTCGTTTCGCATCGCCGGCAAGCTCGTCGAGCGCAAGGTGCGCCTCGGCGACATCGTGAAGAAAGGCCAGGTCGTCGCGCTGCTCGATACGTCCGACGTCGCGCGCAGCGCGGCCAGCGCGCAGGCGCAGCTCGACGCCGCGACGCACGCGCTGACGTTCGCGCAGCAGCAGCGCGAGCGCGATCGCGCGCAGGCGCGCGAGAACCTGATCGCGCCCGCGCAGCTCGAGCAGACCGAGAACGCGTACGCCTCCGCGCGCGCGCAGCGCGACCAGGCCGCGCAGCAGCTCGCGCTCGCGAAGAACCAGTTGCAGTACGCGACGCTCGTCGCCGATCACGCAGGCTACATCACCGCCGAGCAGGCCGACACCGGGCAGAACGTGTCCGCCGGCCAGCCGGTCTATCAGCTCGCGTGGTCGGGCGACATCGACGTCGTCACCGACGCGCCGGAAAGCGAACTGCCGCGCCTCGCGCCGGGCCGCACGGCGCGCGTCACGCTGCCGGCGCTGCCCGGCCGCGCGTTCGACGCGCGCGTGCGCGAGATCGCGCCCGCCGCCGATCCGCAAAGCCGCACGTACCGCGTGAAGCTCACGCTCGCGCAGCCCGATGCGGCGGTGCGGCTCGGGATGACCGCGAACGTCGCGCTCTCGCCCGATGCGCCGAGCGCCGCGAACGCGCAGCCGCGCTTCACGCTGCCGTCGACGGCGCTCTTTCATGCCGGCAACGCGCCCGCGCTGTGGATCGTGCGCAAGCAGGACGACACGCTCGAGCTGCGGCGCGTCGACGTCGTGCGCTACAACGAGCGCACGGTGACCGTGTCGGGCGGAATTCAGCCGGGCGAGCGCGTCGTGCTGCAAGGCGTGCACACGGTGAGCGCGGGCGAGAAGGTGCGCGCGGTGCCGCCGCTTCATCCGGAGGACGTCGCGTCATGACGGCCGGCCGAGAAGAAGGCGGACGCTTCAACCTGTCCGCATGGGCGCTGCGCCATCAGGCGCTCGTCGTCTACCTGATCGCGCTCGCGACGATCGCGGGCATCCTCGCCTACTCGCGCCTCGCGCAATCGGAAGACCCGCCGTTCACGTTCCGTGTGATGGTGATCCGCACGTTCTGGCCGGGCGCGACCGCGCGCCAGGTGCAGGAACAGGTCACCGACCGGATCGGCCGCAAGCTGCAGGAAATGCCCGCGATCGATTACCTGCGCAGCTACTCGCGGCCCGGCGAATCGATGCTGTTCTTCGCGATGAAGGATTCGGCGCCCGTGAAGGACGTGCCGCAAACGTGGTACCAGGTGCGCAAGAAGGTGGGCGACATCTCGATGACGCTGCCGCCCGGCGTCCAGGGCCCGTTCTTCAACGACGAATTCGGCGACGTCTACACGAACATCTACACGCTCGAAGGCGACGGCTTCTCGCCCGCGCAACTGCACGACTACGCGGATCAGCTGCGCGTCGTGCTGCTGCGCGTGCCGGGCGTCGCGAAGGTCGACTACTTCGGCGACCCCGATCAGCGGATCTTCGTCGGGATCGACAACACGCGCCTCGCGCGGCTCGGCATCTCGCCGCAGCAGATCGCGCAGGCGATCAACGCGCAGAACGACGTCGCGTCGCCGGGCGTGCTCACGGCCGCGCACGATCGCGTGTTCATCCGCCCGAGCGGCCAGTACGAGAGCGTCGCCGCGATCGCCGACACGCTGATCCGCGTGAACGGCCGCACGTTCCGCTTAGGCGAGCTCGCGACCATCAAGCGCGGCTACGACGATCCGCCCGTCACGCAGATGCGCACGATCGGCCGGAACGCGAACGGCCGCGCCGTGCTCGGCATCGGCGTCACGATGCAGCCGGGCGGCGACGTGATCCGGCTCGGCAAGGCGCTCGACGCGAGCGCGAAGGCGCTGCAGGCGCAACTGCCGGCCGGCCTCGCGCTCACCGAAGTATCGAGCATGCCGCACGCGGTCGCGCGCTCGGTCGACGACTTCCTCGAGGCGGTCGCCGAGGCGGTCGCGATCGTGCTGATCGTGAGCCTCGTGTCGCTCGGCCTGCGCACCGGGATGGTCGTCGTGATCTCGATTCCCGTCGTGCTCGCCGTCACCGCGCTCTTCATGTACCTGTTCGACATCGGGCTGCACAAGGTCTCGCTCGGCACGCTCGTGCTCGCGCTCGGCCTGCTCGTCGACGACGCGATCATCGCGGTCGAGATGATGGCCGTGAAGCTCGAGCAGGGCTTCAGCCGCGCGCGCGCCGCCGCGTTCGCCTATACGAGCACCGCGTTCCCGATGCTCACGGGCACGCTCGTCACGGTGTCCGGCTTCCTGCCGATCGCGCTCGCGAAATCGAGCACGGGCGAATACACGCGCTCGATCTTCGAGGTATCGGCGATCGCGCTGATCGCGTCGTGGTTCGCGGCCGTCGTGCTGATTCCGCTGCTCGGCTATCACATGCTGCCCGAGCGCAAGCATCCGCGGCAGGACGCCGCCGGCGCGCCGCACGCCCCCGACGCCGCACACGATCACGCGCACGGCCATGACATCTACGACACGCGCTTCTACACGCGGCTGCGCGTATGGATCAAGTGGTGCATCGAGCGGCGCTTCATCGTGCTCGCGATCACGATCGCGCTGTTCGTCGTCGCGCTCGCGGGCTTCTCGCTCGTGCCGCAGCAATTCTTCCCGAGCTCCGACCGCCCCGAGCTGCTCGTCGACCTGCGGCTGCCCGAAGGCGCGTCGTTCAACGCGACGCTCAAGGAGGCCGAGCGCCTCGAGAAGCTGATCGCGAAGCGCCCGGAGATCGACCATGCGGTGAACTTCGTCGGCTCCGGCGCGCCGCGCTTCTACCTGCCGCTCGACCAGCAGCTGCAATTGCCGAACTTCGCGCAGTTCGTGATCACCGCGAAATCGGTCGACGCGCGCGAAAAGCTCTCGGCCTGGCTCGCGCCCGTGCTGCGCGAGCAATTCCCGGCGGCGCGCACGCGGATCTCGCGGCTCGAGAACGGCCCGCCCGTCGGCTATCCGGTGCAGTTCCGCGTGAGCGGCGACAGCATCGCGACCGTGCGCGCGATCGCCGAGAAGGTCGCGGCGACGATGCGCGCGGATGCGCGCGCGACCAACGTGCAGTTCGACTGGGACGAACCCGCCGAGCGTTCGGTGCGCTTCGAGCTCGACCAGCACAAGGCGCGCGAGCTGAACGTGAGTTCGCAGGACGTCGCGAGCTTCCTCGCGATGACGCTCTCCGGCACGACGCTCACGCAGTATCGCGAGCGCGACAAGCTGATCGCGGTGGATCTGCGCGCGCCGCGCGCGCAGCGCATCGATCCCGCGAGCCTCGCGGGCCTCGCGATGCCGACGCCGAACGGCCCGGTGCCGCTCGGCTCGCTCGGGCGCTTTCACGACACGCTCGAATACGGCGTCGTCTGGGAACGCGACCGCCAGCCGACGATCACCGTGCAGTCCGACGTGACGGCGGGCGCGCAAGGCATCGACGTCACGCACGCGATCGACGCGAAGCTCGACGCGCTGCGCGCGCAGTTGCCCGTCGGCTACCGGATCGAGATCGGCGGCTCGGTCGAGGAAAGCACGAAGGGCCAGACGTCGATCAACGCGCAGATGCCGCTGATGGTGATCGCCGTGCTCACGCTCCTGATGATTCAGCTGCAGAGCTTCTCGCGCGTGCTGATGGTCGTGCTGACCGCGCCGCTCGGGATGATCGGCGTCGTCGGCACGCTGCTCCTGTTCGGCAAGCCGTTCGGCTTCGTCGCGATGCTCGGCGTGATCGCGATGTTCGGGATCATCATGCGCAACTCGGTGATTCTCGTCGACCAGATCGAGCAGGACATCGCCGCCGGCCACGGCCGCTTCGACGCGATCGTCGGCGCGACCGTGCGGCGCTTCCGGCCGATCACGCTGACGGCCGCGGCCGCCGTGCTCGCGCTGATTCCGCTGTTGCGCTCGAACTTCTTCGGCCCGATGGCGACCGCGCTGATGGGCGGCATCACGAGCGCGACGGTGCTCACGCTCTTCTTCCTGCCGGCGCTCTATGCCGCGTGGTTCCGCGTGAAGCCGGACGAGCGCGATCCGGAGCCGCCCGCCACGCCTTCCGGAGCCTGACCATGCGCGTTTCGATTCCTTCGCTCCCGAGTCTCGCGCCGCGCGCGCTCGCCGCGGCCGCCGCCATCGCGTTCGCGGGCGCGCTCGCCGGCTGCTCGCTGTTCGCGCCGAGCGACGCACCGCCCGCGATGCCGTCGCCCGCGCACTACGGCGCGACACCGCTGCCCGAGCGCACGGCCGCCGCGCAGGGGCTCGCGCAACGCTTTGACGTGGGCGCGCAGCCGGTGCCCGACTGGTGGAAGCGCTATCGCTCGCCCGCGCTCGACGCGCTCGTCGACGAAGGGCTGCGCAACAGCCCGACGCTCGCCGCCGCCGAAAAGAGCCTGAGCGCCGCGCGCGAACAGTTGCGCGCGCAGATCGGCAGCTCGCTGCTGCCGACGATCGACGCCGGCGGCCAGGCGACGCGCGAGCGCGCGCTCGGCATGCCGGCGTTCGGCCCGCAGACGGTGCTCTACAACGTGTTCGCGGGCCAGTTGCAGGCGAGCTACACGCTCGATCTGTTCGGCGCCGCGCGTTTCGCGAACCGCGCGCTGTCCAAGCGCGTCGACGTGAATGCGTACCAGCTCGAATCCGCGCGGCGCGCGCTCGCCGCGAACATCGTGACGGCCGCCGTCACATCGGCCGCGCTCGCCGAGCAGGTCGCGACGACCGAGCGGCTCGTCGCGCTCGCGCGCGAACAGGCGAGCGACGCGGCCGCGCGCCACCGGCTCGGCGCGGCGTCGCGCACCGACATGCTGAACACGCGGCAAAGCGCGGCGGCGCTCGAGGCGAGCCTGCCCGCGCTGCGCCAGCAAGCGCAGAGCGCGCGCCATGCGCTTGCCGTGCTGCTCGGCCGCACGCCGGATGCCGCGCCCGCGAATCTCGCGCTCGCCGATCTGCATCTGCCGCAGGACGTGCCGGTCGTCGTGCCGTCGACGCTGCTGCAGGCGCGGCCCGACATCCGCGCGGCCGAGGCCGGCTTGCAGGCTGCGGCGGCCGAGGTCGGCGTCGCGACCGCGCAGATGTTCCCGCAGTTGTCGCTGTCCGCGTCGATGGGCCATGCGGGCTTCAAGTGGCCGGCGATGCTGTCGGGCGCGGGCGCGATCTGGAGCGTCGGCGCATCGCTCACGCAGCCGCTCTTTCACGGCGGCGCGCTGCTCGCGCAGCGCCGCGCGGCGCGCGCGAGCTACGACGCGGCCGTCGACCAGTACAAGCAGACGGTGCTCGCCGCCTTCCAGGATGTGGCCGACAAGCTCGCCGCGCTCGAGAACGACGCGAGCGCGCTCGACGCGTCGAACCGCTCGGCCGTCGCCGCGCGCGGCGCGTTCGACGACACCGCGGCGCGCGTGCGGCTCGGCGCGCTGCCGCCGTCGGCCGCGCGCGCGAGCGAGCAGCAGTACCGCAACGCGCGGCTCGACGAGATCCGCGCGACGGGCACGCGGCTCGTCGATACCGCGCGGCTCTTTCAAGCGATGGGCACGCCGATCGACGGCGGGCCGGATGCGCGGCGTGTGGGCGGTATGAGCGGCTCGAATGATGTGAGTGACGTAAGTGGATCGAGTGGTGTCGGCGGTGCGCACCGCGTGATCGACGTACACGAAGCCGGTGCGGCGCAGTGTGCGGACGACGCGAAGCGGACCGGCGACGCGCGCATGCTTCGCGCGAACGGCAAGACCGAGGCGGCGCAAGCTTCCGTGACGGCGAGCGCGGCCGCCGATGCGCCGGCCGCGCCCGCCCCGGCGGCTGCCGCCAGCGGCGCGAACGCGATACGGATACAGGCGCGAACGCCACCGACCGCCGGCCCGTCCGCCGGCGCGATCGACGGCTCGATCGATGCGGCAAGCGCAACCGGCGCGACGAGCACGGCCCGCCCGGCAAACGGGCGCGACACGACGGTCGAATCGAACCCAACGCATTCGCCGAGCTAACCGCGCGCGCGGCGCAAGCAGCGGCCGTCGCGGATTCGGCATGCGGCGGATCAAGCATGCAGCGCGTCGGGCGCCGTTGCGCAGCCGACATCGCCGCGCAGGCGATCGCCGCCGTGAACGCGGCGCAGGTCGTGTCTGCCCTCGAACGCCGCGATCGACGGCGGCTGACAGCCGTGGTCGGCAACGCCCCCGTTGCCTCCCTCCGCTTTTGCGCCGACATGCCGCGCAAAACCCGCACCGCGCGGGCGGCGCGTCGCCGCACCGGCCGCTCCGATTCACGCACGCTCGACGAACGAGCCCCCTGCTCCGCGCATGCGCGGAACGCACTGCGTCCGCGGTGGCGAGGCGATTCGGCGCGCGCGTGAGGCACGCGCCGCCGTCGACGGACACCGGCCGCGCCGCGCGCCGATTCCGCTTGACCCTCACGTAGCGTAAGGTTTCACCCTCCACGGTGCGCATGAAACGGAGGTCCACGATGCGGCTCAAGATCGGAGAACTGGCGAAACGCTGCGGCCTGACGGTCCGCACGCTGCACCATTACGACGCGATCGGCCTGCTCAAGCCTTCGGCGCGCGCCGACAACGGCTACCGGCTGTACGACCGCAACGACATCGCCCGGCTCCACCAGATCCAGGCGCTGCGCCGTTTCGGCCTTGCGCTCGCGTGACCTGCCCCCTACAAACAGGGCCAGCCGGAGTCTAGTAAAGTTCGTTTTCGGAGAAGAAGACGAACATGAAGAAGCGCTTTACGGAACAGCAAATCATCGGGTTTCTGAAGGAAGCCGAGGCCGGTATGCCGGTCAAGGAACTGTGCAGGAAGCATGGGTTCAGTGACGCGTCGTTCTACACCTGGCGCGCGAAGTTCGGCGGCATGGAAGTCTCGGAAGCCCGCCGGCTCAAGGGCCTCGAGGTGGAGAATGCCCGACTGAAGAAACTGCTGGCCGAAGCAATGCTCGATATGGAAGCGTTGAAGGTTGTCGTCAAGGGAAAGCCCTGAGCCCGCAAGCCAAACGCGAAGCAGTGTTGGCGATTCGGGAGAAGGTCAACATCTCCGAGCGCCGCGCCTGCCGGCTTGTCGGGCTTTCTCGCAGCGTGCTGCATTACGACGCGAAGCCGGACCACGAGAATGAGGTGCTCGCGGCGCGTCTGGTGAAGTTGGCGCACGAACGTCGTCGATTCGGCTACCGCCGACTGCACGCCCTGGTGGAACGCGAAGGCACGCACGCCAATCACAAGCGCATCTATCGCCTGTACCGTGAGGCAGGGCTGGCTGTGCGGCGCCGTCGCAAGCGCCACGGCGTCATGATTGAGCGCGAGCAACTGGCATTGCCGGGCGCACCCAACGAGGTATGGTCAATCGATTTCGTGATGGATGCGCTTTCCAACGGCCGGCGCGTGAAGTGCCTGACCGTCGTCGACGATTTCACGAAAGAGGCTGTCGACATCGTCGTCGACCATGGCATCTCAGGTTTGTATGTCGCTCGGGCATTGGACCGTGCAGCTCGCTTCCGTGGCTATCCCAAGGCGGTGCGAACAGACCAGGGACCCGAATTTACGAGCCGCGCGCTTGACCAGTGGGCGTATGCGAACGGCGTCACGCTGAAGTTGATTCAGGCGGGCAAGCCCACGCAGAATGCGTACATCGAATCGTTCAACGGCAAGTTCCGCGACGAATGCCTTAACGAGCACTGGTTCACGACGCTCGCGCACGCTCGGGCAGTCATCGCGGCATGGCGTCAGGACTACAACGAGCAAAGGCCGCACAGCGCACTGAACTACCTTGCGCCGTCAGAGTTTGCGGCGAAACATCGGGCAACCGCGGACGCTCCTGCCGCTTTCCAGGAGTTGGTTTAAAGGGACTTTGCTAGAAGCCCATTGGCCCTATCGAAGGGGGCAGGTCATGACGTTGCTCCGCCCGAATCAAGGCATCGAGTTTTTTTAGGTAGGCTACCTCCGCGCGCAGGTACTCAACTTCCTTGAGCAATTGCTCTCGGGTGCGAGTATCCGGTTCGGATTCTGGCGGCGCAGGTTCGGAAAGCGGCGAAGTCGACATCTTGGGGCGGCGTCCCTTCGGACGTGGTAGGAGGGCGGCGAAACCACCCTCATGATACTGGCGTTCCCAACGGGCGATGGCTCCTGCATCACGAATGTCCAGCAGCGCTTGCATGTGCGTGCGGGATAGATTCTCCCGCTGCATGCGTTCCAGCGCCTCCAGCTTGAACTGTGCGCTGTACTTCACGTGCCCTTTGCGCCGTAATCCATCGGCACCATGGCGCTTGTAGCTGGCAACCCATTGCTCCACCTGTGTGCTGCTCACCCCAAACTCTCTCGCAAGCGCTTTGCACCCTTTGTCGCCAGACAGATACCGCTGCACCACTTCAAGCTTGAACCGCTCGTCGTATTTCGTCATGAAAAAACCCCCAAGGGTCAGATCTATGTCCAACTCTTGGGGTTCAGTTCACTCGGCGCCCGTTTTCGTTTTGATGCCGTTTTGATGCCGTTTCGATCCCGGCATCGCGCGCCGGCCGGCGGCGCGAATGGCGCGCGACGCCCTCGGCTCGCCGTCCGATCACGCTCATTGCGCGTCCGGCGCGCGCGCGGCGATCCTCGGCGTCGCGCTCGACACGTCGCCGCACTGCGCGCGGTGCCGCAGCGCGTGATCGATCAGCACGAGCGCGAGCATCGATTCGGCGATCGGCGTCGCGCGAATCCCGACGCACGGGTCGTGGCGGCCGAACGTCTCGACGACGGCGGGTTCGCCCGCCCGCGTGATCGAGCGGCGCGGCGTGCGAATGCTCGACGTCGGCTTGATCGCGATCGACACCGTGATGTCCTGCCCCGTCGAGATGCCGCCGAGCACGCCGCCCGCGTGATTGCCGACGAAGCCGTCCGGCGTCAGCTCGTCGCCGTGCACCGAACCGCGCTGCGCGACGCTCGCGAAACCCGCGCCGATCTCGACGCCCTTCACCGCGTTGATCCCCATCATCGCGTGCGCGATGTCGGCGTCGAGCCGGTCGAACAGCGGCTCGCCCCAGCCGACCGGCACGCCCGACGCGACGACATCGATGCGCGCGCCGATCGAATCGCCGTCCTTGCGCAGCGCGTCCATGTAGTCCTCGAGTTGCGGCACGATGTCGGCGTTCGGCGCGAAGAACGGGTTCTCGCGCACGTGCGACCAGTCGACGAACGGGATCTCGATTTCGCCGAGCGCGCTCATGTAGCCGCGCACCTCGACGCCGAAGCGCTCGCGCAGCCACTTCTTCGCGATCGCGCCGGCGCCGACGACGGGCGCCGTCAGCCGCGCGGACGAGCGGCCGCCGCCGCGATAGTCGCGCACGCCGTACTTCTGCCAGTAGGTGTAATCGGCATGGCCCGGGCGGAACGTCTCGGCGATGTTGCCGTAGTCCTTGCTGCGCTGGTCGGTGTTGCGGATCAGGAGCGCGATCGGCGCGCCGGTCGTCACGCCCTCGAACACGCCGGACAGGATCTCGACCTGGTCGGGCTCCTGACGCTGCGTGACGTGGCGCGACGTGCCGGGCTTGCGGCGGTCGAGCTCGAGCTGGACGTCGGCTTCCGTGAGCGCCATGCCCGGCGGGCAGCCGTCGATCACGCAGCCGATCGCGGGGCCGTGCGATTCGCCGAAGGTCGTGACAGTGAAAAGCGTGCCGAGGGTGTTGCCGGACATAGGGCCGTCCAAAAGAAAGTCAGTCGGGGAAACCGTCATTATGCCAGCCCGTTTCGGGCAATGCGGCGATATGGCGCGCGATCGGGCGGCGCCGCGCGACCGTGCGCGGCCGAGCATGCGCGCGGCGCGGCGGCCGATATCGCGCGCGGGCTTCGCCCGCGCCGCCCGAAACGGCGGACGCACGCGCCGATCGGCGCGGCCGCGGCTCGCCTGCGCACGAGCCGCGTCATGCGCCGCCCGCTGCCGCGCGATCGATGTCCGCGCGCGCCGCCCGCCGCCATCCGACGAAGCCGCTACCGGCGCGCGCCACGCCGCACGAACCTGGGCGGAACCGTGCCGCGCGCCGCCTGCCTGCCCGCGCTGCCTACTTGCGCGCGCCGCGCAGCTCGGCGACGACGGCCTGCAACGCCTCCGGCGTCGCCGCCGCGGCCGGGATCGGCTCGCCGACCGCAAGCGTCAGGCGGCTCATCACGCCGCGCTTCACCGGGCGCGGCCAGCGCGCGTCCTCGTGCCGCGAAAACACGCTGCCCCATAGTCCGCGCAACGCCATCGGCACGACGGGCGCGCGCGCGTCAGGATCTCGGTGACGCCGTGGTGAAACGTGTTGACGTCGCCCGTCTTCGTCAGCTTGCCTTCCGGGAAGATGCAGACGAGCTCGCCTTCACGCAGCGCCGCCTCGCACGCGTCGTACGCGCGCGCGAGCATCTCGGGGTCCTCGTGGCGCGGCGCGATCGGAATCGCCTTCGCGTGACGGAACGCCCAGCTCGCGAAGCGCGTGTTGAAGATCCGGTGATCCATCACGAAGCGGATCGGCCGCGGGCTCGCGGCCGCGAGCACGAGCGCGTCGACATAGCTCACGTGGTTGCAGACGAGGAGCGCCGCGCCCTCGTCCGGAATCCGCTCCGCGTGCACGAGGCGGATCCGGTAGAACGTGTGCACGAGCGCCCATGCGATGAAGCGCAGCAGGAACTCGGGCACGAGCGAGTAGATGTACGACGCGACGACGACGTTCAGCAGCGCGGTCACGAGGAAGATCCCCGGGATGCTGACGCCCGCCTTCGTGAGCAGCATCGCCATCAGCGCCGACACGATCATGAAGAGCGCGTTCAGGATGTTGTTCGCGGCGATGATCCGCGCGCGGTGCGTGGGCGCGCTGCGGCTCTGGATCAGCGCATAGAGCGGCACGCTGTAGAAGCCGCCGAACATCGCGAGCAGGAACAGGTCGGCGAGGATCCGCCAGTGCGCCGCGTGGCCGAGAAACTCGCCGATCGTCAGCAGATGCGTCTGCGTGGGCAGCGCGTGGCTCGCGAAGTACAGCTCGATCGCGAACACGCTGATGCCGAGCGAGCCGAGCGGCACGAGCCCGATCTCGACGCGCCGCCGCGACAACCGCTCGCACAGCAGCGAGCCGAGGCCGATGCCGAACGAGAACGTCGCGAGCAGCACGGTGACGACATCCGGGTTCGCCGACAGCACGTCCTTCGCGAAGCCGAAGAACGACGTGAGGAACGTCGCGCCGACGAACCACAGCCACGAAATGCCGAGCAGGCTCAGGAACACCGTCCGGTTCTCGCGCGCGAGCTTCAGGTTGCGCCACGTCTCGGAAAACGGGTTCCAGTTGATCGCGAGCTTCGGCTGCGGCGCGGGCGTCGCCGGCACGCCCGCCGCCGCGACGCGCCCGACGAGCGCGATGCCGACGCAGCAGACGGCGAGCAGCAGCTCGCCGCGCCCGGAGATGCCCGCCGCCGCGCCGCCGACGATCGTGCCGATCAGGATCGCGACGAACGTGCCCATCTCGACGAGCCCGTTGCCGCCGACGAGCTCATGATCGTTCAGATGCTGCGGCAGGTACGAATACTTGACGGGGCCGAACAGCGTCGAATGCATGCCCATCATGAACGTGCACAGGTACAGCAGCGGCGCGCCGTGCGTGACGAAGCCCGCCGCGCCGACCGCCATCAGCGCGATCTCGAAGCTCTTCACGAAGCGCGTGAGGCGCGCCTTGTCGTACTTGTCGGCGAGCTGCCCGGCCGTCGCCGAGAACAGCACGAACGGCAGGATGAAGATCGCCGAGATCAGGAACGCGGCCGTCTTCGGATCGACGCCGCTGAATTTCGCCGTCTGATAGGTGACGAGCGAGGTAAAGCCGATCTTGAAGACGTTGTCGTTCAGCGCGCCCATGAACTGCGTCGCGAAAAACGGCGCGAAGCGGCGCTCGCGCAGCAGATCGAACTGCGACGGATGGGCGCGGCGCTTCTCGCGCCGCGCGGTCGACGTAATGGAAGGATCGCTCATGCGTGAGTGCGCCCGCGTGGCGCGTCAGCACGATCGCGCACCCGGGCGAAAGAAGAATTGACGAAGGGCCGGAACGCGCGCGGCGGCCCGCGCGCGGGTTCAGCTGGCGAGCGGCTTGCGCTCTTCGCTGTCGGGTTCCGGCCAGTCGCGGATATAGGCCTTCAGCATCCGGTTTTCGAAACTCTGCGCCTCGACGACGGTCTTCGCGACGTCGTAGAACGAAATGACGCCCATCAGCACCTTCTTGTCGAGCACCGGCATGTAGCGCGCGTGCCGCTCGAGCATCATCCGGCGCACTTCGTCGATGTCGGTCTCGGGCGTGCACGTGAGCGGTTCGTCCATCACGGTGCGCACCAGCACCTCGCCGATGCTGCCGCCGTTCGCCTTCAGACGCAGGATGATCTCGCGAAACGTCAGGATCCCGACGAGATCGCCGTATTCCATCACGACGAGCGAGCCGATGTCGTGTTCCGCCATCGTGTCGACCGCACTGCGCAGCGGCGTGTCGGGCGTCACGGTAAACAGCGTATTGCCCTTGACTTTCAGAATATCGCTGACGCGCATCGTTGTCCCCTATTGCAACCTGTGCATAATCGGCTTTCGATCCTAACGGAAAGCCCCGCAAAAGGAAAGCTTGCGCCGCTCGACTGCGGCAACTGCCCGGGCCGCCGCGCTTGCCGCCACGGCGGCGGCTGACGCGGTTGCGGCAAGCGGCGCCCCGCCGCACAATGAAACACGTGACGCGCCGCGCGGCCGCCGCAGGCGCTCGAGGAGACTGTCATGGCACATTCCGCGCATACCGAGCATTTCGCGAGCTTCGCCGAGTTCTATCCGTTCTATCTGGACGAACACCGCCACCTCGTGTCGCGGCGGTTGCATTTCGTCGGCTCGCTCGGCGTGATCGGCTGCCTCGCGATGGCGCTCGCCACGGGCCTCTGGTGGTGGCTGCCCGCCGCCGTCGTCTGCGGCTACGGCTTCGCCTGGATCGGGCACTTCTTCTTCGAGAAGAACCGCCCCGCGACGTTCCGGCACCCGATCTACAGCCTGATGGGCGACTGGGTGATGTTCAAGGATATTTGCACCGGCAAGATTTCGATCTGACCCGGGTGCCGGGAAGCCGCCGCAGCCGTGGCGCGCCCCGCCTGTCCGAGCGGCCCGCGGCACCCGCGGGCCCGTGGATTGCACCGAAGACCTCCGGCTTCGCACCCGCCCCATTTCAGCGTGGCACCGTGATGACACGGTTTCGTGCGCTTCGTGCGCTTCGCTCCCGCGTCACGCGGTGCGCGGCGGCAGCGCGGACGTCGAGTGCGCCGCGCCCGGTGCGTCGCGCGACGCGCCCTGCCTGCGGCGCGCGATCAGCTCCGCGAGCGACAGATCGAGCTTCTCGCTCGTGAACGCATCGACAAGCGTCGCGCAATCGACCTCGGTCCGGCCGCGCTGCGCCTGGTAGACGAGCTCGGAGCGGTCGATCACGAGCACGTCGAACAGGTTCGCGACCGTCAGCCGCTCCGGGTTCGCGAGCATCACGTAGCGCGGCGCGGCGTCGTTGCCGCTTTGCAGCCGCGCGACCCATTCGCGCTCCTCGAGCGTCGACAAAAGCCGCTGCGCGGTTTCCATGTCGCAGCGCGCCATCAGCGCGAGCCGCGCGGCCGTGTGGCCCGGCTTGCCCGCCTGCTGCGCGTCGGCGAGCCGCGCGAGCAGCTCGAGCGAGTCGAGCAGATCGCTGCCCGGGTAATGGATCCGGTGGAACTGCCCGACCCGGATCGCCGGCAGCGCCGACGCGATCATCGCGCCCGCGAGCGTGACGAACCAGCTCAGATACAGCCACAGCAGAAACATCGGCACGGTCGCGAACGCGCCGTACACCGCCGTGTAAGTGGGAATGCGCCGCACGTAGTAGCCGAAGCCGCGCTTGGCGAGCTCGAACGCGAGCGCTGCGCACACGCCGCCCACCACCGCGTCGCGCCACGCGACCGTGCAGTTCGGCAGATACACGTAGAGCAGCGTGAACGCGAGCACCGTGAGCGGCAGCGACGCGGCCGCCAGCAGCCATTCGAAGACCGGCGGCGTGCTCGTCGAGCCGGCGAACGCGAGCGATTTCGTGAACAGGTACGACGACATCGACAGGCTCACGCCGAACAGCAGCGGCCCGAGCGTGATCAGCGCCCAGTACGCGAGCACGCGCTGCGCGAACGGGCGCGGCTTGCGCACGCGCCAGATCAGGTTGAACGCGGATTCGATCGTCATCATCATCATCACCGCGGTGAAGACGAGCACGATGAGGCCCGCCGTCGTCAGCCCCTTCGCCTTCGACGCGAACTGGTTCAGGTACTTGAAGATCTGGCTGTTGAACTGCGCGGGCATCAGGTGATCGGCGAGGAAGCCCTGCAGCGAATTCTGGAACGACGCGAACATCGGGAACGCGGTGAAGAGCGCGAAGGCGACCGTCACGAGCGGCACGAGCGCGAGCATCGTCGTGAACGTGAGGCTGCCCGCGACCTGCGGGATGCGGTCTTCCGCGCTGCGCTTCGCGGCGAAGCGCGCGAGACGCTTGATGGTGTCGAGATCGACGCTCAACTTCGGCAACGGCTTTCTCCTATTGCTGCACGTGCCGCGCGCGGCGCGGCAGGTCGAACCGCGACGCTTCGCGGCGGCTTCAGCCCCTATAATAGCCGCTCACTCAAGAGGCTTATGAAAGACATCCTCGTGCTCTACTACAGCCGCCACGGCGCGACGCGCGAACTCGCGCTCGCGATCGCGGCGGGCATCGACAGCGTGCCCGGCATGCAGGCGCGCATCCGCACGGTGCCGCCCGTGTCCACCGTCTGCGAGGCGACGCAGCCCGACATCCCCGACGACGGCCCGCCGTACGCGGAGCCGCGCGACCTCGACGAATGCGCCGGGCTCGCGCTCGGCTCGCCCACCCGCTTCGGCAACATGGCCGCGCCGCTCAAGTACTTCCTGGACGGCACGACGCCGCAATGGCTGTCGGGCGCGCTCGCCGGCAAGCCCGCCTGCGTGTTCACGTCGACGGGCAGCCTGCATGGCGGCCAGGAATCGACGTTGCTGTCGATGATGCTGCCGCTGCTGCACCACGGCATGCTGATCGTCGGCATTCCCTACACCGAAACCGCGCTGTCCGTCACGCAGACGGGCGGCACGCCGTACGGCGCGTCGCATTTCGCGCGCGTGGCCGACCCGGCCCGCGAGCGCATTTCCGCCGACGAGAAGACGCTCGCGCACGCGCTCGGCGCGCGGCTCGCACGCACCGCGTCGCAGCTCGGCGCCGCGGCCGCATGAGCGCGCCCGTCGCCGCGAAGCCGCTCGCCGCGCACGCGGCCGCGCTTTGCCTCGTCGCGCTGATCGCGCTCGGCGTCGCGTGGGAAGCGTGGCTCGCGCCGCTGCGCCCGGGCGGCTCCGCGCTGATCCTGAAGGCCGTGCCGCTCGCGCTCGCGCTGCCCGGCGTGTGGCGGCGCAGCGTGTACACGCTGCAGTGGGCGTCGATGCTGATTTTGATTTATCTTGCGGAAGGCATCGTGCGCGGCATGACGGACGGCGGGCTGTCGGCCCGTCTCGGCTGGCTCGAGGCCGCGCTCGCGCTCGGCTTCTTCGGCGCCGCGCTCGCCTATGTCGCACCTTACAAGCGCGCCGCGAAACAGGCGGCGAGGCGGGCGGCGAAGCGGGCGGAACAACCCGAGAAGCACGCGCCGGCGCGTGCGCGCGCGTCCGATCGCACCCGCCCCTGATTATTTCGTTTGCCGGACATCCCGAACTCACGCCATGACCTCCACCTCCGCTTTCGTCGACGCCTGCCGCCACGCAATCGGCGCCGACCACGTGCTGACCGATTCCCACGACACCGCCCCGTTCCTGACCGACTGGCGCCGCCGCTACCAGGGCGCCGCGTGCGCGGTGCTCAGGCCGGCGAACACCGAGGAGGTCGCCGCGCTCGTGAAGCTCGCGCTCGAGCATCGCGTCGCGCTCGTGCCCCAGGGCGGCAACACGGGCCTCGCGGGCGGCGCGACGCCCGACGCGGGCGGCAAGCAGGCGGTGCTGAGTCTCGCGCGGCTGAACCGGGTGCGCGCGCTCGATCCGCACAACAACACGATCACCGTCGAAGCGGGCGTGATCCTCGCCGATGCGCAGGCGCGCGCGCGGGACGCCGACCGGCTCTTCGCGCTGAGCCTCGCCGCGGAAGGCAGTTGCACAATCGGCGGCAACCTCGCAACGAACGCGGGCGGCACCGCGGTGCTGCGCTACGGCAATGCGCGCGAACTGTGCCTCGGGCTCGAGGTCGTCACGGCGCAGGGCGAGGTCTGGGACGGCCTGCGCGGGTTGCGCAAGGACAACACCGGCTACGACCTGCGCGACCTTTTCATCGGCGCGGAAGGCACGCTCGGCATCATCACGGCCGCGGTGATGAAGTTGCATCCGCTTCCCGCCGCGAAGGTGACGGCGCTCGCCGCGCTCGAATCGCCGCACGCGGCGCTCGATTTCCTCGCGCTCGCGCAGCGCGCGGCCGGCCCGCTGCTGACCGGCTTCGAGCTGATGTCGGACTTCTGCATGAAGCTTGTCGGCAAGCACTACCCGCAGTTGCGCTATCCGTTCGACGCCGCGCATCCGCAGACCGTGCTGCTCGAATTGTCGGACAACGAAAGCGAGGCGCACGCGCGCGCGCTCTTCGAGACGATGATGGAACAGGCGTTCGAGGCAGGGCTCGTCGTCGACGCGGTCGTCGCCGAAAACCTCGCGCAGTCGCGCGCATTCTGGGATCTGCGCGAACACATCCCGCTCGCGCAGGCCGACGAAGGGCTGAACATCAAGCACGACATCGCGGTGCCGATCTCGGCGATCGCGCACTTCATCGACGAGACCGACGCGGCGATCCAGGCGGCCGCGCCCGGCGCGCGGATGGTGACGTTCGGGCATCTGGGCGACGGCAACCTGCACTACAACGTGCAGATGCCCGAGGGCGGCGACCCCAAGGCGTTCCTCGCCGAGCACCAGGCGCCCATCAACCGGATCGTCTACGACAACGTCCACAAGCATCGCGGCACGATCAGCGCCGAGCACGGCATCGGCCAGCTGAAAATCGACGATGCGCAACGCTACAAGGCCGCCGTCGAGATCAGGCTGATGCGCGCGCTGAAGGCGGCGCTCGACCCGCTCAACCTGATGAACCCCGGCAAGGTGCTGCACTGACGCCGCGCACCGCGACATCGAGGAGCCGCCCGTGAAAGTTCGCGTGCTGTCCGACCTGCATCTCGAATGCAACGAGCCCGAGGCGATCGCCCACGCGCAGGCGGATCTCGTCGTGCTCGCGGGCGACATCCACAATCACGCGGAAGGCTTGCGCTGGGCGGCGCAGACGTTCGATCCGGCCGTGCCGGTCGTCTACGTGCCCGGCAACCACGAATACTACGACGGCGAATTCGGCGCGCTCGAAACGGCGATGCGCGACGCCGCCGCCGCGCTCGATCACGTCCACTACCTGAACAACGATGTCTACGTCGATCCGGCCGGGCGCTTTCGCGTGCTCGGCACGACGCTCTGGACCGACTTCGAGCTGTTCGGCAACGACGCGGCGGCGCTGTCGCAGTCGATCGCCGCGTGCGAGCGCGTGATGCTGGACTTCAAGGGCTTGATCCAGGTGGACTGGCCGGGCGGGGCCGACGCATCGTCGGGCGAATCTTCGGGCGCATCGAGGGAGGCCTTGAGGGAGGCCTTGAGGGACGCCGCGGCGGAATGCGCGCCGAACGCATCGCCGGAGGAATCGGCGCCCCGTCGCGCGATGCAAACGCCCGCCGGCGCGAGCGCCCCCGCCGCAACGGCGGACGCACCGGCGCCGGGCCCGCGCCACTTCGCGCCGCGCGACGCGCTCGCGCTGCATCGCACCGCCCGCGCGTGGCTCGAGCGCGAGCTCGCGAAACCGTGGCCGGGCGCGACGATCGTCGTCACGCACCACGCGCCGCTGCGCGCGAGCCTCGCTCCGCGCTATGCCGACGATCTCGCGTCGGCCGGCTTCATCAGCGATCTCGCGACGCTCGTGCGGCCGCCCGTCTCGCTATGGATTCACGGCCATACGCATACGTCGTTCGACTACACGACCGCACAAGGCACGCGCGTCGTCTGCAATCCGCATGGCTATATTCGCCGGCGCACCGGCGAGCGGGAAAACCCGTCTTTCGAATGGGGCAAGGTCGTCACGCTCGCGTGACGCGGGCGCACGAAGCACCGGCCCGCAGCGCTCAAAGCACCGTGCGCCGGCCGTCACGGTGCGGACGGCGCGTACGCACGCGCACCGGCACCGGCGCGCGGCGCTGCTGCGCGTCGATCGCGCGCAACAGCTCGCGCGACGCGGCGATTCCGATCGCGCCGAACAGCGCGAGCGCGCCGAACCCCATCAGCAAAGGCGTATTCATCGATTGCTCCCCGATCCGTCGATTACGTTAGGCGAATACAGGAGAAGACAGTAGCAAACCCGGCGCGGCACGAGCGTAAGAAAGTGTTGCGGCAGCGTCAAAATGCGTCAATTCCGCGCCGCCGCGCGCCGCGGCGAATCAGGTCTGCACGGTGAAGCGCTCGAGCGCCGCCTCGTCGGCTTCGAGGATCGACGGCAACTCGTCGCGCAGGAAATCGACCCACGTGCGGATCTTCGCGTCGAGATACTGGCGCGACGCGTAGAGCGCGTAGATGTTCATCACGTGCGACCGGTATTCGGGCATCACGCGCACGAAATCGCCGTTGCGCAACCCGGCGATCGCCGAATAGAGCGGCAGCACGCCGATGCCCATGCCCTCGCGAATGCCGGCCGCGAGCGCCTCGGCGACGTTCACGCGAAACGGCGGCGGCGCGAGCGTCACGCTCTGCTCGCCCTGCGGCCCCACCAGCTTCCATTCGTCCCAGTACAGGCCCGGCGCGACCATCCCGAGGCAGACGTGGCCGGCAAGATCCTGCGGCCGCTGCGGCGCGCCGTGCTGCTCGATGTAGCCGCGCGACGCGCAGACGACGCTGAACGTCTCGCCGAGCCGCTGCGACACGAGCCCCGAATCGGGCAGCTCCCGGCCGACGACGAGCGACACGTCGAAGCCTTCGTCGAGCAGATCCGGCAGCCGCTGCGCGAGCGTCAGGTCGACCTGGACTTCCGGATAGCGCTGCCGGTAGCGCGACACCGCGGGCACCGTGTAGTGCTGGCCGAGGCTCGTCATGCAGTGCACTTTCAGCTTGCCGGACGGGCGCGCGTGCGCGTCGCTTGCCTCGGCCTCCGCCTGCTCGACGTACGCGAGGATCTGCTCGCAGCGCTGCAGATAACGCTCGCCCGCCTCGGTGAGCGCGATGCGCCGCGTCGTCCGGTTCAGAAGACGCGTGCGCAAGTGCGCCTCGAGATCGGACACCGCGCGCGATGCGTACGCGGTCGTCGAATTGAGCTGCTGCGCGGCCGCCGTGAAACTGCCCGCATCGACCACGCGGACGAACACGCGCATGTTTTGGAGCGTATCCATGCTATTTCCCTATTGAATCCGGGAGGATTGTTGCACAAACATCCAACAATATTATCTCAATGTCCGTAAGAATGCGTTGCACCATTCTCGGTTTATTCGGCAATCCGCAAAAAAATATAATCGCATCGACTCATCTTTATCCGAAAGGGAGAAAATCGTGCAGTCTCCGGCAATGAGAGGGACGCTTGCACTCGCGGTTCTTGCAATCTCATTAATAATGGCCGGATGCGCAAGCATGGGCGATGTTGCACCGCAAGACAAGCAGGTCGATCCGGCGTCGCTCGACGCGGGCGCGGCGATCGCGGCGGCCGAGCGCGACGCCGGCTGGCCCGCGGCCGACTGGTGGCGCGCGTATCGCGATCCGCAGCTCGATTCGTGGATCGTCGCGTCGCTCGCCGGCAACCCTTCGCTCGCCGCCGCGCAGGCCCGCGTGCGCGAGGCGCAGTCGCTCGCGCGCATCGCGCACGCCGAGGAGCTGCCGCAGTTGAACGGCAACCTGTCGCTGATGCGCCAGCACTGGCCGGACAACGTCTATTACGGCCCGGGCCCGCTCGCGAACGCCGACACGTGGAACAACACGGGCACGCTGAGCCTGTCGTACCACCTCGATCTGTGGGGCAAGGACAAGCACAACGCCGAGCGCGCGCTCGACGCGGCGCGCGCCCGCGCGGCCGACGCGCGTGCCGCGCAGCTCGAGCTCGAGGCGAACGTCGTGCGCGCGTACGTCGATTTCGCGAAGAACTACGCGCTCCTCGACATCGCGCACGCGACCTACGAGCGCCAGAACGCGCTCGCCGAACTGGCGCGCAAGCGCCTGCGCGCGGGCATCGGCACGCAACTCGAGGTGAGCCAGGCCGAGGCGCCGCTGCCCGATTATTCGCGGCAGATCGACTCGTATGAAGAGGCGATCCAGCTCGGCCGTCACCAGCTCGCCGCGCTCGCGGGCAAGGGGCCGGGCGCGGGCGCCTCGCTCGCGCGGCCGAAGCTCGCGCTCGACGCGAACGCCGCCCTGCCGTCCGCGCTGCCCGCCGAGCTGCTCGGCCGCCGGCCGGACATCGTCGCCGCGCGCTGGATGGTCGACGCGCAGGCGCGCGGCATCGACGTCGCGAAGGCCGCGTTCTATCCGAACGTCGACCTGATCGCGTCGCTCGGCGGCTTCGCGGTCAGCGCGCCGTTCGCGACGTTCCTGCGCGCGATGAACGGCGGCTGGTCGGCCGGCCCCGCGCTCACGCTGCCGATCTTCGAGGGCGGCCGGCTGCGCGCGCAACTGGGCGTCGCGTCGGCGGGCTACGACCAGGCGGTCGAGCACTACAACCAGACGATCGTCGGCGCGCTGAAGGACATCGCCGACAACGTCGTGCGCCTGCATTCGCTCGATTCGCAGCAAAAGGACGCGGCGCGCGCGGTCTCGCTCACGCGGCGCTCGTACGATCTGTCGCATGCGGGCTTCAGCCGCGGGCTCACCGACTACGTGAACGTGCTCATCGCGCAGAGCCAGTTGCTGACCGCGCAGGAGAACCAGACCCGCATCGAGGCCGCGCGCCTCGCCGCGCACGCGTCGCTGATGGTCGCGCTCGGCGGCGGGCTCGAAACCGGGCGCGACGCGCCGCACGACGCGCCCGCGGGCGACGCGCGGCGGACGGGTGCTTCGGGTGCTTCGGGTGCTTCGGGTGCTTCGGGTGCCTCGGGTGCCTCGGGTGCCTCGGGTGCTTCGAGCACCGCGGGCGCTTCGGCCACCGCATCCGCGTCGGCCGCCGGCCACGCGCCGGCTGGCGCCGCTGCTCCGGCATCGCCCGCCGGCATCCGCGCGGCCGCCAGCGCTCGCGCGTCAATGCCGGCTCCCGCCGCGGCGGCGACCGCGCCCGCCTTCGCGTCGCCCGTCGCCGGCGCCTCGACGCCGATGCCCGCTGCGACAGCGGCGGCCCGCGCCGCCCGCTAACCAAGGAGCCGATCTCATGTCAGCCGCGTCCCCCCCTTCCGCTGCGACGCCGCAATCGGCGGGCGCCGCCTTCGTCGCGTCGATGAGCGACTGGGCGCGCACCGACGGCGCCGCGTGGCTCTATCTCGCGAAGGCGCTCGCCGCCGCGTTCCTCGCGCTCGGCGTGTCGATGGTGCTCGACCTGCCGGCCCCGAAGACCGCGATGACGACCGTGTTCATCGTGATGCAGCCGCAAAGCGGCGCGGTGTTCGCGAAGAGCTTCTACCGGCTCATCGGCACGTTCGTCGGCCTCACCGCAACGCTCGCGCTCGTCGGCCTGTTCCCGCAGCAGCCGGTGCTGTTCCTGCTCGCCGTCGCGCTGTGGGTGGCCGCCTGCACGGCGGGCGCCGCGCGCAACCGCAACTTCCGCAGCTACGGCTTCCTGCTCGCCGGTTACACCGCCGCGCTGATCGGCCTGCCCGCGTCGCAGGCGCCGAACGGCGCGTTCATGACCGCGATGACGCGCGTCTCCGAGATCTCCGTCGGCATCCTGTCCGCGGGCATCGTGAGCGCACTGATCTTCCCGCAGTACACGGGCGAGCAGATGCGCACGACCGTGCGCCGGCGCTTCGGTGCGTTCGTCGATTACGTCGCGGCCGCGCTCGCGGGCGCGCTCGACCGCTCGAAGATCGAGAGCGTGCATACGCGCTTCGTCGCGGACGTCGTGGGCTTCGAGGCCGCGCGCAGCATGGCCGTGTTCGAGAACCCGGACACGCGGATGCGCAGCGGCCGGCTGTCGCGGCTGAACAGCGAATTCATGACCGCATCGAGCCGCTTTCACTCGCTGCACCAGTTGATGAACCGGCTGCACGCGACGAGCGCGCAGGCAGTGGACGCGCTCGAGCCGTATTTCCGCGAGATCGCGCCGCTGCTGTCGAACGACGGCGACCACGTGCGCACGTCCGCCGACGCCGCGCGCGCCGCCGAGCAACTGCTCGCGTACCGCGACGCGCTGCCGCGCCGGATTCGCGCGACGCGCGCCGAGCACGAGACGCAGCCGGCGTTTCCGCTGCTCGACTTCGATACCGCCTCCGAGCTGCTGTACCGCTTCATCACCGATCTGCACGCGTACGCGGCGACGTACGCGTCGCTCGCCGCGAGCACGCACGCGCGCGAACGCTGGATCGAGCGCTACGAGCCGCGCACGAACGCGACGGCCGCGCTGATCGCGGGCATCCGCACCGCGAGCGTGATGCTGCTGCTGAGCGTGTTCTGGATCTACAGCGCGTGGCCGAGCGGCGTGATGCTCGTGCTGAACGCGGCGGCCGTGTGCGCGCTCGCGTCGTCGTCGCCGCAGCCGACGCGGATGGCCGCGCAGATGGCGCTCGGCACCGCGTTCGCGGTCGCCACCGGCTTCGTGCTGATGTTCGGCGTCTATCCGCACATCGACGGCTTCGTGCTGCTGTGCGCGGCGCTCGCGCCGTTTCTCGCGCCCGGCGTGCTCATGTCGCTCAAGCCGAAGTACGCGGGCTGCGGCGCGGGCTACCTGATCTTCTTCTGCACGCTCGCCGGCCCGGAGAACCTCACGCATTACGACCCGATCGGCTTCATGAACGACGCGCTCGCGCTCGTGCTGTCGATGATCGTGTCGGCGATCGCGTTCGCCGTGCTGTTCCCGCCGAGCGCGCCGTGGCTCAAGAAGCGCCTGTTCGCCGATCTGCGCCACCAGGCGGTGGCCGCGTGCCATGCGCGGCTGCCGGGGCTGCGCACGCGTTTCGAGAGCGGCGCGCGCGACCTGATGTTCCAGGCGCACGGCCTGTCCGCCGACCAGCCCGACGCGCAACGCGACGCGCTGCGCTGGATGTTCGCGGTGCTCGAAACCGGCAACGCGGTGATCGACCTGCGCCACGAGCTCGCGGCGCTGCCGCGCGATCCGCGCTACGCGGCGACGATGCCGTGGCGGCGCAAGATCGAAGCGGCGCGCGACGCGCTCGCCGCGCTGTTCGACAAACCCGCGCCCGCGCGCTTCGACGCGGCGCTCGCCGCCGCGGTCGACGCGATCGCGGCCACGCAGCAGGCGCTCGTCGCCTTCGCGCCACCGCGCGAGGAACGCCATCAGATGCAGCGGATCTTGTCGCAACTGCATTTCGTGCGCACCGCGCTGCTCGATCCCGAATCGCCGCTCGCCGCGCTGAACGGCGCGCGCACGCCAACCGACCGACCAGGAGTTTCATCATGATGCCGCGCGATCTCGCGATTCTCGACGCATACGTGCCGACCGTCGTGCTGATGTTCGTGATCGGCGCGTTCGCGACCTGGCTGATCGATCGCCTGCTCGCGTATACGGGCCTCTATCGCGTCGTCTGGCACCCGTCGCTGTTCCGGGCCAGCCTTCTCGTGTGCATTTGCGGCGGGCTGAGCCTCGCCGTCTACCGTTGATATGAATCGAACCATGTTCTTGCGAAAACTTTTCGGCTTCGTCGCGACAGCCGTCATCCTGATCGTCGCGATCCTGATTGGGCGCACGCTGTGGGTCCACTACATGGACGAGCCGTGGACCCGCGACGGCCGCGTGCGCGCGGAGATCGTCAACGTCGCGCCGGACGTGTCGGGCGCGGTCGTCGAGTTGCCGGTGCGCGACAACCAGTTCGTGAAGCAAGGCGACCTCGTGATGCAGATCGATCCGTCGCATTTCCGGATCGCGGTCGAGCAGGCGCAGGCGGCCGTCGCCGCCCGCCGCGCGGAGCTGCAGATGCGCCGCGCCGACGCCGCGCGCCGCGCGGATCTCGACGCGCTCGTCGTGTCGAAGGAAAGCCGCGAGAATTCGGCGCAGACCGCGTCGAGCGCCGAGGCGCAGTATCAGCAGGCGCTCGCCGCGCTCGACGCCGCGAAGCTCAATCTCGAGCGCACGCGCGTGGTCGCGCCCGTCGACGGCTACGTGACGAACCTGCAAGTCTTCAGGGGCGACTACGCGAGCGCCGGCCAGGCGAAGCTCGCGATCGTCGACAGCCACTCGTTCTGGGTCTACGGCTATTTCGAGGAAACGAAGCTGCCGCGCGTGAAGATCGGCGCAAAGGCCGAGATGCGGCTGATGAGCGGCGGCGTGCTGAAGGGCCACGTCGAGAGCATCTCGCGCGGCATCTACGACCGCGACAATCCGCAAAGCCGCGACCTCGTCGCCGACGTGAACCCCACGTTCAACTGGGTGCGGCTCGCGCAGCGCGTGCCGGTGCGCATCCATATCGACGAGGTGCCGAAGGATCTCGTGCTGTCAGCCGGCACGACCTGCACGGTGATCGTCGAGCCGGACGGCGGCGGCAAGCGCAAGTCGTAAGGCGTAGCGCGTAGCACGTCGCGCGACGCGCGCGGCGGTTCGCGACGCGGCTGCGGCCTCGCGCGCGCGACACAAGGAACGGCCGGCATGCTCGGGCATGCCGGCCGTTCGCGTTTTAACGGCGTGTTGGCCGCGGCTCGGCAAGCGTTCGCAGGCGTTCAGCGGGTATTCGGCGGGGGGCGCCAAACGCTCGTCGAAAGGCGCGGCGAAGACGCGACGAATGTGCCGCGAATGTCCGGCGGAATGCACGCCGGCGATGCGCGCTCGTCCGCTCGTCCGCCGAGCGCGCGGCGCGTGCCGCTGCGGTGCGCTGCGGCACGCCGGCCGCGTCGCGTCCGCTCAGCCCGCCGCGTGCGCGGGCAAGTGAAAACGCCCGACCATCTCCTTGAGCATCTGCGCCTGCTCGTCGAGCGAGCGCGCGGCGGCGGCCGCTTCCTCGACGAGCGCCGCGTTCTGCTGCGTACCGGCGTCCATCTGCGTGACCGCGCGCTCGATCGCGTCGATGCCCGCGCTCTGCTCACTCGACGCGGCGGAGATCTCGCCCATGATGTCGGTCACGCGCTTGACCGCGCGCACGACCTCGTCCATCGTGCGCCCGGCGTCCTGCGCGAGCACCGCGCCGTTCGCGACCCGCTCGACCGACGCGCCGATCAGCGCCTTGATCTCCTTCGCGGCGCTCGCCGAGCGCTGCGCGAGCGAGCGCACCTCGCTCGCGACGACCGAGAACCCGCGCCCTTCCTCGCCCGCGCGCGCCGCCTCGACGGCCGCGTTCAACGCGAGGATGTTGGTCTGGAACGCGATGCTCTCGATCACGCCGATGATGTCGCGAATGCTCTTCGCGCTCTCGTCGATCTCGTTCATCGTCGAGACCACGCGGCCGACCACCGTGCCGCCCGCCTCGGCCACCGACGACGCGTTCGCCGCGAGCGTGCTCGCCTGCCGCGCGTTCTCCGCGTTCTGGTGGACGGTCGACGTCAGTTGCCCCATGCTCGTCGCGGTGCGCTCGAGCGCGACCGCCTGCTGCTCGGTGCGCTGCGACAGATCGAGATTGCCCATCGCGATCTCGCCCGCCGCGGACGCGATCGCCTCGGCGCTCGCGGAGATCTCGCGCACCGTGCCGGCCAGGCCTTCCTGCATGTCGCGCAGCGCGTGCAGCATGCTGTCGTGATCGCGCGTGTCGAGCCTGATCACGTTCGACAGGTCGCCGCGCGAAATGCTGACCGCGATCTCCTTCGCATACGCGGGCTCGCCGCCCAGTTGCGCGCCGAGCCGCCGCACGACCCACGCGGCGATCACGAACGCGAGCACGACGAGCGCCGCGGTCATCGCGGCGAGCATCGCGAACGATTCGCGAAATATCGCGCCTGATGCGTCGAGCGTCGCCTTCGACGCGTCGCCGCGCGCATCGACGAGCCCGTCGACGAGCTTCTCGAGCTTGCCCGTCTCGACGAGCAGCGACACATCCTGCGAGCCCACCTGCCAGCTCATTTGCGACAGATCGAGCGGCTGCTCGCGCACGAGCTTCACGAAATCGCGCAGATGCGCACTCCACGCGAGCACCGCGGCGCCGAACGCCTTCAGGCGCGCGGCATCGTCGGCCGCGCCGTCCGCGTGCCGCTGCAGCGTCGCGAGTTCGGCGCCGATCGCGGCGAGCCCCTTGTCGATGTCCGCGCCGAGTTCGTCGCGCTCCTTCGCGGTCGTCGCCGTGATCAGCATCTTCTGCGCACGGCTCGCGCGCAGCACCGACGCGCGCACTTCCTCGGCCGCGCGGCTCGCGACATGCCCCTGCTCGTACACGGACCTGATCGAGCTGTTGAGCCGGCTGATCTGGGCGAGCGAAAACAGGCCCACGGCAAGCGTGCCGACGAGCAGCAGCGCGAACGCGGCGCGCAGCGTCGTCTTCACCGACCATGCGCGGCGCGCGCGGCGCGGCTTGCCGGGCTTGGGCGTGCGCCCGCGGTTTCCCGTCGCGTCGTCGGGCAGGAAATGCTTGCCGTGCAGCGATACTCCTTTCATCGATGGATCCCCGTTCTGATCTGATGCTGCGGCCGAAAAGGCGGCTTCGGCTTGACCGTCGGCGCTCGCGCAATACGTCTCGACGGGTTCTACGGCAGGCGCCTTTTTTTCTTGAGTGGGGTGAAACCCGCCATGCCGGGCCCGATGCGCGCCCGTGCGCCGCGCAAACGCTAAACGCGCGGACGGCGTTCGAATGCGCGCAACGGTCGCGCGCGGAATTGTCTGATTTGCGACAAAAGTTGGCCGGACATTGCCGATGAGACACATTACACTTCGTTGACCCATCAAAGAAAAACACGTGCCGTGCCCTGCCGGGGCACGCAGCGCCCCTTCCGAGACACTCGCATTCCTATGGAAACCAGCCTCGACAACCGCCCGTCCGTTGCCCGTGCCGCCGCGTCGCCCGCGCCGGCAGCCGTCTCGCGCACCGTCTACCCGGTGCTCGGCGCGATCAGCTTCTCGCATCTGCTCAACGACATGATCCAGTCGCTGATCCTCGCGATCTATCCGATGCTGAAATCGGAATTCTCGCTGTCGTTCGCGCAGATCGGCCTCATCACGCTCACGTACCAGATCACCGCGTCGCTGCTGCAGCCCGTGATCGGCTTGTACACGGACAAGCGTCCGCAGCCGTTCTCGCTGCCCGTCGGCATGGGCTTCACGCTCACCGGCCTGCTGCTGATGGCGTTCGCGCCGACGTTCCCGTTCCTGCTCGTCGCGGCCGCGCTCGTCGGCTGCGGCTCATCGGTGTTTCACCCGGAATCGTCGCGCGTCGCGCGGATGGCGTCGGGCGGCCGGCACGGGCTCGCGCAATCGCTGTTCCAGGTCGGCGGCAACGCCGGCTCGTCGCTCGGGCCGCTGCTCGCCGCGCTGATCGTGATCCCGCACGGCCAGCGCAGCATCGCGTGGTTTTCGGCCGCGGCGCTCGTCGCGATCTTCGTGCTCGTCCAGATCGGCCGCTGGTATCGGCGCCATCCGGCCGCGAAGAAGAAGGCCGCACACGCCGCGCATCCGACGCTGTCGCGCCGGCAGGTCGGGCTCGCGCTCGGCGTGCTCGTGATGCTCGTGTTCTCGAAGTACTTCTATCTGGCGAGCATCAACAGCTATTTCACGTTCTATCTGATCGACAAGTTCCACCTGTCGGTGCAGGCCGCGCAGATCCACCTGTTCGTGTTCCTCGCGGCCGTCGCGGCGGGCACGATCATCGGCGGGCCCGTCGGCGACCGGATCGGGCGCAAGTACGTGATCTGGACGTCGATTCTCGGCGTCGCGCCGTTCACGCTGATGCTGCCGTATGCGAATCTGTTCTGGACCACAGTGCTGACCATCGTGATCGGCGTCGTGCTCGCATCGGCGTTCGCGGCGATCATCGTCTACGGCCAGGAGCTGATTCCGGGTAAGGTCGGCACGGTCGCCGGGCTCTTTTTCGGCCTGTCGTTCGGCCTCGGCGGCGTCGGCGCGGCGGTGCTCGGCCAGCTCGCCGACGCGACGAGCATCGCGTTCGTCTACAAGGTCTGCTCGTTCCTGCCGCTGATCGGCGTGCTGACGGTGTTCCTGCCGAACGTCGAGGGCAGGACGACGCTCGACAAGCAACGCGCCTGACGGGGGCGCGCGATCCGCGCGGCCGCCCGCGAACGGGGGCGGCCTCGGGGGCCTCGGCGGCCCGAGCGGTCCGGCCGCTTGGCGACTTGGTAACTTGGCGACTTGGCGACTTGGCGACTTGGCGACTTGGCGACTTGGCGACTTGGCGACCAAGGAGGCTAAACGGCGTAGAGAACGCCGAGCGCCCCGAGCGCGGAATTGAAACGTCCGAGGGGCCGATGTTCCCAAGGGGCCCAGGCGCTTGGCGCGCCTCGGAAACCCGAAGGCCCCGAACGACCGAAACGTCCGGCGGGCGGTCGCCGGCACGCGCCGCCCGCCCCGGATTCGCCCTTTCGGCTCAAGCCGCGTTCGCCCGCGCGTGCGCGGCCAGAAACCGCTTCAGGATGCCCGACGAATAGGCGCCCGCGATGTCGGTGAGAAATGTCGTGAACGACGTGCTCGCGTGATCGTCGGCGGTATCCGAGATCGTGCGAACGATCGCGCACGGCACGCCGTACTCATGGCACACCTGCGCGAGCGCCGCGCCTTCCATCTCCACCGCGAGCGCGTCCGGCAGCGCGTCGCGCAGCGCGCTCACCTCGCGCTCGCTCGACACGAAGCGGTCGCCGCTGACGATGAGCCCTGCGTGCACGCGCGCGCCGTGCAGCCGGAAACGCGCGTTCAGCGTCTCGCCCTCGTCGTCGACGAAGCGCGCGCAGGCCGCCTTCAGCTGCGCGGCGAGCGCCGCGTCGGCGGCGAAGCGCGTGAGCCCGAGCAGCGGCACCTCGAAGCGCGGAAAGAGCGGCGACGCGTCGAGATCGTGCTGCAGCAGCGCATCGGCGACGACGACGTCGCCGACGCTCACGTCGCTCGCGACGCCGCCCGCGACGCCCGTGAACACGATCGCGCGCACGTCGAAGCGATGGATGAGCGCGCTCGCCGTCGCGGCCGCCGCGACCTTGCCGACCCGCGCGAGCGTGACGACGCAGCGCACGCCGTGCGCGACGCCGACGTGGTAATCGCGCCGGCCGAGCGTGACCGTGTCGACGGGCCCGTCGTCGCGCATCGCCGCGACGAGGTCGCCCAGCTCCTCCGGCAGCGCGGCGAGAATGCCGAGCGGCCGATCGAAAAACGTCTGCTGATTCATTCGACCGCCTGCAGTTTCGCGACCGCGAGCGCGAGCCACTTCTCGCCGTGCCGCTTGAATTTGACTTGCGCCTTCGCGTCGGTGCCGCTGCCTTCGAGCGCCGTCACCGTGCCTTCGCCGAACTTCGTGTGGAACACCTGCTGGCCGATCCGCAAGCCGTTCTGCGCCTCGCGCTGCTGGTTCGCGAACGCGGGCAGCGGCGCGGACACCGCCGCGTCGACCACGCCCTGCCGCGCGCCGCCGCCCGGCCGCGCGAACCAGTCGCGGCCCCAGCCGGCGTTGTCCGAGCGGCCGCCCCAGCGGGCGCCCGCCTCGACCTTCGGCGTGAGCCACTTGAGCACGTGCTGCGGCAGCTCGTCGAAAAAGCGCGAGCGGATGTTGTAGCGGGTCTGGCCGTGCAGCATCCGGCTCTGCGCGAACGACAGGTAGAGCCGCTCCTTGGCGCGCGTGATCGCGACGTACATCAGCCGGCGTTCCTCTTCGAGGCCGTCGGATTCGAGCGCGCTGTTCTCGTGCGGGAAGAGCCCTTCCTCGAGCCCGGTGATGAACACCGCGGTGAACTCGAGCCCCTTCGCCGCGTGGACCGTCATCAGTTGCACCGCGTCCTGGCCCGCCTGCGCCTGGTTGTCGCCCGCCTCCAGCGACGCGTGCGACAGGAAGCCGGCGAGCGGCGTCATCGCGTCCGGGTTCTGCGCGGGATCGGCGAGGTTCGCGGGCGCGAGCACCGCGTCGGCCGGATCGGCGCCGCCCGCGGCGAGCTCCGGCGCCGCGCTCGCGCGCGCATGCAGCGGAATCGAGCGCGCGGGCGTGTCGAGCCCGTAGCCCTCCTCGGAGACGAACGCGGTGGCCGCGTTCACCAGTTCCTGCAGATTCTCGAGGCGATCCTGCCCTTCGCGCTCGCCCTGGTAGAAATCGGCGAGGCCGCTCGCGCGCACGACGTGCTCGACCGTCTCGGGCAGACTCATCTGCGCGGTCTCCGCGCGCATCTTCGCGATCAGGTTCGCGAACGACGCCAGGCTCGAGCCCGCCTTGCCCGCCACGTACGGAATCGCGGCCGCCATCGAGCAGTCGTACAGGCGCGCCGCGTCGGCGAGCTGCTCGATCGAGCGCGCGCCGATGCCGCGCGTCGGAAAGTTGACGACGCGCGCGAACGCGGTGTCGTCGTTCGGATTGTCGATGAGGCGCAGATACGCGAGCGCGTGCTTCACCTCCTGGCGCTCGAAGAAGCGCAGGCCGCCGTACACGCGGTACGCGATGCCCGCCGTCATCAGCGTGTGCTCGATCGAGCGCGACTGCGCGTTGCTCCGGTACAGCACCGCCACCTCGCTGCGCGCGAGCCCCGCGTTCACGAGCGAGCGGATCTCCTCGACGATCCACGCCGCTTCCTGCGCGTCGGTGGCCGCTTCGTACACGCGCACGGGCTCGCCGTGGCCCGCGTCGGTGCGCAGGTTCTTGCCGAGCCGGTGCGCGTTGTTCGCGATCAGGTGGTTCGCCGCGTCGAGGATGTTGCCGTGCGAGCGGTAGTTCTGCTCGAGCTTGATCAGGTTGCGCACGCGGAATTCGTGCTCGAAATCGCGCATGTTGCCGACGTTCGCGCCGCGAAACGCATAGATCGACTGGTCGTCGTCGCCGACCGCGAAGATCGCGTTGTGGCCGCCCGCGAGGAGCTTGAGCCACGCGTACTGCAGCTTGTTCGTATCCTGGAACTCGTCGACGAGGATGTGCTTGAAGCGCGCCTGGTAGTGCGCGCGCAGCGGCGGGTTGTGCGCGAGCAACTCGTAGCAGCGCAACAGCAGCTCGGGGAAATCGACGACGCCCTCGCGCTGGCACTGCTGCTCGTACGCCTGGTACAGCTCGACGAACTTGCGGTTGAAGCTGTCGGTCGCGTCGACCTTCTCGGGGCGCAGCCCCTGCTCCTTCGCGTTGTTGATGAAGTACTGGACGTTCTTCGGCGGGTACTTCTCGTCGTCGACGTTCGCCGCCTTCATCAGCCGCTTGATCGCGGAGAGCTGGTCGGCGGTATCGAGGATCTGGAACGTCTGCGGCAGCCCCGCGTCGCGGTAGTGCGCGCGCAGCATCCGGTTGCACAGGCCGTGGAACGTGCCGATCCACATGCCGCGCGTGTCGATCGGCATCATCGCGGCCAGGCGCGCCATCATCTCGCGCGCGGCCTTGTTCGTGAACGTGACGGCGAGCACGGTGGCGGGCGCCGCATAGCCTTGCCGGATCAGCCACGCGATCCGCGTGATGAGCACGCGGGTCTTGCCGCTGCCCGCCCCGGCGAGGATCAGCGCCGGCTCGTTCGGCAACGTGACGGCGGCGAGTTGTTCGGGGTTCAGGTTCGCGAGCAGATCGGGCATGGAGAGAAAGCGGTCGGGCGGGTGGACGCGGACCCGACATTATAAATCGCGCGCGGCCCGCGCCGCCCAGGGGGATGCTCATCCATTTATAATCGAAGGTTTCCGCATCAATCACCCATCTTTCGGCGAATTTCCAACCATGAGCGACACCACGCTTGCGAAAAGTTTCGAGCCCCAGACCATCGAATCCCAATGGGGGCCGGAATGGGAAAAGCGCGGCTATGCGACCCCCGCGCTCGATCCGAGCCGGCCGGACTTCTCGATCCAGTTGCCGCCCCCGAACGTGACGGGCACGCTGCACATGGGCCACGCGTTCAATCAGACGATCATGGACGGGCTCGTGCGCTACCACCGGATGCTCGGCCACAACACGCTGTGGGTGCCCGGCACCGACCACGCGGGCATCGCGACGCAGATCGTCGTCGAGCGCCAGCTCGATGCGCAGGGCGTGTCGCGCCACGATCTCGGCCGCGAGAAATTCGTCGAGCGCGTATGGGAATGGAAGGAGCGGTCCGGCTCGACGATCACGGGCCAGGTTCGCCGCATCGGCGCGTCGCCCGACTGGTCGCGCGAATACTTCACGATGAACGACAAGATGTCGGAGGCCGTGCGCGAAGTGTTCGTCCGCCTCTATGAACAAGGGCTCATCTATCGCGGCAAGCGCCTCGTGAACTGGGACCCCGTGCTGCTCACCGCCGTGTCCGATCTCGAAGTGGTGAGCGAGGAGGAAAACGGCCATCTGTGGCACATCCGATACCCGCTCGCGGACGGCTCGGGCCACCTGAGCGTCGCGACGACGCGCCCCGAGACGATGCTCGGCGACGTCGCGGTGATGGTGCATCCGGAAGACGAACGCTACCGGCACCTCGTCGGCCGGCACGTGAAGCTGCCGCTGTGCGAGCGCGAGATTCCGATCATCGCGGACGACTACGTCGATCGCGAGTTCGGCACGGGCGTCGTGAAGGTCACGCCCGCGCACGATTTCAACGACTACCAGGTCGGCCTGCGCCACGCGCTCGCGCCGATCGAGATTCTCACGCTCGACGCGAAGATCAACGACAACGCGCCCGCCGCTTACCGCGGCCTCGATCGCTTCGACGCGCGCAAGGCCATCGTCGACGAGCTCGACGCGCAGGGCTTGCTCGAATCGGTGAAGCCGCACAAGCTGATGGTGCCGCGCGGCGACCGCACGGGCGTCGTGATCGAGCCGATGCTGACCGACCAGTGGTTCGTCGCGATGACGAAGCCCGCGCCGCAAGGCACCTTCCATCCGGGCAAGTCGATCACCGAGGTCTCGCTCGAGGTCGTGCGCCGCGGCGAGATCAAGTTCGTGCCCGAGAACTGGACGACCACCTACTACCAGTGGCTCGAGAACATCCAGGACTGGTGCATCTCGCGCCAGCTGTGGTGGGGCCACCAGATTCCCGCGTGGTATGGCGAAAACGGCGAGATCTTCGTCGCGCGCAACGAAGAGGACGCGCGCGCGCAAGCCGCCGCGAAGGGCTACACGGGTGCGCTCAAGCGCGACGACGACGTGCTCGACACGTGGTTCTCGTCGGCGCTCGTGCCGTTCTCCTCGCTCGGCTGGCCGAACGAGACGCCCGAGATGAAACACTTCCTGCCGTCGTCGGTGCTCGTCACCGGCTTCGACATCATCTTCTTCTGGGTCGCCCGGATGGTGATGATGACGACGCACTTCACGGGCAAGGTGCCGTTCGGGACGGTCTACGTGCACGGGCTCGTGCGCGACGCCGAAGGCCAGAAGATGTCCAAGAGCAAGGGCAACACGCTCGACCCGATCGACATCGTCGACGGCATCGGCCTCGACGCGCTCGTCGCGAAGCGCACGACGGGGCTGATGAATCCGAGGCAGGCGGCGACGATCGAGAAGAAGACGCGCAAGGAATTCCCCGACGGCATCCCCGCGTTCGGCACCGACGCGCTGCGCTTCACGATGGCGTCGATGGCGACGCTCGGGCGCAACGTGAACTTCGATCTCGCGCGCTGCGAAGGCTATCGCAACTTCTGCAACAAGCTGTGGAACGCGACGCGCTTCGTGCTGATGAACTGCGAAGGCCACGACTGCGGCTTCGACAAGCCGGAAGTCTGCGGCGCGGGCGATTGCGGCCCCGGCGGCTATCTCGACTTCTCGCCGGCGGACCGCTGGATCGTCTCGCTCATGCAGCGCGTCGAGGCGGACATCGCGAAGGGCTTCGCCGACTATCGCTTCGACAACATCGCGAACGCGATCTACAAGTTCGTCTGGGACGAATACTGCGACTGGTATCTCGAGCTCGCGAAGGTGCAGATCCAGAACGGCACGTCCGAGCAGCAGCGCGCGACGCGCCGCACGCTGCTGCGCGTGCTGGAAACGGTGCTGCGCCTCGCGCACCCGATCATCCCGTTCATCACCGAGGCGCTGTGGCAGAAGGTCGCGCCGCTCGCCGGCCGCTATCCGGCGGGCAAGGCGGAGGGCGAAGCGTCGCTGATGGTGCAGGCGTATCCGGTGGCCGAGCCGAAGAAGCTCGACGAGGCTTGCGAACAGTGGGCGGCCGAACTGAAGGCCGTGGTCGATGCGTGTCGTAATCTACGCGGCGAGATGAATCTGTCTCCGGCGACCAAGGTGCCGCTTCTCGCGGCCGGCGACGCGGCGCAACTGCAGGCGTTCGCGCCCTATGTGCAGGCGCTCGCGCGCCTGTCCGAAGTGCGCGTGCTGCCGGACGAAGCGGCGCTCGACGCCGACGCGCACGGCGCGCCGATCGCGATCGTCGGCGGCAACAAGCTGGTGCTGAAGGTCGAGATCGACGTCGCGGCCGAACGCGAGCGCCTGTCGAAGGAAATCGCGCGTCTCGAAGGCGAGATCGTCAAGTGCAACGCGAAGCTCGGCAACGAGGCGTTCGTCGCGAAGGCGCCGCCCGCGGTGGTCGCGCAGGAGCAAAAACGGCTGGCGGAGTTTCAGAGCACGTTGACGAAACTCGGCGCGCAGCTCGCTCGCTTGCCGGCGTAACAATCCGTAAGGAATCTTGCGTTCACTATAATGCTGCAATCACCATCTGATTCGACCGAATCGATACGAGGAGCAAGGGTTCAATCATGTTGAAAGTCACCAAGGCGGTTTTCCCGGTCGCGGGCCTGGGCACGCGGTTTCTGCCCGCCACCAAGGCGAGTCCGAAGGAAATGCTGCCCGTCGTCGACAAACCGTTGATCCAGTATGCGGTGGAAGAAGCGATTGCAGCCGGCATCACCGAGATGATCTTCGTGACGGGCCGCAGCAAGCGCGCGATCGAGGACCATTTCGACAAGTCGTACGAGATCGAAGCGGAGCTCGAGGCGCGCGGCAAGGAAAAGCTGCTCGATCTCGTGCGCAGCATCAAGCCGAGCCACGTCGACTGCTTCTACGTGCGCCAGCCGGAAGCGCTCGGCCTGGGCCACGCGGTGCTGTGCGCGGAGAAGCTCGTCGCGGACAATCCGTTCGCGGTGATCCTCGCCGACGACCTGCTCGACGGCGATCCACCCGTGATGAAGCAGATGGTGGACGTGTTCGACCACTATCACAGCTCGGTGATCGGCGTCGAGGAGATTCCGCCCGAGGACACGAAGTCGTACGGGATCGTCGACGGCAAGGAATGGGAAGACTCGATCATCAAGATGTCGGCGATCGTCGAGAAACCCGCGCCCGAAGTCGCGCCGTCGAACCTCGGCGTCGTCGGCCGCTACGTGCTCAAGCCGCGCATCTTCGATCACCTGCGCGCGCTCAAGCCGGGCGCGGGCGGCGAGCTGCAGTTGACCGACGCGATCCAGGCGCTCCTCGCGGACGAACAGGTGCTCGCATACAAGTATCGCGGCACCCGCTTCGACTGCGGCAGCAAGCTCGGCTATCTGAAGGCGACGGTCGAGTTCGCGCTGCGCCACCCCGAAGTGAAGACCGAGTTCGAAACGTATCTGCGCTCGCGCAGCGAAACGCAACACGGGTAAGCCCCGCAGCGGGCGGCGCGTACCGCGCCGCCGCCTTCCCCGCCCCGCGGCCCGGCTCGCTCAGTTCGAGCGAGCCGGCTTCACCGATACGACGCCGGGCATTGCGTCGTCGGCATCGCGTTTCTTCGTTTCCACCAGCCAACCGCCGCCGTCCGCGAACGGCACGCGCGCCAGCGCGCTGCGCACGAGCACGGGCGCCGCGAGCAGCGCATCCGGATGGCGATCCTGCACGGCCGCCGACACGCGATACGCGTCGCCGCCGCTGCTGCGCTCGATGAAGCGCAACGTCAGCACGTGACGGTAGACCGTGCCCGCGAACGGCAGCCCGAACGGCGCGGGCCCGTCGACCGCGACGCACGCCGGCTGCTGCGCGCCGCCGCAGCCCGGCATCGTCAGCGCGACGGACGCCGGCTGCGTCGCATAGGCGATCGTCACGCGATAGCGGGCCTGCGTGCCGGCCGCTTCCTCGAAGCCGCGCTGCGCGAGCTCGCCGCGCACGAGCGTCTCCACCCGCCGGTAATCCGCATTGCCGGCCTGCGTGGCCGTTCGCGCGAAATCATAGGTGCGCGCGCCCGCAAGGGCCCCCGGCGCCGCCGATGCGCTGACGCCCGTCGTCACCGACGCGCAGCCGGACAACAGTGCGGCCGCCAGCGCCGCCCCCGTCCACAAGACTTTCATAGCTTCTCCCATATCGCTGTTCGCCCCCGTCCTAGCCATCCGCCCGTGCGCGAGCCCCACTCGCGCGGGCGGCCGAATGCCTGTGTCGTCACGCCGCCGGCTCGTCGAGCAACGGCAGCGACACGGTGATCGCCGTGCCGATGCCCGGCGTACTGTCGACGCCGATGCAACCGCCGTGCCGCACGACCACGGTCTTGACGAACGCCATGCCGAGCCCGGAGCCCGCGACCTCCGGCCGCTCGTTCGCATGAAACCGCTTGAAACGCTCGAACAGATGCCGCTGATCCTCGAGCGAAATGCCGTAGCCCTGGTCGCGGATCGTGCAATGCATGCGCTTCGCGCCCGGCTCGACTGATAGCGTACACGTGATCACCGTGTCCGTCGGGCTGTATTTGACCGCATTGTTCAACAGATTCACGAGCGCGCGGGTCATCAGCGAGCGGTCGGCGCCGATCCAGCACGGCTCGTCGCCGAACGACGTGTCGATGCGGATGCGCTTGGCCTGCGCCTGCGGCCACACTTCGTCGCTCGCGTCGATCAGCAAATCGGCGAAGCTCACCGCCTCGAGCTGGTACGTCTGCGATTCCGCGCGCGCGAGCTGCACGAACTCGTCGGCGAGCATCAGCGCACGCTGCGCGTAGCGCTCGATGCGCGCGAGCAGCCCGCGCGTGTGCTCGGATTCGGCCCGCTGCCGCTCGATCTCGACGAGCGCGAGAATCGACGATTGCGGCGAGCGCATGTCGTGCGACAGCAGATGCAGCGCCTCCTCGCGCTGCCGCTCGGCCGCATGCAGCGCGGTCACGTCGACGAGGCCGGCGATCCAGCCCGTCACGTTGCCCTGCGCGTTCGTGCACGGCGCGTAGCGTAGCAGATGATCGAGGCCGCTGCGGTCGCGCACCTCGATGCCGCGCTCCATCACGTCGTTCTCGTAGTCGCGCGTCGGGTCGAGCGCGGCCGGCCAGTGCGTGCGGATCGCGACGTCCTGCTCGGCGTTGCCGTCGACCGTCTTCACGAACGACAGCTCGCCGAACGCGACGCGCAGCGGCCGCCCTTCCGGCGCGGGAGCGTCTAGCCGCGCGCAGTAGCGCTTCGCCGCATGATTGGCGATCAGCACCGTGCCCGCGAGATCGGTCACGACGACGGGCTCCGGCATGCTGTCGAGGCTGTCCCAGACGAAGCGCTTCATGTCCTGCACGCGCTGCGCGGCCTGCGCCATCAGCGCCATCTGACGCTCGAGCACGTCGCCGCCGAATTCGTTGCGCTCGCGCGGCGCCTCGGGCAGCAGGTGCGGCTCGTCGGCGAGGCGCTGCAGCTCGTAGCGCAGGTACGACATCGTCATCTCGAGGCGCCGCCAGTTCCAGATCGGGTACGCGGCGATCAGCCCGAAGATCGCCGGCGCGGGCGACAGCCACAGCCGCGCCTCGTAGAGGAGCGCCGCGCTCGAGGCGACCGCGAGCGCGGCAAGGCTCAGCGTGAGGAGCAGCGAGCGCCACGGCGAGAGCATCAGGAAGCCCGCGAGCAGCACGACGAGCGGCAGCAGCGACGCGCTGAACACGAGCCAGCCGGACACGGGCGAGATCGCGCGGCCCGTCATCAGCGTATCGAGCACACTCGCATGGATGTACACGCCCGGCAGCGGCCCGAACTCGCCCGAGATCGGCGTCGCGAAGCGGTCGTAGAGGCCCGACGCGGTCGCGCCGACGATCACGATCTTGCCGCGCAGCTCGTCGGCGTTCACGCGGCCCGCGAGCACGTCGACGAACGAGATCGCCGGGTAGTTCTGCGACGCGCGGCTGAACGGGACGAAATAGCGCGACTCGCCGTTGTCGTCCTGCGCGATGTCGTGCGCGCGCCGTGCGATCGGCGCGGGCTGCGCGAGCTTGAACTGGCCGTTCTCGAGCGCGTGGAACACGGGCACCATCAACTGCGGCCAGCGGTGCAGCCCGTCGCTCTCGAACAGCGCGACGCTGCGCACGATGCCGTCCGGATCGACTTCGAGATTGATGTGGCCCGCGCCCGCGACGTGCTGCGCGAGCACCGGCACGGGCGGATTGACGGTGCGCGTGCCGTCGGGCTCCTCCGGGCTCAGCAGCACGGGCAGGAACGTCGGCACGAGATCGAGCACCTTCGCGAGCGCGCGGTCGTCGGCGGACGGCTCGGTAAACAGCACGTCGTAGACGACGGCCGCCGGATGCGTCTTCGCGAGCGCGCCGAGGAATTCCGCATGGACGCTGCGCTGCCATGGCCAGCGCCCGAGCGTGTCGAGGCTGCGATTGTCGATCTCGACGATCACGATGTTCGACTCGATCGGCAGCTTGCGCAGCGTGAGCAGGCGATCGTAGATGATCCGGTCGACGCTCGCCGTCATCCGGCCGGCGACGCCGGCGAGAATCACCGCGACCCCGAGGCAGCCGATCGCGATCCACTCGACGAGAAAACGGCGGCCGAGCAGCCGCCGCCGTTGCGTGCGGTCGAATCTCATCCGCCGCCCATCAGCGCGCGATCGTGAACGCGTTGACCGCGCTGGCCTTTTCGTGGAAACGGCCGCCTTCGTAGCGCTCCGCGATCACGCTCCAGTAGTAGTCGCCCGGCGTCAGGTTCGACACGGCGATGCGCCCGCCCTGCGCGTCGACCTGGTCGACGATCGGGTTGCTCAGGTCCTTCGAGCGCGACAGTACGAAGCGAAAGCGCGTCGCGCCGGCCGCCGCGCCGTCTTGCGTCGTCGACCAGCGGAACGCGTAGCCGCCGTCGGCGGGCGCGGCCGACGCGTCGACCCCGAAGCGGCGCCGCTCGAACGCGTAGATGCGCGGCTGGCCCTCGAGACCGTGCGAATCGATCGCCGCGATCCGGACGAAATAGGTGCCGTCCGGCACGTCGGCGAACGTCGCGCGCGGCGCCGACACCTGCACTTCCTTGAAGAGATCGTACAGGCCCGCGTCGCGCGCGATCTGCACGTGATAGCTTTGCGCGCCGCCGAGCGGCACGAGGTCGAACGCGACCTGCGGATCGTCCTGGATCTTCGCCGGGTTGGCGAGCTGCGGCGCGTCGAGCAGCGCGATCGGGCTGCCGACGACGCCGCTCGCGCTCGTCACGTTGCCGAAGTTCGCGTGCACGAGCGTGTCGGCCGAGCGCTTCGCGCTCGGCGCGACGCCCACCGTGCCGTCGAGCACTTCGACCGTCGTCGACGCGCGGCCATCCTTGTCGTAATTCACGCGAAAGCGCGTGCCGCGCACGCCGGCGACGACCGACGGCGAGCGGATCTGGAAGCGATCGTCCTTCTTCTTCAGATGGGTGACTTCGCTGTCGACCGAGCCGCGGCGCAGATCGATCACGCGCTCGAGCGTGCCCGTGAGCACCGTGCGACGCAGTGTCGCGAGATCGATCTGGCTGTCGGGCGGCAGGCTCAGGTGCGTGCCGTCCGAGAGCTCGAGCGTGACGAACGCGTTCGAGCCCGTGCGCAGGCGGTCGCCTTCCGTGAGCGTCGCGTCGACGGCGACGGGCGCGAACTGCGCGGAGCCGCGCCCCGCGCTCTCGACCGTGCCGTGCGCGGCGATCACCCGCGCCGACAGCCGCTCCTTGCGCAGCCGCGCGGCGGGCAGCTTCAGCACGACGCCCGGCTGCAGATGCTTCGGCACCGGCACGTCGTTCAGTTGCGCGACGAGCGGCCAGTCGTCCGTGCCTTGCAGATAGCGGGCCGAGACGTCGTACAGCGTGTCGCCGCTGCGCGTCGTGTAGTCGACGGTCGCCACCGACCGGTTCTTAGCCGACTGCGCGGCGGCGTGCTGCGCCGCGAGCGCCGTCGCTGCGGCACAGCATGCCGTCAGCACGTACTTCGTCACGAACCCGCGCGCGTTCACTCGGCGTCCCCCTGCATCACGCGCTCGAGGCGATAGCCGTAGCCGTAGATCGGCGCGAGGCGGTAGCCGTTCTCCGGGCGCAGGCCGAGCTTCGTGCGCAGCATCGAGATATGCGTGTCCATCGTGCGCGACGGAATGTCGGTGGCCTGCTTCCAGACGAGATCGAGGATGTGCGCGCGCGACAGCGGCCGGTCCAGATGCTGGAACAGCAGCAACGCGAGCTCGAACTCCTTCTGCGTGAGGCTCACCGGCTTGTCGCCGACGTACGCCTGCTTCAGGTTCGCGTCGAACTTGTAGTTGTCGAACTCGCGGATCGACGATTCCGCGTTCACCGGATACGCGCGGCGCAGCAGCGAGCCGATGCGCGCGCGCAGGATCGGGCCGGACACGGGCTTCACGACGTAGTCGTCCGCGCCCGCGTTCAGGATCTGCGTGATGCCCGCCTCGTCGTCACGGCTCGTCATGAAGATGATCGGCAGGCGATGCTCGACCTGGTTCGCCCGCACCCACTTGAGCACTTCCTCGCCGGACATGTCCGGCACGTTCCAGTCGAGCACGAGCAAGTCGAAGGTTTCGCGCTGCAGCCGCTTCTTCAGCGCCTTGCCTTCCTTGAACGCATAGCACGTATGGCCGGCGGCCGTCAGCGTCTGACTGACAAAGTCCGTCTGGGCCTGATCGTCATCCAGTACAGCAATTCTCATAGCACCCCGCAAAACGAAATCCATTCAGGCTCCCGCGACTGCCGAGCGGCAATGAGCAGGCCTGCAGAGCCCCCCGATTGGTCGTAACTCGCCATTATCGGCTGAATGATGAAGGTTTGTCCGGCGCGCCACGCGCGAACCGGTATTCTATGTGATCGTCGGCCCCATATCTCAAAAACGGGGCACGCCTGAGCGGCGTTTTCATGATGGTAGTATGAAAACACCCCGAGATATGTGCGTATTGCCTCGTAATTATGTCAACGCGGTGAGCGCGTGCGTACCGCACCGCCGGCTGCACGCCCGGCGAGCACGGCAGCGGGACGCCCGTCAGGCGGGATCGGTTTCGAGCGCGTCGGGTGCGATCGCACGCGGCGCATGCTGCAGCGCCTCGAGCAGGCGGCCGCGCACGTGCTCCCATGCGGCGCCCGCATAGTCCGGCTGCCCCGCCGCCCAGGCGTGCGCCAGGTCGAACACGCGTTCGACGGTTTGCGCGCAGCGCGTGAGCTCCGGCTGCGGGCTGCCGAGCGCTTCGCGCATCCATTCGGCAAGCCACGGCATCTCGTGCGCGCTCGAATCCGCATACGCTTCCAACGCGGCGCGCGCATGGCGGTCATGCTCGGGATCGAGCTCGACGCGCTGGATCGGCCGCTCGCGCTCGCGCGCCTTGTCGTTCGGCTCGAACGGTATCCGAATCGTTCCCGATCTGAACAGCATGACCTCCCCCTGTTTGCCGCGGCGACCCGCGCGAGCGTGTCCGCCGCGATACGCCCCGCTCGCAGCGGCCGCGCGGCGCGGCGCGATTCTGCAGACGAGACTCGACAGCGCAGTATAGGCACCGCGCGCGGGAAGGTGGTTTAAGGATTGTTAGACGCGGCGTGGCGCGAGAGGACGGCGCGGCGGGCGCCTGTCGCGAGCGCGTCGGCGCGTGCGACGAAAAGATACCGCGCCGGGCACCCCGCGCGGCATCGGAATCGGCGCGCGGGCGCGCGTCAGCGGCGACGCATCAGGAAGACGAACGTCTTGTCCTGCGTCGTCGACGATTCGACGATTTCGTTGCCCGTCTGCTTCGCGAACGCGGCGAAGTCGCGCTGCGAGCCGGGATCGGTGGCGAGCACCTTCAGAATCTGGCCGCTTTCCATGTCGGCGAGCGCTTTCTTCGCGCGCAGGATCGGCAGCGGGCAATTCAGCCCGCGCGCGTCCACTTCCTTGTGAATGAGCATCGGCTTTCGACCTTCGAATGGCGCGCCGTCGCGGCGCTGTCGGAACGCCAGATTCTACCGCATGCGCTCGCGCGCGCCCCCCGCGCGCGCGCAAACGCCGGCGCGGGCGGGGCCGGCGTGCGAGCGCGCCCGCGCTGCCCGCCGTGCGGCGCGCGCACGTCGGGCTACAGCTCGATCGCCCGCCCGGTCTGCAACGATTCGCGCAGCGCATGGCCGATCCTCGTCGCCTCGAGCGCGTCCGCGAGCGTCGCGCCGCCGGCGGCGCCCTCGCCGCGCACCGCCGCGACGAACGCCTGCGCCTCGATCAGGAACGCATCCTCGAAGCGGTCGAAGAACGTCGGCGTGCAGGTGTTGCGGATGCCCGCCGCATCATAGATCTCGACGCGGTTCGCGCGCGGGTTGCGGCCGATCGCGAGCGCGCCCGCCGTGCCGATCACTTCGGAGTGCGTGTCGTTGCCGTGCGCCATCGTGCGCGACGCATAGAACATCGCGAGCCGGCCGCCTTCGAACTCGCAGATCGCGACGCCGTTGTCGACGTCGCCGCACGCGCGCAGCCCCTCGTGCAGCGCGACCGCGCCCGCCGCGTACACGCGCGTCGCGCGCGGCGCGCCGAGCAGCCATCGTGCGACGTCGATGTCGTGCACGGTGCAATCGAGGAAGATGCCGCCCGAGCTCGGCACGAAGCGCACGAAAAAGCCCTCGGGATCGTTCCGGTCGCAGGTCTGCGAGCGCACGAGGAACGGCCGGCCGATCTCGCCCGCCGCGACGCGCGCGTACGCGTCGCGATAGCTCGGATCGAAGCGGCGCATGAAACCGATCGTCGCGACGAGATGCGGCCGCGCGCGCGCCTCGGCGAGCACCCGCTCGCATTCGCCGAGATCGAGCGACAGCGGTTTCTCGCAGAACACGTGCTTGCCCGCGCGCAACGCGGCGACGATCTGGTCCGCGTGCAGCGCCGACGGCGTGACGAGCCAGAGCGCGTCGAGCTCGGGATCGGCCGCGAGCGCGTCGAAATCCTCGTAGACGCGCGGCACGGCGAGCGTCTCGCGCGCCCACGCGCACTCGTCGGCAAGCGGGCTGCACGCGGCCGCGAGCCGCGCGCCCGCGACGCGCCGCGCGAGGTTCTCCGCGTGGCGCCGGCCGAGCCGGCCGAGCCCCGCGATGCCGATGCGCACCGCAGCGGCGCTGTGACTGACTATCATCGCATCGCTCCTTCAGGCCGCCCGCTCGCCGAGCGTCACCGCGCGGGCCTCGCGCCACGACAGCGTCGCCGCCTCGGCGAGCTCGAGCGCCTTCACGCCGTCGGCGACCGTCGTGCGCACCGGCTCGCCGCTCGTCACCGCCGCGAAGAAATGCGCGATCTCGCGCGCGTACGCGGCGCGATAGCGCTCGAGGAAGAACGCCTCGGGCAGATCCGTCGACACCGCGCGCGCCGAGTAGCCCGTCACCTCGGTCGGCCGCACGTTGCCCGCCTGCAGCATGCCGGCGCTGCCGAGCACTTCGAAGCGCTGATCGTAGCCGTATGCGGCGCGGCGCGACGTGTTGATCTGGCAGAGCCGGCCGCGCTTCGTGCGGATCGTGACCGCGGCCGAATCGATGTCGCCCGCGCCGGCGATCGCCGGGTCGGTCAGGCAACTGCCCGTCGCGTGCAGCGTGTCGGCATCGTCGTCGAGGATCCAGCGGAAGATGTCGAAATCGTGGATCAGCATGTCCTTGAAGATGCCGCCCGAGTGCTTGATGTAGTCGACGGGCGGCGCGCCCGGATCGCGGCTCGTCACGACGAGCATCTCCGGCGTGCCGATCTCGCCCGCGTCGATGCGGCGCTTGAGCGCCTCGAAGGTCGGATCGAAGCGGCGCTGAAAGCCGATCATGCAGACGACGCCCGCCCGCGCGACGGCCGCCTCGCACGCGCGGGCGCGCTCGAGCGTCAGATCGACGGGCTTCTCGCAGAACACGTGCTTGCCCGCGCGCGCGGCGCCGACGATCAGCTCGGCGTGCGTATCGGTGCTCGAGCAGATCACCGATGCGCCGATCGACGCGTCGCCGAGCGCGCCGTCGACGTCGGCCGCCTGCGCGCCGTACTGCGCGGCGAGCGCGGCCGCCGCGTCGCGGTTCACGTCGACCACGTACTTCAGGCGCACGCCGGGCCGGCGCGCGAGATTGCCCGCATGAATGCGGCCGATGCGCCCGGCGCCGAACACGGCGACGTCGATCGTCGGTGCTGCGTTAGTCATCGTATCCTCCAATGTCCTTGACTTCTTCCACGTTCAACTCGAGCCGGTACGCAAGCGCGATGAACAGCGCCTGGCACAGGCAGATCGTGCTCGTGAGCGAGCGGAACGCGAACGCGCTGCCCTCCTTCACGAGCAAATGGGCGCTCGCGTCGCGCGCGAGCGGCGACAGGCGGCTGTCGGTGACGACGAGCGTCTGCGCGTGGTTGTGGCGCGCGGCGCGCAGGCAGTACTGCGTTTCCTTGCCGTACGGCGCGAAGCTGATCGCGATCACCACGTCGCCCTTCTTCACGCTGCGGATCTGCTCGCGGTACATGCCGCCGAGGCCGGACACGAGGTGCACGCGCTTGGCCGTATGCTGCAGCGCGTAGACGATGTAGCTCGCGACCGGAAACGAGCGCCGCACGCCGACCACGTAGATGTTCTCCGCGCGCTCGAGCATCGTCACGGCCGCGTCGAACTGGTCGTCGTCGAGGCCCGCCGCGAGCTCGTCGAGCCCCGCGCGCGACGCGTCGATGAACTGCCGCGCGACCGCACCGCCCGTCATCGGGCCGGCCTCGCCGTCGATCAGGCTGCGAATGCGCTGCTGGTAGCTCTGCACGGTCGGGTTCTGGCCCGTATAGGCGTCCTTGAACACCGCCTGCAGATCGGAAAAGCCGGAAAAGCCGAAGCGCTGCGCGAAGCGCACGACGGCGGACGGATGCACGCCGCAGCGCTGCGCGATGTCGCTCGTGCGGTCCATCATCACGCTCGAGCGGTGCTCGTCGATATACGAGGCGATGCGCTTCAACTGGCGCGGCAGCGTGTCGTAGGCGCCGGCGATCCGTTGCAGCAGATCGTCGACGGCCGGCGTCTCCGGGGGGGTCGTGTCGTCCATGTCGCTCCGTCGGCCCGGCCGCCCGCCCACGCGCGTCGCGCGCGGCGGGCAAGCGCCGGACGCCTTGCTCCGTGTCTTGTCGTGCAGCGAGTATAGGCACTGCGTCCACAAAATGGAACAGATTTTCCATCTCACGAACAAATAAAATTTTCTTTGCAATCGGCGGCGAGTTGACCTAACCTTGCTCGTGAACGCGGCCCGACCCGCGTTCGCCCGAAAACGACAGACAGAGAAAGGTGGAGACATGAGACTTTGCACTGGCAAGGCCGTCCTGCGCGCATGCGTCGCCGCGATCGCCGTCGCGGCGGGCGTGGGCGGCGCGGCCCCGGCAGCCCAGGCGGCGGGCGCGCGCTTCGCGCTCGTGAGCCACGCGCCCGATTCCGATTCGTGGTGGAACACGATCAAGAACGCGATCAAGCAGGCGGACGAGGATTTCGATGTCACGACCGATTACCGCAATCCGCCGAACGGCGACATCGCCGACATGGCGCGCCTGATCGAGCAATCGGCCGCGCGCGACTACGACGGCGTGATCACGACGATCGCCGATTACGACGTGCTGAAGAATTCGCTGAAGAAAGTCACCGCGAAGAAGATCCCGCTCGTGACGATCAACTCCGGCACCGAAGAACAGAGCGCGCAACTGGGCGCGATCATGCATGTCGGCCAGCCCGAGTACGTCGCGGGTCACGCGGCGGGCGAGAAGGCGAAGGCGGCCGGCGTGAAGCGCTTCCTCTGCGTGAACCACATCGCGACCAACAGCGTGTCGTTCGACCGCTGTCGCGGCTTCGCCGACGCGATCGGCGCCGACTACAAGAGCTCGACGATCGACTCCGGCCAGGACCCGACCGAGATCCAGTCGAAGGTGAGCGCGTACCTGCGCAACCATCCGAACACGCAGGCGATCCTCACGCTCGGCCCGGTGCCCGCCGCGGCGTCGCTGAAGGCGGTGCAGCAGATGGGCCTCGCGAACAAGCTGTTCTTCGCGACGTTCGATTTCTCCGACGACATCGCGAAGGCGATCCAGAGCGGCGCGATCAAGTTCGCGATCGACCAGCAGCCGTACTTGCAGGGCTACATCCCGGTGGCCGTGCTCGCGATCGCGAAGCAGAACAAGACCACCGATCCCGCGAAGATCCGCCAGATCCTCGAGGCGAACCCGAAATTCCAGGCGCGGCTGTCGACCTACGGGCTGCAGCCGTCGTACGGGCCGAAGAACATCCGCTCGGGCCCGGGCTTCATCACGAAGGAGAACCTCGAGAAGGTGATCAAGTACGCGGGCCAGTACCGCTAACGTCCATCGCAGCGATTCGCACGACGCGCGGGCGCTCGTCCGCGCGCTTTACCGGCGGGCGCAGCCGCACGCGCCGCGCGCCGGGCATCAAGGAGACATCATGGGTGTAGTCGGCAAGCACATGTCAGCGCACGCACACGAGAAGCCGCAGCCGGGCGCGGCGTCCGACGAGCGGCTGCGCGGCGAGGCGTGGTTCCAGCGCTTTCTCAACCGTCCCGAATTCGCCGCCATTTCCGGCGCCGTGCTCGTGTTCGCGGTGTTCGCGTTCGGCGCGGGCGGCTCCGGGATGTTCAACCTCGACGGCATCATGAACTGGTCGCAGGTCGCCGCCTATCTCGGCATTCTCGCCGTCGGCGCGTGCCTGCTGATGGTCGCGGGCGAGTTCGATTTGTCGATCGGCTCGATGATCGGCTTCGCCGGGATGATGGTCGCGATCCCCACCGTCTACTTCCATTGGCCGATCTGGCTCGCGGTGCTGTTCGCGTTCGCGGGCTCGATGGCGCTCGGCGCGCTGAACGGCTATCTCGTGATGCGCACGAAGCTGCCGTCGTTCATCGTCACGCTCGCGTTCCTGTTCATCCTGCGCGGCCTCACGCTCGCGCTGTCGATCATGTTCGCCGACCGCACCATCGTCTCGGGCCTCGGCGACTACGCGCACGCCGATCCCGTCGTGCACTTCCTGTTCCAGGGCGTCGCGTTCCACGAGCTGTTCCGCTCGCTCGCGCACGCGGGCGTCGGCCGGTTGCTCGACAACGGCGAGCCGCTCGTGCCCGGCGTGCCGAAGGTGCTGCTGTGGTGGCTCGCCGTCACCGCGGTCGGCGCGTTCGTGCTCGCGAAGACGCGCTACGGCAACTGGATCCTCGCCGCGGGCGGCGACGCGCACGCGGCGAAGAACGTCGGCGTGCCGGTGCGCCGCGTGAAGATCTCGCTGTTCGTGCTGACCGCCTTCTGCGCGTGCCTGTTCGCCGTGCTGCAGGTGGCCGACATCGGCTCGGCCGCGGCCGACCGCGGGCTGCAAAAGGAATTCGAGGCGATCATCGCCGCGGTGATCGGCGGCACGCTGCTCACGGGCGGCTACGGCTCGGTGATCGGCGCGGCGTTCGGCGCGCTGATCTTCGGCGTCGTGCAGATCGGCATCACCTACACGAACATCAGCTCGGACTGGTTTCGCGTGTTCCTCGGCGTGATGCTGCTCGTCGCCGTGCTGTTCAACCACTACGTGCGCCGCCGCGTGTCGCAGTCGTAACGGAGTACAAGCATGTCCACGCCAGCATCCCACGATACGATTCTCGCGCTCGAGAACGTCAGCAAGTATTTCGGCAAGGTGATCGCGCTGTCCGGCGTCACGCTGCGCGTCAAGCGCGGCGAGGTGCATTGCCTGCTCGGCGACAACGGCGCCGGCAAGTCGACGCTCATCAAGACGCTCGCGGGCGTGCACCCGCCGTCCGACGGGCAGTATCTCGTCGACGGCAAGCCGGTGCTGTTCGATTCGCCGAAGGACGCGCTCGATCTCGGCATCGCCACCGTCTATCAGGACCTCGCGCTCGTGCCGCTGCTGTCCGTCGCGCGCAATTTCTTCATGGGCCGCGAGCCGCAGAAGAAGCTGTTCGGTCTCTTCAACGTGATGGATCTCGATTCGAGCGCGCGGATCGCCCGCGCGAAGCTCGCGGAGATGGGCATCAACGTGCGCGACGCGCACCAGCCGATCGGCACGATGTCGGGCGGCGAGCGCCAGTGCCTCGCGATCGCGCGCGCGATCCACTTCGGCGCGCGCGTGCTGATCCTCGACGAGCCCACCGCCGCGCTCGGCGTCAAGCAGAGCTTGAACGTGCTCAAACTGATCCACGCCGCACGCGCGAAAGGCATCTCGGTGATCTTCATCACGCACAACGTGCACCACGCGTACCCGATCGGCGATTCGTTCACGCTGCTCAACCGGGGCCGCTCGCTCGGCACGTTCACGAAGGACACGATCAGCAAGAACGAGGTGCTCGACATGATGGCGGGCGGCGCCGAGATGCAGAAGATGATCGCCGAACTCGACGGCGCGACCATTTGACCCAGGATTCGCGATGACTTCCCCTACCCTTTCCTTTGCGCAGAATCGCCCGCTCGACGTGATCTGCGTCGGCCGCGTCGCCGTCGATCTGTACGCGCAGCAGATCGGCGCGCGGCTCGAGGACGCGTCGAGCTTCGCGAAATATCTCGGCGGCTCGTCGGGCAACATCGCGTTCGGCTGCGCGCGGCTCGGCCTCAAATCGGCGATGCTCTCGCGCGTCGGCCACGATCACATGGGCCGCTTCGTGCGCGAGACGCTCGCGCGCGAAGGCTGCGACACGAGCCGGCTGCGCACCGACACCGAGCGCCTGACCGCGCTCGTGCTGCTCGGCCTGAAGGACCGCGACACGTTCCCGCTGATCTTCCATCGCGAGAACTGCGCGGACATGGCGCTCGACGAGGACGACTTCGACGAGGCGTTCATCGCTTCGTCGAAGGCGCTCCTCATCACCGGCACGCACTTCTCGACCGAGCAGGTGATGCGCGCGAGCCGCCGCGCGCTCGACTACGCGCGCCGCAACCAGGTGCGCACCGTGCTCGACATCGACTATCGCCCCGTGCTCTGGGGCCTGACGGGCAAGGCCGACGGCGAGACGCGCTTCATCGCGAACGAAGGCGTGACCGCGCATCTGCAGCGGATCCTGCCGCTGTTCGACGTCGTGATCGGCACCGAGGAGGAATTCCGCATCGCGGGCGGCAAGGACGCGCTCCTCGATGCGCTCGCGATGGTGCGCGCGGTGACGAGCGCCGCGCTCGTCGTCAAGCGCGGGCCGCTCGGCTGCTCGATCGTCGACGGCGACGTGCCCGCGACGCTCGACGCGCTGCCCGTCATCCGCGGCGTCGAAGTCGACGTGATGAACGTGCTCGGCGCGGGCGACGCGTTCGCATCGGGCTTCCTGTCGCAGTGGCTGCGCGGGCGGCCGTTCGCCGACGCGGCGCGCGCGGCGAACGCGTGCGGCGCGCTCGTCGTGTCGCGGCACGGCTGCTCGCCCGCGATGCCGACGCCCGCCGAGCTCGCGTATTTCCTCGCCGAGGCGAAGCGCGATCCCGCGCGGATGCGCCGCCCCGATCTCGACGCGACGCTCGCGCGGCTGCACCGCGTGACGCCCGCGCGCACGCCGCGCGACGAAGTGCTCGGCTTCGCGTTCGATCACCGCAATCAGTTCTTCGAGCTCGCGCGTCAAACGGGCGCGAGCGTCGCGCGCATCGATGCGCTCAAGCGCCTGTTCGTCGAGGCGGTCGCGCAGACGGAGGCGCAGCTCGGGCTCGCCGGGCGCATCGGCGTGCTGATCGACGACCGCTATGGCCAGGACGCGCTGAACGACGCGACGGGCCGCGGCTGGTGGGTCGGCCGCCCGGTCGAGCTGCCGGGTTCGCTGCCGCTCGAATTCGATCACGGCCGCTCGATCGGCACGACGCTCGCGTCGTGGCCCCTGGAGCACGTCGCGAAGTGTCTCGTCCAATACCATCCGGACGAGGCCGCCGAGCCGCGCATCGAACAGGAAACGCAGTTGCGCGCGCTGTACGACGCGGTGCAGGCGAGCGGCCACGAGCTGCTGCTCGAAGTGATCCCGCCGCGCCGCGCGGATCTGCCGCAGGCGGCCGACACCGTGTACCGCGCGCTCAAGCGCCTGTACAACCTCGGCATCCATCCGGAATGGTGGAAGCTCGCGCCGCTCGACGCCGCGCAATGGCAGGCGATCGACGCGCTGATCGCCGAGCGCGATCCGTACTGCCGCGGCGTCGTGCTGCTCGGCCTGTCGGCGGGCGTCGACGAGCTCGTCGGCGGCTTCGGCGCGGCGGCCGCGTCCGCGACGTGCCGCGGCTTCACGGTGGGCCGCACGATCTTCCACGAACCGAGCCGCGCCTGGCTCGCGGGCGAGATCGACGATGCCGAGCTGATCGCGCGCGTGCGGCGCACTTTCGAGACGCTGATCGGCGCGTGGCGCGCGGCCCGCACGGACGCCCGCGCGCGCGGCCGCCACGCCGGCGCCGCGCCGCGCGTGGCCGCCTAGGAGCCGCGCGATGAATCGCAGAGCAATGGATGACGACACCCGACGGAGCCCGAGCGTGAACGACTTCATCGACGATCCGGCCGCGAGCGTGCAACGCACGGTCCGGCTGACCGCCGCGCAGGCGCTCGTGCGCTATCTGGCCGCGCAGCGCGTCGCGACCGGCGACGGCGACGCGCCGCTGTTCGGCGGCGTGTTCGCGATCTTCGGGCACGGCAACGTCGCGGGCCTGGGCGAGGCGCTGCATCAATACCGCGACGCGCTGCCGACCTACCGCGCGCACAACGAGCAGGCGATGGCGCACAGCGCGATCGCGTACGCGAAGGCGCACCTGCGCCGCCGGATGATGGCCGTGACGACATCGATCGGCCCCGGCGCGACGAACCTCGTCACCGCGGCCGCGCTCGCGCACGTGAACCGGCTGCCGGTGCTGCTGCTGCCGGGCGACGTGTTCGTGTCGCGCGCGCCGGACCCGGTGCTGCAGCAGATCGAGGATTTCCATGACGGCGCGATCTCGGCGAACGACGCGTTCAAGGCCGTGTCGCGCTACTTCGACCGGATCGTGCATCCGGCCCAGTTGCTCACCGCGCTGCCGCGCGCGCTGCGCGTGCTGACCGACGCCGCGCTCTGCGGCCCCGTGACGCTCGCGCTGCCGCAGGACGTGCAGACGATGGCCTACGACTACCCGGCCGAGTTCTTCGCGCCGCGCGCCGTCACGTTCCATGCGCCCGCGCCCGTCGAGGCGGAGCTCGACGCGGCGCTCGCGCCACTGCGCGCGTCGGCCCGGCCGTTCATCGTCGCGGGCGGCGGCGCGCTATACAGCGAAGGCGGCGCGGCCGCGCTCGCCGCGTTCGCCGAGCGCCACGGCATCCCGGTCGGCGAGACGCAGGCCGGCAAGAGCGCACTGCCGTGGGACCACCCGCTGAACGCCGGCGCGATCGGCGTGACGGGCTCGCCCGCGGCGAACGCGCTCGCGCACGATGCCGATTGCGTGATCGCGGTCGGCACGCGGCTGCAGGATTTCACGACCGGCTCGAACACACTGTTCGCGCGCGCACGCGTCATCGGCATCAACGCGAACGCGTTCGATGCGCTCAAGCATCGCGCGACGATCGTGCAGGCGGACGCGCGGCTCGCGCTCGAGGCGCTCGGCGCGCGCCTCGAAGGCTGGCGCGCCGACGCCGCGTGGACGGCGCGCGCGCACGCGCGCGCGAACGCATGGCGCGACGCCGTCGCGGCCGTCACGCATGCGCCGCCGCGCGCGCGGGCGCTGCCGTACGACGCCGACGTGATCGGCGCCGTGCAGCGCTCGGCGCCCGATTCGGCCGCGCGCGACATCGCCGTGTGCGCGGCGGGCACGCTGCCCGCCGAGCTGCACAAGCTGTGGCGCGCGGCGGCGCCGGGCGGCTATCACGTCGAATACGGCTATTCGTGCATGGGCTACGAGATCGCGGGCGGGCTCGGCGCGAAGCTCGCGAAGCCCGAGCGCGAGGTGATCGTGATGGTCGGCGACGGCAGCTATCTGATGATGAACAGCGAGATCGCGACGTCGGTGATGCTCGGCGCGAAGCTGATCGTCGTGGTGCTCGACAACCGCGGCTACGGCTGCATCAACCGGCTGCAGCAGGCGTGCGGCGGCGCGCCGTTCAACAACCTGTTCGACGACTGCGTGCAAGGCCCGCTCGGCGCGCCGCGCATCGATTTCGCCGCGCACGCGCGCGCGCTCGGCGCGCGCGCGGAGCACGTCGCCGATATCGCCGCGCTCGAAGCGGCGATGGCGCGCGCCCGCGCGTCCGATCGCACGTACGTGATCTGCATCGACACCGATCCCGCCCGTACGACGCCCGACGGCGGCTGGTGGTGGGAAGTCGCGGTGCCCGAAGTGTCGCCGCGCGACGCGGTGCGCGACGCGCGCGCGGATTACGAGCGGCACCTCGCCGCGCGCGCGGGCGCTCCCGCCTCTCGTTCAACCCCCTCTACTCCGGAATCATCGACATGAGCGCACCCGACATCCGTATCGGCATCAACCCGCTGTCGTGGATGAACGACGATCTGCCGTCGCTCGGCGGCGAGACGCCGCTCGCCGTCGCGCTGACCGAGGGCCGCGAGATCGGCTACGAGGGCTTCGAGCTCGGCAACAAGTTTCCGCGCGAGCCGCAGGCGCTGAAGGCGCTCCTCGCGCAGTACGACCTGTCGCTCGTGTCCGGCTGGTATTCGGGCCGGCTCGCCGAGCGCGGCGTGCAGGAGGAGATCGACGCGGTCGGCCCGCATCTGGAATTGCTCGCGAAGAACGGCGCGACGGTGATGGTCTACGGCGAAGTGGCCGGCACGATCCAGGGCTCGCCCGCGCCGCTCTACCAGCGCCCGCGCTTCGTCGACGACGCGCAATGGGACGCGTACGCCGAGCGCGTCGACGCGTTCGCGCGCTACACGCGCGCGCAAGGCGTGCGGCTCGGCTATCACCATCACATGGGCGCGTACGTCGAATCCCCCGCCGACGTCGACCGCCTGATGGCGAGCACGAGCGACGCGGTGGGCCTGCTGTTCGACGCCGGCCACATGACGTTCGGCGGCGGCGACCCGGTGGCCGAGCTCGCGAAGCACATCGGCCGCGTGTGCCATGTTCACTGCAAAGACGTGCGCCCGGCCGTGATCCGGCTCGCGCGCAACCGCAACTGGAGCTTTCTCGACGCGGTGATCGCGGGCGCGTTCACCGTGCCGGGCGACGGCTCGATCGATTTCCCGACGATCGTCGACATGCTCAAGCGCCACGGCTACCGCGGCTGGCTCGTCGTCGAGGCCGAGCAGGACCCGGCCGTCGCGCCGAGCTACGCGTATGCGCAAAAGGGCTATCGGACGCTGCGCGCGCTCGTCGACGCGCCGCTCCCGCCCGTCGGTCACAAGGAGGCGGCGTAATGAGTCTGCTCGTCAAGGGCGCGGGCGACGGCATGTCGATCGCGCGCGTCACGCCGGAATCGGCGCACTGGAAACACGTCGGCTTCGCCGCGTACCGGCTGAAGGCGGGCGAGGCGATCGCGCTCGCCGAGGCCGCGCGCGAGATGTGCATCGTCGTGCTCACCGGCACCGTCGACATCGAGGCGGGCGACGGCACGTGCTGGACCGCGCTCGGCTCGCGCGACAGCGTGTTCGACGGCGTCGCGCCGTACGCGCTGTACCTGCCGCCGAAGCTGTCCGTCATCGTGCGCGCGTCGCGCGACGCGGAGCTCGGCGTCGCGAGCGCGCCGGCGGCCGGCCGCTATCCGGCGCGGCTCATCAAGCCGTCGCAGATGCGGCGCTCGGTGCGCGGCAGCGGCGCGAACACGCGCTACGTCTGCGATATCCTGCCGCAGACCGAGCCGGCGGAGGCGCTGCTCGTCGTCGAGGTGCGCACGCCTTCCGGGCACTCGTCGAGCTATCCGCCGCACAAGCACGACACCGACAACGTGCCCGTCGAGAGCTCGCTCGAGGAAACGTACTACCACCGCGTGCATCCGCCGCAGGGCTTCGTGTTCCAGCGCGTGTACACCGATTCGCGCGACCTCGACGAATCGATGGCCGCCGGCGACCACGACGTCGTGCTGGTGCCGCGCGGCTATCATCCGGTTGTCGTGCCCTACGGGTATGAGTCGTACTATCTGAACGTGATGGCGGGGCCGACGCGCGTGTGGCACTTCAAGAACGATCCCGCGCACGAGTGGATGCTGAACGGCGGGCGGTGACGGCCGAACGACGCTCCGCCGACGCCGCCGCGCCGCGCGGGCAACCGGCGAACCGCGCACACGCAGCCGACGCGGCACCGGCGCACGCCGTCCAATCGACACGCGGCCGACGGCGCTCAGCCGACACTGAGCCAACGCTCGACGATGCCCGCATCGAGCGCCTTCGCCGCGCCGTCGTAGACGATCCTCCCCCGCCCCATCACCGCGACCCGCGACGTCAGCGCCGGCGCGAGCTGCATCCGCTGCTCGATCAGCAGCAGCGCGACGCCTTGCGCCTTCGCGCCGGCAAGACACGCGCGAACCTGCTCGACCGCGAGCGGCGCGAGCCCCTCGGCCGGCTCGTCGACGATCAGCACGCGCGGCGCGCCGATCAACGCGCACGCGAGCGCGAGCATCTGCTGCTCGCCGCCCGAGAGCACGCCCGCCTTCGTCCGCCAGCGCTCGGCGAGCATCGGATAGCGCTCGCGCGCGTCGGCGAGCGCCGCGCGCGCGGCGGCGCCCGACGCGCCGCGCAGGCCGAGGCGCAGGTTGTCCTCGACGCTCAGGAGCGCGAACACGTCGCGATGCTCGTCGACGTAACCGACGCGGTGCCGCGCGATCGCGAACGTCGGCGCGCCCGCGACATCGACGCCGCCGATGCGCACCGTCCCCTCGACCCGCACCATGCCCATGATCGCCTTCGCGAGCGTCGAGCGGCCCGAGCCGTTGCGGCCGACGAGCGCGACAGCCTCGCCCGCCGCGATCCGCAAATCGACGCCGTCGAGCACCGGCAGCGCGCCGTAGCCGGCGCGCACGCCGCGCAATTCGAGCAGCGCGCTCATCGCTCGAACGCCTCGCCGAAATACGCGGCGCGCACGGCCGCGTTCGCGCGGATCGCCGCGGGCGAGCCGGTGGCCACCAGCTCGCCGCGCACGAGCACCGACACGCGATCGGCGAAGCCGAACACCGCGTCCATGTCGTGCTCGATCATCAGCACCGTCTTGCCCGCCGTCGCGCGACGGATCAGCTCGATCGTGCGCCGCGCCTGCTCGCGGCTCATCCCCGCGGTCGGCTCGTCGAACAGAAACACCGACGCGCCGCTCGCGAGCGCGAGCCCGACGTCGAGCGCGCGCTGCTGCGCGTAGCTCAGGCTGCCCGCGAGCGCGTCGCGATGTGCGGCGAGGCCGATCGACGCGAGCGCGGCGTCGGCCGCGCGATCGATCGCGGCCGCGGCGGCCGGCTCGCGTCGCCAGCGGCGGCGCGCGCGCGGCGCGTGCAACGCCGCGCATCGCAGATTGTCGTAGACGCTCATCCGCGCGAACACGCTCGTCTGCTGAAAGCTACGCGCGAGGCCAAGGCGCGCGACCGCATGCGGCCGCCGCCGCCCGAGCTCGATGCCGTTCAGCGCGATGCGGCCGCGCGTCGGCGCGAGCGCGCCCGCGATCAAATTGAAGAGCGTCGATTTGCCCGCGCCGTTCGGGCCGATCAGCGCATGGCGCTCGCCGGGGCGGATCGTCAGATCGATGCCGACGAGCACCGGCGTCGCGCCGAACGATTTGCTCACGTCCGCCATGCGCAGCGCGGGCGGCGCGCTCGCCGCGTGCACGCCACCGCCGACGGGCTCGGCGGCGACCTCGAACACCGGCGACGGGGCATTGTCGGACACGCGGGCGGCACGACGCGCGCTTGTCGCACTTGTCGCGCTTGTCATGCTTGTCATGCTTGTCGTGCTTGTCGTGCTTGTCGTGCTTGCAATGCTCACCGCGTTGGTCTCGTTTGCCGCGCTCGCCGCGTTTGTCGAACCGTCCACATCGCCCGCATCGCGCGCCTTCAGCTCCGCCGATCCGCACGCCGCGCCGCACGTATCGATCGCATCGGCAAACGCCGGCCCATTCGTGCGAGGCGCGCCGCGCCCCCACCGTCGCGCCGCATGCGCGAGCCCCATGCCGAGCGCCGCCGCGAGCGCCGCGATCCCCCAGCCGAGCGGCGCGCCCGCATCGAATCGCCAGGGCCCGATCACCGCGCGCCGCGCATCGTTCTGCGCGAACTGCAGCGCATATGCGAGCTCGGCGGCGAACACGATCGCGACGCCGCCGGCGAGCGCCGCGCCCGCGCCGGGCAACGCGCGTCGCGCATCGAAGCGCGCGCCCCCGTGCCGCCGCGCGTCGCGCCACGCGCGCCACCGGCCGCTCGCGCCGCCCGGCGCGGCCAGCACCACGGCGACGAACAGCAGCCCAAGGTACAGCAGCCACGCGCGCGACACGCTCGCGACGAACACGCTGAAGAACGTCAGCAACACCGCGCCGACGACGGGGCCGAAAAAAGCCGTCGTCCCGCCGATCACCGTCGCGAACAGCACCGCGCCCGAGCGCAGCATCCCGACGCTCTCCGCCGTCGCGACCTCGACGTCGATCAGCGTCAGCGCGCCCGCCACGCCGGCAAAGAACGCCGCCGCGATCGCCATGGCGAAGCGCACGCGGCACGGATCGGTGCCGAGCGCGGCGACGCGCGCCGGATTGTCGCGCACCGCGTTCGCGAGCCGCGCGAGGCGCGTGCGCACGAGCACCCGCATCGCCACCGCCGCGACGACGCACCATGCGGCGATCAACGCATACGCATGCATCGGTTTGCCGAACTCCCACCCGGCGAGCGCGGGGCCCGCCGCGCGGTCGATCGACACGCCGCCCGCGCCGCCGAACCACTCGGGCACGCTCCACGCGGCGGCCGCGACGAGCTCGCCGATCCCGAGCGTGATCATCGCGAACGCGGTGCCCGCGCGGCGCGTCGCGACGAAGCCGAACAGCGCGCCGAACGCCGCGCCCGCGGCACCGCCCGCGAGCGGCACGAGCGGCAGCGGCAGGCCGTAGCGATTGAAGCTGTGCGCGGCGACGAACGCGCCAAGCCCCGCGAACGCCGCGTGCCCGAACGACAGCAACCCCGTCGTGCCGAGCAGCAGGTTGTACGACAGCGCGAGCACGATCATCGCCGCCGTCTGCGCGAGATAGCCGAGCATCCAGCCGCGCGGCCACGCAAGGGCGGGCACGACGAGCAACGCGACGAACGCGAGCCACGCCAGCGCCTCCGGCAAGCGGCTTCGCACGGCAACGGCGCGCGCGCTAGACATCGGCGCGCTCGCCGAACAGGCCGCGCGCGCGGCACGCGAGCACCACGATCAGCAGCAGATACGGAATCAACGGCGCGAACTGCGCGAGCGTCAACGCGCGCCACGCGTCAGGCAGCGCGATGCCCGCCAACTGCGCCGCGTCGCTCAGCGACGCGCGGCTCGCCGCGGCGAACGTCTGCGCGCAGCCGAGCACGAGCGACGCGACGAGCGCGCCCGCGAGCGAGCCGAGCCCGCCGATCACGATGACCGCGAACACGACCGAGCCGAGCGTCTGCGCCATCGCGGGCTCGATCACCGCGAGCGGCGCGCCGATCACGCCGGCGAGCGCGGCGAGCGCGGTGCCCGCGGCGAACACGAGCGTCATCACGCGCGGCACGTCGTGGCCGAGCGCCTCGACGGCCGCGCGCCGCGTGAGCGCCGCGCGCACGACGAGCCCCGTCCGCGAGGCGCGCAGCACCGCCCACAGCGCGCCGAGCATCGCGATCGACACGAGCATCATGAACGCGCGATAACGCGAAAACACCGCGCCGTAGACGGTGAACGCCGCGCCGTCGAGCGCGGCGGGCACCGGCGCGGCGAGCGGCGCGAGCCCCCAGACGAGCTTCACGCCCTCGGCGATCAGATACGCGAGCCCGAACGTGAGCAGCAATTCGTCGAGATGGCCGCTCGCCCTCACCCGCCTGAGCAGCGTGCGCTCGCACAGCGCGCCGAGCGCGCCGACGGCGAGCGGCGCGGCGACGAGCGCGACCCAGAAGCTCGTGCGCGCGGCGATCGCGTAGCCCGCGTACGCGCCGAGCATGTAGAAGCTCGCGTGCGCGAAATTGAGCACGCCGAGCATGCCGAAGATCAGCGTGAGCCCCGCGCACAGCATGAACAGCAACAGGCCGTAGCTCAGGCCGTTGAGCAGATCGAGGACGACCGACTGCACCGCGTCAGGCCGCCGGCGCGACGAGCGGCGCGAGCGCGGCGCGCAGCGGCTCGGGCAGCGGCACCGGCCGGCGCGTCGCGCGATCGACGTACACGTGCACGAAATGCCCCTGCGCGGCGGCCGACGCTTCGCCGTGCGCGAAGAGGCCGATCTCGTAGCGCACGCTCGACGAACCGAGCCGCGCGACCCGCAGCCCCGCCTCGACGCGCTGCGGAAACACGAGCGGCGCGAAGTAGTTGCACTGCGTCTCGACGACGAGGCCGATCGTCGCGCCGCGCTCGACGTCGAGCGCGCCGCGGCGGATCAGGTACTCGTTGACGACCGTGTCGAAGTAGCTGTAGTAGACGACGTTGTTCACGTGGCCGTAGACGTCGTTGTCCATCCAGCGCGTCGTGATCGGCAGGAAGTGGCGATAGGCGCTGCGCGGCAGCGGAACGGGTTTGGTCGAGGACATGTCGGCGCGAGGCGAGAAAACGGTGGCTGAGTGAGGCGTCGAGAGCGGCCGGTCGGTTGCGCGGCGCAAGCGGCGGAAGGGGCGGAAGGGGCGCAAGCGGCAATGACGGCGATAGCGGCGCGTTCGCCACGCGGCGACGCCGCGCGCGGCGTCATCGCGCGGGCGGACGCCCGCGAAAACGCGCGCGGCAACGGCCGCGCGGGCATCGGCGCGAGCATGCGCGACGAAATGCGCGCCGCCGTCACAGCGATTCGACGAGCATGCGCCGGTAATCGTCGGCCGACGCGATACGCGGGTTCGTCTTGTGGCAATGATCGGCGAGCGCGCCCTCGATCACGTGGTCGAACGCTTGCTCGTCGACGCCCATTTGCCGCAGCCCCGTCGGCAGGCCGAGACGCGCGGTCATGTCGTGCAGCGCCTGGGACAGATCCGCGCGCTCGGGCAGGTTCATCACGCGGCGCATCCGCGCATAGCGGCGCTCGGCGACGACGCTCGGCGCGCTTTCGTTGAAGCGCAGCACCGCGGGCAGCACGACCGCGTTCAGCGTGCCGTGATGCAGCGAAGTCTTGCCGTCGACCTTCACGCCGCCCAACGGATGCGACAGCGAGTGCACGCAGCCGAGCCCCTTCTGGAACGCCATCGCGCCCTGCATCGACGCGCTCATCATCGCGAGGCGCGCGGCGCGATCGCCGCCGTCGTGCGTCGCGCGCTCGATATGCGCCCACGCGCGCTCGAGGCCGTCGAGCGCGATGCCGTCGGCGGGCGGATTGAACGCCGGCGCGAGGAAGGTCTCGATGCAGTGCGCGATCGCGTCCATGCCGGTCGCGGCGGTGAGCCCGGGCGGCAGGCCGAGCGTGAGCGACGGGTCGCAGATCGCCGCCTTCGGCAGCAGGTGCCACGAATGGAAGCCGAGCTTGCGGCCGTCGGCGAGGATCAGGATCGCGCCGCGCGCGACCTCGCTGCCGGTGCCCGAGGTCGTCGGCACCGCGATGAGCGGCGCGGCGGCCGCGGTGATCCGCTCGCTGCCGCCTTCGATCGTCGCGTATCGGGTGAGCGGCGCCGGATGCGTCGCCGCGATTGCGACGCCTTTGGCGAGATCGATCGCCGAGCCGCCGCCGACCGCGACGAGCCCGTCGCAGCCCTCGTCGCGATAACGCTGCGCGGCGGCGAGCACGGCGGCTTCGGTCGGATTCGACGGCGTGTCGTCGAACACGGGCAGCGCGCCGAGGCCGAGTGCCTCGAGCGCGCGATCGACGAGCCCCGCCGCCGCGACGCCCTTGTCCGTCACGACGAGCGGCCGCGCGATGCCGCTGCGCGCGCACTCGGCGCCGAGCATCGCGAGCGCGTCGTCGCCGAGATGGATGTGCGTCAGGTAATAGATGTAGGCCACGGGGGACGTCTCCTTCGATCGTGCTCGTTCAAACCGCCGGACGGCGCCTGAAGCGCGGCCGGCGCGCCGCCCGGCGCTGGACAAGCAGCCGCCGTCCGGGCGAACATGCGACGCCGGGCGCGGCCGCGCGGGGCGTGCCGCACAGAAAAGCATAGATTGCGGCAAATTCCAAGAGGCGCCGCGCAAGGACATTTTCACATCAACCAGGAAACATCATGGCAGATCCGCAGCTCATCACGACCGCATTCGACATCCCGGGCTACCGGATCGAGCGCTCGCTCGGCGTCGCGCGCGGCATCGTCGTGCGTTCGCGCTCGATCGTCGGCACGTTCGGCGCATCGATTCAAACGCTGTTCGGCGGCAACATCTCGCTCTACACGTCGCTGTGCGAGCGCGCGCGGCAGGATGCCTACGAGCGGATGATCGACGAGGCGCGGCGCATGGGCGGCAACGCGATCGTCGGGATGCGCTACGACGCCACCGAGATCGCCTCGGGCGTGACCGAGGTGCTGTGCTACGGCACCGCGGTGCAGGCGGTGCGCGCCGGCTGACGCGCGCGTCGAGGGCGGCACGCCGCGCCGGCGCGGCCCGCGATGCCGGCGCGAACCGCGCGCCGTTCGCCGTCCCTTGCCGCCGCCCGCTATCGTTCGTCAGCCCGGGTTCGCGACCGCTCCGGGAAAATCGACGAACTCGAATTCGAGCCCGCGCGCGCGCATCCAGTCGGCGACCGCCTGGCCGGTGCCCGCGCGCCACGGCCGCAGCTTCGGCGCCTCGATGAGCCGATATTCGAGCAATTCGGGCGACAGGCGGATCGTCCCGCTCGCGCGCACGTGATACGCGATGATCAGCTCGTTCTTGCGGATGAACTCGTAGACGCCGACGAGCGTCACGGATTCGGCCTCGAGCGACGTTTCCTCGCGCACTTCACGCGCGATGCCCGCCTCGGGCGTCTCGCCGTGCTCGAGAAAGCCGGTGATGAGCGCGAACATGCCTTCCGGCCACGCGGCGTTGCGCGCGAGCAGGATCCGGCCTTCGTACTCGACGATCGCCGCGACGACGGGCACCGGGTTGTTCCAGTGGACATAGCCGCAGGTTGCGTCGGGGCACGCGCGGCGCAGGCGGCCGCCCTCGTCGACGGGATCGGCGCGCTCGGCGAGCGCTCGCGCGCAGCGAGGACAGAAGCGGTAGTCGGCGGTGGTCATGGTCGAGGGCGAATACGGGCTGCCGCCGAACGCGCCGGCAACCGCCGGCCGTCCGTTCGGAGGATCGTGATCCCGCATTTTAGCGAGTTTGGGCGGCGGGACGCAGCGGACGTCGATCCGGCATCGGGGGGCAACGCCGGCCCGCCGGCGCCGACCGTCGAGCGATCGCGCCGCGCCGGCGTGCGCCTGTCTCGGGCCTGCCGCGCCGATGCCCGCGTCCGCGCGACGGCGACCTCACGCGATTGGCGATACGATGGCCGACCGTCCACCTAGCGAGCTGCGTCCCCGACCATGACCGACCGCCGATCACACCACGATGACGATCTCCTTTCCCTCATCGACGAACTGGAGGCCGAATCCCGAGCGATCGACGCGCGGATGTCGCACCTCGACGCGCTGGTTTCGTGGCACGACTCCCTGATTTTCGAAGCCGAGAACCTGGCGAAGCTGCAACGCAGTCTGGCCGATATCCGCGAGCAATCCGGGCAGATCCCGCACGCGCCGCACGACGTGCGCCGGTTCCGTCTCGGCCTGCTGTGGATGGGCGCGGTGGCGGCGTACGAAGGCGCGATGCACGAGCTGTTCGTCAACACGCTGCGCGTCGAATCGCTTCGAGCGAAGGCGCTCGATCGCCTGCGACAGCTGATCCGCGACGGCGCGTCGCCGCACCGAGACATCAAGACCGCCGATGCGCAATCCGTCACGCGCTGGTTCACGCTCACGACGATCGCCGATCCGCTCGTGGCCGCCAAACGCTTCGACACCCTCTACGGCATCGCCACGATCACGCCGGACCCAGCGTGGTGCCGGCGCGTCCTCGGCATCAGAAACGCGTTTGCGCATCGAAACGGAATCGGCGTCGACATCCGCGAAGAAGCGCTTCACGAATTGATCGACCGCCTCGATGATCTGGCCAGCGAATTTCATTCGGCGTTTCTGCACGAAGCGGGCAAGCTGACCGAAACATGATCGCTGCCGCCGTCGCCGGCCAAGCCCCATGACGTTCGCATGCGCGGGCGCGCCGGCCTGCGGCCGCTCCGGTCAGAGGAAGACCCGATGCTTCCGCACGCGCGCTTCGCCGACGCGGCGGATTGCCCGCGCGCGAGCCGTGCGCCGCCGCGCTGCCGCGACGCCGGCTCCCGGTGCATGGCGCACCGCCGGCGGCGCGCTTCGCCTCCATCGCGGCTTCACCGCGCCTTCACCGACACGAACCTGCGCTCGCTCCCCCGCTGAATCAGCACCGCGACCACCTTCCCCGCCTTCGCCTCCAGCGCCGGCACCATGTCCGGCGTCTCGATCAGCGTATCGTCGAGCTCCAGCACGACGTCGCCCGGCCGAATCCCCGCGTTCGCCGCCGGCCCGCGCACCGCATCGACCACCATGCCGACGGGCAATCCCGTCGAGCGCCGCTCGTCGTCCGTCAGCGGATGCATCGTCAGGCCCAGGCGGTCCGCGCCGCCCGTCTCGCTGCGGCCGGCGGCCGCATTGCCCGGCGATGCGGTCGCGCCTGTCGGCGCGCTCGCGGCCGCGCCGGAGCCGAGCATCACCGTCATCGGCATCCGGTTGCGGATCAGCGTGATCGGCGCGCTCGCCCCGGGCGGCAGCGCCGCGAGGTCGCCGGCCAGTTCCGCCGAGCGGCCGATCGCCGATCTGCACGATCACGTCGCCCGGCTTCAGCCCGACCGCCGCCGCCGGCGACCCCGGCTCCACCGCATTGACAAGCGCGCCCGCCGGCCGCGGCAGGCCGAACGCCGCCGCGAGCCCCGGACCGACGTCCTGCGCGTCGACGCCCAGCGCGTTCTGCGCCGCCGCGGGCGGCGCTTGTTGCGCCTGTTGCGCCTGTTGCATCGGCGGCTGCGCCTGCTGTCGCGCCTGGCGCTGCGCCTGCAGCACCTGCGCACGCACCTTCATCGCCATGTCGATCGGAATCGCAAACGTCACGCCCGGATTGCGCTCGCCGCTGCCGTAGATCTGCACGTCGATGCCGATCACCTCGCCCGCGCGGTTGAACACCGGGCCGCCCGAGTTGTCGAGGTTGCCGGTCACGTCGGTCTGGAAGAACGGAAAGCGGCCGCCGTCGGGCAACATGCGCGCCGTCGCGCTGACGATGCCCGTCGTCACCGTGTTCGCCGAGCCGTCCGGCGTACCGATCGTCAGCACCGGCTCGCCCGTGCGCACCCGGGACGAATCGCCGAGCCGCACCGTCGGCAGCTTCGTCGCGTCGATCTGCAACACGGCCACATCGCTCGAATCATCGACGGCCAGCACCCGCGCCTTGAATTCGCGCCGGTCGATCAGGCGAACCGTCGCCTCGCTCGCCTGCCCGACCACGTACGCGGTCGTCAGGATGATCCCGTCCGCGCCGACGATAAAACCGGATCCGGCGCCCGCCATCGCGCGCGGCCCGTTCTCCGGCGACAGCGCGGGCTGCGTGGCGGCGGATTTGAAGTAGGCGAAGAACGGATCGTCGGGATCGAGCGCCTCGAGGCCGGACGCCGACATCTGCGGATCCTGCGCAGGCACGCTCACGCTGACGACGGCGGGCCCGTATCGCTCGACGAGCGTGGGAAAATCGACCGGCCCCGCGGCGCCGATCTGCGCGATTCGCTTCGCCTTCGCCGGCGATTGCAGCGTACCCGCGGCGAGTGGCGTCGGCTGCAGGCAAGCGAAGCCGACAAGCACCGCCCCGAGCGCTGCAACGTGAATCAGGGCGCGGCCAAGCGTTTGACGAGACACAGTGCACCTCCCAGGCAGTCGTTATGCCAGAGGCCCGCCGCGCGACGCGCGAAGGACTAGCACGCACTGATGAATCGATTATTGCATAGCGCCCGGCGAACGGAAGTCCGGGCTTTCACGAAATGCGCGCCCGTCGCGGCGCGGGACGAGCGTTCGCCGAATGTATTCGGGCTGTGTTCCGAATGTGGGCCGAATGCGGCGGATATGGCTCGGAGCCGGCGACGCGCCTCGCGAACGCGCGCCGCAGCGGCCGCTCGCCGACGCGTGGCCGCTGCGGCGCCGCGCCATGCTTCGAGCCCGGCCGGCGGCTTACCCGACTCCGCCGCCGCGCGTCCTCGCGCGCCATGCGCGCAGCGCAACGGCCGCGAATCCGGCCGCCCCCACCGCCAGCATCGTCGCCGCAAGCCACAGCGCCGGCGAGAACGACCCCGCGTGCGCGGCGAACGGTGCGGCGGCGAGCGGCCCGGCGATCTGACCGACACCGTATGAAGCGGTCGCATAGCCCATCAGGCCCGCCGCCCGCTCGCCGCGCAGGCGGCGCGCCTCGCGCATCGCGAACAAGGTGATCGCGGTGAACGGCAAGCCGACGAGCGCGCTGCCGAGCGCGAACCCGGGCGCCGTCGGCCAGACGATGCCGAGCGCGACACCGAGCGCCTGCACCGCGCAGCACGCGGCGAGCAGCAGCCGGTTGTCCCAGCGGCTCGGTAGCCGCGCGCCGAGCAGCGCCCCGGCGATCAGCGCCGCGCCGAACATCGGCCAGAACAGATCGGGCCATCGCGAATGCGCGGGCAGCGCGGCGCGGGCGATCACCGGCAGGAAGGTCGCGGTGATGATGTAGCCGAAGCCGGGCAAGCCGTAGAGGAGCACGAGCCAGAATGCGTCGCGGCGGGCTGACCTGCCCCCTTCGATAGGGCCAATGGGCTTCTAGCAAAGTCCCTTTAAACCAACTCCTGGAAAGCGGCAGGAGCGTCCGCGGTTGCCCGATGTTTCGCCGCAAACTCTGACGGCGCAAGGTAGTTCAGTGCGCTGTGCGGCCTTTGCTCGTTGTAGTCCTGACGCCATGCCGCGATGACTGCCCGAGCGTGCGCGAGCGTCGTGAACCAGTGCTCGTTAAGGCATTCGTCGCGGAACTTGCCGTTGAACGATTCGATGTACGCATTCTGCGTGGGCTTGCCCGCCTGAATCAACTTCAGCGTGACGCCGTTCGCATACGCCCACTGGTCAAGCGCGCGGCTCGTAAATTCGGGTCCCTGGTCTGTTCGCACCGCCTTGGGATAGCCACGGAAGCGAGCTGCACGGTCCAATGCCCGAGCGACATACAAACCTGAGATGCCATGGTCGACGACGATGTCGACAGCCTCTTTCGTGAAATCGTCGACGACGGTCAGGCACTTCACGCGCCGGCCGTTGGAAAGCGCATCCATCACGAAATCGATTGACCATACCTCGTTGGGTGCGCCCGGCAATGCCAGTTGCTCGCGCTCAATCATGACGCCGTGGCGCTTGCGACGGCGCCGCACAGCCAGCCCTGCCTCACGGTACAGGCGATAGATGCGCTTGTGATTGGCGTGCGTGCCTTCGCGTTCCACCAGGGCGTGCAGTCGGCGGTAGCCGAATCGACGACGTTCGTGCGCCAACTTCACCAGACGCGCCGCGAGCACCTCATTCTCGTGGTCCGGCTTCGCGTCGTAATGCAGCACGCTGCGAGAAAGCCCGACAAGCCGGCAGGCGCGGCGCTCGGAGATGTTGACCTTCTCCCGAATCGCCAACACTGCTTCGCGTTTGGCTTGCGGGCTCAGGGCTTTCCCTTGACGACAACCTTCAACGCTTCCATATCGAGCATTGCTTCGGCCAGCAGTTTCTTCAGTCGGGCATTCTCCACCTCGAGGCCCTTGAGCCGGCGGGCTTCCGAGACTTCCATGCCGCCGAACTTCGCGCGCCAGGTGTAGAACGACGCGTCACTGAACCCATGCTTCCTGCACAGTTCCTTGACCGGCATACCGGCCTCGGCTTCCTTCAGAAACCCGATGATTTGCTGTTCCGTAAAGCGCTTCTTCATGTTCGTCTTCTTCTCCGAAAACGAACTTTACTAGACTCCGGCTGGCCCTGTTTGTAGGGGGCAGGTCACATCCGCAACGCCGACGCCATCGCCCGCTCGCTTCGCGCCGCCGCGCGATTGCCCGCCGTCCGTGCCGGCGCCCGCGGCCCCGAATGCGCGCCACACGAACGCCGTCAGCACCGCCGACGCCGCGGCGAACCCGATCCACCCGAGCGCCGCGTGACGCCCCGCGAGCGCGAAGCCGATCAGCCCGGTCGCGACGATCCCGATCCCCGGCCCCGTGTAGATGACGCCGCCCCATGCGGGCGCGCCGTGCTCGACGACGCGCCGCAGGCCCCACTGCGACGCGAACACGAACGTCCATGCGCTCACCGCGCCGCCGACGAAGCGCACGAGCGCCCATACCCAGAACGGGCTCGCGAGTCCCATCGCAAACGTCAGCAAGACCGTCGCCGCCAAGCCGGCGCGCACCATCCGCGCCGGATCGACGGCGATGCGCGCGCAAGTCATCGCGCCGACGAAATAGCCCGCGTAATTCGCGGACGCGAGCCAGCCGCCGTGCCGGATGTCGAGCTCGCCGCCCGCGAGCATCAGCGGCAGCAGCGGCGTGAAGGCAAAACGCCCGACGCCGAGCGCCACCGCGAGCGCCACCGCGCCCGCAAGCGCCGCGCGGCACGCGGCGCGTTGATCGTGCGACGGACCGCGCGACCCACTAGCCGCGGCGAGGAAAGAAGGTAGAGAGCTCATCGTTTCGAGGGGCGAAACGGCCACGCCATCGGGTCGGAAGCATCGCGGCCGGTCAAGATCATGGTCGAAGTCGATTCGATGCTAGCTTGACCGATCATTCTCGAAAAATGAATAATTCAGATTCGATCCATCCCACGGAGAGAATCATGGATCTGGCGGCTCTCGCGATCTTTCGCGCGGTCGTGCGCGAGAACGGCGTGACGCGCGCGGCGGCAAAGCTCAACCGTGTGCAATCGAACGTCACGACGCGCATCAAGCAACTGGAGGAGCAGCTCGGCGCGCCGCTTTTCGTGCGCGACGGCCGCCGGCTCGTGCTCACCCCGGCCGGCGAGACGCTGCTGCCGTATGCGGAGCGTCTGCTCGCGCTCGCCGACGAGGCGCGCCACGCGGTCACCGAAAACCGGCCGCACGGCCGGTTGCGGCTCGGCGCGATGGAAAGCACCGCGGCGAGCCGCCTGCCCGCCTTGCTCGCCCGCTACCACCAGGCGTGGCCCGACGTCACGCTCGAGCTCGTCACCGGCACGACGGGCAAGCTGATCGGTCTCGTGCGCGACTTCGAGCTCGACGCCGCGCTCGTCGCGACGCCGGCCGGCTCCGAGGCGCTCGGCGAGCCGTTCGAGACGGCGTCCGCGTTCACCGAAGAACTGGTGCTGCTCACGCCGCGCGGCCATCCGCGCGTGCGCACGCCGCGCGACGTGCGGCTGCCGACGCTCGTCGCGTTCGAGCGCGGCTGCGCGTACCGCGGCTGCGTCGAGCGCTGGTACGCGGCGGAGGGGCTGAAGCCCGAGCGCGTGCTCGAACTCGGCTCGTATCACGCGATCGTCGCGTGCGTCGCGGCGGGCGCGGGCGTCGCGGTCGCGCCGCGCTCGGTGCTCGCCGTCCAGCGCGAGCCGGACAGCCTCGGCGTGCACCCGATCGACGGCATGCCGCCGATCGATACGATGCTCGTCTGGCGCCAGGGGCATTTCTCGGCGGCGCTCGCCGCGCTGCGCGACGCGTTGCGCGACGCCGCCGCCGCGGCGAACGCCACCGACGTCGCGGCGCACGAAGCGGCGAAGGTCGCGCCCCGGCGCACGCGGCGCGGCGCCGCGCGCGAAACACTGCCGGCTTGATACGGGCAGGAGCGAATGCGTCCGGCGCGTCACGGTCCGGTCACGGTCGCGGTCGTCGTGACGTGACGTAACGTGACGCGATGCGACGTCGCGCGAGATGGCGCGCCGCCAGCCTCGCGAATCGCGACGACGAACCCGTCGAAACAAAAGCAAAACGGTCCAACCGGCGCGAGCCGATTGGACCGTTACGATCGCGTGGTATTTGCGCCCACGCCACGGTTCACGACGTTCGTGAACGCGGGAGGCCGAACCGACAAGATCACCGCGGGCGTTGCGCGGCAGACGAGCCGCTCGCCCCGCCCCCACGGCGATCTGGACGCATCGCCCCCCCTACGTGCGCACACAGGCGCAATGCGCATAGGGCGCCGCCGATGGTGCGAACGGCGCCAATACGGGGCGCAGCATCACGAAACAGCAGTCACGTAACAGCAGCCACCCGGCTGCGGATGCAAAACAGCGCAAACGCGGCGCGCCGATTCCGGGCGCGCCGCGGCCCGGCCGCGTTACAGCCGCGCCTCGACCCAGCCCTTGACGCCCGCGAGCGCCGCCGGCAGCTTCGCCGGCTCCGTGCCGCCCGCCTGCGCCATGTCCGACCGGCCGCCGCCCTTGCCGCCCACCTGCTGCGCGACGAAGTTCACGAGCTCGCCCGCCTTCACCTTCTTGCTTGCATCCGCCGTGACGCCGGCGATCAGGCTCACCTTGCCGCCGTCGACCGCCGCGAGCACGATCGCCGCGCTCTTGAGCTTGTCCTTCAGCTTGTCGACGGTTTCGCGCAGCGTCTTCGCATCGGCGCCGTCGAGCGTCGCGGCAAGCACGTGCACGCCGCCCACTTCGACCGCCTGCTGCGCGAGCTCGTCGCCCTGGCTCGACGCGAGCTTCGACTTCAGCGCGCCCAGCTCCTTCTCGAGCGACTTGACCTGATCCTGCACCTGGCCGATGCGCTGCAGCAGCTCGGACGGCTGCGCCTTCAGCGCGGCGGCCGCCGCGTTCACGCGCGCGTCGAGCGCCTGCACATAGCGCACCGCGTTATCGCCCGTGATCGCCTCGACGCGGCGAATGCCCGCCGCGACGCCGCCTTCCGCGACGATCTTGAACAGGCCGATGTCGCCCGTGCGGTGCACGTGCGTGCCGCCGCACAGCTCGCGCGAGAAGCCGAGATCGAGCACGCGCACCTCGTCGCCGTACTTCTCGCCGAAGAGCGCCATCGCGCCGCCCTTCACCGCGTCGTCGTACGGCATCACGCGCACGATGCCCGGCGCGTTCGCGAGCACCTGCTCGTTGACGATGGCCTCGACGCGGCGGATTTCGTCGTCGGTCAGCGGCGCGTTGTGCGCGAAGTCGAAGCGGGTCTTGTCCGCGTCGACGAGCGAGCCCTTCTGCTGCACGTGCGAGCCGAGCACGTCGCGCAGCGCCTTGTGCATCAGGTGCGTCGCCGAGTGGTTGCGCGCGGTGCGCGCGCGGCGCGCGGCGTCGATCTCCGCGCGGACCACGTCGCCCACCTTCAGCGTGCCCTGCTCGAGCTCGCCGTGGTGGCCGATCACGTCGGCCTGGACCTTCAGCGTATCGCCGACCGCGAAACGCGTGGCCGCGTTCGCGAGCACGCCCTGGTCGCCGACCTGGCCACCCGATTCCGCGTAGAACGGCGTGTGGTCGAGCACCACCACCGCGCTCTCGCCCGCCTTCACTTCGCCGACCGACGCGCCTTCGACGTACAGCGCGACGACCTTCGCGTCGTCGAACGCGATTTCCTCGTAGCCGTGGAACGTCGTCTTCGCGCCCGTGTATTCGAGGCCCTGCGTCGCCTTGAACTTGCCCGCCGCGCGCGCCTGCTCGCGCTGGCGCGCCATCGCGTCGTCGAACGCCGGCTCGTCGACCGTCACGCCGCGCTCGCGGCACACGTCGGCCGTCAGATCGAGCGGGAAGCCGTACGTGTCGTGCAGCTTGAACGCGAGCTCGCCGTCGAGCGTCTTGCCGCCCGCGGCGTCCAGTTCGGCGAGCGCCGCCTCGAGAATCGACATCCCGTGCTCGATCGTCTCGAAGAAGCGCTCCTCCTCCTGGCGCAGCACGTCGGTCACGCGCGGCTCGGCTTCCTTCAGCTCCGGATAGGCGGCGCCCATCTCGGCGACGAGGTCGGCCACGAGCTTGTGGAAGAACGGCGCCTTGCGGCCGAGCTTGTAGCCGTGGCGGATCGCGCGGCGCACGATCCGGCGCAGCACGTAGCCGCGGCCTTCGTTGCCGGGGATCACGCCGTCGACGATCAGGAACGAGCACGCGCGGATGTGATCGGCGATCACCTTCAGCGAGTTGTTCGCGAGATCGGCGACGCCCGTCTCGCGCGCCGACGCCTTGATCAACTGCTGGAACAGATCGATCTCGTAGTTACTGTGCACGTGCTGCAGCACGGCCGCGATCCGCTCGAGGCCCATGCCGGTGTCGACGCACGGCTTCGGCAGGCGCGTCATGTTGCCCTGCGCGTCGCGGTTGAACTGCATGAACACGAGGTTCCAGATCTCGATGTAGCGGTCGCCGTCTTCCTCGGGCGATCCGGGCGGGCCGCCCCACACGTCCGGGCCGTGGTCGTAGAAGATTTCCGAGCACGGGCCGCACGGGCCGGTGTCGCCCATCTGCCAGAAGTTGTCCGACGCGTAGCGCGCGCCCTTGTTGTCGCCGATCCGGATGATCCGCTCGGCAGGCACGCCGACTTCCTTCGCCCAGATGTCGTAGGCTTCGTCGTCGTCATGGTAGACGGTGACCCAGAGCTTGTCGGCGGGCAGCTTGTAGACGCTCGTCAGCAGCTCCCACGCGTAATGGATCGCGTCGCGCTTGAAGTAATCGCCGAACGAGAAGTTGCCGAGCATCTCGAAGAACGTATGGTGACGCGCGGTGTAGCCGACGTTCTCGAGATCGTTGTGCTTGCCGCCCGCGCGCACGCTGCGCTGCGCGGTGGTCGCGCGGGAATACGGGCGCGTCTCCGCGCCGAGGAACACGTCCTTGAACTGCACCATTCCCGAATTGGTGAAGAGCAGCGTGGGGTCGTTGCCGGGCACGAGGCTCGACGAGCGGACGATCGTATGGCCCTTCGATTCGAAGAACTTGAGGAATTTCTCGCGGATTTCGGCGGCTTTCATAGCGTGCGGGGACGGTCGGGCCAAACTGGGTTGAACGCCTGCCGCTGCGGCTCAGGCGGGCGGCGGCGGGTTTCTGAAACAATCGATTATACGGGATAGATCCCCGGGCGCGGCCCGCGGACGTTGCGGCGGGCTCGGCGGCGGCTCGGACCGCGTGCCGCGGGGCCGCGGCGCGCCGGAGGGGCCGACACATTCGCTTGGAGAAGCGCCGTGCGCCGTGCGCCGCGCGCGACACGTCGGCTCGGCGGTGCACGCCGCATCGCGCAAACGCAGGCGAGCCGTGAGCGAGGAGCGGCGCTTGCCGGGCGGCGGATGCGTTGGGTGCGTTGGGTGCGTTGGGTGCGTCGGGTGCGTCGGGTGCGTCGGGTGCGTCGGGTGCGTCGGGTGCGTCGGGTGCGTCGGGTGCGTCGGGTGCGGCGGGCGCGGCGGGTGCGGCGGGTGCGGCGGGTGCGGCGGGTGCGGCGGGTGCGGCGGGTGCGGAAAGCGCGCCCGGCGGCCGCGCGCGGCTGCGTCGGACCGTCGCCGTTCCGACCGCTCGCGCGACAACCGCGCACGAATCGCTTTAAGATGCGGCGGGAGACGATTCACCGAACACGCGCCCGCGCGGACGCGCCGCGAACGGCGCGCCCACCCGAAAAGCGCAACCAACAGAGGAGACAGATCGAAGATGGGAGCCCTCAGCCACATCCGCGTCCTGGACCTGAGCCGCGTGCTCGCGGGCCCGTGGTGCGCGCAGACGCTTGCCGATCTCGGCGCCGACGTGATCAAGGTCGAGCGCCCGGAGTGCGGCGACGACACCCGGCACTGGGGCCCGCCGTACCTGAAGACGCCGGACGGCGCCGACACCCGCGAAGCCGCGTACTACCTCGCCGCGAACCGCAACAAGCGCTCGGTGACGGTCGATATCGCGACGCCCGAGGGCCAGCGGATCATCCGCGAGCTCGCCGCGCAATGCGACGTCGTGCTCGAGAACTACAAGGTCGGCCAGCTCGCGAAATACGGGCTCGACTACGCGTCGCTCGCGGCCGTGAAGCCCGGCCTCGTCTATTGCTCGGTGACGGGCTTCGGCCAGACGGGCCCGTACGCGCACCGCGCCGGCTACGACTTCATCATCCAGGGGATGGGCGGCTTCATGAGCATCACCGGCGAGCGCGACGGCCTGCCGGGCGGCGGCCCGCAGAAGGCGGGCGTCGCGATCGCCGATCTCGCGACGGGCCTGTACTCGACGATCGCGATCCTCGCCGCGCTCGCGCACCGCGACCGCACGGGCGAAGGCCAGCACATCGACATGGCGCTCCTCGACGTGCAGGTGGCGCTCCTCGCGAACATGAACACGAACTTCCTCGCGAGCGGCAAGCCGCCCGTGCGCTGGGGCAACGCACATCCGAACATCGTGCCGTACCAGACGTTCGAGACGAGCGACGGCTGGATCATCGTCGCGGTCGGCAACGACGGCCAGTTCCGCAAGTTCGTCGAGGCGGGCGGGCGCCCCGAGCTCGCCGACGACGAGCGCTTCGCGACGAACCCCGCGCGCGTGCGCCACCGCGACACGCTCGTGCCGATCGTCGCCGCGATGACGAAGACGCGCACGAAGCGCGAGTGGCTCGACGCGCTCGAGGCGCTCGGCGTGCCGTGCGGACCGATCAACGACCTCGCCGAAGTGTTCGACGACGAACAGGTGCGCGCGCGCGGCATGCAGGTCGATTTGCCGCATCCGAGCGGCGCGAGCGCGAAACTCGTGCGCAATCCGATCCGAATGAGCGCGACGCCGCCCGACGCGCGCAGCGCGCCGCCGCTGCTCGGCGAGCACACGGACGCGGTGCTGCGCGACCTGCTGGGTTACGGCGACGCGGCGATCGCCGCGCTCAGGGACAAGCGCGTCGTCTGAGCACGGCGCGCGGCCGGCCGCGCGCCCGCTTGCCGTGCGTCACCGGTAGCGCGCGGCGCTCCTGCAGCCTCCTGAACGACGCCGTAAACGGCAACAGGGCGCGCCGCTGGCGCGCCCTGTTGCCCGACCCTAGCGGGCCGACCGGCGGGCCGAATCCGCCCGGGATCCCGCATACGTCGAAGCGTCGAAAAACGTAACCGACACATCACCCGCGCGAGATCGCCCGGCACGCCGCTCCGACACCGCGCCGGCTCGGCCGCCGGGGCGCGCGGCCCGCGTCGCCCGCGCCCGCCCGTCGGCCCGCCGGCCGCGTCGCGCCGCCTTCAGCGCACGCCGGCGCCGACGAGGCCGCCCGCCGCCGCGCCCGCGACCGTGCCGATCGGCCCGCCCGTGATCAGGTAGCCGAGCGCGCCGCCCGCCGCCGCGCCGATGCCGGCGTTGCGTTGCGTGCGGTTCATCGCGCACGCGCCGAGGCTGGCGAGCACGACGGCGATGACGGTGGCGCGAACGAGAAAATGGGTCTTCTTCATCATGATGCTGTCTTCGAGAGCGTTGCCGCGCATGGCACGGCGCGGCGGCATGAAATCCGGGCAAAGAATCCGGGTGAGCGCATCTTAAAAAAGCGAAATCGGGCCGACAAGGCGATTTACGTCCCGTTACAGCGGCAACACATGCCGGGCCGCCCCCCGAAAAACGCGCCGCGCCGCCCGCCGCAAGGGGCGCCGCTTCATGACGGTCGTCCGTCAGGTAGAATTGACGTATTCGGGCGGCGCGCCATGCGCCCCCTCCCCTTTTCTTCCCCTGTTCCGCATGAGCACCGAACGCAACGACGCCACCGCGCCTTCCAATTTCATCCGCAACATCATCGACGACGACAACCGCACGGGCAAATGGAGCGGGCGCGTCGAAACGCGCTTTCCGCCCGAGCCGAACGGCTATCTGCACATCGGTCATGCGAAGAGCATTTGCCTGAACTTCAGCGTCGCGCGCGACTACGGCGGCGTGTGCCATCTGCGCTTCGACGATACGAATCCGGAAAAGGAAAGCGTCGAGTACGTGAACTCGATCGTCGACGCGGTGCGCTGGCTCGGCTTCGACTGGCAGAAGGCCGGCGTCGACCATCAATACTTCGCGAGCGACTACTACGACAAGCTCTACGAATTCGCCGAGCTGCTGATCCAGCGCGGCTGCGCGTACGTCGACAGCCAGAGCGCCGACGAAATGCGCACGAACCGCGGCTCGCTCACCGAGCCGGGCACGCCGTCGCCGTTCCGCGACCGCTCGCCCGACGAAAACCTCGCGCTGTTTCGCCGGATGAAGGCGGGCGAGTTCGCCGAAGGCGAGCACGTGCTGCGCGCGAAGATCGACATGAGCTCGCCGAACATGAACATGCGCGACCCGGTGATCTACCGGATCCGCTACGCGCATCACTACCGGACGGGCGACAAGTGGTGCGTGTACCCGATGTACGACTACACGCACTGCATCTCGGATGCGCTCGAAGGCATCACGCACTCGCTGTGCACGCTCGAATTCGAGGATCACCGCCCGCTCTACGACTGGGTGCTCAACCAGCTCGCCGACGCCGGCGTGTTCGCGCGGCCGCTGCCGCAGCAAATCGAATTCTCGCGTCTGAACCTCACCTATGCGATCACGAGCAAGCGCAAATTGCTGCAGCTCGTGACGGAAGGCCACGTCGACGACTGGGACGATCCGCGGATGCCGACGATCGTCGGCGTGCGCCGCCGCGGCTTCACGCCGGAGAGCATCCAGCTGTTCTGCGAGCGGATCGGCGTGACGAAGGTCGATTCGTGGATCGACATGAGCGTGTTCGAAGGCGCGCTGCGCGACGATCTCGACGACAAGGCGCCGCGCACGGTCGCCGTGCTCGATCCGCTCAAGCTCGTCATCGACAACTACCCGCAAGGCCAGAGCGAGGAATGCACGGCGCCCGTGCACCCGCACCACCCGGAGCGCGGCCAGCGCACGTTCCCGATCTCGCGCGAGCTGTGGATCGAGCGCGAGGATTTCAGCGAGCATCCGCCGAAGGGCTATTTCCGGCTATTCCCGGGCAACAAGGTGCGGCTGCGCTACGGCTACGTGATCGAATGCACGGGCGCGGACAAGGACGAGCACGGCAACGTGACCGCCGTGCACTGCAACTACTATCCGGACAGCAAGTCGGGCACCGAAGGCGCGAACAACTACAAGGTGAAGGGCAACATCCACTGGGTGAGCGCCGCGCACGCGTGCCCCGCCGAAGTGCGGATCTACGATCGCCTGTTCAAGGAACCGCATCCGGACGCGGGCGGGCGCAACTTCCTCGAGGCGCTGAATCCGGATTCGAAGAAGATCGTTCAGGCGTACCTCGAGCCGGGCGCGCGCGACGCGCTGCCGGAGGCGCGCTATCAGTTCGAGCGGCACGGCTACTTCGTCGCCGATCGCGTCGATTCGAAGCCCGGCCAGCCGGTGTTCAACCGGATCGTCGGCCTGCGCGACAGCTGGGGCAAGCCGGCCTGATAACCGCGGCGCGGGACGACCCGCGCGACGCGGCGCCGAAAGGAGAATGCCCGGTGCGAGCCGGGCATTTTCGTTTTTCGTTTTCACGTTCGCTAGACGCGCTCCGGCCGTTCCGCTTTGCGCGTTCTCCACGCGCGCACCGTGCGCGGCAACATCGTTCGTGCGCCCCGTTCGTGCGTCCACCTGGCATCGAACCGGGCGGCGGCCGAGCCCACGCTCCGCGCATCGAATCGGCCCCGCCGCGCATCGGCCCGACGCTCCCCCGCAAGCGCAACCACGCGATAGCACATCGGATCAACGCGACCGGTACGCCCGGCGCGCCCCGCCGCATTCAGCCCGCCAGCGTCCGATGCAACGCCGCGAGCGACAGCGTCGTGCCGAACAGCCGCGCGAGGCTGCGGCTCGCGTACGCGTCGACGTCGGCGGGCGCCGTCCAGCGGAACGCATCCATTTCGGGAATCATCGTGCCGTCGCGACGGCTCGGAAACATCGACGTGCACGTGCAGCGCGACAGATCGGTCTCGCCGGCGGCCGCGCGCGCGGCGAACAGATGCAGGTCCTTGTCGCGCCGGTAGGCGAACAGGCCGAGATCGACGAGCCGCGCGGGATCGAGCACGATGCCCGTCTCCTCGGCGAGCTCGCGCAGCGCCGCCTGCTGCGCGGTCTCGCCCGGCTCGCCCTGCCCCTTCGGGATGTCCCAGTGCGTCGTGTCGGTCGCGTGCGCGAGCAGCACGCAGCCGCCGGAATCGAGCAGCACGACGCCGCACGATACCGTGCGCGCGCGGGTGCGGCCGGGCGGCTTCATCGCGCTCATGCGCGCGTCACGCCCGCGTCAGCGCTTCTGCAGTTGCCACTTGCCCGCCGCGGTCTTGCAATAGAGCGGCCGCAGCGTCATCGATTGCCCCTTCGCCTCGATCTCGGTCTTGATCTCGCGGCACGTGCGGCCTTCCTGCTCGGTCGTGCTCGGCGTGAGCTTCGCCGCGAGCTTCGTGCCGCGGCCGTCGTTGACCCAGTCGACGGTCTCGCCGTCCTTGCCCTCGTCGCGCACCTTCTGCACGGCCTTCGCAAGCGATGCGGTGTCCGCCTTGCTGAAATAGCTGATCGGCGTGTCGTTCAGGAAGTTCAGGTTGTTCTGCGCGTGTGCGCCAAGCGCGGCGGCCGCACATGCGGCGCCCACCAGCACGCGCGGGAGGATCGAGACACGGGCTCGCGTCGTCATGTTGTTCTCCTTTGGAAGCGATCGAATGCCCCGGCGCGCCTTCGGTCGCGCGCGCCGGGAGAGCGCTCAAGGATAACTGCAACGAACGGTATTTGAAACCGATCCGGCGACGCCGCGCCGTTGCGCGCGGATATCGCCGGGATATCGCCGCCCGCATCCGGCGACGAAACCGGCACGCGCGGGCGGGTAACGCGCGGCGATCGGCCGCGCCGCCGCAGCCCGCCTGCGCGCGCGGCGTGTCGCTCGACGCCGCGCCGACAGCGACGCGGCGTCGCCGGCGTCCGGCCTCAGTACTGCAACCCGAATCCGCGCGCGTAGCGCAGCGGCCCCGTCGATCCGTCCGCGTTCAGCGCGTGGATCGCGACCGGCAGCCTGCCGACCGGCCGCGCGACGCCGAGCATCGCGTCGACGGCCGCGGGCAGCGACGGGCCGCGCAAGCCGCCTTCGTAGCCGTAGTACGCGTAGGTGGCGAGCGTCGCGTCCGCGACATCGTCGTAGCTGATCACGTCGTACGGCGCGCGCATCGTCACGTGGATCACGGTCTTGCGCCGCGCCTTCGCGTAGTCCATCGCGTCGCGCATCTGCTGCGCCTCGCTCGGCGCCGCGATCGCCGCGAGCACGCTCGGGCGCGCGCCGATGTCCTTCGCCGCGTCCGCCCCCTCGACGTGGTCGAAGATCACCGAACCCTCCTCCTCGCCGTTCGCGGGCGCGGCCTGCCGCATCCGCACGGCCGACGGCGCCGGCGGGCTCACGCGCGCGTTCGGATCCCCGTTGTGCTCGACGGGCGTCACGCCCGTCGATAGCGTGCCGACGATCACGACGTCGGCCGCATCGATCGCCTGCTGCTGTTCGGCCCACGTGATCGCGCTCAGCTTCGCGCCCGTGACGAGCGGATGGCCAAGCTCGACGAAACGCCGCCGCATCGCCTCGGCCTGCTCGCCCCACGGCGTCAGGATGAAGATGCGCCGGCCCGCGGCCTGCAGCGGCAGCGCGCCGTTCTCGTTGCGCAGCACGGTGATCGATTTTTGCGCGATGTCGCGCTCGATCGCGCGGTGCGCGGGCCCGCCGATCGATGCCAGCTCGTTGACCGGCCGGCCGCGATCCGACGCGACGATGCCGTGGCGCAGCTTCGTCAGCACGATACGGCGCACCGAGCGATCGAACTCGGCGCGATCGATCCGCCCCGAATCGACCGCCGCGGCGACGCGATCGACGAGCGCCGCCAGGCGCCCGGCATCGGCCGCGGTGCGAAACTCGACGGGCATCAGCGCAATGTCGACGTCCGCCTGGAACACCTTGACGACCGCGTCGTCCTCGTCGAAGAAGCCGGCGATGCCCTTCATGTCGAGCGCGTCGGTGATCGTCACGCCCTGATAGCCGAACTCGCCGCGCAGGATATCGTGCTGGATGCGCCGCGACATCGTCGCGGGCGCGATCATCTGCTCGCCCGTGCGGGTCGCAACGCGGGTGTCGTCGAGCGACGGATACTGGATGTGCGCGGTCATGATCATGTCGGGCGCCTCGCCCGCTTCGATCGCCTGCCGGTACGGCGCGAGATCGATCGCGTAGGCGTCGGCGCGCGACTTGATCACGACGGGCAGTCCGTAGTGCGAATCGGTATCCGTGTCGCCGTGCCCGGGAAAATGCTTGAACGTGCCGATCACGCGCTCGCTCTTCATGCCCTGCACCATGCGCCGGCCGAGCAGGCCGATCGTCGCCGAACGCGCGCACGTTGATCACCGGATTGAGCGGATTGCTGTTGACGTCGACGTCCGGCGCGAAATTCACGTTGAAGCCGACCGCCGCGATCTCCGCGGCGAGCACGCGGCCCATGTCGTACGCGAGCCGGTCGTCCCGCGTCGCTTCGTACGCCGCGCCGAGCGCCATGTTGCCGGCGAACGCGGTCGCCTCGACGCGCGGCAGGCGAAACACGTTGCCGCCCTCCTCGTCGATGCCGATCATCAGCCCGAGCGGGCTGTCGGCCGCGGGCGCGGCCCGAATGCCGTCGATCAGCCGGCGCGTCTGCTCGATGCCCGTCAGGTTGTTCGAGAACAGGATCACGCCGCCAATGCCGTTCTCGCGCAGCGCGTCGCGCGCGGCGTCGGGAAATTCGGTCATGCCGGTCGTGCACGCGGGCTGCCCGTCGGGGCACCAGTACCGGAACGCCATCATCAGTTTCTGGCCGACCTTCTGCCGGGTCGTCATGCGTTCGACGATCGCGTCCGCGCGCGACTCGAGCGTCGCGTCGTCGTCGCCCGAGCACGCGCCGAGCGCCGCGGCCACCGCCAGCGCGACGGGCAAATGAACCAAGCTTTTCTTGCGCATCTTCACCGAATCCTTGCCGCGCGCATTCCCGCGGCATTCACGTCGTTTCATTCGTCATCCGGCATCCCTATCGGCTTTCGGTTCATCGGTACTCCGGAACTTCACGCGTATTCATTCGCTCAGAATGCCCATTCATCGAATTCGTCAAATGGGTGATCAATATGCGATTTCTGCCGCGAACATTCACGCCGATTCGGCAGTGCGCGCAGCATAGCACGGTACTTTTCATGTTGCTTTCGATTTTCGGCGCGGCCGGCGCGCAGGCGGAAATCCGCCGAATCACGGCCGCGCAATGCGCGGCGATGCACGCCGAATCCGTGATAAGCGACGATTCACCGGTTCAATGCGAGCGATTGAGAAACGTGTCATTCGATTACGTGAATTTCGACGGCCGGATTCAGCCGGGCGAAATCGTCGTGCTCGATGCGCTCGCCGAACGCGTGCAGACGATTTTCCGCACGCTTTACGACATGCGCTTTCCGTTGAGCAAGGCCGCGCCGATCGAGCGCTATCACGGCGACGACGACGCGTCGATGCGCGACGACAATACGTCGGCGTTCAATGCGCGGCGCATGACGGGCCGCGCCGAGTGGTCGATGCATGCGTACGGCGTCGCGATCGACGTCAATCCCGTTCAGAACCCGTACGTATCGTTCGGCGAGGACGGCGAGGCGCGCGTGCTGCCCGCATCGGCCGCGAAGACCTCGATGAACCGGCTCGACGAGCGGCCGGGCAAGCCGGCGCGCCCGGGCATGGCCGAACGCGTCGTCGACGTGTTCGCGGACAACGGCTTGCTGCGCTGGGGCGGCTATTGGGACGATCCGATCGACTATCAGCACTTCGAGGTGGGCTCGCCCGCGCTCGTCGCGCGCATGGTCGACGCGCCGCCCGACGACGCGCGCCGGATGTTCGAGCAGTACATCGCGTCGTACGCGGACTGCCTCGCGCGCGCACCGCACGCGAGCCACGCGGCGGCACGCGCCGCATGCGTGGCCGACGCGCTGCGCGAATGACGCGCGGCCGCCGCGCCGCCGCGCCGCCGCGCCCGCGCGCGGCCCGCGCGTTCAGCGCGCGCCGCCTGCCGGCTTCGCGCGCGGATCGTAGCCGTCGGTGAGCGTGCCGAGGAACGCGATCACGTCCCGGATCTCCGCATCGGTCATCGCGGGCGGATCGCCGCGCTTGCGCTCGAACGGCGGCTCGTCGTTCAGGTTCTTCCAGTAACGCTTCGGCAAGTCGTCGAACTTCTGAACGACGCCGCGCTTCACCGGATAGAACTTTTCCGGATGCGTGTCGCGCTCGGCGTAGAAGCGCAGCACGTCGTCGAGCGAGTGATAGACGCCGTTGTGGAAGAACGTCTTCTTCAGCGCGACGTTACGCAGCGTCGGCGTGCGGAACAGCCCGCAGAACTCGTCGCGCCCCTTCAGGTCCCGGCGCTCGGGCCCGCATGCGCCGAGGTCGTAAAAATTCGGATTCCGATTCACCGCGAGCGCGCGATTGCGCGGCACGCCGAGCGCGATCAGGCCGAAATCGCTGAACTGCGGCGGCGAGCCGTCGAGCCCGCGCCGGCTCACGTGGCAGCTCGCGCAGTTGCCCTTCTTCTCGTCGTTGAAGACCTGCAGCCCGTGCAGCTCGGCGCGCGTCAACCGCGCGCGGCCCGCCAGGTACGCGTCGTACTTGCTCGTGTACGGATAGAACACGTCGGGCGCCTGCTCGAACGTGCCGAGCGCCTGCAGCACCGCCTCGAACGTCGCGCGGTCGTCGTCGAGCACGCGCGCGCCGAACGCCGCGCGAAACGCGGGCGCGTACGGCGCGGCCCGCACCGCGCGCGCGACCTTCTCGGGCGTGCCGTTCATCTCGAACGGCGACGTGAGCGGCACGCGCGCCTGCTCGGCGCCGCTGTCCACGCGGCCGTCCCACGTGAGCCCGCCCGTCGGGCCGGCGTCGACGCTCTCGTCGCCCTCGTCGTCCGATTCGTGATAGTGCTCGCTGAACGCGGGCACCTTCTGCAGGTATTTGAGCGTCGGCACGGCGCGAAAGCCCTGCTGGCGCAGATCGTCGCCGCCGAATTGCGCGGGCAGCGCGTTCGGCGGCCCGAACGCGTGCTGCGGGCTGTGGCACGACGCGCAGGCGAGCTTGCCGCTGCCCGACAGCGAAGGATCGAAGAACAACTGCCTGCCGAGCGCCGTCATCTGCTTGACCGCCTCGTACACCTGCGCGCGCGTCTGCGGCTGACTGTCGACGACGGCGGGCGCGGCCGGCTGCGCGAGAGGCGCGGGACGCGCAGCGGAGGCAGCGGAGGCAGCGGAAGCAGCGGAAGCGGCTGGGACAGCGGGCGCGACGGCCGCGGCGGCGCTCGCGCCCGGCCCGTTCGCGTCACACGCGGCGACGCCCGCGGCAAGCGCGGCGGCGGCCGCGAACGCGCGCGGCGCGACGAAGAACGAACGGTGCTGGCGGGCGTATCGCGGCAAGCGGCGCATCATCGATCCGGCGGTGTCGAGTGGGAAAGGCGCGAGCGTATGTCACCCGCATGACAGTTCGATGACGCCCGATCGACAGCTGAACGAAAGCGTTACAACATGTTGCTGTCAAACGTGACTTACACAATCCGCGCAGCCGGCTGTCAATGGACATTCACACGACGCGCCGCCTCGCGCGACACGCGCCGGCCGGCCCCTCGATACCCACACACCTCGTGCGACAAGAGAGACAACGAATGAACAAGCATTGGATTCGCGTGAGCCCGATCGCGCTCGCGGCCGCGATCGGCCTCACCGCGTGCGGCGGGGACGACGTCACGTCGCCCGGCCTGTCCGCCGTCAAGAACGTCGTCGTGATCTATGCCGAAAACCGCAGCTTCGACAACCTGTACGGCAACTTCCCGGGCGCGAACGGCCTGCAGAACGTGACGGCCGCGAGCGCGGCGCAGGTCGACCGCGACGGCACGCCGCTCGCGACGCTGCCGAAGATCTGGGGCGGGCTGACCGCGGCGGGCGTGACGCCCGCGGTGACGGAAGCGATGACGGCGAACCTGCCGAACGCGCCGTTCGCGATCGACGATCCGAACGGCTTCAACACGCCGATGAGCGTGACGACGCGCGACCTCGTGCACCGCTTCTACGAAAACCAGATGCAGATCGACGGCGGCAAGAACGACAAGTACGCCGCGTGGAGCGATGCGGGCGGCCTCGTGATGGGCCACTACACCGCCGATCCGTCGAAGCTGCCGCTCTGGAAGCTCGCGCAGCAATACACGCTCGCCGACAACTTCTTCATGGGCACGTTCGGCGGCTCGTTCCTGAACCATCAGTACCTGATCTGCGCGTGCGCACCGTTCTATCCGAACGCCGACAAGAGCCCGGCCGCGAGCCAGATCTCGGTCGTCAATCCGGACGGCGTGACGCTCACCACCGCGTCGAACTCGCCCGCCTCCGCGCTGTCGGGCCCGCCGAAGTTCGTGAAGTCGGGCGGCCTCACGCCGGACTTCTACGCGGTCAACACGATGCAGCCGCCGTATCAGCCGAGCGCCAACGCGGCGCCGACGGGGGGCGATCCGAATCTCGCCGATCCGGCGAACCCGTCGACGCTGCCGCCGCAGACGCAGCAGAACATCGGCGATCTGCTCACGAGCGCGGGCGTTTCGTGGGCGTGGTACGCGGGCGCGTGGGGCGCGGCGCTGCAGGCCGCGCAAAGCGGCACGTCGGGCGTGATCTACGGCCCGAACATGACGTCGCCGAACTTCCAGCCGCATCACCAGCCGTTCAACTACTACGCGAACCAGGCGCCCGGCAGCGCGAACCGCGCGCAGCACCTGCTCGACGCGGGCTCGAACGGCGCGGCCCTCATCCAGGCAATCGACGCGGGCAAGCTGCCGCAGGTCACGTTCTACAAGCCGCAGGGCAACCTGAACGAGCACCCGGGCTACACGGATGTCGCCTCGGGCGACCAGCACATCGCCGACGTGATCGCGCATCTGCAGAAGAGCCCGCAGTGGAACAACATGGTCGTGATCGTCACGTACGACGAGAACGGCGGGTTCTGGGATCACGTCGCGCCGCCGAAGGGCGACCGCTGGGGTCCGGGCACGCGCATTCCGGCGTTCGTCATCTCGCCGTTCGCGAAACAGGGCTTCGTCGACCACACGCAGTACGACACCGCGTCGATCCTGCGCTTCATCACGCGCCGCTTCGCATTGCCGAAGCTCGCGGGCCTCAAGCAGCGCGACGACGCGCTCGTCGCGAACGGCTTCAAGCCGATGGGCGACCTGACGAACGCGCTCACGCTGTCGACGGGCAACTGAGCGCGCGGCCGGCTCACGAACGCAGCATCGCTTCTTTCGGGCGGCTTCGGCCGCCCTTTTTCTATCGTCCGCGGGCCGCGCGCGACGCAGGATCGCGCGGCGCCCGCCCCCCGCGAACGTACGTCGCGCGGGCGCGTCGTTTAGAATGCACGCTGCCTTTTCGACCGCCCCGCATTCCGAGCGAGACCGCCATGATCATCAAACCGCGCGTACGCGGCTTCATCTGCGTCACCACCCACCCCGCCGGCTGCGCGGCGAGCGTTCGCGAGCAGATCGCGTACGTCGCCCGCCGCGGCCCGATCGAGCGCGGCCCGAAGAAGGTGCTCGTGATCGGCGCGTCGACGGGCTACGGGCTCGCCGCGCGCATCGCCGCCGCGTTCGGCGTGGGCGCGGCGACGCTCGGGGTGTTCTTCGAGCGCGCGCCGGCGGACGCGAAGCCCGGCACGGCCGGCTGGTACAACAGCGCGGCGTTCCACGACGAAGCGGCCGCGCGCGGCCTCCAGGCGACGAGCGTCAACGGCGACGCGTTCTCCGACGAGATCAAGCACAAGACGATCGATGCGATCCGGCGCGATCTCGGGCAGGTGGACCTTGTCGTCTACAGCGTCGCCGCGCCGCGCAGGACGCATCCGAAAACGGGCGTCACGCATCAGTCCACGTTGAAGCCGATCGGCCACGCGGTGCGGCTGCGCGGCATCGATACGGACAACGAGGCGATCAAGGAAACGCTGCTGCAGCCGGCCACGCCCGACGAGATCGCGGACACGGTCGCCGTGATGGGCGGCGAGGACTGGCGCATGTGGATCGACGCGCTCGATGCGGCGGGAGTGCTTGCCGACGGCGCGAAGACGACCGCGTTCACGTATCTGGGCGAGCAGGTCACGCACGACATCTACTGGAACGGCTCGATCGGCGAAGCGAAGAAGGATCTCGACCGCACCGTGCTCGCGCTGCGCGGCAAGCTCGCCGCGCGCGGCGGCGACGCGCGCGTCTCGGTGCTGAAGGCGGTCGTCACGCAGGCGAGCTCCGCGATCCCGATGATGCCGCTCTACCTGTCGCTGCTCTTCAAGGTGATGAAGGCGCGCGGCACGCATGAAGGCTGCATCGAGCAGGTCGACGGCCTGTTGCGCGACAGCCTGTACAGCGCGCAGCCGCACGTCGACGCCGAAGGCCGGCTGCGCGCGGACCGCCTCGAGCTCGATCCGGCCGTGCAGGCGCGCGTGCTCGAGCTGTGGGACCAGGTGACGGACGACAATCTGTATACGCTCACCGATTTCGCCGGCTACAAGGCCGAATTCCTGCGCCTGTTCGGCTTCGGGATCGACGGCGTCGATTACGATGCGCCTGTCGAGCCGAACGTACGGATTCCGAATCTGATCGAATGACGCGCGCCGCCTGAGCAGCGCCGCACGGCTCGCGCGACGCGCCCGCGGCGCGCCGTCGATGCGCCGCGACGGCGCGGGGCGCGCGCCTTGGCGCGACGTGCTCGAGATCCGCGATGCGCTGCCTGCCCGCACGCCGCGCATCGGCCCGAACGGCCGGCACGTCCCTCCGCGCCACCGCCGCTCGCCCGCCTTCACGCGCGCCCGGCCCGTTGCCGCGCGGTCGACATCCCGCGGGCGACGGCGGGCGACGCGCAAGCGCGCCGCTCGTTTCGCTCCGCCCCCGCCTCCTTGCTCCAAAGCGTCGTACCCCACCGTTCGCGCGATCGGCCGCGAACCGGTGAGACGCCGACCGGCTGTTCACAACTACATCGGTTTGTAAAAAAGAGACGGAGACGGAAACGCGCGTCGGGCGCAACGGCGGCATGAGCGGCGCGCCGGCGGGCTGCGGCCGCCGCGACACGCCGCGCGGCGCGGCCCGCCCGTTTCTTGCTGCGTCAACCAAGCGAAAAACGGGGTGCGGCAAACGGGAAGCGAGCAGCGAGTCGCGGCCCGTCGCGCGCCCCGCGACCCGAATCGCCGGCGCGCCTTGTGGTAGCCGGCGCACAGGAGCGAAGCGCGATGCCCGACCCGAACGATGCCGCCGAGCGCGGCAACGACGAACGCAGCGAGCACGACGAACCCGGCCGCGAACGCGCGCGCGAGCGCCGCGAAGAGGCCGACGCCCACGCGCGCGACGCGCGGCCCGGCGACGCGCCTTCCGGCGAGCGCAAGCGGCCCGGCAAGAAACCGCTCGTCGTGCTCGCGATCATCGTCGTGCTGCTGCTCGTCGGCGCGTTCGTCTGGTGGTTCGCGACGCGCAATCAGGTCAGCACCGACGACGCCTACACCGACGGCAACGCGATCACGATCGCGCCGAAGGTGTCCGGCTACGTCGTCGCGCTCGCGATCGACGACAACGTCTACGTCCATCGCGGCGATCTGCTGCTCGTGATCGACCAGCGCGACTATCAGGCGCAAGTCGACGCGGCGCGCGCGCAGCTCGGGCTCGCGCAGGCGCAGCTCGACGCCGCGCAGGTGCAGCTCGACATCGCGCACGTGCAGTTCCCCGCGCAATACCGGCAGGCGCAGGCGCAGATCGAGGCCGCGCAGGCGAGCTTCAGGCAGGCGCTCGCCGCGTACGAGCGGCAGCACGCGGTCGACGCGCGCGCGACATCGCAGCAGGCGATCGACGTCGCCGACGCGCAACGGCTCACCGCCGACGCGAACGTCGCGACCGCCCGCGCGCAGGCGCGCACCGCGAGCCTCGTGCCGCAGCAGATCCGGCAGGCTCAGACCGCGGTCGAGCAGCGCCGCCAGCAGGTGCTGCAGGCGCAAGCGCAGCTCGAGGCCGCCCAGCTCGCGCTGTCGTACTGCGAAGTGCGCGCGCCGTCCGACGGCTGGATCACGCGCCGCAACGTGCAGCTCGGCTCGTTCCTGCAGGCGGGCGCGGCGCTCTTCGCGATCGTCACGCCACAGTTGTGGGTGACGGCGAATTTCAAGGAATCGCAGCTCGAGCGCATGCGCGCCGGCGATCGCGTGAGCGTGTCGGTCGACGCGTATCCGAACCTCGAGCTGCACGGCCACGTCGACAGCATCCAGCTCGGCAGCGGCTCGCGCTTCTCCGCGTTTCCGCCGGAGAACGCGACCGGCAATTTCGTGAAGATCGTTCAGCGCGTGCCGGTGAAGATCGCGATCGACGGCGGCCTGCCGCGCGATCCGCCGCTCGGAATCGGGCTGTCGGTCGTGCCGAAGGTGTATCTGAAATGACGATGACATCGATCACGGCGACGGCGAAGACTCGCGATCATGCGCCGACCGAACCGGGCGCCGCGCGTGATGCGCGGCACCGTATCCATCCCGTTCGCCGCGCCGCCGCGCCTGAGCGCGCACGCTTGGCCGCCGTCGGCGGCGCCGCATCGTCTCTTCTCGCCCCGTGCCGATGAACGGATCGACGCCCACCCCGCCCGCCGCACCGCGCCGCGACCGCAACGGCAACGGCGACGGCACGTGGCGTCCCGCCGCGAACCCGTGGCTGATCGCGGTCGTCGTCACGCTCGCCGCGTTCATGGAGGTGCTCGACACGACGATCGTCAACGTCGCGCTGCCGCACATCGCCGGCACGATGTCGGCGAGCTACGACGAAGCGACCTGGACGCTCACGTCGTATCTTGTCGCCAACGGCATCGTGCTGCCGATCTCCGGCTTTCTCGGCCGCCTGCTCGGCCGCAAGCGCTACTTCGTGCTGTGCATCGTCGCGTTCACGATCTGCTCGTTCCTGTGCGGAATCGCAACCGATCTCGGCCAGCTGATCGTGTTCCGCGTGCTGCAGGGGCTGTTCGGCGGCGGCCTGCAGCCGAACCAGCAATCGATCATCCTCGATACGTTCCCGCCCGAGCAGCGCAACCGCGCGTTCTCGATCTCGGCCGTGGCGATCGTCGTCGCGCCGGTGCTCGGCCCGACGCTCGGCGGCTGGATCACCGACAACTTCTCGTGGCGCTGGGTGTTCCTGCTCAACGTGCCGATCGGCGTGCTGACTTCGCTCGCGGTGATCCAGCTCGTCGAGGATCCGCCGTGGAAACGCGGCCGCGCGCGCGGCCTGTCGATCGACTACATCGGCATCACGCTGATCGCGATCGGCCTCGGCTGTCTGCAGGTGATGCTCGATCGCGGCGAGGACGAGGACTGGTTCGCGTCGACGTTCATCCGCACGTTCGCGGGGCTGACCGCCGCGGGGCTCGTCGGCGCGACGTTCTGGCTGCTCTACGCGAAAAAGCCCGTCGTCGATCTGTCGTGCCTGAAGGATCGCAATTTCACGCTCGGCTGCGTGACGATCGCGACGTTCGCGGTCGTGCTGTACGGCAGCGCCGTGCTCGTGCCGCAACTCGCGCAGCAGCGGCTCGGCTACACGGCGATGCTCGCGGGTCTCGTGCTGTCGCCGGGCGCGCTCCTCATCACGCTCGAGATTCCGATCGTCAGCAAGCTGATGCCGTACGTGCAGACGCGCTTTCTCGTATGCTTCGGCTTCCTGCTGCTCGCCGCGTCGCTCGTGTACTCGCACACGCTCGTGCCCGACATCGACTATCCGAATCTCCTGAAGATACGCAGCGCGCAATCGCTCGCGATCGGCTTCCTGTTCGTGCCGATCACGACGCTCGCGTATCTGACCGTGCCGCGCCGGCTGAACGACGATGCGTCCGCGCTTTTCACGATGTTCCGCAATGTCGCGGGATCGATCGGCATTTCGCTGTCGACCGCGCTGATTCGCGAGCGCGCGCAGGCGCGCATGGCGCATCTGTCGACGCACCTGTCGCCGCTGTCGCAGAACTTCGACGATACGCTGCGGCAGAACGCGCAGACGATCGCGTCGCTCTCGGGGATGCCGCCGCCCGCCGCGCTGCAAACGGCGAGCGGGCAGTTGTACGAGACCTTCGTGTCGCAGGCGACGATCCTCGCGTACCTCGACGTGTTCGCGATGCTCGCGATCTTCTGCTTCGTGTGCACGCCCCTCACGCTGCTTTTCTCGCCCGTGAAGGCGGCGGGCGGCCCGGGAGGACACTGATATGCGGCGCGCGCTCACGCGATGGCGGCTGTCGTTCGCGCTCGGCGCGCTCGCCGCGCTCGCGAGCGCGTGCACGGTCGGGCCGGACTTTCATCCTCCGCGCGCCGACGTGCCCGCGCAATGGCATGACGTGACGGCTACTTCGACTTCATCGACTTCATCGGCTTCATCGGCCGCATCGCCCCCGGCGGCCGGCTCGGGCGCGCCGAACGCCGGCGCGCCGCCCCGTTCGCTGCCGACGGTCGAGGCCGACCCGGACCCGCGCTGGTGGCGCACGTTCGGCGATCCGGTGCTCGATCGCCTTGTCGAGCGCGCCGCGCAGGACAATCTCGACGTGCAGGCCGCGGTGCTGCGCATCGCCGAGGCGCGCGCGCAGGTGCGCGCGGCGGCCGCGCAGGGGCTGCCCGACGTGCGCGCGAGCGCGAGCTACCAGCGCGAACAGCTCGGCCTGAAGGGCTTTCTCGAGGACGGCGGCGTAGACGCGCAGCTCGAGCGGCTGGGCGCGCCGGGCTCGCCGCTCGAGCGCATCGCGCCCGGCGCGGGCGCGGCGCTGCGCCGCGGCGCCGAGCACACGCTCGACCAGCTCACGTCGCCCGTGAACCTGTGGCAGGCCGGCTTCGACGCATCGTGGGAGCTCGACCTGTTCGGCCGCGTGCGGCGCTCGGTCGAGGCGGCGGGCGCGCAGACGCAAGCCGCGATTGAAGGCCGCAACGACGCGCTGCTGTCGCTCGAAGCGGAAGTCGCGCAGACCTATCTGCAACTGCGCGGCGCGCAGGCGCTGCGCGCGCTCGCCGACGAGCAGCGCGACGTCGTCGCGCTCACGCGCGATCAGGCGCGCAAGGGGCTATCGAGCGAGCTCGACGTGCAAAGCGCCGACGCGCGGCTCGCGCAACTGCGCGCGCAGTTGCCGCAATTCGACCAGCAGATCGCGCTGCTGCGCAACGGCCTGTCCTACCTGCTCGGCGACGCGCCGGGCGCGCTCGACGACGCGCTGCGCGAGCCGCGCGCGCTGCCGGAGCTTCCGCCGACGGTGCCGATCGGGCTGCCGTCGACGCTCGCGCGCCGCCGCCCGGACATCCGTCGCGCGGAAGCGCAACTGCACGCGGCGACCGCCGGCGTCGGCGTGGCTGTCGCGCAGTTCTACCCGGACGTCTCGCTGACGGGCCAGGTCGGCACGCGCGCGAGCTCGCGCACTGGTCGCATCTGTTCTATGCGTTCGGGCCGAGCGTGTCGCTGCCGATCTTCGAGGGCGGCGCGCTCGTCGCGAACCTGCGCCTGTCGCAGGCGCAACAGGCGCAGGCGGCGCTCGGCTATCGGCGCGCCGTGCTGCTCGCGCTGCGCGACGTCGACAACGCGCTCGCCGCGTACCGGACCGACCAGACGCGCCGTGACGCGCTGCGTGACGCGGCGGCCGCCGAGCGCACGACGTTCGAGCTCGCGCGCGACAGCTATCGCCACGGGCTCGTGTCGTTCATCGACGTGCTCGACGCCGAGCGCGAGCTGTCGCAGGCACGCCAGCAATACGTGCAGGGCAGCCTGCAACTGACGACCGATCTCGTCTCGCTGTACAAGGCGCTCGGCGGCGGCTGGCAGCCCGTGCCGGCGGCGCAAACGCCCGCGCCCGCCGCCCTCGACGCCCCGACGCAAGACACGCCGCTCGGCGCAACGGCGCCTGCGCGACGATGAACAGCCGCTTGAACGGAAACCGCGTGCGGCCGTCGTCTCCGCGCGGATAGAGCGCATGCAGGCGCGGCACGTATCGATCGAGACAGCGGTCGCGCTCGTCGGCAGCGGGGCCGTCGGTGACGATCCGCAGGCCCGACACCCTGCTCCAGTCGAGCGCCGGGTGCTCGCCCTCGGCGATCTGCAGACAATCGGTCTGCCAGGTGGCCGGCCCCTGAACGCGACGTGCGACGCATCGCCGCAAGCACCGGGCGGCCGCGCGCGTGCGACGCGCATCGCACGGCTCGCCCGCGTCGGACGGGCGCGTCAGACCAGCCCGTTCTCCGTCGCGTACATGAACAGATCGACGTCCGATTTCAGCCCGAGCTTGCCCATCGCGTTGTGCTTGTGCGTGCTGACCGTCTTGATGCTGCGGCCATAGCGGTTCGCGATGTCGGTCATCGTCATCCCGGTCGCGCATAGCCGCACCACCTCGATCTCGCGCGGGCTCAGTTGCCGCGGCGCGTCGGTCCCGCGCATCGCTCCCCCGCCCGCCGCGCCCGCGTGCGTGCCGACGAACGGCCGCCCCTGGTACACGGCGGCGAGCGCGCGCGGCAGCTCGTCGAGGTCGCCGCGCTTGCTGAGCACCGCGAGCGCGCCCGCCTGGCGCATCGTGTGCATCAGCACCGGATTGTCGAGCATCGTCAGCACGATCACGCGAACCGAGGGATAGCCGTCGCGGATCGCGGTGAGCATCGCGAGGCCGTCGGCGGCCGGCTGCTCGGGCATCGCGAAATCGGTGATGACGATGTCGCACGGCGTGGCCGCGAGCAGCGCGAGCAGCCCCGCCGGGTCATGCGCTTCGCCGACGATCGATACGTCGCCCATGCCCGCCAGCATGTGGCGCACGCCCAGCAGCACGAGCGGATGGTCGTCCGCGATCAACACTTGAACGCTCATTTACCTTCCTCCTTTTGGATCGCCGCGATCGCGCGATTGCGCCGAATGCGCAACGCAGCGCAGCAGATGGTTCACCATCGCGAGAATGTCCCGGGTCGCGCCGCGAATCGCGCGCGCGTCGCCCGCCGTCAGCAGATGGTGGAATTCGTCGAGCAGCGCGTCGACATGCGCCTGCCCGAACAGGCTGTACGTGCCGCGCGCCGTATGGCACCACGCGCGCAGCTCGCGCTCGGACAGGCCGTCGCGCAGATGGCGCGTGAGCGTATCCCGGTCGCGTTCGAGCGCGCGGCCGCAGGCGCGCAGGATCGCGTCGCGCGCCGCGCCTGGCGCGGAGGACGCGCCGAATCCCGCGAACAGGCGCGCCGCATCGATACGCGACGGATCGAAGCGCAGCGCGGGCACGGGCTCGATCGCCTCGACGAGCGCACGCTCGAGCGCGTCGAGCGTCGTCGGCTTGCCGATGCACAGCGTCATGCCCGCATCGACGCAGCGCGCATGCTCGGCGTCCGATACGAGCGCCGTCACGCCGACGATGGGCGTCGCGCGCACGCGCGCATCCGGATGCGCGCGGATCGCCGCCGTCAGCGCGATGCCGTCCATGCCCGGCATCCGGCAGTCGGTGAGCACGACGTCGTACGCGGCCGTGCCGAGCGCGCGCAACGCCTCGTCGCCGCTCGCGCAGAGGCGCGCGTGGTGGCCGAGCGCGTCGAGCTGATAGCGCAGCACGATGCGATTCATCTCCTGATCGTCGACGACGAGCACCCGATACGCGCCCGGTTCGGCCCGCGCCGCCGTGTGCGCGCACGCCGCGTCGCGCGCATCGCGCGCGTCGAGCGCGGCGCGCAGGCCGTCGATGAACGCTCGCCAGCCGAGCGGATTGCTGCTCAGGCGCACGTGCGTGCCGCTGTCGGTCCAGCCGGCGAGCGCCGGCGCATCGGTCACGCCGACCCAGCCGAGCTGCGTGCGCGACGCATCGACGCGCGCGTCGTCGCACAGCACCGCCTCGACATCCGGCGCGCCGCGCGCGGCCACCCGCACGCCTGCCGCGCGCGCGTACGCGGCGAGCGTGGCCGCGAGCGCGGCGTCGCCCACGTCGATCGACACGACCCGCCCCGCGAGCGCATCGTTCGCATAGCCGCGCGCCGCGACCGCGCAGCGAATGCGCGCGGTCGCCGTCGTTCCCCTGCCTTCGTCACTCGTCAACGTCACGTCCCCTCCCAGCAATCGCGCGAGCTTGCGCGCGATCGCAAGCCCGAGCCCCGTTCCCGATTCCATGCGCCGCGCGCCGCGCGTCGCGCGCGCGAACGGCGTGAACAGCCGCCGCAACTCGTCGGCGGCAATGCCGATGCCCGTGTCGACGATCGTCGCGACGAGCTCGACCATGCCGTCGACGTCGTCCGCCGCGCGCACGCGCACCGACACGCTGCCGCGCTCCGTGTACTTGATGCCGTTGCCGATCAGGTTGACGAGAATCTGCCGCAGCCGATTGCCGTCCGTCAGCACCGCGGCGGGCACGTTGGCATCGACGTGCAGCCGCAGCCGCAAACCCTTGCGATGCGCGTGCACCGCGAGCATCGCGCTCACGCTGTCGACGAGCTCGCGCACGTCGACACGCGTCTTCTCGATCGCGAATTGCCCCGCCTCGATGCTCGCGTGATCGAGAATGTCGTTCAGCACCCGCGCGAGCGACTGCCCCGAGTCCTGCACGAGCCCGAGCAGCCGCTGCTGCTCCGGCGCGAGCAGCCCCTGCCTCACCAGCTCGACGAGCGCGAGCATGCCGTTCACCGGCGCGCGCAATTCGTGGCTCGCGGTCGCGAGCGAGCCCCGGCTCGCTCTGAGCGCCGCTTGCAGCCGCTTCAGGTCGCGGTGCGCCCATCCGTAGCTCAACAGCGCGACGAGCACGTGGCTGCCCCACAGCACCGGGTACACATGCGTCCACTTGCAGGGCTCAGTCGCGATCAGCATGCTCTCCTGCATCCGGTTGGACAGCTGCGGCAGCGTCAGGAACGCGAGCGCCGCTGCGCAGAGACATACGAGTATGCGTCGACAGAATTTGCCTCCGCAAAAGCCGTCGCTTTTCATACCTTCATCCCATATGGAACCTCGCCAGAATACGCATCTCTTCCGTTCCCGGAAAAAACTCGCACCTCCTTTTTCTGCGGCGTTCCGCTTATGGGTACGGTCGTTTATCCCATCGTACGTGCGCTTTCTCCGATTCCTCGATTCGATGGCGCGCAGTCGCGAGCGGCGGCGTCCGCGCTTGAGCCGCCCCGCGTTCGCGCGGGGCGGCCGGCAAGCGAAAGTCGACGATCAACGCATGCGCATCGCGATATTCTCGCGCCCGATTTGGCCATTTCGGGCTTCGCACCTCGTCAAATCTACGCTTCGTCCGAAAATGAAAAAACTGATTCGGCTTTTCCGTTCACCTCCGTCTCTCCCGTCCGATTCGGCTCGCATGCCCGAAACGATTGCAGAATCGCGCCGATTTTCGGCTAATAGCGCACATCCACGACCACGCTGTCCGTGTACGTTCCAACCGCGGGCGTCGGCTGATCCGGATAGAGGCGCGCGGTGTACGGAAACTGCTGCGCCGAACGGCCGTCGGCCGCCGCGCCGCTGCCCGCGCGGTTCGCCGACTGCCCCCACACCGCGGCGGCGCCCGGGCCGAAGATGTCGTACTGCAGCCGGTTCGCGCCATTGGCCATCTGCCGGCGCCCGCTCGCGTGCGGATTCGCGCCGCTCGACAGGCCCACCGTGTAGACCATCCCCTTCGTGCACGTGAGCGACACGCTGCCCGTCACCGGCGCGAAGCTCGCGACCGTCGGCGCCGCGCCGAAGTTCACGTCGGGCGCGGCGATCATGCAGTCGTTCGTCACGGTGATCGTCACCGGCACGACCGCGGTGCCCGAGCCCCGGTCGCGGCCGAGGCAGATGCCGAGCACGCCGATGCCGCTGCAGTAATCCCAGTTCCATGCGATCGTCAGCGTGTCCGTGTAGGTGCCCGCCGCGACGTTGCTGCCCTGGACCGTTCTGAAATACATCGGCAGCGTCTGCGCGGGGCCGCCGAAAATCCCGAGCAGGTTCAGCAACTGCCCGCTCGCCCAGTTGTAGGTCACGCCGAGATCGAGCTTGATCGAATAGTTCTGGTCGGCGAACACCGTGTACGGCACCGCGTCGCCCGTCGGGCCGACGAGCTTGCCGCCGTTGGCCGACGTGATCGACGCGTTGATCTGGTCACCGATCACGAAGAGGCCGAGCAGCGCGCCCGAACACGACAGCCCGCTGCTCGTCGTCGAAGTCGATTGCGGCTGACGCGCGACGGCGAACGACGTGACCGTGCCGAACGACGCGGCGGCCGCGCTCACGACCGAGCACGTCGCGTGCGCATGCAGCGCCGAAAAGAGACCGAGCGCGAGCGTCGCCGCGATGCGCACGAAGAATAGTCGGAATGGCGTCATCGAGGAATCCTGTCGTTATTCGCCGCACGCGAGCGGGCCGACGCGGCTCATCTGCGCCGCGTCGACGTCGGCTGCGAACGTCGCGCGGCAGGTGCGGCCGTCGGGCGTCCGCACGCGCAGGTGGTTGAGCGCGGACAAGCCTTCGAGATAGGTCTCGCCCTGCCAGCCGACGAGCGCGGTCTCGCCGCTCTCCTCGTGCAGCACGCGCGAGCCGATGGCGACCGGCCGGCCCGCCGCGTCGACGAGCGCGATCTGCGCGCAGACGATCCTGCGGATCGGGAACGTGACGAGCGCACCGCCGTGGTCGCGCACCGCGACGCGGCGCTCGACGATCGGCGCGCGCACGTTGCTCGGCAGGTCGAGCGGATCGATCTCGTACTTGCCCGCGTAATACGACGGCGCCCACGGCACGAGCAGGTGGCCGCCGCCGTCGGTCTTGCCGACGAGCTGATTCTCGTAGCGCACCGGCACGCCCCCGCGGCCCTGCGTATCGATCAGCACGAACGCATCGTCGACACGGTTCGCGGGCAGCACCGCGCCGTCCATCACGACGACCGAGCCCTGCACCTCGCCCCAGCGCGCGTAGCCGCGCCCCGCGCCGTAGCCGTACACGCCGCCCTGCGCCTGGAAGTAGCGGTTGCGCCACGTCGCATCCGCCTGCTGATAATGCGAGCCGCCGCCCGCGTACGCGAGATTCCAGCCGAGGCCGCCGTCGCTCGGCACGCTGCGGCTGTACTGCACGCGCTCGCTGAAACTGTTGTTCGCGTCGCGCGCGAGCGCGCCCGTCACGACGCCCGGCTCGCCGAGCGGCACGATCAGTTGAAGTTGCGCGGCCACGCCGTGCTCGCCGACCGTCTTGTTGACCGATGCGTAGAGCGTCGCGCGCCGCCATAGCGGCCGCGTATACGACAGGTTCGCGATCCGCGTGCGCGCGCCGTCCGCGCCGCGCACATCGAAGTAGCCAGCGCCGAGCGTGCCGCCGAGCGCGCCGAGATTGAGCGCGCCCGTCGCCTGCGTGCTGCTGCGCACGAGCCGGTACGCGACGTTCGCCGGCAGGTCGTACACCGACAGGTCGCGAAACCCGTTCGTGCGCTGGATGCGCTGCAGCGACACGCTGAACCGCTGCGACGCGTAGCTGTAGCCGAACGCGTATTGCCGGCCCGACGCACCGGCGAGGCGGCTCTGCGTCGCCGCGACACCGAGCACGCCGAACATGCCGATGCCGAGGTCGAACCCGAGCCCGCCGAGCGCGAAGCGCTCGCCGCCCTCCACGTGGCCCTCGAGCGTCAGGTAATCGGTCAGGCCGTGACGCGCGGTGCCCGACGCCGCGAACTTGCCGTACGAGAACGAGCGGATCCCGTAGTCGCGCCGCATCGCGCCCGCCGACAGCGAATAATCGGAGAGCCCTTTTTGCAGCAGCGTGTTCGCGACGTAGAACGGAATCGTCGTCGCCACCTGACGGCCGAGCGCGTCGGTCGTGACGACGGTCGCCTCGCCGGCGCCGTTGATGAACGGCACGTTGTTCATCGTGAACGGGCCGGGATTCACCTGCCCCGTCGTCGTCTTGCTGCCGTTGATGAACAGATCGACCGCGGTGGGCACCGCGGCCTGGCCCGAGAACTGCGGCAGCGGATAGGTGACGATGTCGGGCCGCACCTTGAAATCGCGCTCGACGGACACGCCCCCCCAAGCGCACGGCGCTCGACCACGACAGCGCGCCCGTGATCACGTCGCCCGCGGTGTACGTGCGCAGCCGGTCCTGGTCCGAATAGCGCCAGAACGTGTCGTAGCGCAGATAGCGGTTGCTCCCGACGCCGCCGGCGCCGCCACCGTAATCGCGCCGGTAGACGCCCGTGTTCGTCACGGTGCCCCATCGGTCGAACAGCCGCTGCTCGGTCCATGCGGACGTGTAGCTCGTGCCGAGCGTCGGCGAATTCGCATACACGTCGTAATTGAACAGGAGCCCGAAGCTGACGGCCGCGGGCGTGCGGTCGTACAGCCGCGGCGAACCGAGCGTCTGGCGCGGCAGCCAGTCGGGCGGCACGGTGAGCTTCAGGCGCTGCTCGGCGCTCTCGTATTCGACCTGCACGCCGTCGAGCCTCGACAGATCGACGAGCGCATCGGGCTGCGCGCCCGTGCGCACCGACGCCTGCGCGAGATCGCCCGCGCGCGCGTAGTAGATGCCGTCGCGATAGCGAACCGGCACGATGCGCCCCGTCGACAGCGCGTTCACGACGAGCTCGAGATACAGCGTGCCGTGCGCCGCCGTGCCCCCCACGGGCGGCAGCGCGCGGCCGAAGCTGTCCGCGAGCGTCGCCGTCTCGCCCGCGCGCGCGTGCCCCGCCGCCGCGAATGCGATGCCCACCGCCCACGCCGCCGCGCGCCGCCGCGGCAGTCCGCTCGTTCTGTCATCGTTGTACCGCTTCAAGGCATTTCCCCGTCGCGACATTGTCGCTTGTGTCGTGATGCGGATTACCGATTCGAAGCGGCGCCGTCCACGTCGATTGCGAGATCGGCCACACCGTTGACCGTGGCGATCAGCTTGGAATTGGAATGGAGCTTGAGAGTCTCGGGCAGCGCCCAGCGCATCCGCGCGCCGGGCAGCACGTAGCCGAGCAGGCCGCGCGCGAAATCGGCGCGCGCGCCGCTCGCTTCGAACGCCGCGTGCGTGATGCGCGCATGCACGGGGCCGCGATTCGACACGACGAGCCAACGCTTGCCGCCGTCGTGCTCGACGCGCCAGCGCAGCGCGGGCCGCCCCGCCGTCGCCGAATCGCGGCGCCTGTCCGGGTGCTCTTTCGTCCACAGGCCGTCGCCGTAGACGAAGAGCGGCACCGAGTAGTGCATCTGGAACTTCACGCCGAGCGACGTCCCGCTCGCGGCGGGTTGCGCGTCGTCGTCCGGCTGCGGGATCTCGTCGATCAGCACGCGATACGCCTGCTCGGTGCCGGGCGCCGTATCCGCGAGCCGCGTGAGGCGAATCAACTGGCGCTTGCCGGGCTCGACCGTCGCCATCGGCGGGCTGCCGGCCACGCGCGGCTGATCCTCGTCGTAGACATCCTCGCCGTTCGCCTCGCGCCAGCCGAGCACGCGCACCTGCAGCGTCACCGGCCGGCGATCGCGGTTCTCGAGCCAGAGCGCCGCCGCCCGGTCGCCGCTTTCGATCACGGGATCGATCGGCCAGATCATCACGGACGCCGCCGCGTGCGCGTGCTGCGCGACGAACGGCGCGGCGGCGGCCGCGCCGAGCAGCGCGCAGCGCAGCGCCCTTGCCGCGCGCGCCGGCGCGCCGGGCGATCTCGAAACTTTCATCACGGATTCCTGATTGATTAATAACTGAGCGTGACCTGCGCGGTATCGGTATACGTGCCGGCGGGCGCGCCGCCGCCCGGCAGCGTAAGCGCGCCGTAGATCGGCAGCGTGATCGTGCCGGACACGGGCAGCGACACCGCCTGCCCGACCGCGATCGCCTGCGTGCGCGCCGGGTCCGAATACAACCGGTATGCAACGCGCGCGCCGCCGCTCGCCAGATTGCGCTGCGTGTTGCCCGCGCTCGCGTTCGCGCCGCCGTCGATCGTCATCTTCAACGTCGAGCCCGGCGAACATTCGATCTGCAACGCGCCGCCGCCGACGGCCGCGCTCACCTGCCCCGTCGCGACGGCCGGATGCGCGCCGAAGTCGAGCGTGCCGAAGTTCAGGCCGCTCGCCGGCCCGCCGCCCGCGACGCCGCAGCCCGCGACGATCTGCGCGCTGACCGTGAAGGCCTGGGTTCGGGGCAGCAGCGTGTCGGCCCGGCCGGCAGCCGGCCACGCCGCGACGCCCAGCAGGAAAAGCACTCGTTGTAAGGTCGACATGACGATCGGAAACCTGGGACCGCCTCGCCGCCCGCTAGCGCGCGAGCCGCGAGGCCAAACGGGACGGCGCGCTCGCTTACCAGCCGAGCGTGACGTTCAGCACGTCGGTATAGGTGCCGGCGGCGAGCGCCGACGCGTTCGTCTTGTTGACGACGCCGTACAACGGCAGCTCGAATGCGGCGCCGGGTGTCGGCACCGCGACCGATTGCGCCGTGCCCGACACGTACTGTTGCGAATGCCCCGCATCCGCGTAGACTTCGTACGGCACGAAGCTCGCGCCGTTCGCGAGCGCGCGCGTGCCCGTGCCGACGGCCGCACCCTTCGACGCGTTCTGGCCGCCGTCGATCGTCACCTGGATCGACGTGACGTCAGGCGAGCAGGTCACTTGCGTCGACGTCGAGCCGCCGCCCTTCGCCGCGCTCGTGAGCCGGCCCGTGAAGCCGCTCGGCTGCGTGCCGAAGTCGAGCGTGCCGAAGTTCGCCGAGTTCACCGAGCCGCCGCCCGTATCGACCGCGCAGCCCGTCGTCAGCACGAGCTGCGAGTTGACCGTCCCCGTGAGCGGGCTGGTCTGCGCCTGCACGCCCGCGCAGGCGGACACGCAAGCGAGAGCCGCCCAGACTTTCCAGTGAGCCTTCATGTTGTTTCCTTCTGTGTGGTGAAAAAGAACTGCTGCTGCATACCTGCCCGGATCACCAGTCGAGCGTGATGCCGAGGAAATCCTCGTAGGTCCCGGACGGCACCGCGCGCGTCATGCCGTTGACGACGCCGTACACCGGCAGCGTCACGTCGTCCCGCCCCCCGTCGACGAGGAACGACTGCGGCATGAGCGGCACGTACGGCACGCTGCGCGCCGCGTCGCGGTACACGTTGTAGGGAATCCGGCCGGCGACGCGCCCGTTTGCGCCGCGCTTGACCAGATAGCGGGTCGACTGATCCCCGTTGCGACCGCCGTCGATCGAGACCAGAAAGCCGTTGACGTCCGGACTGCACACGACGCGCACCGCGCCGCTCGACGTGGCGCGGCCGTCGGCCGTCAGGTAGTCGGACCAGAGCGGCCCTTGCGCGCCGAAATCCAGCCGGCCCAAGTCCCCGCTTGCGGCCACACCCGCGACCTCGCATCCGCGACTGACCTGCAAATTCACCTGCATCGTGCCGGTCAGTTGCCCGGCCGAGGCAGCCGCGAAAAACAGCATGAATGCCGCCCCGCTCACCACCTGCACCTCACGCTTGTGCATTGCGCTCTCCACACGATCGCCCGTTGATCTCGTTGTTGTTTTTCGATGATCCAATCGACGCGCGCGGCCCCCGTCGCCACGCGCGCCAGATGCCCGTACCGACGCCCTGCGCAACGTGTCGCGCTTGCTGCGGACGAGCATGGGCGAACGGCAGCGCATCGCGCGCCGCCACCGCGGCAGGCAAAGTCGGAATTCGGATTCGGTCGACCCGGTTTTTAATTGGTTGAAGTCGACTCGATTGGTCTACTCGATTGCGACTATTTCAGAATCGCGCCCCGATTACATCGAAAATATAATTGAATAGATGATGAATGCCCGACGTAATTGTTACTATCGGAATAATCCGAGTTCCGAAAAATTTGACAATGTTTAAAGGTTTTCGGAAAACGTGCGCGCACACGCGCGCCATGCGCGAACGGCGTCACGAGATCCGCCATACGCGCGGCCCGCACGCATCGCCGCGCGAGGCCGAACGGCAAAATCGGAACGGCAATTACCGACAGGAATAGTGAAATTCCGCCATTTCTGCCGTGTGACGGGCCGGCAATGGCGGTTGAACGAAGACCGGCGATTTCGGCGCGCGCCGCGCGTGAAACGCCCGATTGATTCACATTGCACAAGCGATATTTCATTTATCGCTTTTTACACGCTTGCGCATATTGCTTCGAATACCGAATGATCATGCGGCGCGCGGCGCTTCGCAATGCCGCTCGTTCGGCATCCGGACGAGCGGCATGGCGGCAGCGGCGCATGCGGCACCGGCCGGAACGCGCGCACGCGCGCGTGGGCCGCCCGCCGCTCGTCCCGCCCGTGCGCTCAGTTCGGCTGAAACCGGGGCAACAACTCCGCGAACCGATCGGCGAGCGTTCGGCGCGACCGCTTCGGCCAGATCGCCGTCAACGGAAATTCCGGCAACGCATGCCCGTCGGAGACCGGACTGAAATCGACGCCTTCGAACGTCAGCGTGCGGATCGACGACGGCAGCAGCGATACGCCGCAACCCGCCGCGACGCAGGCGATCACGGTCAGCGTGCGATTCGCATCCTGGACGACCTCGATCGGATGGCCCGCCAGCCGAAACGCGCTGAGGATCGCCGCGCGGATCGACGGCAGCTGCTCGTGCGGAAACCAGATGAGCCCCGCGCGCGACAGTTCCCTCAGCGTGATCGAGCCGTCCGGCTGGCGAGGAAACGACTTCGGAATCACGGCGATCAGCGGATCGCGCCGAATCAGCTTCTCGTGAACCGGGCCGCCGATCGCCACCGGCGTATGCAGAATCCCGATATCGATCTCGCCGCGCTCGAGCGCGACCACCTGCTCCGCGTTGCTCATCTCGCGCATCACGAGATCGACGCGCGGCGATGCCGCGCGCAGCGCGCACACGGCGGAGGGCAACGTATCGAACAGCGCGGCCGATACGAAGCCGATGCTCAGCCGCCCGGCCCGCTGCGCGCCGATCTCGCTCGCGCGGCGCGCGGCGGCGTCCATTCGCGCGAGGCTCAGGCGAATGTCGTCGACGATCGCCTCGCCCGCCGTCGTGAGCGTCGCGCCGCGCCTCGAGCGGTCGAACAGCTTCACGCCGAGCTCTCGCTCCATCTTCGTCAGCGCGTGGCTGAGCGCGGGCTGCGCGACACCGAGACGAATCGCCGCATGAGTGAGGCTGCCGGTATCGGCGATGGCCAGAAAATAACGTAGATGCTTGGATTCCATCATCACTCGGCGCAATGAGACTGCTTTTCGACGCTCGCCGCCGCGCCGCCGAATCGGCGGGCTGATTGGCGAATACACGCTTTCATTCCGCGCTCGCCCCAAATAGACGAATGCGGATCGAGAATTTTCAATTCACCTATCATTCAAATAAATAGAATTATCCGATCAATCATTTCAGATATTTTCCGCCCTTCTCCACATCGAACGAAAAGCGTGATGTTCCGAGCCTTCGCAAACGTTGGCGGCCCTTTCCGCCCGCATGATTCAGTCCGACACGAGGTCCGCCATCATAATTTTCTTTTATCGATAATGCTCGCTTTCGTGATGCATATGTCGTTTACCACTCGATAAAATATGACGATATGATGCGGGCTTTTTCTCGATCGCTGATTGAGACATCATTCTGGAGAGCGCGAGTGAACTGGTACAAAGAAATATCGCCCGTGGAAAGACGCACGTTCAAAGGATGTTTTTCCGGCTGAGCGCTCGACGGCGTCGATACGCAGATGTTCAGCCTCGTGATTCCGGCGCTGCTCACGGCATGGGGCATCGGCAAGGGACAGGCGGGCCTGATCGGCGGCGCGACGCTCGCCGCGGGTGCGATCGGCGGCCTGCTCGCCGGCATGATCGCCGATCGCTTCGGCCGCGTGCGTGCGCTGCAGATCACCGTGTGCTGGTTCTCGCTGTTCACGTTCCTCAGCGCGTTCGCGCAGAACTTCGAGCAATTGCTGGTGCTGAAGACGCTGCAAGGGCTCGGCTTCGGCGGCGAATGGACGGCGGGCGCCGTGCTGTTGAGCGAGACGATTCGCGCGCGGCACCGCGGCAAGGCGATGGGCATCGTGCAGAGCGCATGGGGCTTCGGCTGGGGCGGCGCGGTGCTCCTCTACACGCTCGTCTTCTCGTGGCTGCCGCCCGAATGGGCGTGGCGCGTGCTGTTCGCGATCGGCGTGCTGCCCGCGCTGCTCGTGCTGTACATCCGGCGCGCGATTCCCGAGCCGCCGCGCGACGACGCACGCGTGGCCGTTTCCACATCGGCCGCGGCTGCGCAGACCGCGCCGGCACGCGCGTCGGCGAAGAGCATCTTCGATCCGTCGGTGCTCCGGATGACGATCGTCGGCGGCCTGATCGGCGTCGGCGCGCACGGCGGCTATCATGCGATCACGACCTGGCTGCCGACCTACCTGAAGACCGAACGTCATCTCTCGGTGCTCGGCACGGGCGCGTATCTCGCCGTGATCATCGTCGCGTTCATCATCGGCTGCATGACGAGCGCCTACCTGCAGGACCGCATCGGCCGCCGCAGGAATCTGATGCTGTTCTCCGCGTGCTGCGTCGTGACGGTCAACCTGTACGTGATGCTGCCGCTCGACAACGTCGCGATGCTGCTGCTCGGCTTTCCGCTCGGCTTCTTCGCGGCCGGCATCCCGGCCACGCTCGGCGCGCTCTTCAATGAGCTCTATCCGAGAAACGTGCGTGGCCGGGGCGTCGGCTTTTGCTACAACTTCGGACGCGTGGCGTCGGCGATCTTCCCGGTGCTGGTCGGACACATGGGCACGTCGATGCCGCTCGGCGTCGCGCTCGGCATCGACGCGGGCATCGCGTACGGGCTCGTGTTCGTCGCCGTGTGGTTCCTGCCCGAGACGCGCGCGCGCGATATCCAGCCGTCGCAACCCGAGGCCCGGATCCGCGAGGCCGCGCTCTAGACGCCGAGCGGCGCAACGGGCTTCCGTCATTTCGTGGGTTTTTCATGGATCAGGCATCGAACGATCCGGCAGTCGAAACGACAGGCCGCCCCTTCGCCACGCGCACGCATGAGGCACGAAAGGCACATGAGGCACGTGAGGCACGTGAGGCGCACGACAAGCGCGCCCCGCTCGTCGACGCATGGTACGGCAGCGGCGCCGAGCCGATCGAGGCCGTCGATTCGCATGCGCACGTGTTCCTGCGCAGTCTACCGCGCATCCCGAGCGCGCGGCACTCGCCGGAATACGACGCGACGCTCGAATCGTACGTCGCGCATCTGAGCGCATGCGGCATCACGCATGCCGTGCTCGTTCAGCCGAGTTTTCTCGGCACCGACAATCACTTCTTCGTCGATGCGCTCGCGCGCTATCCCCAGCGCTTTCGCGGCATCGCGGTCGTGAACCCCTGCACCGCCGAGGACGAATTCGCGCGGCTCGAGGCGACGGACGTGGTCGGCATCCGCCTGAATCTCGTCGGCCTGCCGATTCCGGATTTCACCGCGCCGCGCTGGCGCGCGCTGCTCGCGCGCGCGAACGCGCTCGGCTGGCATGTCGAAGTGCACCGGCGCGCGGCCGATCTGCCGGCGATCATTCCCGCGCTGCTCGATCAATCGTGCCGTGTCGTCGTCGATCATTTCGGGCGGCCGGCACCGCACCTCGGCACGCTCGATCCGGGCTTCCGGTTCCTGCTGTCGATCGCGGGCACGGGGCAAGTATGGGTCAAGCTATCCGCCGCGTATCGCAACATCGGCTCGGGCGACGGCACCGCGTTCGGCACGCGCGCGGCGCGCGCGCTGCTCGGCGCGTTTGCGCCGAACCGGCTCGTCTGGGGCAGCGACTGGCCGCACACGCAGCATCGCGATCGGACCGATTACCAGACGACGCGCTCGGCGCTCGACGACTGGGTGCCCGATCCGTCCCTGCGGCGCATCATCCTCTGCGACTCGGCGCGCGCGCTATTCCGCTTCGATCGCCAGACGCCCGCGCGCGATACATGAACCGGCCGTTGCGCGCACCCGCCGCACACCCGATGTATGTCAAAAATTTATGAATATCTCGGCCGGCCGCGCTGGTTCGCGTCAGTGCCGGCCGCTAGAATTTCGCCATCCCGATGAAGATGATCCGAGCCCTTGTCCGAAGGGCTCCGCGCTCGAATGCATGCCGACTCGGCGCGCCATCGCACGGACACCCGACGTCGCCGCGGATTGCGATTTTTCGTCTCCGCACGCGGTCGCGGCTCACGCCGCGCCCCGCAAGCGAGACGCCAACGCTTGACGGCGGATGGCATCACGAACGACGCCGGCACGGGATCGCGATTTTTCGTTTCACCCGCTGACCGCCGCATCGGTCTTCGCTTCTTCCGATCGGCGGTCGGCTTGCCGTCTTTCATCCAACACACAACTCTACATTTGCCGGCCGATACGGGACGCGATCGAATCCCGACAGGCAAGGGAGCACTTTTTTGATGGAAACCTACCTCGACCTTCTGGCCGAACGAGAAGCCCTGATGATCAAGCTGGATGCGGCGCGCATGCAGGCGCGCAGCGCCGCGCTATCCGAAGTGAAGCGAATCGTCGAGGAATTCGAACTCACGACGCAGGAAGTGTTCGGCCGCGCGGGCGTGCTGCGCCGTCGCGGCAAGCTCAAGCCGAAGTATCGCGATCCGAAAACCGGCGCGACCTGGAACGGCCGCGGCCGCCCGCCTTCGTGGATCGCCGGAAAGGATCGCGCCGCGTTCGTCGCTTGATGCCCGCGCGCCGTCATGCGGCGCCGGGCGGCAACGTTTGCCCACACCGCGCTTGCGCCGCGCCTGTTGTGCACCTATTGCGCGCCTGTCCCGCGTGCGCTACGCGCGATCCGCAAGCGGAGCCCACATCGCTCGCGCGAGCCATGTGGGCTTTTTTTCGTCGCGTTCGACAGATCGACAGACCATCGGGCAATCGACGATTCCGCCGCCGCCCGGCCGCGCGCGAGACGTGGCCGCGCCGCGATGCGGCCGTCAGAACGCCGGGTGGCACTCGAACGCAAGTTGCGCGCGCCCCTGCGTGCCGCTGCCGCGCTCGACGGATTCGCTCTTCACGCTCGCCTGCATGCCGCGCTGCGCGCAGTAGCTCGTGGCTTCGTTGACGGCCCGCTCGTGCGCGCCGGCCCACGACAGCAGAATGCCGCGTGAGCTCGAATCGACGGTGTAGACGTTCGGCTTTTCGGTCGCGCTGATGTCGGATGCGCTCGAGCATGCGCTCAATGCGGCCAGCAGCGCGCTGGCCACGATCGATAAGGACGACGATTTGAGGACGCGTGGTTTCAATTTTGCAAGCGTGCTCTTCGAGCAGACTGGGAACCATGAGACATGGCGGAAGTATGCCGTGCTCCGCGTGAGAGATCATTCCCATTGCGCTTAACAGTGCGTTTCGCTGATGCAAACAATGTGCGGCGCGTCGACGGTCTCGCCCGCTTTTTTGGGGTCGTGCGTGCGCATGCGCGCGGGGCGCGAACCGATTGCGCCGGCGCTTCACGTCAACCGTTCCGAGACCGGGGATGCGCCCGGGATCGCGATGATGCAACGAAACGCGGCGGCCGGGCAGCCCGCGATGTGGGACGCATCGTGCGTGTCGCGAGGCGGCAATACACGTCGCGCGCGTCATAGGCAGGCCCTATGCCAGGCTGGCGAAACGCTTCCGGATCCGTCACACGTGGCACGACGAAAAGAGCGATGTCTACCGACGCGGCGCTCGCACATTGACGCGGGCGAATAGCCGCCGGCGCAGCGGCAAGCCCACGTCGAAGCGCGCGCCGGCGCATTGCCGATACGCGAAGCCGGCGACCATGCGGCGGGCGCAGACGCTCGGCCTGCACACAGCGGCGATCCCGCGCGAGCTCGGCTACGATGGCGGCCGCATTGCGATGATTGCGCGAGAAGCGCATCCCGTAGACCGATTCACGCGCACAGCGGGCTTTCGAACCCGCGTTCGCGCCGCCACGCGAAAACGCCCGCAACAAGCGACAATGCCCGACGGCCATGAAAAAACCGGCTCGATAACGCAGCCCGCACATAAGCGAACGGACGATCGAGCGCGAGCGTCCGCGCCGATGGCCGCACCGGTGGCTCATCCATTCGCCGAAAACGGCGATTTCGGCCCGCTCGCGACGACGCGGGGCCGCGTCACCCGACGAAGCCCGTGACGAGCACCAGATTCGTTATGCTAACCAGGACGAAGAGCGTCCATGCGACGACTTTCGTGCCACGGCCGATCGCGTATTCGCGCATGATCGACCGATCGCCGACCGAGCGGATCAGCGGCCACATCGCGAACGGCAATTGCAGGCTCAACAGCACCTGGCTCCACACGAGCAACTGCCCGAGCGCGCCGTCGCCCAGCCACAGCACGCCGGTGAGCGCAGGCGCGAGCGCGAGCCCGCGCGTGATCAGCCGGCGCTGATAGCACGGCATCTTCATGTGCAGAAAGCCATCCATGATGACCTGACCGGCGATCGTGCCGGTAAGCGTCGAGCTCTGGCCCGACGCGAGCAGCGCGATGCCGAACAGCCACGCGGCCGCGCCGCCGACGATCGGCGTGATCAGCCGATAGGCCTGCTCGATGTCGGCGACGCCCGTCTGGCCCGTCGCATGGAACGCCGCGCCGGCCAGCACGAGGATCGCGGCATTGACGAGCATCGCGACGACGAGCGATATCCACGTGTCGATGCGGACCATCGCGAGCGTTTCCTTGATTGCGTCGCCCGCACCGCCGACGACGCGCCGCGTCTGCACGACCGACGAATGCAGGTAGAGGTTGTGCGGCATGATGGTCGCGCCGACGATGCCGAGCGCCAGCACGATCGCATCCTTGCGATCGTGGCCCGGCACACTCGGGGCGAGGCCATGCAGCACGGCGCGCCAATCGGGCGGCACCATCGCGACCTGCGCGACGAAGCAGAACGCCATCGTACCGATCAGCCCGAACACGATCGCCTCGACCTGCCTGAACCCCTTGCCCTGCAAGCCGAGGACGATCATCGTATCGAGCGCGGTGAGGACGATGCCCCATGCGAGCGGCACGCCGAGCAGCAGCTTGAAGGCGAGCGCGCAGCCCAATACTTCGGCGATGTCGCACGCGATGATCGACACCTCGGCGGTGATCCATTGAACGATCCGGCCGAACGGCCCGTAACGGTCGTAGCTCGCCTGCGCGAGATCGCGACCGGCGACGAGCCCGAGCCGCGCGGCGAGCGTCTGCAGGAAGATCGCGGCGACGCTCGAAAACACGACGACCCACAACAGCGCGTAGCCGAACTGGGAGCCGGCCTGAATGTCGGTTGCCCAGTTGCCGGGATCCATGTAGCCGATCGCGACGAGCAGCCCCGGGCCAGCGAATCGGCGCAGTTTGGTGAGACGGGAGACGCCGGCGTCGATCGCGATGCTGCCTTTGACTTCCGCCGGGCAAAACGGTGCGGTGGGGACGGTGGGGAGCGGCATGGGAGATGCTGGGAACCAGTGTGCGTGGCGGTCATTTTACGCATTCGCGGCGACCGCCCATCCTGGCCGTCAACGCACGTCGGGCAGAGTGATCGGGGCTTCGCGAAAGTGACATTCCCCTGGAAAGTCGCGGGATGGCCGCTTGCCGGCCGGCGCAAGCGCGCCTGGAACCGGCGCACCGGCATGCACTCCCGCATGTGATAGCGTCCGCACAGAGCGGAGGCTTCGAACGCGGCTGCGCTTCGAATAACCGGAACGACTATTGCGCACGTCGACGGCGACGCTTGCGCATGGGATGAGGCTGCCGATCCGCATTGTCCTGCGCTTGACCGCGCTGCGCTTTTTCCCTCGCACGTTCGATGAAGCCCGGAACCGTCGCGGCAAACTCACCGATCGACGCCGGAATCGGCCAGACGTTCGGATCGTTCGGCTCCACTCGGCATTCGGCTTCGATCTCCGGCGGGAATTGCGGCTCCTTGCAGGTTTTGAAGACGAGCCATCGCACCAGCGTGAACAAACCGATGAACGGGGACAGCAGGATACGCTTCGTCGGTGTCGTCGCATTCGTGAAGCCGACGGCGGAGATCAGGCAGTTTTTCAGCGTCGGTGCGACGGATAGTTCCACATACTTGTCCAGCGGCACTTTCGCCACGGCTTCCGGCCCCTCTGACCTGCCCCTGACCTGCCCCCTACAAACAGGGCCAGCCGGAGTCTAGTAAAGTTCGTTTTCGGAGAAGAAGACGAACATGAAGAAGCGCTTTACGGAACAGCAAATCATCGGGTTTCTGAAGGAAGCCGAGGCCGGTATGCCGGTCAAGGAACTGTGCAGGAAGCATGGGTTCAGTGACGCGTCGTTCTACACCTGGCGCGCGAAGTTCGGCGGCATGGAAGTCTCGGAAGCCCGCCGGCTCAAGGGCCTCGAGGTGGAGAATGCCCGACTGAAGAAACTGCTGGCCGAAGCAATGCTCGATATGGAAGCGTTGAAGGTTGTCGTCAAGGGAAAGCCCTGAGCCCGCAAGCCAAACGCGAAGCAGTGTTGGCGATTCGGGAGAAGGTCAACATCTCCGAGCGCCGCGCCTGCCGGCTTGTCGGGCTTTCTCGCAGCGTGCTGCATTACGACGCGAAGCCGGACCACGAGAATGAGGTGCTCGCGGCGCGTCTGGTGAAGTTGGCGCACGAACGTCGTCGATTCGGCTACCGCCGACTGCACGCCCTGGTGGAACGCGAAGGCACGCACGCCAATCACAAGCGCATCTATCGCCTGTACCGTGAGGCAGGGCTGGCTGTGCGGCGCCGTCGCAAGCGCCACGGCGTCATGATTGAGCGTGAGCAACTGGCATTGCCGGGCGCACCCAACGAGGTATGGTCAATCGATTTCGTGATGGATGCGCTTTCCAACGGCCGGCGCGTGAAGTGCCTGACCGTCGTCGACGATTTCACGAAAGAGGCTGTCGACATCGTCGTCGACCATGGCATCTCAGGTTTGTATGTCGCTCGGGCATTGGACCGTGCAGCTCGCTTCCGTGGCTATCCCAAGGCGGTGCGAACAGACCAGGGACCCGAATTTACGAGCCGCGCGCTTGACCAGTGGGCGTATGCGAACGGCGTCACGCTGAAGTTGATTCAGGCGGGCAAGCCCACGCAGAATGCGTACATCGAATCGTTCAACGGCAAGTTCCGCGACGAATGCCTTAACGAGCACTGGTTCACGACGCTCGCGCACGCTCGGGCAGTCATCGCGGCATGGCGTCAGGACTACAACGAGCAAAGGCCGCACAGCGCACTGAACTACCTTGCGCCGTCAGAGTTTGCGGCGAAACATCGGGCAACCGCGGACGCTCCTGCCGCTTTCCAGGAGTTGGTTTAAAGGGACTTTGCTAGAAGCCCATTGGCCCTATCGAAGGGGGCAGGTCAACCGCCCGCGAGCACGCCGCAACACTCCCCAGCAGCGCAAGCCCGCGCACCAACCGAACAATCGTTTCCCTCGTCCTGCGCCCAGGCACTGCCGACGTCAAGCGCGGAATCCGTGATCGCATGGACGACGGCACTGTCCCACGCCCTCCCCACCTTTCGCCGCACGTCATGTTCCGCCCGCCCCGCCTAAGCCGACACTTCGGCCGGCACGAGCCATCCCGCCGCCTCGAGCGCATCGAGCGCCTGCCGCGCGCCCGCCGACGGCGGCACGTCCTCCTTCGCCCACGCTTCGCTCACGCACGCGTAGGCCTGCGAGGGCGTCGCCGTCAATCGTCCGAAGCTCTCCGGCCGCTGGCGCACGTGAAAAAGCAGCGTGTCGATCTTCGACGCGTGCCTGAGCGCGGCAATCTGCTCGCCGTCGAGGCGATACGGCTCGCCGTCGTCGGCCCCCGTCGCGGTCTCGCTGCCCGCGGGCGCGACATCGAGCTCGACCAGCGAAGCCGCGCGATCGAACAGCCACCACGCATCGATGCCCGCAAAAAAGCGCGCGCGCTGCGCGGGCGTCAGCACGCCCGCCCACGTCGGCACGCAGCGCGTATCCGCGAGCCGCACGAGGAATGCCTCGTCGTCGGCGGCGCGCGCCTCCATCTGCCCGCGCAAATGCGCGACGAGCGCGTCGAGGCCATGTGCCGCGCGCAGCACGCTCAGCATCGGTCGCCCGTCGGTCTCGCGCAGCAGGCCGGCGCACACTTCGGCCCGATGTGCCGCGTCGTCGGGCAATGGCGTCACGCACGGCGAAATCTCGAGCAGCCCGTCGCCGTCGTATACGCCTTCGTAGAGAGCAATCACCGCGCCGTCCGGATTCAGCGCCGCGAGCACTTCACGCAGCGTCGGCGAGAAACCCATGTCGACGAGCGCATACCAGCGCCCATGCGTCAACGGCGCGTCGAGCACCTGCCGCAGACGCGGCAGCGTCCGCGCCGGGTACGAGTCGATCCAGTCGAAGCGCTCGGTCGCCATGCTCAGATCGCCTTGCCGGCCAGTGCGCTGCCCGATTGCATCGCGTGCTTCAGGCATTCGACGCACACCTTCTCGGGAAACTGCGGCAGCGCGGGAGCCAGTTGATCCGGCCCGACGAACGTATGCTGGGCCGCATGAACGACGAGCGAGCCCGGGCAGCCGAACGTGACGTTGCCGCCTTCGATCGTCAGATGCGCGCCGCCGCTGACCGCGAGCCGCACGGTCTGCTTCGCCGCGATCTCGACGTCCGCGCCGATCGACGCGACCCTCAGATCGTCGCGCGCGCGCAGCGCCATCAGGTCGTGCTGCGCCTGCAGCGCCAGATCGTCCTTGCCGGCGATCACGCTCATGCCGACGCCCTGCGCGCCGTTCGCGCCGTTCGCGCCGGCAAGCCAGCCGATGCCCTGCCCGCTGTGCACGCGCAACGTCCGGTTGACCGCGAGGTTGGTGTCGTTGCCGCTGCCGATGGTCAGCGTCTCGCCCGCCGCCCATTGCAGCGACTGGCCGGCCAGCAGCCCCTGGCCGCCCTTCGCCTCGACGCCGAGCACCGCGTCGCCGGTATGCGGCAGCGCATTGTCCGTCGCGCGGCGCGATGCGTCGGCCGACGCCTGCGCGTAGCCGTCGGCGCCGACCGTCGTCGCGAAACTCTTCCCGAGCGCGTCGAGCGGCGCGGCGTCGCCGTTCATCGACGACTGTCCGGCCCGCTGCGCGCCACGCTGCGCGGCGAACGGCAAGGTCTTGTGCGTGTCCGCCGATTTGTCGAGAAGCTTCGCGAGCGCCGCCTGTTGCGCGAGCAGCGACTGCAGCGCCGACGCATCGCCCGCCGGCTGCGACGGCCCCGTCGGCGCATAGCTGGAGATCAGCACGCCGCGCGCGCCGCGCAGCGCGCCGTACGCGTCCGAGCGCAGCTCGACGCCTTGCCCGCGGAAGCTGCCGAGATAGTTGTCGGCCTGATGCCGCAAATGGCCGATATTGAGCTGGGTCGCCGCGTGCGTCGTCGCCATCTGCATGCGGCCCATGCGATCGGTATCGTCCGCGACGAGCTGGTTGTAGCCCTGGCCGTCGAACTCCTGGCTCTTGAAGCCGGACAGCGCGCCCGCGTGATCGTGGCGCTTCGCGCCGCCGCCCGCGCCGTGCCACGCGGGGCTATGGCCGCCCGCAAGATTGCCTTGCGCGCTCGCCGCGTGGTCGCTCGCCTGTGCGTAGACCGATTCGTCGAGCGGCTGCCCCGCTTCGCCGCCGAGCGTCGGCGCTTCGCCGCCCTCGCCGCGGCCGTTGAACAGCCCGCCGAGCACGATCGGCCGGTGCACGAGGCCGTTGACGAACTGCACGAGCACCTCGTGGCCGATCCGCGGCGTCTGCTGCAGCCCGTGCCCCTCGCTCGCGAGCCGCTGCATCGCGCGCGTCGGATAGGTGCCCGCGTCGCCGTCCGCCTGCCAGTGATAGCGCAGCCGCAACCGGCCCTGCGCGTCGGTATGCACCGGGCCCGTCGAGCCCGGCCGCGTCTCGCCCTGCGGCCCGACGACGATCGCCGTCTGCGCGCCGAGCGCCGTCGGCACCGGGTTCAGTCGCTGGCCGGTGCCGTCCTCCAGCGTCGGGCGCCATGCCTGGTCGCGCGGCGCGGCGTCGAACCGGTTCGCATAGCCGCCCGCCTTCGCCTGCGCGAGCACGCGCGCGTCGAGATTCGCGGGCGGCAGCGGGCCGAGGCTGCGCTCGACGCGCTCCATCACCGTCGCGGGCAAATTGTTGATGCCGATCTGATCGACGCGCGTCAACACGAACGCATCGGGCGCCGGCGCGCCGCCGCGCGACATGCGCCACGTCGCGCCCGCGATGCGCAGCGCGCGGCCAGCGCGCGCGGTGCGCAACGTGCCGTAGCCTGTCCAGAAGCGCGCCGCCGAGACGATCGCGTCCGCGTGCCGCCGCGCGGCGGCGTCGGCCTCGCGCAGGCTGTCGAACGCCTCCGGCCCGACGTCGTCGTACAGCTCGCGCGATCCGGCCGGATTGCCGAGGCTCGCCGTCGCGCTCGTCGACTGGTTGCCGCGGTAGTCGCTGCTGATCAGCGTGACGCGATCCGCGGTCAGCGACAGCGACTGCCCGATGCCGACGATCACGTCGTCCGGCTCGGTCGCCGTGCCGCTCAGCCGCTGCGGCACGCCGCCCATGCGCGCGGAAGTCTCGTCCTCGGGCAACTGCGTGCTGTCGTCGAAGATCAGCATCGTGTGGCCCGCGGGCGCGTCCGCCTCCTCGACGAAGCAAAAGCCGAGACCCGCTTCGGCAAGCACGTGCCGGACGAAATCGAAATGCGTGTGGGTGCGGTACTGCACGCGGTAGTCGCGCGCGCCGAGTTCCGCGATGCGCTGGTTCGCGTCCGCGGTGAAGCGCCAGCGGGCGATCGCGCCGTACGGCGCGAACACCGCGCCGAGCACGTCGGCGACGCCCTGCCGCACGAACGTGCGCTCGTCGCGGCCGTGCGCGAGCGCGGCGAGCCACGGCACGAGCTGCAGGCAGTAGCGCGCGAGGCCGGCGTCGTAGCCGATGCACTCGGCCTGCGCCACGAGCCCGCTGCGCACGGCGCTCGTGCCGTTCGCGAGCGCCGTGCGGATCGTCACGCGCTGCCCGAGCATCGCGTCGAGGTCGAGGCCGGGATCGGTCGCGAGCGCGTAGACATCCCACTGGAAGTTCTCGGAGAGCGTCTCCCGCCCCACCCAGCGCTCGATCTGCAGCGACGCGATTTCGCCCGGACCGTCGAGACAATAGAGACAATTGGCAGCGCTGAAAAGCGACGTGAATTGCGTGATCACGCTCATGAGAATCCCGCTCTCTCAGGGTTCGACTATTTTTTGAATACGGCTCGTTGCGACGAAAACGGGACAACGGATAAAACCACTGAGCAGCGCGATCATCCCGCCCGGACGGGCACGATAATGCAGCGTAGCCAAACCCCGATTGCGCGCGATTCGATTCGGCAGGCCAAATCACCGGGACACACCCCGGCATCAAGGCTGCCAGACGATAAGTCCCCTTTTATCGCGCACTATTTTAAATTACGGCGTGACGCTAGGCTATAGGACACTCATACGAAATCCGGGCAAAAACGCACGCGCGTACGCTATCGCAAAATAAAAATGTTTCGGCCCGCCGCGATCGAGCCGATTTCCGGTGCGGATCAGTAAATATTTCCCCAAAGGTAATAAATTCCGCTTACCTAATTCCGCTATCGTCTCGAATGGCGATTAGCCGGTAAAATCGGCCCCGCCCGCGCCGAGCGCGGGCCGAAATCGACCCGCTCGACGCACGCCGCCGGGCGCCCGACAAGGAGACCACAACATGGCACGCCCATTCATCGTCCTCGGCGACAAGCACAGCCACGGCGGCACCGTCACGACCGCGGCCGCGGCTTCCGCGATCCACGGCAAGGGCATCGCGCGCCGCAACGACCGTGTGTCGTGCCCGATCCATGGGCCCAACCACATCGTCGAGGGCGACGATACGATGATCATCGACAATGAAGGCGTCGCGCGTGACGGCTATCGCACCGCCTGCGGCGCGGTGCTGATCGCGAGCCAGTCGAGCACGGGCGGCGACGCGGCGTGACCGAAGCATCGACGGGGAATCGGATGAAGCAGCGCGCGTGGTTGAGCAAGGCGGCCTTCGTGGCCGCGGTTTTCGTCGTCGTGTGGATCGCGACGATCGCCTATTGGAAAGCGACCTATCACCCGCCGAGCGCAACGGAATTGCTGACGCACGGCATCGCGCTGCCGGCGCTGCTGGCCACGGGCCTCGCATGGGCGCGCCGGGCCGCCGGCCGGCTGCGCGAAGCGTCGGCCGCCACCGCGCAAACCGCCGCGCCGTCGGCGCCGCAAGCGAGCATCGCGCAAGCCGCCGACGAAGCCGCCATGCGCACATGGACGCTCGCGCTGCTCGACAGCAGTGTGCGGTTCCCGACGGGTGCGACGACGGCCGACATCGACGGCGCCGCGCGCGACGAAACCGTGGTCGGCCTGCATCCCGCGCTCCGGCGCGCCGACGGCACGGGCGTGTTCGCGAGCGGCGTGGCGTCGGTTTCGATCGACCATTTCGACGAGCGCCTGCTGCCGCCCAGCGCCGATGCCGCGCTGAACGACGAGCATGCGCGCGCGCTGCTGCTCGCCGCGGACGTGCTCGACGAACTGCTCGAGCGCCATGCGGTGCTGGCGACGGACGGTGCATCCCGCCCCGCCGAGCCGCTCAGGTTGCACCTGCTGCTGCCCGAGCGCTGGCAGCCGATGGCGGGCGCGCTCGCCGCGTGGCTCGACACGCATGTCGCGCGCGAGCGCTGGATGCCCGGCGTCGAACGCGTGCAGACCCGCATGGTCGCGAACCCGGTGCAGGCGTGGGCGGTCGTCGACGAACTGATCGTTTCGCTGCATCGCGAGCCGTCGAACGCAAGCCATGTCGTGCTCGCCTGCGATTCGTCGCTGAGCGACGCCACCGTGCACGCGCTCGACCATGCCGGCAAGCTCTACGGACACAATCGGCCCAATGGCCGGATTCCAGGCGAAGGCGCATGCGCGCTGCTGCTCGCGCATCCCGCAGCGGCCGACGCCGCGGACGCACCGCGCGTTCACCGGCTCGTCGCGGCTCGCGCGCCCACGCCCGACGGCGCGCCGGCCAAGGCGCCAGCCGATACGCTCGCGCCGCTGCTCGAGGCCGCGCGCACGCAGACGGCGGCGGCCGAGATCGCGCCGGCCGGCTGCGGGCTCGTGAGCGATGCGGACCAGCGCGGCGGCAGCCGCACCGAGATCGCGGCCGTCGCCGAGCGGAACTGGCCCGACGACGCGCGCGAACGCTGCCGCCATCTCGGCGTCGCGAACGGCGAAAGCGGCGCGGCGCTCGCGCTGGGCGCCATCGCCGTCGCCGGCTGGCGCGCGAGCGAGGAACAGATGCCGATGCTCGCCGCGTCGATCGCCGATCCGGTTGCGCGCGGCGTCATGCTTGTCGCGCCCGCGCCGATCGCACCCGTCACCGCGTCCGAGCTTGCCGCCGCCGCGTGAGCGCGCGCCGCGGCGCCCGATGTCCGGCTAGATCAGGAATCCGCCGCCCGCGCGACGCGCGCACGTGCACAGCACGTCGCCGGTTCGGCTCGACACGAGCACGAGCTGCGTGAAGCCGTTCGGCGCGACGTATCGGCTCAACAGGCAATCCATCAGTTGCGCGAAGGTGTGGACACCCGTGCCCGCGAAGCACTCTTCGTCGACCGTGATGCGAATCTCGAGCCCCCGCACGACGCTCGCGAACGGCTTCTCGGATACCCACGCGGTCACGGGCTTCTGCGACACGTCGACGATGCCCGCGATCTGACGCACGGTCGCGGGCGACTCCTGCACGTCGTGCAGCCCGAGCAGGTCACGCACGGCGCCGGCGCCGCCGGCGAGCAACAGCGAGTTCGACGAGAGCTGCGACACGAGACGCCACAGCACGCCGCGATCCTCGCGCAAGCGCAGCGGCCGCGTGGGCCGCTGCAACAGGCCGATCCGGCTCGCGAGCGTGCCGCCTTCCATCATCAGATCGCCGCCCGGCGCGCCGTGCGGCAGATGCTCCGGCAAATCGCGGTTGCTGCATGTGAGCTTGAAATCGAGGCCGGCCGGCGCCGCGACCGGATCGAGCGCGCCGTCGACGAAGCCGAGCGACAGCTCGTGCCCCGGCTCGCTTCTCGCGACAAGCGCGTCGCGCCGCATGCGCCAGTACAGCGACGCCCGCGCCGCCTGCCCGCCGTGGTACAGCGAATGCAGCGACGGGAACGTCGTGACGCGCTCGCCCTGCGGCGTCTCCTGGACCTGCGTCACCGCATCGACCGAATAGACTTCGTATGCATAGGCATTCTGCTTGTCGACGACGAGCGGCTGCATGTGCGCGCCCGACGCGGCGCTCGGCTGCTGGCCGAGCTTGCCCGTCGTCTCGAACAGATTGATCACCGGCGTGCAGCCGAGCAGCACGTGCTCGGCGCTCAGCGATTCGAGCACGCCCGCCTTCGCGGAATCGGCCGGGATGCCCTTGAGCAGCAGATGAAGCGTGAAGTGCCGCCTGCCGAGGCGCCCGGCCTCGCGCAGATCGCAATCGAAGAAGCCGAATTTCTCGGCAAAGGCGAAATACTCGGTCAGCAGCGGATACGCGGGATGCACACCCTGCGGGCAAGGAATCAGGCTGTCCTCGCGCGACACGCCGACGGCCGCGAAGGGCACGCGTTCGAGCGCCACCCAGCGCCCGCCCTGCTCCGGCTCGACGTACGCCTGCAATGCATGAATCGACAGCGCGTCGCGCAGCGCGGCGCTCATCAGCGGCTCGCCGCGCGTGTACAGGCGAACGGAATCGAGCTTCAGATCGGCGACGCTCGCGTGCGGCGAGCGGATCGCGAACGACAGCGAGAGCTGCGCGCTCGCGTTCGGCGGCAGCCGGAACGAACGCGGCGCCTGCGGCATCGCGTGAAAGCGCGCGGCCGTCAGTTGCAGCGGCGACAGCGTCACGTCGTACGCGGTGCGGAAGAACAGCTTCGCGCCCCTCACGGGCCGGCTGTACAGCTGCGTGCCGCGCGGCACGAGCACGGCCGCCGACATCTGCGCGGCGCGGCTCGCATCGATGTCGAACGACGCGATCGAGCACGACGGGAACACGCGCAGATAATGCGGGTACAGCACCTCGATGAACGCCTTCGTGAACTCGGAGTAGTCGTCGTCGATGTGCCGCGACGCGCGCGCGCCCGTCAGCGCGAATGATTCGAACAGCCGCTCGACCTGGGGATCCTCGCTGCTGCCGTCCGCGCCGCTCGCGAGCTGCATGCGGCTCGCGATCTTCGGATAGCGCTCGGCGAAATCGCGCACGTGCCGGCGCAGGAACGCCAGTTCCCGTTCGTAGTATGAGAGGAGTTCATCCATCAGCGGTTCTCGAAAGTGCCTTCGCACGCCGGCGGCCGATGCCGACGACACGGCGGGCCACGCGTGGGAAGCGAGCGCGCGAACGGCTGGAGCCGACGCGCGGCTCCCGGATGGACGAACGCTGCACGGGCAATCAGCCAGGGCCGGCGCGACGGCTCACTTTACCGGAACATTCAGGAGCAGTCCACGCCGCCCCTGCCCGTCGGCCGATCGGACGATGCGCGGCGATTGCGGCCGTCGCAGGCGAGGACGGAAACCGCGCGTGCGGGCGGCGCAAGCGGCCGCGCGATGCGCGGCGACACGCGCATCGCGGCGGTGCGCACGCGCCGGCGGTGCGATGCGGCGCGCCGCCGATCGTCGGCCGCACTCGCCCGCCGACGAAAACCATCCGCGACGACCTGCGCGCCGAATCATGCCGGATGCCAGGTTGGATTCGCCGCACGCACGCATGGATCGGCGAGATGCCCGCGCGTACGGATCGACGAGACGCACAGGCGATCGCGCCCGCGCGCCGCCCCGACGTGCCGGGCGCGTACGCGGCCGCGCAGGCGAGCGCGGCGAAGATCAAGGCGGCGGAATCGGAGTTCATGCCGAAGGTATTCGTGTCCGCGTCGACGCCGTACAACGCCGGGCGCGCGGCAATCAACGCGATCCCGCCCGTCGGCCAGCAGGCGCCGACCGTGAACCTGAACGGCAGCCGCTACGGCGGCGGCGTGTTCGTCGGCGTGACGATTCCGCGGTACGACGTCGGCTTGCGCTCGGCCGTGCTGATGCAGGCGCGCAACGACGCCGACAGCGCATCCGCGCGGCTCGAGCGCACGAAGGACGAAGGACGAAGGACGAAGCGGTCAGGCAGATCGTCGCCGGGCAGAACGCGCTACGCGCGAGTCTCGCGTCGCACGATGCGGCGGCGACGCTCGTCGACGCCGCGCAGACCACTGCGACGCCGCGCTCGACGCGTACCGGCACGGCGTCGGCTCGATCACCGACGCGATGCTCGCGCGGAACGACCTGCTCGCCGCGCAAACCGCGTACGCGAACAGCTACGGCGCCGCGCTGTCGGCCGCGGCGTCGCTCGCGCTCGCGACGGGGACGGTCGCGCAGACGCCGGAGGCGCAATGACGCATCGGCGGAACGACTGAGCGCGGCTGTCGCTGTCGCTGTCGCTGTCGCCGTTGCCGTTGCCGCCGCTGTTACCGTTGCCCGATCAGCCCCGCGCGCGCCGGCCGCGGCGCGTGGCGCCGCGCCTCGCGCGCCGGCGCACGAAGCGCGATCGCGCTTCACCGCCGCGTCAAGCGCCGCCGACGAACGCCCCGAGCAGGCGCGTCAGCGCGCCGTCCGGCTGCGCCAGTTCCTCCAGCACGGAGAAATGCGTGCGCCCCGGCACGTGCACGCGCCGCACCGGCTCGCCCGCCGCCGCGCATGCGTGCGCGTAGTCGTCCGCGTGGCGCACGAGCTCCGGCAGCTCGTGCGCACCGACCGCGACGATCGTCGGCGCGCCCTTGCCGACATGGAACAACGTGCTGTAATCGGCGATCTCGTGCTCGCTCAGCCGCAATTTGTCGTTGAGCCACGACAGGCTGATCGGTTCGAGATCGACGAGCGGGCTGATCGCAAGCGTGCTCGTCACGCACGCATGGCCGCGATGCACGGCGCTCAGATGCCCGCCCGCCGAGTGCCCGCTCAGGCACAGCGGCCGCCCCGCGCCGCCGAGCCCGTCGCGATCGGCGCTCAGCCGATCGAGCAGGCGGGCGATCTCGCCGACGATCTGCGTCATCGACGCCTCGGGCGCGAGCGTGTATTCGGCGAGCACGACGTCGAATCCCGCGGCGAGCGGGCCGTCGGCCACGAACGCGAAATCCTCCTTCGCGCAGTTTTGCCAGTAACCGGAATGAAGACGAAGCGCGGCGCACCGGCGCGGCCGCAGGAAAGCCAGTCGAAACGCTCGCGCGGCCGCTCGCCGTATCGCACCTCGCGCCGGCCGCCAACGCGCGCGTACAGTTGCGCGCTGCGCCGGCGAAAATCGGCCAACACCGCCGGAAAATCCGCTACGGCCCGCGTGTTGTCGTACGCGCGGTCGAGCGTCGCGCGATCCATGCCACGATACAGTCGTTCCATCGTCATTGCCCCGTGAGTGGGATAGGGAAAACGCCTCGGTTCGATTGTCGATGCGCGCCGCCGCGCTCGTCTATCCGAAAAATGCGCCGGTTCGGCACCGCGCTATCCGCTTTCGGCATTTTTCCCGACGGCGCGAACCGGCGAACGACTCCCGCGTTGCGTCATCCATCGCACGGATGACGCACGCGAATTCGTTTAGCAACGCGCCGCGGGCCGCCTCGAATCGTTCCCGGCAAGCCATCCGCACGCGCCGTCGCGCACGCTTTCATTCCCATCGCGCGTGATTCAGAAAAGTTCAAACCCCCAAATGGTTCGCATCCCTACACTCACGACCGACTCATCCGCGCGGCCGTGCGCGGCGCATGCGGCATCGCACGATGCCGACGGCGCCGGATGCGAAGCCGGCGCCACGGCGCGCGCTTGCGCAAGCCATGCCGAAACGCCCCGGCGGCGGCGCGCGAACGATCGTCGTGAACGGCCCGTTCGAACGCACGGGCGAGCTTGAATCCACAGGAGGGACCATGAGAACAATACGCATGGCGTCGATCGACGCCAGACTCTTCATATTCGGACTGCTGCTCTTCTTGTCGGGCCTCGCGCACGCGGACACGCCGAGCGCCGCGCAGCCGTCGCCCTACGGCATCGTGTCCGTCGACATCGACGGCACGCGGCTGTGCATGGAAGTCGGCGGCGCCGCCGTGGCGCCGCTCGCGGGCGTCGACGTCGGCGAATGCCGGCAGAGTGCCGATCAGCAATGGTCGCTCGTGCCCAACGGGCAGAATTTCCAGGTGGTCGCCAAGCACAGTCTGCAATGCCTGACGATCGCGAACGCCGCGACGTCGCCGGGCGCGCCACTCGTGCAGTACCCGTGCAACGGCGGCTCGAATCAGCAATGGAGCGTCTCCCCATCGCGCTCCGGCTACAAGCTCGTGTCCGCGCACGACGCGCTGTGCGCGAGCGCCGCCGGTGCGTCGCCCGGCTCGCGGATGGTTCAGCAGCGATGCGACGAGCATGCGTCGCAAACGCTCTACGTGTCCGCGCCGCCCGAGCTCGTCGGCGCGCTCATCGGCATGAACGGCGGGCTTTGCATCGACGGCGGCGCGGCCGGTGCGCAAGCCGTGCAACGCACGTGCGACGACGCGCCCGGCCAGCAATGGCGAATCCGTCCGAACGGCAGCGCCTACAAGATCCACCTCGCCTCGACGAACCTGTGCCTCGGCACGCGCGACGCGTCGCGGGGCACGGGCGCCGCGATCGAGAGCCAACGCTGCGCGAATGTCGCGAGCCAGTTGTGGACGATCCGCGCGGCAAGCGAAGTCGACGGCAGGAACGGCTACGCGAACGGGTACTGGCAGTTCGTATCGGCAAACAGCGGCCAGTGCATCGTCGTGCAGAACGCCTCCACCGCCGACGGCGCGAATCTGATCCAGTATCCGTGCGGCCAGGGCAACGCGGGCTCGAACACGATGTGGCGCGTCAACCGGACATCGCGTTCGTCCTGGACGGGCGCGATCGCGCTGCCGCTCGTTCCGTCGGCCGCCGCGCACCTGCCGGACGGCAAGATCCTGATGTGGTCGGCGGATTCGACGATCTCGTTCGGCGGCGGCGGCGTCGACGGCAACACCTACACGACCGTGTTCGATCCGATCGCGCAAAGGGCAACCGATGCCGTGCTAACGAGCCTCGGCCACGACATGTTCTGCCCCGGCCTCAATCTGCTCGCGGACGGCAAGATCTTCGTGAACGGCGGCGTGTCCAGCAGAAAGACCAGCGTCTACGATCCGGCCACGCACGCGTGGAGCCCGTCGAACCTGATGAACATTGCGCGCGGATACCAATCGAGCGTCACGCTGTCCGACGGCGCGGTCTTCACGCTCGGCGGCTCATGGAACGTCGCGACGCCCGACTTCCGGCTCGGCGACAAGTACGGCGAAGTGTGGCGGCCCGACAGCGGCTGGTCGATCCTGTCGAACGTGCCCGACATCATCGGCCCCGATCCCGCGGGCGCCTATCGCGGCGACAATCACATGTGGCTCGTCGCGGCCCGCGACCGCTGGGTCTTCTACGCGGGCCCCGATGCGACGCTGCGCTGGATCGACACGACGGGCAACGGCAGGATCGTCGAGGCCGGCAAGCGCGGCGACGATGCGTACTCGATCAGCGGCAACGCCGTCATGTACGACGTCGGCAAGATCCTCACCGTCGGCGGCGCGCCGGCGTACGACAACGGCGTCGCGTCGGCGAGCGCATACGTGATCGACATCTCGGCGGGCCCGCAAGTCCCGCCCGTCGTGCGCAAGGTGCAGCCGCTCGCGTACAGCCGCGGCTTCGTCAACAGCGTGGTGCTGCCGAACGGGCAAATCGTCGCGATCGGCGGGCAGGCGGTGACGATTCCGTTCTCCGACGATCAATCGGTGCTCGTGCCCGAACTGTGGGACCCGTCCACCGAGGCCTTCACGCGCCTCGCGCCGATGACGGTGCCGCGCAACTATCACAGCGAGGCGCTGCTGCTGCCGGACGGCCGCGTGATGGCTTCGGGCGGCGGGCTGTGCGGAAGCGGCTGCAACACCAACCATCCGAACGTGCAGATCCTCACGCCGCCCTATCTGCTCAACGCGGACGGCACGGCGGCGAGCCGCCCCGTGATCGCCGCCGCGCCGGAGCAGGCCGCCAACGGCTCGACGATCGCCGTATCGACGGATGCGCCGATCCGCAGCTTCGCGCTGGTGCGGATGTCGTCGAGCACGCACTCGGTCAACACCGACCAGCGCCGCATTCCGCTCACGTTCCGGCAGTCGTCCGGCGGCGACGGCGGCTATGCGTACACCGTCGCGATTCCGGCGGACGCCGGCGTCGCGATACCGGGGCAGTACATGCTGTTCGCGCTGAACGCGGGGGGCGTGCCGAGCGTCGCGAAGACGATCCGGATCGGCGCCTGAAGGCGAGAAGGCAAGGAGCGCGAACGATGTCCATCGCTTCCCCGGTTCGGCCGCCGCGGCGCCGCGTCGCGCGCGCGCTCGTGCTCGCCGCCTTCGTCGCACTAGCCGCGCTCGGCGGCACGGCACGCGCGTCGCCCGACGATGCGCCCGCCGCGCGCGCCGCACGCGGCGCGCGGCTGTTCGACGGCAGCGATCCGATGCATGGCCGCCTCGCGGGCCACGCGCAAGTGCTGCCGTCGACGGCGAGCCGCTGCGCGAACTGCCACCAGCCGCCGGCGCCGCGCGCGGCGCCGGCGCTCGCCCCGCCGCTCGACGCGTCGAGCCTGCTCGCGCCGCAAAAGCGGCGCGGCGGCCCGCCGTCCGCCTATACGGCCGACAGCTTCTGCGCGACGCTGCGAAGCGGCATCGATCCGGCCCACGTCACGCTGAAAGCCGCGATGCCGCGCTACGACGCGACCGACGCGCAATGCGCGGACCTGTGGGCCTTCCTGATTCCGATACCGACATCACGTTGAGATGAACCCTCCATCCCTGATCCGGCGCCGCCTCGTGCTCGCCGGCGCCGCCCTCGTCTCGCTTCCGGCATGCGCGGCCGAATCGCGCGAGATCGCGCATCGCCCGTGGGGGGCGATCGAGCCGGCCGAAGCGGCGCCGGACATCGAAGTATCGCTTGCCGACGGCACGCGCGGCCGCCTCGTCGATCTGTTGCGCGGCAAGACGAGCGCCATCCAGTTCGTGTTCACCGGATGCAGCGCCACGTGCTCGCTGCAGGGCGCGATATTCCAATCGTTACAGGCGCAACTCGCGCGGCATCCGATCGGCGGCGCGCAGTTGCTGTCGATCAGCATCGATCCGGCGAACGACACGGCCGTCGCGATGACGGCCTGGCTGAGGCGCTTCGGCGCGCAGCCCGGCTGGCAAGCGGCGATTCCCGCGAGCGGCGATCTCGCGCGGCTCGCGCGCCTGTATCGCGACGAACGCAACCCGGCCGACAGCCATATCGACCAGGCATTCATCTCGAGCCGCTCGGCCCGGTTCGTCTGGAAAACGGATCACCTGCCCACGCCCGAATCCGTCCACGACGCATTGCGCTATTACGCGTCGCATTGAAATCGACGCAGCCTCGTCCCGACCCGATACGATCTCATTCGAAACATGCAACTCCGCACGCTTCTGCTCGCGCTCGCGATTGTCGCGATCGCCGTCGCGACGACCTACTACATCGTGACCGTCGACACCGACACGCCCTTCGCGACCACCGAACCCGCCGCATCCGCCGCATCCGCCGCCGGCGCATCGGAGCCCACGGCCCGCCTCATCGCGCCGGGCGACGGCGCGCCGAGCACGCCGATCGCCCGCGACGACGCGCAATCGCCATTGCCCGACGCCTGGAAGTGAGCGGCGCGCACGGCGCGGCGTTCGCGCCGACGTGCGCGGCGGGCGGGAAATCGGGCGATGTCGCCCGCGGTGGACTCGCCGCGAATGCGGCGGCGTGCGATTCCCGCGCGCGGCAAGCGGCCGGCTTGCGCTCGGCGCGCTCGACGCCCGTGCTTGCGGCAAGGCGCGCCGATCGGGCCCGCAGGGGCGCCCGCGATTCTCGATCGCAGGCGCGCGCGGCCTGCGGGCAGGCCTGCGCCGACGCGCGGCCGCGGCCGCGCGTCGATGCGCGTTCACGCCCGTCGACGCACATCCGCCGCGCCACTGCGGCCCACCTTCGCCCGCACATGCCCTCGCCCCCGCGCCGACGGCGCGCGGCGCGCGCATGCACGGCGGCTTCCTGCCTCACCTGCGTGCGAGGCAGGCGAGCCGGCCCGACGGCGTCACCCTTCGTCCGCGCCCTGCGCGTCGCGGTTCAGCAGCTTCATCCGCTTCAGCGCGGATTCGCCGTCGATCAAATGGGAAGCGAGCTCCCTTCCGACCAGCCATTTCGGCATCCGGCCGCGCCCCGACCACGTCTGCCCCGTCTCCGGATTCCAGTACCTGGCCTTCGGCTTGCGATGCGCCGGCGCACCGTCGACGCCCTTCAGTTCGCCCGGCGAGATGCCGTATTGCGTCATCAGCAGTTCGATCTGCATGATCGCCGCCGCCTTCGCCTTGCGGCGCAACGCTTCGATTTCGGCATGTATCTCCAGCCATCGTTCGGTCAGTTGCGGATCGTGATCCATGCGTATGTTTCTCTCCTTATTGCTTGCGATACCGCGCCAGCGCGTCGATCACCCGATCGACGACCGGCAGCCAATCGTCCTGCGTCGTCTGGCGCAGCAGCGTCATCGATTCGTACCAGACGCAGCGCTCGCCCTCGAATCCGTATCGCCAGTCGCAATTGCGCATCAGCAGCGTATAGGTCGTCTTGCCGAGCGCGCCCGCCAGATGCGCGACCGACGTATCGACACTCACGACGACGTCAAGATTCGCGACGAGCGCCGCGGTGTCGGCGAAATCCCGAAGCGCGCTGCTGAAATCGATCAGATCGAGCTCGGGCACGGTCGCGGCCTGCTCGCCCAGCTCGGCGTTCTGAACGCTCACGTACTGCACGTCCGGCACCCGCGCGAGCGGCGCGAGCAACCGCAGCGGCATGCTCTTGCGCGTGGCGCGGCGCGCGGCGGACGGCACCGCCGCCGCGGGATTCGATCCCCATGTCAAGCCGACTTTCAGCGCGCGATCGGCGCGCGGCGCCAACGCGCGCAGCCGCGCGCCGAACCATGCGACGCGCGCCGGGTCCGCCGCCAGATACGGCGCGCCCGTGCCGAACGATGCCTCGCTCGCGCGCAGCCAGCGCGGCAGGCTGCCGATCGGCGACTGATAGTCGATCGCCCCGAGATCGTCCACGCGCGCGGGCGCGACGCCCGCGCGGTGCGCGCGCACGATCGCGGACGGAAACGCGCGCTGGAACAGCGAGACGAGCGACGGCGCGCAGGCGAGCACGACGCGCGCCGCTTGCCGGACAATGTCCGGCACGATCGACGCGAACATGATCTCGTCGCCGAGCCCCTGTTCGCCGTGCACGAGCAGCGTCTTGCCCGCGAGCGGCTCGCCTTGCCAGAGCCGGATCGGAAACGGATGGCAGTGGACGTTGATCAGATGTCCGATGTCGAAGCGCGTGTCGTAGTCCGGCCAGCCGCGTGCGAAATCGCGCGTGCCGAGCCGCAAATGCGCGCGCTCCCAGCGCGTGACGCGCGTATCGATGTTCTCGTCCATCGCGAGCGCGAAATGCCGCCGTGCGTCGTCGAAGCGATGCAGATGCGTATAGACGACGGCCATCCGGTGATGCATCGACGGATAGCGGCACGCCTGCGCCTGCAGCGCCTCGAAGCAGCGCGCGGCCGCCTCGAAATGGCCGTTCAGGCGCAGGTATTCGCCGTAGTTCCACAGCGCGTCAGCATGATCGGGCTGCAGACGCAGGCAGTGGCGGTAACTCAACGCCGCGCGCTCGTGCGAGCCGGTGCATTCGTGCGCGACGGCCACGTTGTAGTGCAGATTCGCGTCCCCGGGCGCCGACAGGCACGCCCGCTCGAGATACACGAGCCCCGCCGCATGATCGCCGCGCATGCACTCGGCGACACCGACGAGCTTCAGCGCGAGCGCGTCGTCCGGCGCGAGCGCGAGCGCCTGCGCGGCGAGCAGCGCGCCCTGCTCCGGGCGGCCGTCGTCGAACAGTTGCTGCGCGCGCAGCGTGAGCGCGCGCACACGGGCGTCGAGTTCCGCCGTCATGTCACGCTCCGTCGAGCCCCGCCGCGACCACTTCGACTCGGCGATTCGGCGAGAGGCACGCGATCAGCGCGGCACGCTCGCGCTGGTCGCATTGCACGAGCGGATCGCTCGCGCCGCGCCCTTCGGCGTGCACGCTGTCCGCGGGTACGCCGGCCGCGATCAGATAATCGCCGACCGTCTTCGCGCGCGCCTGCGACAACTGCCGGTTGTACGCGTCGCTGCCGAGCCGATCGGTGTAGCCGACGATCGACACCGTCTGCGCATGCCGATCCGTCAGGCGCTGCGCGAGTTGCGACAGTTGCTGCCGGCCCTGCTCGGTCATCGACGCCGCATCGGCGCGATCGAACGCGAACATCGCGTCCGCGTTCAGCCGGATCGGCTCGGCGGCCGGCGCGGCGGCGGGAGCCGGCTGCGGCTGCTGCGCGACGGGCTGCGCAGGTTCACCGCACTGGAACGCGAGCGTGCGCACATCGTCGTCGTGGCCGAGCGGGCCGACGCCCGTGAGCACGTGCACGTCCTTGTCCGCGCAGATCTCGCGCGCCTTGTCGCGGCACACGCCCGGCCCTTCGAAGAGGCCGTGGCACTCGACCTTGTACGTTTTCGCACCGGCCGCGTCGGAGAGCACGTATGCATTGAATCTCGGTCCCGTCGCGCTCGTGCATGCGCCGAGCACGGCCGCCGCGCAAGCGGCCAGAACAATTGTCTTGAACATGATTTACCTCGTTGTCTGTAGTCGGTGTAGCGCGCGCCGAGCCAGGCGCGCGCCGGTCGATGAATCGCCGGTGAACTCGGTTACCACTGCATCGATGCGCCGATGCCGGCCGTCGTCCCGCCCGAGCTCATGCCGACGCCCGCACGAACCTTGATGTTCTCGGTGATGCGCGCCGTCGCGCCGAGCGCCACCGCCTGGTAGCCGCGATACGTGCCGCCGCCGATGCCCACCGCGATCGTCTTGTCCTTGTCGACCTCGGGGATCATCGTGAGCGCGGTCGCGGCCGCGATGCCGCCGTAGGCGGCGCGCGCGACGTTGTCGACGTCCTGCTGAACCGCGCCCAGCCGCTGATTGAAGCTGTCGGTTTGCTGCGCGAGCGCGCCGTTCATCTGCCCGAGGTTGACCGCATCGGTCGCCTGCGTGCCGGCCGCCACGTTCGTCACCTGGCGCTCCGCGCCCGGCGCCCCGACGCTCACGACGTTCGAGCGGCCGCCGTCCGACGCGTTCGTGCCGAGCGCGACCGAGTTCTGGCCCGTCGAAACCGCGCCGCTGCCGACCGCCATGCCGTTCGTGCCCGTCGCGACGGGCGCCACGTAGGTCGACGGATTGGCGCTCACCCATTTGTTCGCCGCCTCCTGGATCACCGTGGGCGTGACCACGCCGCCCGAGTTGGCCGGGCCGTTCACCGCGCCTGTTTGCGGGTTGTACGACGCGCCGCTGCCGAGCGTGTTCGCCACGGTGTTGCCGAGGCTGTTCATCTTGTCCGTCAACGCCTCGATCGACTGGTTGGTGCCGTACAGTTGCGAGCCGTTGATCGCGTCCGTGCTCGACTGCCCGATGCGCCCCGCGGCAACGTTGGTGATCGTGCGCTCGACGCCCGGCGCGCCGACGCTCACCGTGCCGATCGGCGTCGTGCCGGCGAACGAGTAGGTCACGCCGTTGATCGTTTCGCTCAGCGTGCCGCCCGCTTGCGACGTGACCGCTCCCGAACCGAGCGCGACGTCGCCCGCGTTGTTCGCGACGGCGTTCGGGCCGATCGCGACGCTGTCCGCGCCGAGCGCCTGGCTGTCCGGCTTCGTGCTGTTCGCGTGGAAATACTTGATGCCGGTCGAGTTGATCGCATCGATCGCCGCGCCGACGTTGCTGACGTTCGACGTCGTGCCGTCGGCGTTGTAGACCGTGTACGACGGCGCGGTCACGGCGCCCGTCTTCGGATCGATCGCCGCGCCGCCGCCCAGGCCGGTCGTCACCGCGCCGAGCTGCCCGACGTTGACCGCATCGGTGGACGCCGTGCCCGGCGCGACGTTATGCAGCGCGACAGGGCCGCTTGCCGCGCCGACGAGCGTCAGGTCCTGCGAGGGCTTGCCGCCGTTGGGCGTCGTCGGCGCGCTAGGATCGCTGTACTGCACCGGGCCGACGCCGCCGTTGTTCACCGAGCTCACGAGGTTCGCGACCTGCTGGTTGGTCGCGTAGAGCTGCGAGCCGTTGACCGCGTCCGTGCTGGTCGCGGAGAGTTTGCCCGGCGCGACGTTCGTGAGCGTCACCGGCGTGGTGTTGGCTCCCGGCCCGCCGGCGCCGACGAGCGTCACCGTGTTCGTCGGCGCCGATCCCGGCGCGTTCGGCGTGGTCACGCCCGGGCCGGACGTGTACTGCAGCGGCGCGAGGGCCTGCAGCGCATCGATCGCGCCGCCCACGGAGTTTTGCGTGGTCCCGTAGACCGCGTAGCTCGGCGCGGTGATCGCGCCGGTCGTCGCGTTGTACGCCGCGTTGCCGCCGAGCGCGCTCGCCACGCCGCCGCCGAGCGAATTCACTTTCGCGTCCTCGGCGATCACCGCCTGGTTCGTCGCGTACAGCTGGCTGCCGTTGATCGCGTCCGTGCTGGTCGCGCTCACCTGGCCCGCCGCCACGTTGATGAGCTGGCGTTCCGTGCCCACGCCGCCGATGCTGACGACGCCGTTGGCCGGGCTCGCGACGCCCGCGTAGTTGTACGTCGTGCCATTGATGGTTTCGCTCGAAACCGCGACGGCCGCGCGGTCGGTGCTCTGATTGCCGAGCACGACGCTGTTGTCCTGCGTCGTCGTCACGCCGTTGCCGAGCACGAACGTGTTGCTGTTCGCGACGGTATTGTTGTTGCCGATCGAATAGGACCCCGCGCCGCTGACGGTGCTCGGATCGCCGATCGCGCCGCTTCCCTTGCCGCTCACGACGTTGCCGGTGCCGATGCTGATCGATTGCGCGCCGCTCGCGGTCGCGCCCTTGCCGATCGCGATCGCGTCGCTCTGGCTCGCCGTGGCGCGGGTACCGATGCTCACGGTGTTGCTCGCGACGAGCGCCGCGTTGAGCGTCGCGCCGCTCGGACCGCTGGTATACGCGCCCGAGCCCGCTGCCGTGCCGATGGCGACGTTGTTGCTGCCGGTCACGAACGTGCCCGCGCCGTCGCCGAGCCCGACGTTGCTCGCGCCGCTCACGTAGGCGCCCGAATTATGGCCGGCGCCGAGGTTGTTGCTGCCCGTCACGTACGAACCGTACCAGGTGCCATTGACGACCGGCAGATCGTACGCGCCGAGCGCCGTGTTGTTCGTGCCGTTGATGTAGCGCCCCGCATAGAAGCCGAACGCGGCATTGGCGCCGCCGCTCGTGTTGGTCCCCGCATACTCGCCGAACGCGGCGTTGTAGCTGCCCGACACCGTCGACCCCGCCAGATGCCCCATCGCCGAGTTGCCGGTCCCGGTCACGAATTGTCCCGCCTGCTGCCCGAGGCCGACGTTCTGGTCGCCCGTCACGTTCATGCCCGACTGATAGCCGATCCCCGTGTTGTTCTGGCCCGTCACGTACGAGCCCGCGGATTCCCCGAGGCCCATGTTGCGAATGCCGAGCGTGACGGTGCCGTCCGGGCTCGTCGTCGAGCCGGCGCCGGCGCCTGCGTTCAGCCCCATGTAGATGTCGGCCGGCCCGCTCGCCTTCGTGTTCGTGCCGATCGCGATCGCGTCATTCGCGCTCGCGGTGGCCTGCTTGCCGATCGATACGGTATCGATGACGTTCACGTTCTGCCCTGCTTGATACCCGATCGCGGTGTTGTACGAACCCGTGACCTTCGCGCCCGCCTGCGCCCCGTAGGCCGTATTGCCCTGGTTCGTCGACACGCCGGGATCGGTCGCGTCGACGCCGTAGACGTTATCCGTGCCCGACGGCGACACCGTGTCCGCCCACGCAGGCGCCGCAAGCAGCAGGCCTGAGGCGATCGCGCACACGATCGTCAGCGAATGTCCTTTCCCTTTGCGACGCGCCGTCTCCGGCGCCACCATCCACGCACCCCGCGACGCGCTCCAGCTAACCCGATAAGTCTTGTTCATTTCATCCTCACGCAAATAAGCTTCGAATAGTTTTGTGCTGCAATTGAAATTTATTTGCCGAGGCACAATCCGAATCTGAACATTCCTAAATCGCATCGATAAAGATCGTCAAATAAAGGACGAGCGTTCTTTTAAATCTGCGCGGATTTGATTTCGGCCATTCGCCGCGCATTTCTCCGCGCATTTCGTCGCGCATTTTCGTCGCGCAGCCCGCCCCCTCGCATCGCCGAGCGCTCCGCCGCGCATGCCCGCTCGTGCCGCGCGGCCTTCCACACCTCGCCATCGCCGCGCGCCGCACATTCAATATCTCAAAAATATCGTCATCCAATTAGAAACGGCACTTGTCTCACGCGCGCCGCTATCTCGAATAAGCAATCACACATGGCTAAAATCGTCCAGCCGGAATCCATGCGTATAGATGACGCGAAGCATCGCGCCATTGCGGCGCGACAGATTCATCTTCCTGCGGATGCGGTAGATGTGAGTATCGAGCGAACGGGAAACTTCCTCCTCGGCCGCGCGCCCCCAGACGCGGCTGATGATGGTCTTGCGCGGCACGACCTGCCCGACGTGCCGCGCGAGCAACTCGACGATCTCGTACTCCTTCGGCGACAACGGAATGCGCTCGCCCGCGAGATAGACGGCGCGCTCGACGGTCGCGATCCGGTAGCCGCCGATTTCGATCGTGCCTTCGAATTGCTTGCTGATGCTCGCGCGGCGGCGAAGCGCATTGACGCGGGCGACGAATTCCCGTTCTCGTGGCGGCTTGATCAGATAGTCGTCGGCGCCCGCCTCGAGCGCTTCGACGAGATCGGTCTCGAGCACCGCGTTGGTCAGCACGAGTATCGGCAGCGGCGCGCAGCGCTCGCGCACCCACGCGATGATCTCCAGGCCGTCGATGTCCGGCAGGCGCCGGTCCAGCACGATCAGGTCGGGCGCCGCGCGCTGTATCTCGCGCAACGCGCGCTCGCCGTCCGGCAGGACGCGCACGCTGTAACCGGCATGCTGCAGGATGGCCGCGTAACACCGCGCCTGGACCTCGTCGTCCTCGATCAGGTAAATAAGCACCACTTTTTGTCTCGACAACCAGCGACCACGCAGCAGCCCGACGAACCGCCCCCCCGAACCTCGAGGAACGGGCAAGCCGGAATCGTGCACTGCTTGAACAGCCAGGAATCCGAAGGACTCGGACGGGCACGCGTCACGAGCAGCGACTCGCCGAACCGGCAGGATGCGTGGGCCCACGCACGCGCGACGCTCGACGATGGGCGGACACGACCATCGAACGCGGGACGCGAAGCATGCAAACCAGGCCACTGACCGCCGATCCGTAGGCAGACTCGATGGAGCTACGATCTCCAACCGTTCGATCGGCACGATCGAGACCGAACGGTTAATATCGTTATGAATTTCCGCTGAAAAACCCGACACAATTTTCAGCAAGTCATGTCGTGAAATTTCACAACTTTTCTGAACAAAGCGCTGTATTCCGACAAGCCGCCGTCGAAACGCAGCGGGCTCGCGCGCGCATCGTCGATCTCGCAAAACGCCATGCGCATCCCCGACGATTTCGCCGGGCGTTGCATGTCTCGCATATGCCGCCGTGCTCGAGCGTCGCCCGTTCGCATGCCCCCCCCAATCGGCGACGGGGATATTCGCGGCGCGCACGGCGCCGCGATGCGCGATCGCGTGCGCTCGCCCACGCGCGCATGCGGCGCGATCGCGCATCGCGCCGCATGCACGGTGAAGCGACACGCGGCGCAGGCGCGGGGCTCGCTCGTCATAGGCGGCGCGCAGGCGCACGCCAACGATGCCAGCATCGACTGGTACATTGAGAGATCAGCGATGCCGCCGGTCCGCGGCATCGGCGCCGACGACGCTCGAAGCCGTATGCGCCGATCCAGCCGACCGCACGCATGCGGTTTCGCGACGACGCTTGCAACGCCGATGCGAGCGTCCGGCGTCGGAGCGGGCGCTCACCGAACCGCATCGGCGAATCGCGTCGAGATGTAAGCGAAGAATGGGAATTTCGCCACGAGCGGGCCAGGCCGCTCGTGAGCCTGATCAGCCGCCGGATCGGCGGCCGAACAGCAATTCGGTATACCGCCGGGACACCGCGCCGCTGCGCTTGCCGTCCGCGCCGTAATAGCGATCGTCGCGACAGAGCCGCTCTTTCACGTCACAGAACACGCCGTTGGCGAACATGAACTCGGTCGGATCGAAATCGCCTTGTGAAAACGCCTTCGCGGCCACGCGCTTGCCGAGATATCGCTCGGTCAGCGCGCGCGAGATACCCTGGTCATCCGCGCAGACGTACCGATCGCACAGCACGCCGGCGGCGGGCGAATAAACGGCAGGATGACGCGGCTGCGCGTGCGCGCTCGCCGCAATCGCAATCAATGGCAGCGCCGCCACAAACAAAACGCTCAACTTCATCGGTCGTGCCCTATCGGCGGCGCGCGGACCGGCGAACGACCGCCTGCGCCGCGCCGATCAGCAAGCCCGTGCCGCCGAGCAGCGTCAGCGCCCACCCGAGCGGCAGCAGGCCGAACGGTTCGTGCAAGCGGCCGAATGCGTCGACATGGCTGCCGCTTGCCGCGAAGCGCGCAAAGCAGACGATGCCCGCGACGAACGCCAAACAGGCTGGGAAAACGAGCTTCATGGAAAACCTCCGTGCTATCCGCTCGCGTAGACTTCCTTCACGCGCGTTTCGTTCACCGGATGGCGCGGCGGCGCTTCGATGCGCGCCGCGCCGCGTCAGTACCCGGTTTCGCTGCGGCTCGAGGCGCCGGGGCGCGACGCACGTGCCGAAGCCGTGCGCGACGCGCGCCGAACCGTCGCGCCGCTACAGCAGCGAGGGCAGCATCGCCTCGCCGCCGCCCTCGGCCAGCCGTAGCGCGTCGTCGCGCTCCGGTGCGGCACCCGCCAGTGCGCGACCGCGGCACCATTCGAGCCGATACCCGAGGTTATATACGGACCGCAGCGATACGTTCGACACGCCGTGTACTTTCAGCTTGTGCCGGATGCGATAAACGTGGGTATCGAGCGACCTCGACACGGCCTCGTCGATCGAACGCCCCCAGATGCGGTTCACGAGCACCTCGCGCTGGACGACGCTGCCCAGATGCCTCGCCATCATTTCGAGGATCTCGTATTCGATCGGCGCCATCCTGACGGGCTCGCCGTCGATGCGCACCGCTTTCCAGCCCAGGTCGATCGCGATCCCGCCGATCTCGATCGTCCCCGAGACGGCATGGCCCTTGCGGCGCATCATCGCCGCGATCCTCGCGAGAAATTCGGCCTCGCGCGCCGGCTTGAGCACGTAATCGTCGGCGCCCGCCGAAAACGCCTCGACGATCTGCATCTCCTGCATCGCATTGCTGAGCACGATCACCGGCACGTCGAAAAAATTCCGCCTGATCCAGACCAGGACTTCGAGCCCGTGGACATCGGGCAGGCGCATGTCGAGCACGACGGCGTCCGGCACCTCCTTCGTCATCGCCCGGATCGCCTGTCCGCCCGTCTGGCAGTGGGTCACGTCGAATCGGCCGCGCGTCAGCACCAGCTTCGCCCAATTCGCCTGCGCTTCGTCGTCCTCGACGAGCAGCACCTTTCGCGCAGCACTCATCACTCAAGAACTCGCTTCATCTTCCGATTGGAACAAATGCGGAAAAAAATGGGAAAAAATCCCAATCCCAGCACGCGGCCGTTTATTGTTTAATATATTCTTTATATCGACCGTCCACCGCGTCCCGACCCTTTCCGCGCCGCACGGAGCCTTCATCCCCGCGGCGGCCATTCTCCGTTTCCGGGCAGCCCAAGTAAATTGAAATATCCGAATCGATTCATTCCTTTTTCCCATGAATTCCCATAGGAAATTCCGCAATGCACCGCACGGGCGTTTCCGAGCGGATTTCCAATTCAATACTTAATCATTTACTTAACGCGGCGCACGGCGGTTCGCCGCGCTTCGACGCACGCGCGGTGGTTCGACAAAGGCCGGCAAGGGCTGTCGCGCCGCACGCTCGCGGCGCGTGGCGTTCACGCGCCGTCGCAAGCGAGTTCGACGCCCTCGGCGAAATCGATCAACGGAAGCACGTTCATCAGAATGTCGACGAACCGCGCGGCGGCCGGCAGCAGCGACACGTCGCGGCGAGTGAACACATAGACGTCCCGCGTCATTTCCGGCTCGACGAGCAGGCGATACGGCATCCCCCGCGCGGACGGATGCGACGCCGCCAATGCCGACACGATGCACGCGCCGATGCCCTCGCGAACCAGCGCGAGCTGCAAATCGAGATTCGTGACGGACACCTTTCGCCTCATCCGCTCCCAGAGATCGGGCGCCTGCTGCCGGAACGCGGCGGCGATGCTCGACTCGTCCGAGTCGCGCAGGATCGGAATCTCGTTCAGGCTGGCGAGCGTGGGCCGCGACGGAATCTTCGGATAGCCGACCGGAAACAGCACGCCCAGACGCGCGCTCAGGAGGCGCCTCACGCTCGGCGCGTTGCCGGCCATGCCGACGTACGAGCCGATCCCCACGTCGACCTCGCCGGATTCGATCCGCCGGATCACGCCGCCACTCGTGTCGTCGAGCAAGTCCACGTGAATGCCGGGCTCCTGCGCGTGCAAGGCCCGGATCACGCACGGCATGACCGTCGACGCGAACGCGAGGCCGCTTGCGACGCGTACGGTGCCGCTGTTTCCGAGGAGTTGCTGGTTGACGCCGTCGAGCGCGAGATCGAGGTCGTTCAGGATTCTCACCGCGTCGACGAGGAACGCCGCGCCGTACGGCGTGAGCGCGATGCGCCGCGTATTGCGCTCGAACACGTGCACGCCGAGCGCCTGTTCGAACTCGCGGATCGTCTTCGTCAGCGTCGACTGCGTGAGGCACAGCGCGCCCGCGGCGGCCGTGAAGCTGCCTTCCCGAGCCACCGCCACGAACGCACGTAAATGACGCAGCGATACTTTCATCGAATTTGCGCGAAACCGGTCGCAGCCCATCCATTCAGCGGCCATGAGCCCGCCTTTGCGACACCGCGCTCATTGCACCGCCAAACGTCCAACCGGCCATGAATTTACCTTGTCCCGAGTTCTTGATACTAGCATCGCGCCGCGCCCTCAACCATCCTCGCTTGCCCGTTGCCGCCCGGATCCCGCCGCGACGCGCGAACGTCGGCCGCTCTTGTCGCGCAGCAGCATGCCCGCCGCGTTGCGCCGATGGGCGAGCGATGGCTGCGAGACGTCTCGGTTCGCGCGTGCGCGCCGCACGGCATGCGTCCCGCTCACGCGAAGTCGACCAGCAACGCGCTCGCGGACGCGACATGCACGCCGAGCACGCCGTTCACGCAAGCGACCGGCCGGCCGCCCTGCGGCGCCCCGCTCCCGTCGAGCGCAAACGTCGCGCCGTCGATCTGCGTGCCCGTCAGGCTGCCGAGCGACGGCCCGCCGAGCGTCGTGACGATGCCGGCGCGCGCGTTCGGCACGCTGCTGCAATCGACGGCGACGTCATAGCCGCTGTTCGCATCGGTATTCACGAGGATGAGGCGCACGCCGCCGCCGTCGGCCGCGACCGCATGCGCGAACAGCGTGGTACCCGCCGAATCGACGCGGGTTTGCATCAGTCGCCCGCCCGCGGCCTGGTTGAACAGATAGATGCCGTAGTACTCCGGCCCGATCGCCGCGACCGTCCCGGCGGTCTTGTTCGTCTTGATCGCCGAATACGACGCTCCGCCGCCGGTATGCAGGTTCACGCCCGAAGCGCCCCCTTGCGCCACGGCGAACAGGAAGTTGATCACCCAGAGCGCGGATGCGTGCGCATCGCTCACGCCCGGCTTGCCGCCGCCCCAATAGCTGTTCGTCTCCGCGAGACGAAAGCCGATGCCGCGCGCGCTCGCCGCACCCTGCAACGCTTGCAGCATCGGCGCGAGGCTCGGATCGGGGCTCAGCATCGCCTCGATCGTCGCGCTATCGGGGTTGCGGTAGTGGTGCTGCGTCAGCAACGACACCAAGCCCGCCGCATCGCTTGCGAACGGCACGGTGTAACGCTGATAGTTCCACGCGGTCGCCGGGCCCGTGAACACCGCATCGGGCACCGCCGCCCGGATCGCATTCGCGAATGTGGTCCAGCGGCTCACGAAGCCCGGATAGGTGTTCGCGTTCGGCGCGAGGCCATGCTGCGCGTAGAGATCGGGCTCGTTGCCGATCTCGAAGCCCGCGAGCTGGACGCCCAGCGCTTGGGCCGCATACGCGGCTTCGTCGGCGATCGTCGCGGGGTCGTTGCCGACGAAATTGAGCCCGTAGATCACGCGCCAGCGGCAAGCCCGAACGAAGCTCGCGAGCCGGTCCACGGCGGCGGGCGTGATGACGCCCGACGTCTCGTCCGGACCGGTGCGCTGCCAGCCGGACGCGTCGCTGCTATTGCCGCCGATGCGCAACACGCCGGCGCCGAGCCGGTTGAACAGGCCGACCATGTTGCCGTTCTCGCCGCTCAGCAGCGGATAGCTCAACGCCGCCTTTTCGATGCTGAGCCCCGCGAAATCGCGAGCGATGCGCGGCGCGTCGGCCGGCAGCGTCATCGCGACGTTCGCGCTCGAGCTCGGCCCCGCGGGCGGCGACTGCTGCGGCGCGGCGGCGGCTGCGTCCGCCCCGCCGCCGCCCCCGCATGCGGCGAGCAACGTGCCGAGAACGGTGCCGCCACCCAGCTTCAAAACAAGGCGCCGCGATTTCGACGACGGGGGGGATTCGTGGGGCATGCTATGTCTCCTGTCGTTGTAACGAACTCTTTCTAGAACGAACGCCTTGCGTGCCACGCCGACGCGCAAATCGTTACTTTCGTTACCGGATGTAGCGTGCGTCCACGCCCGCCGCCACGCGCGGATCGCGCGGGACATCCGGCGCAACAAAAAAAAACACCGCCACGAGTGACGGTGCGAAAGTCCCACGGACGGGGGGTTTGCCGAGGAACGAGAGAAACGAGCGGCTCGACACGCGTCACGCGACGAACGCGGACGGCGCTCGGCCGGCGACTCGATCCGAGAGGCGATCGAGTCCGTTTCGGCTGCCGCGCGACGAACGATCGCGCGGCGCGCCTGGAATCCGACGGGCGTCGCGCTTCTTGCGCTTCTTGCGTTCCGCACTTCGCGATGCACGTGCGGCCGGTTCGTCGACGATGTCCATTCGAAACCGGTTGCGCCCGCAACGCGGAACACGAAGCATGTGGCGATTCGCGATGTACGCGGCGTTCGCGATCCGTGCCGCCGAATCGGCAAGATCCGACAGTGCACCGGAGCGCGCATCGCTTCGAGATCTCCTCACGGCCGATGCATGGCGAAATGCCGCGGTGCGGACTCGAGACATTCGCGTCGTCCTGTCGGTTCGGTATCGACTATACGGACGTCACCCGCCGGCAATCTGAACAATTGTCACCGGCCGGCGCACATGGCGCCCGTCACGACATTCGATTCGTTGCACGAAGCATCCGGCGATCGCTTGACGAAGTGCTTGACGAAGTGCTTGACGAAGTGCTTGACGAAGTGCTCGTCGAAGCGCGCGATGTGGTTCGCGATAGCGATGACGACAGCGATAGCGATGGCGATGGCAACAGCCATCACGACAGCGACAGCGACAGCGACAGCGACAGCGAATCATGGCATCGCATCCGTGCGTGCCAACCCGCGCGTCACGCCGTCGATCAGCGCTTGCGCGCGCGGCATTCGACGCGCGCCGTCGCGCAGTTCCGATCGCGGCTCGCGGCAGCCGCCGGCGACCGGTCGACTGGCCGCTCGGCGCATGCACGCATCGGCGCATAGGCGCATAGGCGCATCGACGCATGCGTGTCCGAAAGGCATCTCATCGCAGGCTCGAGTATCACAGGCTCGAGTGCGAAGCCGGCATCACATCCGAACGCTCACGAAGGCAAGCGAGACGATCGCGCACACTTGAACGGCCCTTGCACGGCGAAAAGCCCATGACGAACGCGACGGATCACGGCTACCCAGACCGAAGCGCATTCGCCGCGATGCGCAAGCGGCAATTCGACGCCGCACCGTCGGCATTCCGTCAACGTTCCCTCAACGTTCCATCGGCGCTCCGTCGGCAAGCGGCGTCTCGCCGCACCCGAGAATCGCCCCGATTCCACCGCGCTTTCACGCACCGCGCCGTTCGAGCGCTACACTTGCTTCAGCCGCCGCCGAACCCGGCGCGGGCAAGCCATGCGATGCACGCTGTCCTGCGATGGCGACAGGCGTCATTCGCCGGCGCCTGTCGCCGCAAACAAACTCGAGGTGACCCGCGATGGATCGTATTTTCATGACCCGAACAGAAGCGCTGGAATTCCTGCTGAAGGCCCATCAAACCGCGGTGGACAAGGTCGGACATCCGTTTCGCAAACCCACGCCCGCCGATCACGCGGCGGTAGAGGCACTGGATCGGCTGTTGCTCGACGTCCGTGCCCGCCGGATCGATACGTTTCAGATCAACGCATCATCGGCTCAGGTAATCGTGACGGATTGAACCGTCTGCATCGCGCAATCGATCATGGACGCGCCCCAATCCCACTCGAATCCCAAATCATTCAATTAAATTGAACGATTACAAAATGCATTTCTGAAAAAGCGGATTCAGCTCGAATTGAGTGGAAGCGGCGGGCGCCCGGCCCGGCCAAGTCCGGGCCGCCTGCCGCAGCCGCGCCGCTGGGTTCGGCAAACCGATCGCCATGCAGCCGATCGGCCGTACCGGAAAGCCGACGTGTCGCTCGCGAGACCGGCGAAGCATGCCGCCGCACGCGCGCGCGACATCGAGACGACAACCGGCGACACATCGGCGGCCGACACCGCCGTGCATGCGTGCACACGCATGCACGTTCGAACCGGAAACCGGCGGCGCGCGATATGCCGCCTCGAAGCCGACGGCTTCCCGCGTGCGCGACGAAACCTGCCTGCATGCCATCGCGGCGGAGCGCGCCGATATCCGGCGCGCATTTTCCGGCTCGCCCGCCGCATTTCACCAAATGGCATCAAATGCATCCGATATTTTTAATGGGCCTATAAGGTAAACCTTAAATTGACCGCCACCGCGCTACGTGCTGTATTTCTGAACGCGCAATTGCCTTCACCGACAAAATCGAAACGCGACGAACGACGCCGTCGCCTAAAAAGGTAGGACTGAAAAGCAAAAAGGCCGTGGGTAACGACAACATTCCCCATTCAAGGAGAGCCAGCATGACCAGGAACGCAAGACGCACATGGCAATGGATCAGCGGACTGCTTGCGATATGCGCGGCCGCGCTCGCCGCGCTTCCCGCGCGCGCCGACGTCGCCGCGGGGCCGGGCGCATGGAGCAGCCAGCAAACGTGGGGCGCGGATACCGTCAACGGCGGCAACCTGACGGGCTACTTCTATTGGCCCGCGACCCAGCCGACGACGCCCAACGGTAAGCGCGCGCTCGTGCTCGTCCTGCACGGCTGTCTGCAGAGCGCGTCGGGCGACGTCATCGACAATTCTCGAGGCGCGGGCTTCAACTGGAAAAGCGTCGCGGATCGATACGGCGCGATCATTCTGGCGCCCAACGCGACCGGAAACGTCTACGGCAACCATTGCTGGGACTATGCGAACACGTCGCCGAATCGCGCGAGCGGCCACGTCGGCGTGTTGCTCGATCTCGTCAGCCGCTTCGTCGGCGACGCGCAATACGCGATCGACCCGAACCAGGTCTACGTGGCCGGCCTGTCTTCCGGCGGCGGCATGACGATGGTGCTCGGCTGCATCGCGCCGGACATCTTCGCCGGCATCGGCATCAACGCCGGGCCGCCGCCCGGCACGACCACGCTGCAAATCGGCTACGTGCCGTCCGGCTACACCGCTCAGACGGCGGCCAACCAATGCAAGGCATGGGCCGGCTCGAAGGCGGACCAGTTCTCCACCCAGATCGCGGGCGCCGTATGGGGCACGTCGGATTACACCGTCGCGCAGGCGTACGGCCCGCTCGACACCGCCGCGTTCCGCCTGATCTACGGCGGCACGTTTGCGCAGGGGTCCAAAGTATCGATCGCCGGCGGCGGCACCAACACGCCGTACTCGGACAGCAACGGCAAAGTGCGCACGCACGAGATCGTGGTTTCCGGCATGGCGCATGCGTGGCCCGCCGGCGCGGGCGGCGACAACGCGAATTACGTGGACGCGACGCACGTCAACTATCCGGCCTTCGTGATGGACTACTGGGTCAAGAACAATTTGCGCGCGAACGGCGCGCCGGTGCAGGCCGGCACGCCGCCGACGGGGCTGACCGTCACGAACGCGACGCAGACGAGCATATCGCTCGCCTGGAACCCGGTGGCCAATGCGAGCAGCTACAACGTCTACCGTAACGGCAACAAGGTCGGTTCATCGACGTCGACGGCCTACACCGATGCCGGGCTGATCGCCGGCACGGCCTATTCCTATACGGTCACCGAGATCGATCCGAGCTTGGGCGAAAGCGCGCCGTCGCCCGCGGTGTCGGCGACGACGCAACCGAGCTTCGCCTGCAGCGCGACCACCGCCACCAATTACGCGCACGTGCAGGCCGGCCGCGCGCACGATTCGCTCGGCATCGCCTATGCGACCGGATCGAACCAGAACATGGGGCTCGACAACGTGTTTTATACGAACACGCTGGCGCAAACGAGCGCCGGTTACTACATCATCGGCGATTGTCCGTGAGCCGGCGCCCGGCACATCGGCCGGCCGGCAGCCGACGCGCTTCGCGCATGCGCGAAGCCGCGGCGATGGCCATCGAAGCCGCCTTCGTCACGCGCCTCTCCTTCGCGCCCGCGACCCGTCGCATTTCCGTGTGATCCGCGGCAAGCGCGCGTGCGCATCGGCGCAACGCCGTCGCTGCCCGCGCGAAAGCCGCGACGCGCATCGCCTGCGAGCGCCGGCAGCCGGCCCACCGCTCTCGCGCCGCGACGCGCGGCGCGGCGGCACGGCGGCGCGGCGGCACGACACGGCCGATGAAAACGGCGGCGCACTCACTGCCGGCGCAGTGCGGTCAAAACGACCGGCCGCTCGCGCCTCCTGCGCCGTCGATCCTCGCCTCGCGGTGTAAAAACTACAGCGGCCTCGCGCCGACGGGCGCCGGAACGCCTGCACGCATGCCGGGAACGGTGATTGCGCCATGCAGGCATTCCGTTGCCGCGACGTCATCCCGTCCATGGAAACCCGTCCGTCTTTCGCGCCGAACCTTTACTTCTGCGATGCCCGTCTCGTCGGGCCATTGCATGCGTGGCCGCCGCTGTTCGAGCGCGTCGCCGCATGGGGCTTCGATCATGTGCTGATCGGCGGCCTCTGGGCGGCGAGCCGCCGCGGCTATCCGCGCCACGTCGCGGACCCCGATCGCCCCGCCGAATCGTTCGCGACGTCGCTCGACGCGACGAGCGCGCTCGCCCGCCTGTCGGACAGCGCGCGCGAGCACGGGCTGCGCATCGCCGTCGAAGTCGTCGTCGACCGCGTCGCGCGCGAGCACCCGCTGCACGACGCACACCGCGACTGGTACGTCGTCGACGAACGCGACGACGCGCTGATCGATCCGCGCACCGCGGCGCTCGCGCACGACGTCGCGCATGCGAACGTCGGCAGCGCGGCCGCGCTCGACGCGCTCGCCGACTGGTGGCGCGCCCGGCTCGGCGCGCTGGCCGACGCGGGCGCGGCGGCCTTTCTCGTCGACGCGCCGCAGCGGATGCCGGCGCACTGGTGGGCCGCGCTGCTCCGCGCGCTGCGGCAGGCCCGCGCGGATCTGCCGGTGATCGCCGGCGTGCCGGGCCGGGAGCGCGAGGCGCTCGCGCAGCTCGCCTGCGCCGGCTTCGACGCGGCGTTCTCATCGCTGCGCTGGTGGGACCTGCGCGCGCCGTGGTTCGTCGAAGAACACCGGCTGCTGCGGCGCGTCGGCGCGCCGATCGCGTTCCCGGACGCGTTCGACGGCCCGCGGCTCGCGCACGATTGGCGGCAGGCCGCGCCCGAGACGATCGAGCGCGCGCATCGCCGCGCGCTGTGGACCGCCGCCGCGCTCGGCACTGGCTGGCTCGTGCCGATGGGCTTCGAGCGCGGCGTGGCCGTCGAACTGATGGCGCGCGAGCCGCGAGCCGACGCGTACCGCGCCGCGCTCGACAGCGCGCCGTTCGACTTGTCGGGCGCGATCGCCGAAGCGAACGCGCTGCGCCGCGCGGCGCCCGCGCTGCGCGGCAACGGCGAGATCGCGCAGCTGACGGGCGCCGATGCGCCGGCGACCGTGCTGCTGCGCGGCGCGCGCACCGCGCTCGAATACGACGACGAGGCTGCGCTGATCGCGGTCAATCCGGACCTCGCGCACCCCGCGGCGATCGCGCCGTGCGCGGCGCTCGCCGGCGTGCCGGGCGGCTTCACGCGCTTCGCGCCGTTCGCCGACGGCCGCCGCCCGCGTATGGGCGCGCTCGAACCGTTCGCGCTCGCCGCCGGTGCCTGCACGTTGCTGCGCGCGCAGCGCGCGCGCCCGGTCACGACGGCCCCCGCCGAGGATCGGCGCGGCAATCGGCCCGGCACCCGTGCGTCGGTCACGGCCGCGCTCGCCGGCGAGCGCATCGCGATCGAGCGCATCGAGCCCGTCGTCGACGATGGCCGCTTCGCCGTCAAGCGCGTGATCGGCGAGCGGCTCGCCGTGCGCGCGGCGATTTTCGCCGACGGTCACGCACGCCTCGCGGCGGCCGTCCAATGGCGCGCCGCGGACGAGAACGGCTGGCACGAGGCCCGATGCGCCGCCGAAGGCAACGATGCGTGGCGAGCGGACATTCCGCTCGAACGGCTCGGCCGGCATCTGTTCCGCGTGATCGCGTGGCGCGACGATTGGGCGACGCTCGTCGACGAGATCGGCAAGAAGCACGCGGCGGGTCAGGCGGTGGCGCTCGAGTTGGAAGAAGCGCGGCGGCTCGCCGCCGACGTGCTCGCGCGCGCGCCGGAGGCGAACCCCGCCGCGCTCGCCGTGCTGCGCGAATTCGCGGCGGCCCTCGACGCCGCGCCGCCCGACCAGCGGCTCGCGCTGATCGGCGCGCCGCACGTCGCCGACGCGTTCGCGGCGCTGCGCGAGCGAGCGTTCGCCACGCGCGACGCGCCCGTCTTCCCGGTCGACGTCGAGCGGCGCGCGGCCCGCTTCGCCAGCTGGTACGAGATGTTTCCCCGCTCGGCGAGCGACGATGTCCGCCGCCACGGCACGTTCGACGACGTCGTCGCGCATCTGCCGCGCATCCGCGACATGGGCTTCGACGTGCTGTACTTCCCGCCGATCCATCCGATCGGCACGACCGCGCGCAAGGGCCGCAACAACAGCCTGCAGGCCGCGCCCGACGACGTCGGCAGTCCGTATGCGATCGGCTCGCCGGCGGGCGGCCACACCGCCGTCCATCCGCAGCTCGGCTCGCTCGATGCGTTCCGCCAGCTCGTCGCTGCGGCGCGCGCGCACGATCTCGAGATCGCGCTCGACTTCGCGGTTCAATGCTCGCCGGACCATCCGTGGCTCACCGAGCATCCCGGCTGGTTCGCGTGGCGGCCGGACGGCTCGCTGCGCTACGCGGAAAATCCGCCGAAGCGCTATCAGGACATCGTGAATCCCGACTTCTACGCGCGCGACGCGATGCCCGCGCTGTGGATCGCGCTGCGCGACGTCGTGCTGTTCTGGATCGACGCGGGCGTGCGCATCTTCCGCGTCGACAATCCGCACACGAAGCCGCTGCCGTTCTGGGCATGGATGATCGCCGACGTGCGCGCGCGACACCCGGACACGGTGTTCCTGTCCGAGGCGTTCACGCGGCCGAGCATGATGTACCGGCTCGCGAAGCTCGGCTTCTCGCAGTCGTACACCTACTTCACGTGGCGCGAGTCGAAGCGCGAGTTCATCGATTATCTGACCGAGCTCGCCGACGGGCCGGCGCGCGAATACTTCCGGCCGAACTTCTTCGTCAACACGCCGGACATCAATCCGCGCCACCTGCAGCAGGCGCCGCGCACGCAGTTCGTGATCCGCGCGGCGCTCGCCGCGACGCTCTCGGGCCTCTGGGGAATGTATTCGGGCTTCGAGCTGTGCGAGTCCGACGCGCTGCCCGACAGCGAGGAATATCGCGACGCGGAGAAATACGAGCTGCGCGCGCGCGACTGGCGGCGGCCCGGCCACATCGGCGACGAAATCGCGCGGCTCAACCGCGCGCGGCGCGACAACCCGGCGCTGCAGACGCATCTCGGCATCCGCTTCGCGCACGCGCCGAACGACGCGGTGCTGGTGTTCTCGAAGGCGACGCCCGCGCACGACAACGTCGTCGTCGTCGCGATCAGCCTCGATCCGTGGCATCCGCAGGCCACCGATTTCACGCTCGACGCAGCGCTGTACCGCGGCTGGGGCATCGCCGACGGCGAGCGGCTCGTCGCCGTTGATCAGACGGCCGACCACGTCGAAACCTGGCACGGGCGCCGGCATTACGTCGCGCTCGACCCGCACGTGCGCCCGTTCGCGATCTGGCGCGTCGCGCCCGCGGCGGGCGTCGCGCGCGGCGCGCGCGACGACGCGCGCGACGTCCCCGCACAGGAGGTGCACGAACGATGAAGCCCGCAGACACGCTCGAAGACGTCGGCCGCGCGCAGTTCGTCGCGCACATGGCCCGAAGGCCGCGCCGCGCGCGCAGGCGAGAAGCGCCCGGCGTCGCCGACACGCCGCTGTGGTACAAGGATGCGATCATCTACCAGTTGCACGTGAAGTCGTTCTTCGACGCCAACAACGACGGCGTCGGCGATTTCGCCGGCCTGATCGCGAAGCTCGACTACATCGCGGAGCTCGGCGTCGACACGGTGTGGCTGCTGCCGTTCTATCCGTCGCCGCGCCGCGACGACGGCTACGACATCGCCGACTACCGCGGCGTGCATCCCGACTACGGCACGCTCGCGGACGTGCGCCGCTTCATCCGCGAGGCGCACGCGCGCGGGCTGCGGGTGATCACCGAGCTCGTGATCAACCACACGTCGGATCAGCATCCGTGGTTCCAGCGCGCCCGGCGCGCGAAGCGCGGCTCCGTCCACCGCGACTACTACGTGTGGTCCGACACCGATCTCAAGTACGCGGGCACGCGGATCATCTTCCTCGATACCGAGACGTCGAACTGGACGCACGATCCGGTCGCGGGCCAGTACTACTGGCATCGCTTCTATTCGCATCAGCCCGACCTGAACTTCGACAATCCGGCCGTGGTGCGCGAAGTGCTGCAGATCATGCGCTTCTGGCTCGATCTCGGCATCGACGGGCTGCGGCTCGACGCGGTGCCCTACCTCGTCGAGCGCGAGGGCACGAGCAACGAGAACCTGCCGCAGACGCACGCGATCCTCAAGCTGATCCGCGCGACGATCGACGCCGAGTACCCGAACCGGATGCTGCTCGCCGAAGCGAACCAGTGGCCCGAGGACGTCCAGGAATATTTCGGCGACGAGGACGAGTGCCACATGGCCTTCCACTTCCCGCTGATGCCGCGCATCTACATGTCGATCGCGAGCGAGGACCGCTTTCCGATCATCGACATCATGCGGCAGACGCCCGCCCTCGCGCCGAGCAATCAATGGGCGGTGTTCCTGCACAACCACGACGAGCTCACGCTCGAGATGGTCACCGATTCGGAGCGCGACCTGCTCTGGCAAGCCTACGCGAGCGAGCGCCGCGCGCGGCTGAACCTCGGCATCCGCCGCCGGCTCGCGCCGCTGATGGAGCGCGACCGCCGCAGGATCGAGCTGATCAACTCGATCCTGCTGTCGATGCCCGGCACGCCCGTCATCTACTACGGCGACGAGCTCGGCATGGGCGACAACCTGCACCTCGGCGATCGCGACGGCGTGCGCACGCCGATGCAATGGTCGTCGGACCGCAACGGCGGCTTCTCGCGCGCCGATCCCGAGCTGCTCGTGCTGCCTCCGGTGATGGGCACGCTGTACGGCTACGACGCGATCAACGTCGAGGCGCAGACGCGCGATCCGCATTCGCTGCTGAACTGGACGCGGCGCATCCTGTCGACGCGCCGCGCGACGCGCGTGTTCGGACGCGGCGCGATCCGCTTCCTGCGCCCGGGCAACCGCAAGATCCTCGCGTATCTGCGCGAGCTCGACGGCGAAACGCCGGTGCTCTGCGTCGCGAACCTGTCGCGCGCGTCGCAGGCGGTCGAGCTCGACCTGTCGGAATTCGCCGGCTGCGTGCCGACCGAAATGACGTCGGACTCGCCGTTCCCGCCGATCGGCCAACTGCCGTATCTGCTGACGTTCCCGCCGTACGGCTTCCTGTGGTTCGCGCTGTCCGAGCACGGCCGCGAGCCGGCCTGGCATCAGCAGTACGCCGAGCCGCTGCCCGAATACCTGACGCTCGTGATGCGGCGCGGCGAGACGCAGCCGGGCGCCGCGCTGCTCGACACGCTCGCGCAGGACGCGCTGCCGTCATGGCTCGCGCGGCGGCGCTGGTTCGCATCGAAGGAGCGGCGCGTCGACAGCGCGCGCTTCGACGCGCTCACGCCGATTCCGGGCGAGCCGTTTCAGTATGCGGAGGCGCGCGTCGCCGTCGACGGCCGCGAAGAACGCTACGTGGTGCCGCTCGCGAGCGCCTGGGGCAGCGAGACGCCTCAGCCGCTGTTCGCGCAGCTCGCGCTCGCGCGCGTGCGGCGCGGCCATACGGTCGGCCTGCTGACCGACGCGTTCGCGCTGCCGTCGTTCGCGCACGGCGTGCTGCGCCAGCTGCGCGCGGGCGCGGCCGTGCCGGTGGCGGGCGGCGGGCGTCTCGAATTCCGGCCCGAGCCGGACCTGGCGCGGCTCGATCCCGGCGATGCGCCCGGCGTGCGGTGGTTCGCCGCCGAGCAGAGCAACAGCTCGCTCGTGATCGGCGAGGCGATCGTGCTGAAGATCGTGCGCAAGCTCGCCACGGGCGTCCACCCGGAAGCGGAGATGGGCCGGCACCTGCGGCGCATCGGCTACCGGAACGTCGCGCCGCTCGTCGGCGAGGTCGTGCGCATCGGCGCGGACGGCGCGCCGCACACCGTCGCGATCCTGCAGGAATACGTCGACAATCAGGGCGACGCGTGGACGCGCTCGTGCGATTTTCTCAAGCGCGCGATCGAGGAGCTCGCGCTGCCCGCGGCAAACGACGCCGACGCGGCGGCGCCGAGCGCCGAGCCGGAGATGATCGACGGCTACGCGACGTTCGCGGGCATCGTCGGCAAGCGGCTCGGCGAACTGCACGCGGCGCTCGCGCAGCCGAGCGACGATGCGGCGTTCGCGCCGCAGCGCGTGTCGCCCGCGCGCGTCGACGGCTGGATCGGCGATGCGCTGGGCTGGTTCGAACGCGCGGCGAGCCTGCTGGCCGAACGGCTCGACACGCTCGAAGGCCAAACGCGCGCGGCCGCCGAGCTGCTCGTCGCGCAGCGCGCCGCGGTGGCCGAGGCGCTGCGTGCGCTGGTGCCGCGCGAGCTCGACGGATGCTGCATCCGGATTCACGGCGACTTCCACCTGGGCCAGGTGCTCGACGTGCAAGGCGACGCGCTTCTCATCGATTTCGAGGGCGAACCCGCGCGCCCGCTCGGGCAGCGCCGCGCGCAATCGCATCCGTTACGCGACGTGGCCGGGTTCCTGCGGTCGCTGTCGTACGCGAGCGCGGCCGCGCAGTTCACGATCGAAAAGGCGCCGCAGCAGGCCGCCGAGCGCAAGCGCGCGCTGTTCGAGCGCTTCGGGCAGGCGGCCGCGGACCGCTTCGTCGCGCAATACCGCGAAGCGCTGTCGGCCGCGTCGCGCGAATTCGTCGAGCCGCGCTATGCGGACCGGCTGCTCGCGCTGTTCCTCATCGAGAAGGCGTCCTACGAGCTGTGCTACGAAGCCGCGAACCGGCCGGACTGGCTGAGCGTGCCCGCAAACGGCCTCGCCGCGCTCGTCGCGCGCCTGATCGGCGGCGCCGCGCCGCAGCAGGAGGACGCGCGATGACGGATGCGCCCTTCGATCGCGCCGACATCGACGCGCTCCTCGACGCGCGCCATCCGGACCCGTTCGCGTGCCTCGGCCCGCACCGCGTCGGCGACGCGACGGTCGTGCGCACGCTGCTGCCCGGCGCGCTGCGGGTTCGCGCGATCGCGGCGGGCGGCGGCGTGCTCGGCGAGCTGCGGCAGGTCGATCCGGCCGGCTGCTTCGCCGGCGCGCTGCCCGATGGGCAGGAACGCGGCGAGCAGCCGCGCTATCGGCTGTCGATCGACTGGCCCGACGCGCGACAGGACGTGGAGGACGCGTATGCGTTCGGCACGCTGCTCGACGAGGATGCGCTCGCGCGCTTCGCGGCGGGCGATCCGCGCGCGGCGCTCGCGTGCCTCGGCGCGCGCGCGCTCGACATGGATGGCGTGCCCGGCGTGCGGTTCGCCGTCTGGGCGCCGGGCGCGTCGCGCGTGTCGGTGGTCGGCGATTTCAACGGCTGGGATGCGCGCCGCCACCCGATGCGGCTGCGCCGCCCGTGGGGCGTGTGGGAGCTGTTCGTGCCGCGCATCGGCGCGGGCGAGCGCTACAAGTTCGCGCTGCGCGCGCGCGACGGCGCCGCGCTGCCGCTGAAGGCCGACCCGTGCGCGTGCCGCACCGAGGCGCCGCCGCGCACCGCGTCGATCGTCGCCGATCTCGACGCGCTCGAGCGCTTCGGCTGGCACGACGACGCGTGGCTGCGCGCGCGTCGCTCGATCTCGCGCACGCGCCGGTGTCGATCTACGAAGTCCATCCGGAATCGTGGCTGCGCGTCGCGGCCGAGGGCAATCGCAGCGCGACGTGGGACGAGCTCGCGCAGCGGCTGATTCCGTATGCGGCCGGCATGGGCTTCTCGCACGTCGAGCTCACGCCGATCGCCGAGTATCCGTTCGGCGGCTCGTGGGGCTACCAGTCGCTGTCGCCGTTCGCGCCGTCCGCGCGGTTCGGGCCGCCGGAAGGCTTCGCGCGCTTCGTCGAGCACGCGCACGCGGCCGGCCTCGGCGTGATCGTCGACTGGGTGCCCGCGCACTTTCCCGACGATCCGCACGGGCTCGGCAAATTCGACGGCACCGCGCTGTTCGAGCATGCGGACCCGCGCGAGGGATGGCATCCGGACTGGCACACGCACGTGTTCAACGTCGGGCGGCGCGAAGTCGGCGCGTTCCTGATCGCGTCGGCGCTCGCGTGGGCGCACCGCTATCACGTCGACGGCATTCGCGTCGACGCCGTCGCGTCGATGCTCTACCGCGACTACTCGCGCGCGGCGGGCGAATGGGTGCCGAACGTGTACGGCGGGCGCGAGAACCTCGAATCGATCGCGTTCCTGAAGCACTTCAACGACACGCTGCACGGGCCCGCCGCGCCGCCCGGCGTCGCGACGTTCGCGGAGGAATCGACCGCATGGCCCGGCGTCACCGCGCCGACCGCCGAGCACGGCCTCGGCTTCGATTTCAAGTGGAACATGGGCTGGATGCACGACACGCTCGCCTATCTGCGCGAGGACCCGATCCATCGCCGCCATCACCACGACCGACTCACGTTCGGGCTCGTCTATGCGTTCTCCGAGCGCTTCGTGCTGCCGCTGTCGCACGACGAAGTCGTGCACGGCAAGGGCTCGCTCGCGGCCAAGATGCCGGGCGACGCCTGGCAGCGCCTCGCGAACCTGCGCGCGTACTTCGGCTTCATGTGGGCGCATCCGGGCAAGAAGCTGCTGTTCATGGGCGGCGAGTTCGCGCAGTGGGGGGAGTTCGCGCACGACGCGACGCCGCAGTGGGATCTGCTCGACGCGCCCGCGCACCGGGGCGTGCAGCGCCTCGTGCGCGACCTGAACCGGCTGCATGCGGCCGAGCCGGCGCTGCACGCGCTCGACGACCGGCCCGCCGGGTTCGCGTGGCTCGTCGGCGACGATCGCAACAACAGCGTGTTCGCGTTCGTCCGTCGCGACGATGCGGGCCGCATGCTCGTCGCGGTGTGCAACTTCACGCCGGTGCCGCGCACCGACTATCGGCTCGGCCTGCCCGCGCCGGGCCGCTGGGCCGAGGTGCTGAACACCGACGGCGCCGCATACGGCGGCACCGACGCGGGCAACGGCGGCGCGGTCCAGGCCGACGAGATTCCCGCGCACGGCGAGCGATGGTCGGCCGCGCTGCGCCTGCCGCCGCTCGCGACGCTATGGCTGCGCCCCGCCTGACGCCGCGCGGCGCCCGCCGCACGCACGAACCGCCACGAGGAGGAGCACGACGATGCCGACACCCACGCCCGATCGCCTCGAACCGGGGCGCAGCTATCCGCTCGGCGCGCACTGGGACGGGCTCGGCGTGAACTTCGCAGTATTTTCCGCGCACGCCCGCCGGGTTCAGCTCTGCCTGTTCGATCCGACCGGACGCCGCGAGATCGCGCGCCTCGATCTGCCCGAATGCACGGACGAAATCTGGCACGGCTACCTGCCCGACGCGCATCCGGGCACGGTCTACGCGTTCCGCGCGGACGGCGCGTACGAGCCGCAGCACGGGCACCGCTTCAATCCGCACAAGCTGCTGCTCGATCCGTACGCGCGCAAGCTCGTCGGGCAGTTTCGCTGGTCCGACGCGCTGTTCGGCTACCGGCTGCATTCGAGTCGCGCGGACTTGTCGATCGACCGGCGCGATTCGGCGCCCGCGATGCCGAAATGCGTGGTCGTCGACGAGGCCGTCGACTGGAGCACCGACCGCCGCCCGTGCGTGCCGTGGCGCGATACGGTGATCTACGAAGCCCACGTGCGCGGCGTGTCGATGCGGCGCGCCGAGCTGCGCGCGCCGGAACGGGGCACGTTCGCCGCGCTCGCCTGCCCCGCGTTCATCGATCACCTGCTCGCACTCGGCGTGACGAGCGTCGAGCTGCTGCCGGTGCACGCGTTCATGCACGCGCGCGCGCTCGTCAATCTCGGGCTGTGCAACTACTGGGGCTACGACACCGCCGCGTTCTTCGCGCCCGAGCCCTCGTATCTCGCGACGCGCCGGCTCGACGAGATGCGCATCGCGATCCGCCAGTTGCACGCGGCGGGCATCGAAGTGCTGCTCGACGTCGTCTACAACCATACGTGCGAGGGCAATCAGCTCGGCCCGACGATCTGCTGGCGCGGCCTCGACAACGCGAGCTACTACCGGCTCGCGCCGGACGACCCGCGCCGCCACATCGACGAGACGGGCTGCGGCAACACGCTCGACCTGTCGCACCCGCGCGTGCTGCAGATGGTGATGGATTCGCTGCGCTACTGGTCGAACGCGTTCAACGTCGACGGCTTTCGCTTCGATCTCTGCGCGACGCTCGGCCGCGAGGCGGCCGGCTTCGATCCGGGCGCGGGCTTTTTCGACGCGCTGCGCCAGGACCCCGTGCTCGCCACGCGCAAGCTGATCGCCGAGCCGTGGGATGTCGGCCCGGGCGGCTATCAGCTCGGCCGCCATCCGGCCGGCTTCGCCGAGTGGAACGACCGCTTTCGCGACACCGTGCGGCGCTTCTGGCGCGGCGACGCCGGCATGCGGCCGGAGCTCGCCGCGCGGCTCGCGGGCTCGGCCGACCTGTTCAACCACCACGGGCGGCGGACCTGGTCGACCGTGAACTTCGTCGCCGCGCACGACGGCTTCACGCTTGCCGATCTCGTCTCATACGCGGCCAAGCACAACGACGCGAACGGCGAAGACAACCGCGACGGGCGCGACGACAACTGCAGCGCGAACTGGGGCGCCGAGGGGCCCACCGAAGACAGACAGGTGCGGGCCGTGCGCGCGCGCGTCGCGCGCTCGCTGCTCACGACGCTGTTCGCCGCGCTCGGCACGCCGATGCTGCTCGGCGGCGACGAGTTCGGGCGCACGCAGCAGGGCAACAACAACGCGTATTGCCAGGATAACGAACTGTCGTGGTTCGACTGGAGCGCGGCCGAATCGGCGGACGGCCGCACGATGATTCACTTCGTCGGCCGGCTCGCGGCGCTGCGGCGCGCGTATCCGGTGCTGTCCGAGCCGCGCTATCCGTCGGGCGAGCGCGACGGCGCGCCCGGCTTGCACGAGATCGACTGGTTCGACGAGCGCGGAGACGCGCTGACGGTGCCCGCCTGGCACGACCGCGAGCGGCGCGCGCTGACGATGCGGCGGGTCGGCAACGGACGCGCGGGGCGGCCGGAGGCGTTGCTGCTGATGCTGAACGCGTCGTCCGACGCGATCGTGTTCCATGCGCCGCCGCCCTCGCTCGTCTACCGCATTCTGCTCGACAGCGCGGCGCCCGACGCGGCGCCGCGGCTGATGCCCGCCGACGGCGTCGAGATCGCCGCGCACGCCGCGGTGATCGCGGCGGCGTCGGTGCCCGAGGCCGGCTGAGCCGTCCGCTTCGCGAGGAACCGCCGATGAACGATTCGACCGCCACGCATGCGTATGCGCTGCCCTTCGGCGCGACGTGCGTCGACGCGCGGCACACGCGCTTTCACCTCTGGGCGCCCGCCTGCCGCAGCGCCGCCGTCGAACGGCAAGACGGCGAGACCGTCGCGATGACGCCCGACGGCGGCGGCGGCTTCGACGCGATCGTGCGATGCGGGCCCGGCACGCTGTACCGCTACCTGCTCGACGGCACGCTGCGCGTGCCCGATCCCGCGTCGCGCTTCCAGCCGCACGGCGTGCACGGCCCGAGCGAGGTCGTCGATCCGGCCGCCTACCGCTGGCGCCACGACGACTGGCGCGGACGGCCGTGGCGCGAGACCGTGCTGTACGAGGTGCACGTCGGCGCGTTCGGCGGCTATGCGCGGATCGCGCGCCGGCTCCCGGCGCTCGCCGCGCTCGGCATCACCGCGATCGAGCTGATGCCCGTCAACGCGTTCCCCGGCGCGCGCAACTGGGGCTACGACGGCGTGCTGCCGTTCGCGCCCGACGCATCCTACGGGCCGCCCGACGCGCTGAAGTCGCTCGTCGACGCCGCGCACGGGCTCGGGCTTCAGGTGCTGCTCGACGTCGTCTACAACCACTTCGGCCCCGACGGCAACCTGCTGCCCCGCTACGCGCCCGCGTTCTTCCGCCGCGACCGCGATACCGCATGGGGGCCGGCCATCGATTTCTCGTGCCCGCAGGCGGGCGCGTTCTTTCTCGAGAACGCGCTGTACTGGCTCGACGAATACCGGTTCGACGGACTGCGGATCGACGCCGCGCACGCGATCGGCGACGACGCGTGGCTCGCCGGCCTCGCCCGCCGCGTGCGCGCCTACGCGGGCGACGCGCGCCACGTGCATCTCGTGCTCGAAAACGAACGCAACACCGCGAGCCTGCTCGCCGGCGGCCGCTTCGACGCGCAATGGAACGACGATTTCCACAACAGCATGCACGTGCTGCTGACGGGCGAGCAGGCGGGCTACTACCGCGCGTATGCCGACGCGCCGATCCGCCACCTCGCGCGCGTGCTCGGCGAAGGTTTCGCGTATCAGGGCGAGCCGTCGCCGCTGCACGGCGGCGCACCGCGCGGCGAACCGAGCGCGGACCTGCCGCCGAGCGCGTTCGTCGCGTTCCTGCAGAACCACGATCAGATCGGCAACCGCGCATTCGGCGAGCGGCTGCGCGCGCTCGTGAACGACGACGCGCTGCGCGCGGCGAGCGCGCTCGCGCTGCTTGCGCCGCAGATTCCGCTGCTGTTCATGGGCGAGGAATGCGGCACGACGCAACCGTTCCAGTTCTTCACCGATCATCGCGGCGCGCTCGCCGCAGCGGTGCGCGAAGGCCGCCGCCGCGAATTCGCCGCCTTCCCCGCGTTCGCCGATCCCGCCCATCGCGACGCGATTCCCGACCCGAACGACCCGGCGACGTTCGCCCGCTCGTCGCTCGTCGCGCGCTGGCGCCTCGGCGACGGCAGCACGCTCGCGATCGCGTTGAATCTGGACGCCCGGCCGGCCGCGCTCGCCGCGCCGCCCGACGGCAAGATCGTGTTCGAGACTCCGCCGCGCGCACGCGACGCGCTCGCCGACGCACGGCTCGCCGCGCACGCGTGCATCGCCTGGCGCAGCGGGAACGTGAACGGCGTCGCGCGGCGCGGCCGCGCCGTCGACGCGAAGCACATGCCGGCCGTGAAGCACGCGAACGGCGTGAACGGCCAGGACGGCGCGCCATGACCGCCGATCCGCGTCATCCGTCGATCGTCGAGCTCGCGGACGCGGCCGGGCTCGACGCGCACTGGATCGACGCATCGGGCTTCGCGCGGCGGGTCGGCGACGACATGCTCGCGGCGTTGCTCGACGCGCTCGGCTACCCGTGCGACACGCGCGCGGCGCGCGCCGAGAGCGCCGCGCGGCTCGCGGCGCACGCGCAGGCCGCGCCGCGGCTCGTGAGGGGCGACGTCGACGCGCCGCTCACGCTGCCCGCCTCGCTCGGACGCCCCGGCGCGTGCTACCGGGTCACCCTCGAAAACGGCGACGCCGTCGCCGGCCGCTTCGCGCAGCCCGCCGGCGCAGCCGTGCTGCCGCCGCTCGCGACGCCCGGCTACCACGTGCTCGACACCGGCGAGCAGCGCACAACGCTCGCCATCGCACCGCCATCCGCATGGACGCCCGCCGACGCGATGCGCGCCGCGGCGGCCGGCGGCCGCGAACGCCCGCCGCCGTGGGGCCTCGCGGCGCAACTCTACGGGCTGCGCCGCGAGGCCGACGGCGGCATCGGCGATTTCACCGCGCTCGCCGCCTGCGCGCGCGCCGCCGCCCGGCGCGGCGCGCACGCGCTCGCGATCAGCCCGACGCAGGCGGCCTTCCCCGCGCTGCCCGAGCACGACAGCCCGTACTCGCCTTCGTCGCGGCTTTGGCGCAACGCCGCCTACATCGACGTCGAAACGGTGCTCGGCGCGCACGCGGCGCGCGCGGCGATCGCCGATGCGGGGCTCGCCGCGCAATGGAGCGCGCTCACGCGCGCGCCGCTCGTCGATTGGCCCGGCGCGGTGCCGGCGAAGCTGCGCGTGCTGCGCCTGCTGTTCGACCGCTGGCGCGCGCAGGCGCCCACGGGCGCGGATGCGGGCCCGCGGGCGTTCGCGCGCTTTCGGGCACGGCACGCCGGCGCGCTCGACGCACATGCGACGTTCGACGCGTTGCAGGCGTGCTGCATCGACAACGGCATCGGCGCGGACTGGCGGCGTTGGCCGCCCGCATGGCGCACGCCCGATGCGCCGGACGTCGCCGCGTTCGCGCGCGCGCACGCGCACGACATCGCGTTCCACGCCTTCCTGCAATGGCAGGCCGCGCGCGGGCTCGCGGCCGCGCAACGCGCCGCGCGCGGCCGCGGCATGGCGATCGGCCTGATCGCGGACTTGCCGGTCGGCTGCGACGCGGCGGGCAGCGACGCGTGGCGGGACGGCGATGCGATGCTGCGCGGCCTGTCGATCGGCGCGCCCGCCGATCCGTTCAACGCGCGCGGCCAGGCATGGGGCGTCACCACGTGGACGCCGACGGCGCTGCGCGCGCGGGGCTTCGCGCCGTTCGTCGAATGTCTGCGCGCGGGCTTCGCGCACGCGGGAGGCGTTCGCATCGATCACGTGCTCGGCCTCGCGCGGCTGTGGGTGGTGCGCGACGGCGCGCCGCCGCGCGACGGCGCGTACCTGCGCTATCCGCGCGACGATTTGCTGCGGCTCGCCGCGCTCGAATCGTTCCGGCATCGCGCGATCGTCATCGGCGAGGATCTCGGCACCGTGCCGGCGGATTTCCGCGCGCGGATCGCCGCGCGCGGCATCGTCGGCCTGCGCGCGCTCTGGTTCGAACGGGACCCGGCGGGCGCGTTCCGCGCGCCGGGCGATTGGGATCGTCACGCGGCCGCGACGAGCTCGACGCACGATCTGCCGACGGTCGCGGGCTGGTGGCGCGGCGTCGATCTCGGCTGGCGATGGCGCGCGGCCGCCTCCGCCTCGGCCTGCGCGCCCGCGTCCTCCCTCTCTCCCGCCTCCGACGCCGAGGCCGAGGCGAACGCCCCGCCCGCGCGGCCCGGCGAATCGGAGGTCGCCGGGCCGGATGCGCTGCCGCCCGAGGTGCGCGACATGCGCCGCGCCGAGCGCGCGGCGCTCTGGCGCGCGCTGCAGCAAGCCGGCGTCGCCGCGCGCGGGCAAAAGATGCCGCCGCGGGATGCGCCCCCCGTCGGTGCGATACTCGCGTACGTCGCGCAAGCGCCCGCGCCGCTCGCGATCTTTCCGCTCGAGGATCTGCTCGCGCTCGAGGGCCAGCCGAACGTGCCGGGCCCGCCGTGCGGGCACCCGAACTGGCGGCGGCGCATGCCGCGCTCCGTCGACGCGCTGTTCGACGCGCCGGCGCGCACGCGCATCGCCGCCGTGCGGCGCGCGAGGAAGCGCGCGCGATGAAGCCGCGCGCGACGCTGCGCCTGCAGTTGCATGCGGGCTTCACGTTCGACGACGCGGCCGCGCACGTCGGCTATTTCGCGCGGCTCGGCGTGAGCCATCTGTATCTGTCGCCGATCACGGCCGCGGAGCCGGGTTCGCGCCACGGCTACGATGTGATCGATTATTCGACGGTCAACCCCGAGCTCGGCGGCGAGGCGGCGTTCGTGCGGCTGATCGATGCGTTGCGGCGTCGGGGCATGGGCGCGATCGTCGACATCGTGCCGAACCACATGGGCGTGGGCGGCTCGTCCAACCGCTGGTGGAACGACGTGCTCGAATGGGGCGCGCGCAGCCGCTTCGCGCGGCATTTCGACATCGACTGGCACGCGAGCGACCCCGCGTTGCAGCGCAAGGTGCTGCTGCCCTGCCTCGGCCGCCCCTACGGCGAGGCGCTCGCCGCGGGCGACATCGCGCTGCGCGCGGACGCCGCGCACGGGCGGTTCGCGATCGCATGCGCGGGCCGCACGCTGCCCGTGCAGATCGGCGCGTATCCGGACATCCTGCGCGCGGCGAACCGAAGCGATCTGAACGCGCTCGCCGAGCGCTTCGACGCGCCGGGCGCGCGGCCGTCGAACCACGCACGCCTCGACGCGGCGCACGCGGCGCTGCGCGACTACGCCGCCGCGCGCGGGCCGGGCGCGCTCGACGCGGTGCTGCACGGCTTCGATCCGCGCATCGCGCGCTCGCGCGAGATGCTGCACCGCCTGCTCGAGCAGCAGCATTACCGCCTGGCGTGGTGGCGCACCGCCACCGACGAAATCAACTGGCGCCGCTTTTTCGACATCTCGACGCTCGCCTGCATGCGCATCGAGGACGCAGCCGTGTTCGACGACGTGCATGCGCTGCTGTGGCGCCTCTACGCCGCGGGTCTCGTCGACGGCGTGCGGATCGATCACGTCGACGGGCTCGCGGATCCGCGCGGATACTGCCGGCAGTTGCGCGGCCGGCTCGCCGCGTTGCGCGACGGCGAACCGTATATCGTCGTCGAGAAGATCCTCGCGCCCGACGAACGCTTGCCCGAAGACTGGCGCGTCGACGGCACGACAGGCTACGACTTCATGAACGACGTATCGGCGCTGCTGCACGACGCCGCCGGCGCCGCGCCGCTCGCCGCGCTGTGGGCGGACATGACGGGCGCCGAGACGACATTCGCGCGCGAAGCGCTGGACGGCAAGCGCCGCGTGCTCGCCCGGCAGTTCGCGGCCGAGCACGAGCGCGTCGCGCGTGCGATGCATCGGCTCGCGCGCGCATCGCGCGACGCCCGCGACTTCGCGCTCAATCCGATCCGCCGCGCGGTCGCCGAGCTCGCGATCCGGCTGCCGGTGTACCGGCTGTATCCGTCGGCAGGCGCGCCGCAGCGGACCGATCGCGCGCTTCTCGCCGGCGCGTGGCAAGCGGCGCGCAGCGCGATCGCGCCGGCCGATCGCGCTGCGCTCGACTACGTCGCCGCGACGCTCGGCCTGCCGGGCGTCGCACGCGCCGTCGCCGGCCTCGGCGACCCGGCGCGGCTCGCCGCGCGCGTCGGGTTCGCGCAGCTCACCGCGCCGCTCGCCGCGAAGGGCGTCGAGGACACCGCGTGCTATCGATACGGCAGGCTGTTGTCGCGCAACGAAGTCGGCGCGCACGCGGATGCGCTCTCGCTCGCGCCCGGCGCGTTCCACACGCGCAATCGCCGGCGGCGGCGGACGTTCCCGGGCGCGCTGCTCGCCACCGCCACGCACGACCACAAGCGCGGCGAAGACGCGCGCGCGCGGCTCGCGGTCCTGAGCGAAGCGCATCGCGCGTGGCGCGCGGCGGCGCTCGACTGGGCGGCGTTCAACGCCCCGCACCATCACGGCGCGCCCGCGGCGGCCGACCGGATACCGGGGCCCGCCGCCGAGGCGATGCTGTATCAGACGCTCGTCGGCGCGTGGCCGCCCGCGCTCGCGCCCGACGACGCGCCCGGCCTCGCCGCGCTGACGGACCGGGTCGAGCGCTGGCAATTGAAGGCGCTGCGCGAAGCGAAGCGCGACACCGACTGGCTCGAACCGAATCTCGGATACGAAGCCGGCTGCGCGGCGTTCCTGCGCGCGATCATGACGCCGCGCGGGCCCGACGATTTCGCTCATCGGCTGCACCGCCTCGTTGCGCGCATCGCGCCCGCGGGCATCGTCAACAGCCTGTCGCAAGCCGCGCTGCGGCTGCTGTCGCCCGGCGTGCCGGATCTGTATCAGGGCGCGCAGACATGGGATCACACGCTCGTCGATCCCGACAATCGCGCCGACGTGCCGTTCGCCCGCTACGCGGCGCAGCGCATCGACGCGCCCGTCGCCGCGTATCTGCGCGACTGGGCCGACGGCCGCGTCAAGCACGCGCTGATCGGCAGGCTGCTCGCGTTGCGCGCCGCGCACCCGGAGACGTTCGCGGCGGGCGCTTACGTGCCGCTGCACGTGCGCGGCACGCGTCGCGGCCATGCGCTGGCGTTCGCGAGACGAGACGCGTCGACGACGATCGTCGTGATCGCGACGCGGCTCGCCTACCCGCTGCTCGGCGACGCACCGGCGCGCCCGTGCGTGGAGGCCGCATGCTGGGCGGACACGGCGGTCGGGCTCGCGCCCGGCTTCGCCGGCCCGTGGCGCGACATGCTGAACGACGGCACGCTCGACGCGCCGTCGGGCATGCTGCCGCTTGCCGCCGCGCTCGCGCATCTGCCCGTCGCGGTGCTGATTCGCGAGGGCGGCGCAGCGGATACGCCGCGACGCGGCGCTTGAGCGCTCGCGCCGCCCGCACGAAGCGCCGCGACGCTGCCGCGCCGATCATCGGGCCCAACCGGCGGGTATGCGCCGCCGGCGCCCGCGCTTGCATCCGGGAAAACAAAGCTTGCATCCGGGAAAACAAATACTGTCGCCGCGCATGCGCAAGCCGGGAAGTCGATCGGCATGCCTACGCCTATCTCGCCTATTCCGCCTATTCCGCCTATTCCGCCTATTCCGGCTGTTCGGGCGGCGCCGCGTCAGGGCCTTGATCCGTGTTCGACTGCGCACCGGCGCCCAGCCCAAAGCCCAATCGATTGAGCTCCGCCGGGGAGCCGGCCGTCGAGTCATTGGCGGGAGGCAAGCCGAGATTGACCCAGTGCATGCCATACCGAGCCGCGAACAGCGCGAGCTGCATGAGCGTGGACAGCTTGTCTCCGGCATGGGCGCCGGAATTGGTGAAGCCGGCCGCGATCTTGTTCCGCCAAAGGAAGCCTTTGGTCATCACGGCGCCGGACGTCGCTTCTTCGAAAGCCTTGAATTCGGCCGACACGCCGGCCATGTAGCCCGTGTATTGGCGGCGGCGGTGGAAGGCGCCGTTCATGCCGCGGCGTCGCGCGGCGAACTCGGGCTCGCAGGCGCGAGGCGCGAACTCGATGGCCTCGTTCGCGCCTATCCGCGGGATCGGGATCGACAGCCCCGCGAGCCGTGATCCGACCACCGGGCGCGACGGCCTACAGCGCCGTAGGCCGTCGCGCCGCCCCTGCGACATCGGCAAGCCGACGGCCGGGCCGATGCGACGTCCGTTCATCGGCCTCGGCGGGATCGGTCGCGTTATACGGCCGCGATCGTCCGCGCATGGTGAAAAATCTTCGCGACGATCATCCAGCGTCCGTCGAACTTCAGCAGGTTCAGGTTATCGATGAAGACTTTCCCGAAGAGCCGGACGCGCACCTGCGCAAACGCGATCTCGGGCGACAGCACGGCAATCTGCAAGATCGCGTCCATGCGCGGCTGCGACACGCTCTTAGGCGGCGTGCGCGCCGCGATCTCCGAACGATAGCGAGCAAACGGGCGCACGCTCAGCTCACCGTCCTTCATGGTGAAAAGCGAACTTGTCGGGTGAAATACGAGATCGAATTTCTCGAGATCGCATTCGTACATGACGTCGAAATAGATCTGCAACGCGCGTGAGATAGCGTCGATTTCCATACGGTGTGGCCTCGGCTGGCGGGGAACTTCGGTGGCGGGCGGCCGCGCGCGAAGCGCGGCGCAAGCGCATCCGCGCGGTGCGACGGCGCCGGCGGCGCCCATCGTCGACGGTCCGCACGCAAGCGCCGCGAAGGCGCGCGCCGCGGCGAAAGTCGATACGACTATAGGTTTGACCGGTATTTCCCGGAAGGGTATGTTTTTGTAAAAACATGGGGCCAGTTTATGGTTGAGACGCTCGCCGGTTTATTCGATTTCGAGATGGACCCGCAAAGCGGCGTGGCGCTCACGCGGCAGCTCCGTGACCAGCTAAGGCGCGCCATCGCGGCGGGTTCGCTTGCAAGCGGCAGGCGTTTGCCTTCCAGCCGGGCACTCGCGCTCCATCTGCGCGTGTCGAGAAACACCGTCTGCGCCGCCATCGAGCAGTTGGCGATGGAAGGCTATCTCGATGTCTCGAGAGGACGCCGCCCGGTCGTGGCGCCGATGCCGTCGGCGGGCCTCGTCGCCATCGGCTCGGACAGGCCTGTTTCGGACGGCCGCAGCGGAATGTCGCAGTGGGCGCAGCGGATCGACCGGAGCGATTGGCCGTTCATCAGCGAGGGGCGCCCGACGCCATTCGCGCCCTGCGTGGCCGATGCCCGGGCGTTTCCGCACGCGATCTGGGGGCGATGCCTGCGCACGGCCACCCGCTACGCCGTCGCGCGAACGAGCACCGCGTGCAACCGGCCCGGTTTACGCAGGGCCCTGTTGCATCACCTCGTCGAATACCGCGGCGTCAACGCGGATGCGCACCAGGTCTTCCTGATGCCCACCGCTCAGGCGGCCATCGCGCTCGTCGCACGCGTGCTCCTGGATCCGGGTGACCTCGCGTGGGTCGAAAGCCCGGGTTACGGCGGCGCACGGGCGGCGTTCGAAGCGGCGGGCGCGACGGTGCAAGGCATCGCGCTCGATCAAAGCGGCATGGCGTTCGAAACGTCGACAGATACCCCGCGCCTGATATTCGTCACGCCCGCGCACCAGCATCCGACGGGATTGCTGATGCCGCCTGCCCGTCGACAAGCGCTGCTGCGGTTCGCCGCTCGAGTCGGCGCCCGGATCATCGAGGACGACTACGACAGCGAATTTCATTACGAAGGGCGCCCGGTGGCCGCGCTGCAGGGTGCCGACGACGCAGACAGCGTGTTTTACGTCGGCACGTTCTCGAAATCGCTGCACGCCGACATTCGAGTGGGTTACGTCGTCGTACCGGGGCACTTCGTCGACGTATTTGCCAAGGCACAACGGCACACCGGCCAGATCGTCGGCGCGACGCTACAGGATGCGTTGGCCGAGTTCATCGACGACGGACATTACGCCGCTCACATCCGCAAGACGACGCGCCTCTATCACGCTCGACGCGATTACCTGTGCGATGCGTTGAAGGCCGTCGGGAGCGAGTTGACCGTATCGCCGCCGGATGGCGGTATGCAGGTGGTAGCCCGGCTCGGGCCCCTGCGCGACGATCGCGAGATATGCCGCCGCCTGGCCGAAGCGGGCGTGACGGCGCGCCCGCTTTCGCCCCATTACTGCGCGCAAACCGGCGCCCAAGGGCTATTCCTCGGCTTCGCGGCCTGGAACGAATGCGAGATCGACGCAGGCGTGCGGATTCTCGCTCGCGTGATTCGCGAGCCGGAGCCATCGAAATAGCGATTCGCCCCGCCGGCCGGCGGCGCCCGCGGCCGAACCGGCCGCCCGGGGAAACCGGACGCGCCGTTAGACGGTTGCCAGAATCAGGCGCGCCGGCGTCGCGCCGATGTGAAGCCCGTCGGCGCGGTCCGCGAGATAACGTCGGTTCAGCTCGTCCGGGCTCCAGGCGCCGATGCTGCCGAAGCCCAGCCCGATCAGCATCTCGGCCAACGCGGCCGGCTCGAAGAAGCACTTCCACGGCTCGCCGCGCGCGGCCAGTTGCGCCGTCAACTGCTCCATCGCAATGCGCATCATCGGAGGCAAGCCGGACAGCGGCGTCACGTATTCGAACAGCACGGCGCTGCCTTTGGCGCAGCCGGCGATGAAGCGCAATGTCTCGACGACCGCGGCCTCGTCCAGATACATCGTCACACCGAGCCAACTGAACAAGGCGGGCGCGCCCGGATCGAAGCCGGCGCGCGCCAGCCCGTCGGCAAGACTCACGTGCTCGAAATCGACCGGCACGAAACGCAGCGAACGCGGCAGCGCAATGCCGGCCTCGCGCAGGCGCGCCTGCTTCCACCTTTGCGTGGCCGGCAAGTCGACCTCGAAGAGGCGGCCCGGTGCCTCGGGATGCCGGTACGCGCTGGTGTCGAGCCCCGCGCCGAGGACGACATACTGGCGCACGCCGCGCCCGATGGCCTCGGCCCGCATGTCGTCGGCGAGCCGGCTGCGTACGACCACCGAGCTGCGCATGCCCAACGATGCCGGGTAGCGGAATCGGTCGAGGTCGGCGCGCAATGCCTGTTCCTCGGCCGCGCCGAGAATGCTCAACGCGATCGGATCGTCGAGCACCAGCGGCCGGTCGAGCAGTTGGTGCGCGGCGCGCTGCTTCGCCACCATCAGCGCGCTCGGCTTGGGCCCGTCATCGCCCGACGCGATGTCGCGGCCGGCGATATGCGCCTTGTTCAAATAGACGAGCAATGCCTCATCGAAGCCGCCGCCGAGTTGCAAGTCCGGCTCGCGCATCAAGGCATCGCGCACCTTCGCCTCGAGGCCCTCCTCCTCGCCGCAGAAGCTATCGCGAAAGAGCTGCTGCCAGCGCGCGACGATCGCCTGCACCGGCGCGGCGCCCGCGTCGACGCCCGCCTCCATGTGCGCCCTGAGCTCGGCCACCAGCGCGAGCCAGGCGTGCATATGCGTGTCGGCGAGCTGGCGGCGCCGCACCTCCGCGATCTGCGCCGGGTTCAGATACTTGGCGAACAGCGTACAGCGCGCGTGCGCGCACGCCTCGCCGATCCACGTCAACATCGCCGGCGTGATGCCCACGATGTGCTGAGCGCGCGGCTCGCCGAGCTGTATCCCCATCAGCTTGCCGGCGAGCGCCGGGTCATTGCGGGTCATTCGGTTCATCAGCCGGCTCCAACGCCAGGCCAGCGCCTGGGCCGCGTCGCTGTCGGCCGGCAGCGCCCGCCGCATGGCGTCGCGGACCTCGTCGACGAGGCCGACCCACGACGGATCCATCGGCGCGACCGTATCCGGCCCGGAGGCAAGCAGCGTGTCGAGCTCGTTGTCGTCGAGATGTTTCTGGTACATGTTCATCAGCTCCAAAACGTTCAGCCAGTCGATCGCCGCCGTCTCGCCGCCGGCGGCCACCATGGCGACGAGGTGTTGCAGATGGCGACTGAGGCGCTGCGCTCGCGCGGCCTGCGCGTCGAGCGCCGCGATCTGGCGCCGCAGAATCTGCAGCGGCGCGCCGGCGGGCGGGCCATCCAGGCTGGCCTGGATGGCCGGCAGCGAATACCCGAACCGTTTCAGCGCCTCGATACGATGCAGCCGAATCAGGTCGTCGCGCCCATACAGACGGGCGCCGCCATCGGTGCGCTGCGACGGCGACAGCAAGCCGATTGCGTCATAGTGATGCAGGGCCCTGACGCTCAGTCCCACTTTCTTCGCCAGTTCGCCGATTTTGAGTCGCATGCGATCCCCGTCGTCGATATCAACCAACCATAAAACGTAACGTAGCGTGAGGTGCAAGCGAAACCGGCATATTCGCGAACCTGCCATCCGCGCCTGTACGGCAAGCCGGCGTTCATTCGGTCAGACGACGGCGCGGAATTTACCGCCGCCCGCATCATGCGCGGGTTGCGCGATGCGTCTATCGGCCCGGCCTTCATCACGCTGGGTAGCCGATGGCAAAACGGCTTCGTCGAAAGCTTCAAGGGCAAGCCGTGCGACAAGTTGCCGAACCGGGAATGGTTCTCAGCAGCCGTGCCGAGGCCAAGGTGCTCGTCGCACGCTGGCGGCAGTTCTACAACGAGCGCCGGCCCCATAGCGCACATCGCTATCAACCTCCCGCCACGGTCCGTCGAGCCTGGGTTCCGATAATGGCGACGCGAGACTGACTGCCTGATTGGTCCCAGCATTCCGCCTCAGGTCAACCTGCGCCGCGACGAATTGTACAAATTCGGTTGGGCAGCCGTGGAGCGCATACGGCCCCCCATGAGATCGAATGTTCGACCGGCGTGTATCACGTCAAGGATCCGTGGGTACCGCTGCTTTGGAATGCCCATTCGATCTATGGCGAGTACAGCGATCCGCTCAGTGCCGCGAGACTTCACGCAACCGTCAAACCTGACAGGTGTCGCGACAGCACAACCGTAACAGTCGCCCGCCGGGCGTGCTCGATGGTAAATTTGCACGCCAATTTCCATGAGAGGGGCCAGTGGCCAAGCGCGCGATCATCTGCGTCGGCGACACGACGACACACGGCGGCAAGGTGCTCGAAGGCGCGCCGACGTTCACGCTCAACGGACGCAATGTGGCCGGCGTCGGCCACCAGGTACTTTGTCCTCGCTGCAAGGGCATTTTCCCGATCCTTCCCGACCTGCTCGGCCGCCGCTACCCGCACACGATCGGCGAGCGCGACACCGCCGTCGATGGCATGCGAACGGCCTGCGGCGCGGAGTTGATCGCATCGCAGGGCACCGGAACGATCGACGACGTCGGCGCGGGCGAGCGCGGGGACGGCGGCTCACCCGGCGGATCGGCAGCCGCGGCGGCGGCCGCGGTCGCCCCTTCCCCCACGCTCTGCCTCGAATGCCTGAAGGCGGCGGCCAAGAAGGCCGCGACGATGGTCGCACGCGGATGATGACGCCGCCGAGCATCAACGCGCATTTCGAGATGCGCCGCCAGCAGATCACGCTGCCCGCGCGGCTCTTCGCGATGGTCGACGCGCTGCTCTTCGCCGAAGCGTCGGACGCCCCGGCGCTGCGGCGCGCGAACTATTCGATCGCGCTGTTCGACCGCACGCCGGACGCGTCGCTTGCCGATCACGGCCCGTGGCTGATCGACTACGCGCTCGCGCCGGGGCCGATTCGGCGCGTGCTCGCCGAGCTCGCGGCCGGGCCGATCGGGATGTCGTGGCTGATCAGCGCGTATCCGTTCGACCGACTGGCCGCCGAGCTGCGCGAGCACCTCGACGTGCGGTTGCCGGACGGGCGCACGGCGCTATTCCGGTTCTACGACGCGCGCATCATGCCCGACATCGCGCGCGTGATGAGCGATGCGCAGCGCTCGCAATTCTTCGTCGCGACGTACGACTGGCTCGTCGAGATCGACGGGCGGCTGACCGGAGTGCATCCGCATGCTTGAACTGAGCGCAGAACAGATGGCCGGACTGGCGCAGATCGACGAGCGCGGCTTCGTCGAGCGCGTTCGGCAGGATCTCGTGAAGGAGAATCCGGCGTTTGCCGATGACGGCGGCTTGTCGTCCCGCCTATGGACCGCGTATCGCGCCGCGCGCACGTTCGGCATCGAGCGGGACGAGAACGTCGTCGCGTTCCTGAGGCTCGAAGCGTACGCGCCGGGCTTCTACGAAAAGCCCGCGACGAAGGCTTGGCTCATGCGCCCCGGCCGCTCGGCCGACGCGCGCTTTCATGACTATCTACGCGTCATCAAATGGCGTATCGAACATCCGGACGGAGGGCTGGAACATGGCGGGATTGGTATTTCCGGTAATAGAAGCGGCGGCGGTAGAGCTTGGGCCGATCTTGGCGCGCGTTGGCGTCGCCTTGTTGGGCGGCGCGACGGTGGCGGGAACGGCGAGTCTGTCGGGTGATACGCCGAAGGAGGACAGCAAGGCGACGCCGGATGTGCGGGCGTTGCCGCGCACCGGCGAGAAGTGCAAGCAATGTCCGCCAGAGCAGACCGGCCTCCCCGTGCGGAGGTATTACCGCATGAACCGCGAGCCTCGAGAATATCAGGGGCGTGTCACCAGCCGCCCGTATAGTATCGAAGAGGGATGGAGCGAAGAATGGAGTTGGCTCGGCTTGGACTATGATGGGTTCCAAGCGAGTGAATGTCTGCTCCAAGAGGCAAAGGGCAACTTCGATCAGTTCTTCAGCCGCAAAACACGGCGACCGATGAAGTGGTTTTCGGGCTTCGGCAAAATCGATCTACAGATCGAGGCTCGCGCCAATATCGTACGCGCCAACCCTCCAACGAAGCTCAGGTACTACTTTCAAACACCGCTGACGGCGTCGTATTTCCGCGAGCGCCTCGCCCGCAACGGCATTGCCTACTGACCTGCCCCCTTCGATAGGGCCAATGGGCTTCTAGCAAAGTCCCTTTAAACCAACTCCTGGAAAGCGGCAGGAGCGTCCGCGGTTGCCCGATGTTTCGCCGCAAACTCTGACGGCGCAAGGTAGTTCAGTGCGCTGTGCGGCCTTTGCTCGTTGTAGTCCTGACGCCATGCCGCGATGACTGCCCGAGCGTGCGCGAGCGTCGTGAACCAGTGCTCGTTAAGGCATTCGTCGCGGAACTTGCCGTTGAACGATTCGATGTACGCATTCTGCGTGGGCTTGCCCGCCTGAATCAACTTCAGCGTGACGCCGTTCGCATACGCCCACTGGTCAAGCGCGCGGCTCGTAAATTCGGGTCCCTGGTCTGTTCGCACCGCCTTGGGATAGCCACGGAAGCGAGCTGCACGGTCCAATGCCCGAGCGACATACAAACCTGAGATGCCATGGTCGACGACGATGTCGACAGCCTCTTTCGTGAAATCGTCGACGACGGTCAGGCACTTCACGCGCCGGCCGTTGGAAAGCGCATCCATCACGAAATCGATTGACCATACCTCGTTGGGTGCGCCCGGCAATGCCAGTTGCTCGCGCTCAATCATGACGCCGTGGCGCTTGCGACGGCGCCGCACAGCCAGCCCTGCCTCACGGTACAGGCGATAGATGCGCTTGTGATTGGCGTGCGTGCCTTCGCGTTCCACCAGGGCGTGCAGTCGGCGGTAGCCGAATCGACGACGTTCGTGCGCCAACTTCACCAGACGCGCCGCGAGCACCTCATTCTCGTGGTCCGGCTTCGCGTCGTAATGCAGCACGCTGCGAGAAAGCCCGACAAGCCGGCAGGCGCGGCGCTCGGAGATGTTGACCTTCTCCCGAATCGCCAACACTGCTTCGCGTTTGGCTTGCGGGCTCAGGGCTTTCCCTTGACGACAACCTTCAACGCTTCCATATCGAGCATTGCTTCGGCCAGCAGTTTCTTCAGTCGGGCATTCTCCACCTCGAGGCCCTTGAGCCGGCGGGCTTCCGAGACTTCCATGCCGCCGAACTTCGCGCGCCAGGTGTAGAACGACGCGTCACTGAACCCATGCTTCCTGCACAGTTCCTTGACCGGCATACCGGCCTCGGCTTCCTTCAGAAACCCGATGATTTGCTGTTCCGTAAAGCGCTTCTTCATGTTCGTCTTCTTCTCCGAAAACGAACTTTACTAGACTCCGGCTGGCCCTGTTTGTAGGGGGCAGGTCACGGGCGGCCGGCTGCTGTCGTGGAGTATCGGCGACACGAGCATCGTCTTCTGGCCCGATGCCGCAGACTGGTCCAATCCCGCGAAGATTCGCGGCGGCAATCCGCTGCTGTTTCCGTTTCTCGGCCGCCATCGGGTGGAGGGGCGAATCGGCTTCTGGCGCGACGGCGAAGGCGCCGTCCGCGAGCTGCCGATGCACGGCTTCGCACGCGATCTGCCGTTCCGCGCGCAAACGGACGCCGACGGCCGCGGCGTCACGCTGACGCTCGACAGCAGCGATCGCACGCGCGCCGGCTATCCGTTCGAATTCCGCTTCGCCGCGCGCTACCGGCTCGTCGACGGGCATACGCTCGACGTCACGCTATCCACGACCAATCTCGGCGACACGCCGCTGCCCCACTATGCGGGCCACCATTTCTATTTTGCGCTGCCGCACGTCGAGCGCGCGTCGGCCGTGCTCGAGCTGCCGCCGACGCATCGGCGCCGCCAGCTCGACGACGGCTCGATCAGCGCGCCCGAGCCGGGCGCGCCGCGCTACACGCTCGACGATCCGGCCATCGTCGACCGCTTCCATTGCCTCGACGGCATCCCCGCCGAACCGGTGCGCGTGCTGATGCCCGGCCGGCGGCATGCCATCGAGATCGACCTGAACCGCCCGGGCTCGGCGCCGTGGTACGCGGTGACGACGTGGACCGAGGCGCCCGGATCGGACTTCTATTGCGTCGAGCCATGGCTCGGCCTGCCTGACGCGATCCACAACGGTCTCGGCCTGCAGCATGTCGCGCCGGGCGCGACGCAAACCGCCGCGCTGCGCATCCGCGTGACGCCACTCGGTTGATGTCGATCGCCCCGCGCCGCTCGACCTAAGCCGCTCGACTGCCGCTGCAGCCGTGGGGCCGAAGCCCGCTGCCTGAGGCCACCCGCCCGACATCGCGAACCCGCAGGATGTCGCACGGCGGCAGCCCGCTCGGGCGACCGCCGCGCAGCCCTCGCCCCACCCGCGCTCCCCCAGCCGCGCGTCCGCCTTCAGCGCCTCCGCGGCCCCGAAACCGCGAGCCCGCCGCCGAACCCGTTAAAATTGGACGTTTTTGTCCCGCCGTCGCGCACCGCCGCGACGGCGCCTTGCGAGGTTCAATGTTGCTGAAAACCACGAGACGGCTCGTCGTCGCATCGCTCGCCGCGCTGCTCGCCGCGTGCGGCTCGGCGCCCGTCGGCCCCGGCTTCTACCGGGTCGAGCGCGGCGACACGCTCTCCAAGATCGCGCGATCGAATCGCCAATCGGTCGCGAATATCGCCCGCTGGAACCAGATCACGAATCCCGACGCGATCGAAGTCGGCCAGGTGCTGCGCGTCGCGCCGCCGCCGGGCACCGCGTCGACCTCGGGCACGACGGGCGCATCGCGCGGCCCGAGCCGCCAGGCGCCCTCGTCGTCCGCCACGTCGCCCGCGTCGTCCGTGAAACCGGCGTCGAGCATCTCGCTCGTCTGGCCCGCCGCCGGCAGTGTGATCCGCTCGTTCGACGGATCGAAATCGAAAGGCATCGACATCGCGAACACCGCCGGCACGCCGGTCATCGCGGCGGCGGCCGGCACGGTCGTCTATGCGGGCAACGGCCTGCGCGGCTACGGCAACCTGCTGATCGTCAAGCACGACGCCGATTTCCTGACGACCTACGCGCACAACCGCGCGCTACTCGTGAAGGAAGGCCAGACGGTCGCGCAGGGGCAGAAAATCGCGGAGATGGGCGATACCGATAACGACCGCGTCGCGCTGCACTTCGAGCTGCGCTACGGCGGGCGCTCGATCGATCCCGCGCGCTACCTGCCGTCGCGCTGACGCGGCGGCGCGCCACGCAGAACGCGGCGCGTCGTGCGCATTCCGGCGAGCGCCGGGCGAGCGGATCGAGAAAACGATCAGCGTTTGCGCAGCCGGCCGTGCAAACGGCCGGACAGCGGATCGACGCGGCGCGCGAACGCCACCAGCGCGCCGATCCCTATCACGCTGAGCCCCGTAGCGATTAGAAGCAGGTCCATGGTCGTATCTGTCGTTGGTGAAACGATCATACGCAGCATTTGTGGTTTGCGCATGAACGTGCCTTCTAGAGGATCGACCCTAACGCGCGCGCGTACGCCCGGCGATTCGGTGTACTGTGCATCGAAACGGCATACGAAAAAACGACCGGAGACGCACGATGCTGCCCCACGCCGCCCATTACGCCGAGCTCGTCGAGCGCTTCGCCTGGCGGGTTCCCGCGCACTACAACATCGGCGTCGACGCGTGCGACAAATGGGCCGATGGCAGCGGCCGCCTCGCACTGATCCACGAACACGCGCACGGCGTCGTCGCACGTTACACGTTCGACGAACTGAGGAGCAGCTCTAATCGACTCGCGAACAGCTTCGCGCGCGCAGGCGTGAAGCGCGGCGACCGCATCGGCATCCTCCTCGCGCAAGGCCCGGAAACGGCGATCGCCCATCTGGCCGCATACAAGCTCGGCGCGATCGCGGTGCCGCTCTTCACACTCTTCGGCGCGGACGCGCTCGAATTCCGCCTCGGCGATAGCGGCGCCGTCGCGCTCGTCACCGATCGCGCCGGTTACGAGAAAATCGCGCCGCTGCATGCGTCGCTGCCGTCGCTCGCGACGATCTACTGCATCGACGGCGCGCCCGATCTCGCCGAGCCCGGCGTGCTCGCGTTCGATGCGGCGCTCGCGGCCGAATCGGACACGTTCCGGCCGGCGGACACGTCGGCCGACGATCCGGCGCTCATCATCTACACGTCCGGCACGACGGGCAAACCAAAGGGCGCGCTGCACGCGCATCGGGTGCTGCTCGGCCATCTGCCCGGCGTCGAGATGTCGCAGAACCTGTTTCCGGCGCGTGCGCGCCTGTTCTGGACGCCCGCCGATTGGGCATGGATCGGCGGGCTGCTCGACGTCCTGCTGCCGTCGCTGCACCACGGCGTGCCGGTCCTCGCGCGACGCTTCGAGAAATTCGGCGGGGCGGCCGCGTTCGATCTGCTCGCCCGGCACGGCGTGACGCACGCGTTCCTGCCGCCGACCGCGCTGAAGCTGATGCGCGCGGCTGTCGCGCGGCCGCGTGAACGTTACGCGCTCGCGCTCGAATCGGTAGCGAGCGGCGGCGAATCGCTCGGCGCCGAACTCGTTTCCTGGGGCCGCGACGCGTTCGGCGTGACGATCAACGAGTTCTACGGACAGACCGAATGCAACGTCGTGCTGTCGTCGTGCAGCGCGCTGTTCGAGCCGCGCGCGGGGACGATCGGCAAGGCGGCGCCCGGGCATCGCGTCGCGATCGTCGACGATGCCGGCAACGCGCTGCCGCCCGGCGTCACGGGCAACATCGGCGTGCGCGCGCCCGACCCCGTGATGTTCATCGGCTACTGGCGCAGGCCCGAGGCGACGCGCGAGAAGTTCGCCGGCGACTTCCTGCTGACGGGCGACCTCGGCATCGCCGACGCCGACGGTTTCATCCGCTTCGTCGGCCGCAACGACGACGTGATCACGAGCGCCGGCTACCGGATCGGGCCGGGACCGATCGAGGATTGCCTGCTCGAGCATCCGGCGGTGCGGATGGCGGCCGTCGTCGGCGTGCCGGACGCGGTCCGCACCGAAATCGTCAAGGCGTTCGTCGTGCTGAACGCCGGCTATGAAGGAAGCGCCGCGCTCGCCCGCGAGCTGCAAACGCACGTGAAGACACGGCTCGCCGCACACGAATATCCGCGCGCGCTCGCCTTCGTCGACAGCCTGCCGATGACCGCGACCGGCAAGATCATCCGCCGCGCGCTGCGCGACACCTGACGGCTGAGGCCCGACGCCCGCGATACGGGGCACGCGCGGCGCGCCTCGTCGCGTTTGCGGCATGCGCGAAGCGGCCGCGCCTCACGCATGCGCGGGCCGGCATCGCGGTCGCCGCGCATGCCGCTCGAACGGCCTCATCGGCTTCATCCACGTGCCGATCGTCGCACGCCGCCGCCCGCCGCGAAACCCGTCCGAACGGCCGAGTCTCGCCGCCCGGGCGAATGGTTTATAGTGGCGCTCACTGTCGTTCCGTCTCCTCATGCCATGTCTTCGAACACCCCGCCCTCCGCATCGCACAGCCCGCTCTATCTGAATCTGCTCGGCGAAACCGCGAAGATCGACTGGTGCGATCTCGAGCGCTTTTTCGCGCAAGGCAAACTGTTGTCGGTCGCGCGCGATCTCGATCTCGTGAGCGTTGCCGAAGCGATCGCAAGTGACGACAAGGAACAGGTCACGCGCTGGCTGTCCGCGGGGCACGTCGAGCGAATGCAGGCCGGCACCGCGCAGGATTACGCGACGCGCAATCCCGAGCTGTGGGCGGTCGTCGTATCGCCGTGGGTGTGCGTGCAGGCACGCTCGTAACACCGCGATGTCCGCCTCCTCCCCTCCGACGCACGCAGACGAAGACCCCGAGCCGCGCGCTGCCGCGAACGGGCATCGGCGCGTGCTCGGCCTCGCGTTGCCCATCATCGCGGCCAATCTCACGCAGCCGATTCTCGGCGCGGTCGACACCGCCGTCGCCGGTCACCTGAACGGCCCGCAATATCTCGGCGGCGTCGCACTCGGCGGCCTCTTCTTCAATTTCGTGTACTGGGGCTTCGGCTTCCTGCGAATGGGGACGACGGGGCTCGTCGCGCAAGCGTTCGGCGCGAACGACCTCGCCGGAATCCGCATCAACGTACTGCGCGCGCTCCTGCTCGCGTTCACGCTCGGCGCGGCGGTGCTCGCGCTGCAAACGCCGCTGCTCGGCATCGCGTTCGCCGCGCTCGGCGGCAGCGATTCGGTTCGCTCGACTGCGCTCGAATACGCGCACGCGCGGATCGGGGCCGCGCCGTTCGCGCTCGCGAATTACGTCGTGCTCGGCTATCTGCTCGGCATGCAACGCGTGCGTCTCGCACTCGTGATCCAGGTGCTCGTGAACGTCGTCAACATCGGCGCGGTGCTGCTCTACGTGTACCGCTTCGATTGGGGCGTCGCAGGCATCGGCGCCGCGACCGCGACGGCCGACATTGCCGGCTTCGCGGCGAGCGCGCTGCTGCTGCGCTGGCTGAACCCGCGCGGCCTCGCGAAGATCAGGCGCGTCGAGCTCTTCGATCGCGCGGCGCTCGCACGTCTCGTCGCGCTCAATCGCGACATCTTCATCCGCACGCTGTGTCTGCTGTCGGCGTTCGGCTGGTTCGCGCATCTCGGTGCGCGACAAGGCGACGCGACGCTCGCCGCCAACGCGCTGCTGCTCAATTTCCAGACCTTCATGGCGTACGCGCTCGACGGCTTCGCGCATGCGGCGGAAGCGCTTGTCGGCGCGGCGGCCGGCGCGCGCAATCGCGATGCATTCCGCCAAGCGCTGCGCACGACGTTCTTCTGGGCGGGGATCGGCGCGCTCGCGTTCGCGCTCGCCTATTGGTGCGCGGGCGGCTGGATCGTCGCGCAACTCACCGATCAGCCGTCCGTGCGGGGCGTCGCCGAACGTTATCTCCCGTGGGCCGCGCTCTCACCGGTGATTTCCGTCTGGGGTTTCATGCTCGACGGCGTGTTCATCGGCGCGACGCACACGCGCGCGCTGATGCGGGCCATGGCGACATCGTTCGCGCTGTTCGTCGCCGCAACGCTCGCGCTGGTCGGCCCGCTCGGCAATCACGGGCTCTGGATCGCATTGCTCGTGTTCATGGCCGCGCGCGGCGCGACGCTCGCGCGCCGTCTGCCGGGGCTCGAGCGAGCCGTCGCACCGGATGCGGCGCGAGCGCCGAGCGCGGCCGGCTGACCCGCATGCCGGCCGCGTAGCCCTACAGCGGAAACACGGCGAAAGCACGGCCGAAGCACGGCGGCAATCCGCATCGCCCATCGCCCATTGCCCGCCTCCGCCGACGACCGTCGTCGCCGCGCGCACCTCCGCCGCCAGCGGCATCGTATCGCCGAGACACGCCCGAATCCGCGCGCATTAGCGTCAAGCTGCCGGCGGGCGCACCCACGACATGTGTCCCCCGCCCGCCTGCGTCTACACCGCCGCTATCGCCGCTATTTCGCGGGCGTCGCGGCAGTCCCGCCCGTGCCGGGCTCGCCGAGCATCGACGGCGGCGTCATGTCGGTCGGCACGCCCTGATAGTCGGGCGGATCTTGCGGCGGCGTGCCGCGGCGGCCCTGCCTGGGATCGCTCGCGCAACCGGCGAGCACGGCCGCCACGAGCGCGATGATGACAATGCGAGTCATGGATTTCCTTGGAGTGATCGGTCGATCGCGCCCCGGTTCTCACCGATCGCGCCCGGCGAGTCTACTGGAAATCGGTGTGCGGTGACGTCGGCGCGCGTCTTCGCGTCCGCGCCCGCATGTCCTACTATGTAGACGTGGCGCTATGTCCGTTTGAAAGGAGGACTGCCATGGATGCCGAATCGATTGCGGGCCTGATCGGCCTGGGTATCGGGCTGCTGGTGCTCGTCAGTTTGTCGGTGTACGAGTCGCGCGAATACAAGCGTGCGCACAACGGCGAAGGCATGATCCATCACTGGATGGCCGAGCATCACCTGCTCGACTGGCGGCGCAAGCACTGACGCGCGCCCCGCCCACTTCCGCTCTCTGCTCGATGACGAACGCGATGCCGCGCGCGCAAGCGCGTGGCGCGTCCGCATCGGGAATCGACGCGCCCGTCCGAAATCGTCGCTGACAACCGCCAGCAATCGGCGGAAAAGACGTTGCTCGCGCACCGGAATAGGTGCAATCGCAGCGCCGCAGGTGGCGCGCCGTGAGTCATGAGTCAAGTCGCGCACGCGCGAACCGCGATGCGGCGATACACGCTGCCGCTTCGATTCGCCGAACAGGCTCACAGGTAAAAAACGGCGCGGCGACGCAATCGCCGTGCCGTCGTGGCGTGCGGGCCGATCGTTGCGCGCGCCGGGGCGTGTCAGCGCGGCAGCGGATCGCTCAGGAAGTGGCGCGCGTAGCGGGCATTGATGTCCGACAGGCGGAACAGCGTGAGAAAATCCGCGCAATTGAAGTCGGGATCCCACGCGGGTGCGCCGCAGATCTTCGCGCCGAGCCGCAGATAACCCTTGATGAGCGGCGGCGGCGCGACCTTCGCGCCGGTCTGCAACTCGTCGACGGGCAGCGGCGTGTGCGGGAACGCGCGGTACTCGGGCGCCGTCAGCGCGTCGCCGAGCGATTGATACAGATTCGCCGCGTAATGGCCGCCGTCGGCCATCGACACGCTCGCGCAACCGAGCATCGTCTCATAGCCGTTTTGCAGCATGTAGGTGCCGAGGCCGCCCCACAGCGCCATGATGACGGCGCCGCTGCGATAATCGCGATGCACGCACGAGCGGCCGACTTCGACCATCTTCGAGCGCAGATGCGTCAGGCGAGACAGATCGAACTCGCCCTCCGCGTACAGGCGGCCGACACGCGCCGCCTGATGCGGCGGCAGCACGCGATAGGTGCCGACGACCTTCAGCGTGTCGAGATCGCGCACGAGCAGGTGATCGCAGTACGGGTCGAACGGATCGACGTCGAGGCCCGCCGGGCCGCTCACGTGCGCGCCCATTTCCTCGGCGAACACACTGTGGCGCAGCCGCTGCGCTTCGCGCAACTCGTCTTCGGTGCGCGCCCATGCGGCACGCAAGCGGAACTCGGCGGTGACCGTCTCGGCCGCGCGCGGCAACCGGCGGCGCGGCAGGTCAAGAGGCAGCGAGGCAAAAGGGAGCGTAGGCGTCGGCAGTTCTCGCATTAGGCTTTCCTGGTCGTAAGGAAGGAGACGACATGCCCGCCAATGTAGTAACCGGCCGTGACGCTTATGTGGCAAAACGGTGTCCATTCGGTGACGTGTCGCCGATTTGACTTTAGCAGAAAGCAGGAAATGACGTTTGATTGAGCCCCAATCAAACTAAATCGGGCGAAATGGCCGCGCGCAGGACGGTCTGCCCATTCCCCTCGCGCGTGCGGCTCGACAGCCACAGCAACCCGCCCTTCTTGACGCTCCAGCTCTCGTGCGACCCGGCGAGCAGATGCGCGGCCACGCTACCGAGCGTCGGCTGATGCCCGACGACGACGACCGTCGGCGCGATTCCGTCCGGCCAGCCGGCCGCGGCGAGCACGTCGCCGACGTCGCAGCCCGGCGCAAGCTCGTTCGCGGTTCGATAGTGATCCGTCAACGCCTTGGCCGTCTGCACGGTGCGCGCGGCGGGGCTCGCGAGCACCGTTGCGTGACGCTCGATGCGTGCGCGCAACCACTTCGCGACGGCCTGCGCGTCCTTGCGGCCGCGCGCGGTCAACTGGCGCGCGAGATCGGTGCCCGCATAGTCTTCGGCTTCGGCATGGCGCCAAAGAATCAGGTTCATCACGAGGCGTCTCCAGAATGAGCGAAGCCGCGCGCTGCGGCGTCTCGGCACGGCGTGCGGCGGCCGCGACCTTCGCCATTGTTGCGCAGTCCGCGTGCAAGCGCGAGCGATTGCACGCGGAGATTGACCCGATTTGGACAAGAGCGATACAATCGCCGATTCCTCGGAGCGTAGCGCAGCCTGGTAGCGCATCTGATTTGGGATCAGAGGGTCGTAGGTTCGAATCCTATCGCTCCGACCAAAATTCCCGCAGTAATTCAGTGGTTTGCGGCGCGTCAACAGACGCGTCGCAAACCATCTCCAAATTCTAATCCCTGCGTCTCCAAATTCTCTCATCGGCGATACGCCTCTTGGGTGGCGGTCGCGCATAGATCGACGCCCGCTCACTGGTAACTATTAGCTCCACCAAACGGTGCGATTCAATTCGGCAGGGCTGGCATAAATCCAATTCGGTCGGGTATATTCGTCACATCTTTCGGGGGAGATGAATCGATGCCTGCCCAATGCTTCTTCACGCTCAATGGTCAACGCGTTTCCAATCTCACCTGCGCCGGCTTCGGTGGTGTGATGGCGTTCTCGGGCAATAAGCAGTTCGTCGACAAGCCCGATGCAACGGCCGTCGCCAACGCTGGACCGATCCCCAAGGGCCGCTATTACATCGTGAAGCGCGACACGGGCGGCCGACTCGGGCCAATTCGCGATCTCGCACTGGATCTGTGGTCAAACAGCGACCGCTCGACATGGTTCGCGCTTTACCGCGCCGACGCCAAAATCGATGACGAGACCTACGTGAACGGCGTTAAGCGCAGCGCATTTCGTCTGCACCCAAATGGTCGATGGGGGGTGAGCGACGGCTGCATCACGGTCACGACGCAGGTGCAGTTCGACCAGCTACGTGCGTATCTCATGAAACAGCCGACCGCGAAGATCCCCGGAACCGACATCGAGTATTACGGCACGGTGGACGTCCGATGAAAACGTTCGTGCGCCTCGCCATCGCGGCGGTTCTGACGCCCTTCATTTTCTTCGGGCTGTCGCGCATCGACCCGCTCGCGCGCTGGGTGGGTAGTGATGAAGCGTGGAACCTGCTCGGCCCGCTGTTCCGCGTGTTCGGCGTGACTGGAATCGAAGGCGAAGAGAACGTCTTGCTGGCCGTGCTGCTCGTCGCCAGCTTTCTCGTGGCTGCGCTCGTCGTGCTGCTCGCATCGAGGCTACGACACTCGCAAGCGTAGCGGTCACTTCGGCGCCGCGACCATGTCGCCCGCGGGATAGCGCTGCAACATCGCGCGAGCGGCTTCAGCATTCGACGTCGTGAGCCACGCTTCCCAATCGTCCGGCCGAAGTATGACGACTGACCGCTTTTCGTCGCCCGGCTATGCATCCGCGACATGATCGAATGGTCACCAGCATTGACCGTGATCATCGCCATCGTGTGTGCCTCCCCGCCGTCCTCACCCTTCAACGGGCGATATCTACGATCAGGGGCCAAGCTTGCGTCCGTGTCTCATCAACCGTCCGATCGGGATAGCGCCCAATCTTGATTCGCTCCTGCTTGCGATTTGCCTTCCGATAGAGAATGAACGCCTTGATACCGCTCGGGCCGGCGCCGATCGCTAGACCGCTTACCTTCGTGTCGTAGCAATACCGCCGGCCCTTCTGTGGCATCGGCAACGCTTCGATCGCCGCTTTCGCAAAATTCCGGGCGTCCGTGCCCGCCCGCTGCTTTTTCCTCGCTATCGCTCGTCGTTGCTACCATTTTGCCAAGCCCGCCGCCGTGCGGGCCTTTTGGCCTCTGGCCGGAGCGCGGCTCATTGCCCTCTTCATCGCCAAGTTTCTGAGTCAGATCAATTTCCGTTGCAAGCAACGCGTCAACATGATCGAGGCGAGCACGAACGGAGGGTACGGCAATGAACTGGCATTGTTATGTCGCACGCGAACTGGCCCATCTCGAGGTGGCAATCGGGGTCCTCGAGAAAGCGAGAAAGGAATTCGTCCATCATACGGCGGTATGCGATCCCGCATATTGGCGGCTCAGGCTCGATACGATCCGGGAGCGCCTCGACGAAGACCCGACGCTCGAACGCCAGATGAGCGAACTCCTCGCTCGCATCGATCGGCTCGAAGCGAGGAACCCGCGCAGAGAAAGCGCCGACTTCCTCGCTTGAACCGCCGGGCTGCGGCCCGCGGGCGGATGACGAAAGCGCAGCGCGCCGCTTTGCGCTCGACGATCCCGTTGCCCGCGATGCAGGACGCGAGCGATGCGCGGGTGCGATGCCGGCGACGGCGGCGAAGCCAGCTGCCGCCATTCGCCACAGCCGTGGCCCCCCGGCCCCGCGCTCGCGACCGAGCGCTTGGCGCCGCCGAGCCGGCGCACGGTTTCGCTCGGCCTGCGCATAGCCCGAGCGCAATGATCCGTCGTTTGCACGACGACCTCGCGCGTCGATCGCCGTCCGCGCTTCCGAGGCAGAAATCGAGCGCTCGTGCGGCACAGCCGCCATTCCCGCCGGCGTCGGCAACACGCCCCCGATCGACGAACGCCGTCGAACGGCCGTGCAACGATCCGCGCCGCGCCGAATGCCCTCGCCGCTCACTCGATCACGCTGTTCCGATCGCCCTTCAACAACATCTGCGACACCTGGCTAAACCGATACGTGCCGCTCCCGGTGTCGAGATCGAACACCCAGACGATATCGAAGCGATCATCGGGCCATTTCTGCGGCACCGTCTGCTTGCCGAGCGGAAGCGCATCGGCGATGGCGGGAATGTCTTCGTGCTGCCACGCGATCAGCACGCATCCCTTGCTGGCGACGGCTGCCTGGGCCAAATCCTTCTCCTGGCCTTTCGTATAGGCGTCGCCGATCGCGAGCCCCAGTTTGTGCGCGAGCGGCGTGATCGTGTCGATCGGACGCTCGCTCTTCGCATGCTTGGCGACCGCCGCCGCGAACAGCCAATCCGGCGTCGCCAGCTCGGCATGCTGCAGCGGCCCCCGGCTCGGCGCAAACAGCACCGCGAGCGCGCCCGCGCGTTGCCAGCCGAACACGGTGAGCGCCTCCACGTCCTGCTCGCCCTTGGCGTTCACCCCGTATGGCGCGCCGTCACCGGCCGGTTTCTCCGCATGACGCACGATCATGATCTTGTGGGCAACCGGGCTGGCCATGGCGTCCTCCTTGTCGTTGTTCGTAGACGGGGCGAATATCGCGGGATGCGAACGTCCGTCGTCATCTGTGATAGCAAGCGAATCAGGCGAACGCAATGTAATCCCGAGGCCCGTCGGCGGTTCACGCGTCGCCGCTCGGCCGCGATGCGCGCGCGGCGCGCGCCGAAAACGCCGCCTCGCCGTCCGCCGCCGGCCCCGCCATCGACTGCCGCGGCCGGCCGGAGCGCGCGGTGTCGCCGGTTCCCGCGCGCGCATCGGCCGCGTAGCGCAGCGCGGCGATCGCCGCACACGCAACGAGCAGGCCGGCGAGCACGTCGACGAAGTAATGACCGCCCTGCGTCGGCGTCGACGCGATCATCCAGCCGTTGAACAGCAGCGCGAGCGGCGCGACGACACGCCCGCGCCGCAACGCATACGCGAACAGCACGCCGAGCACCGTATGGAACGATGGCATCGATACCATGCCTTGCAGCGCGGCCGGATCGATCACGCGCAGCGTCCCGTCGCGCAATCGCACGAAATCGCTCACGCCGGCGAGCGCGATCGGATCGGCCACCCGGAAATGCAGGAACGCGCTCGCCGCCGGAAACGGCGTCGAAATCAGCAGCACCGTCACGCTCGTCAGCATGAAAAGCGCGATGAACTCGGACAGGTCGTCGTCGCGCCTCGTCAAGCCCAGCCAGACCGGTATCCCGATCAACTGCCATTGCGCGCTGTCGTACGCGAACGCGAGCGCGCGCTGCAGCGCCGGATGCGCGCGAATCCGCTCGTAGACGGCGGGCCAGTCGAAGCCGAGGCGGGCGTCGAGCCGAATCAGCGCACCGTCGATCAACGGCGGCTTCAATGTCACGCACAGGTAGGACAGGATGCCCGCCGCCGCGACGAACGCCGCCAGCAGCGCCAGCCATGCGAACGTGCGAGCGGCCTCACCGTAGCGAAAACGTGCCGCGACGCTCGCGTAGCGCGGCACGCGTGCGACGCCGCGCAATACGAGCGAGAACGCCGCGCAGACGGCGATCGCCCGCGCGGCCACGGCCACGCCGGACCATTGCAACGCATAGCCGCCCGCGTGCAGCCACACGGCGTCGACGAGCGCCACCGCCGCGCACAACGCCGCGCCGGCACGATAGCGGCGCATCGCGAGCGCGCGGCGGCGGGCATGGTCGGCGGCGGCAATGTCGGCGCAATTCGGCATGATTCACTCTGAGGCGGGCGGACGGTTGCGCCCGGCGGTCTCCAGCATGGTTCGGCGGTTCGCCGTGCGCGGCGCGCCCGGAGCCGACGAAACGCGGCCGCTTCGGGGCGAGCGCATCGCTCATCATAGATCGTCGGGCATGGGCGGGTCGATCATCGCCGACATGCGCGCAGCCCACGCGCATGTCGCCCACGCGCATGTCGCCAACGCGCATGTCGCCAAAACGCACGTCGCCGAAGCTCGCCCTCGCCCGGCTCCCCGCCCGCACGACGGCGCTGCCCGCCCCAGGCCTCACGCGCCGGACGCCTCCGCGCGGATCCGCCTGCGTATGGCCGGTGTTTTCGCTATCATCGGGCAAACGGCGCCGGCAACCCGCGCCCGATCCGTAAGGTTCGAAAGCAAAGCCAGTCGAAAGGCCCGCGGCCGCGAGGCCGCGCCTTTCCCGCCCGACCTCGACCGAGCGGCCCACCTCGGGCCGTCGACAACCCGCCGCCCGTGCGGCGAGCGCCATCGCATGAACAACCCACTCCGCCTGATTGCCCGACTGCTGATCCCGTTCGCGACGCTTGCGGCCGCGCCCGCCGCGTCCGCCGATTCGCAAGCGCTCGACGCCGCGCTCGACTGTTCGTCGACGGGCCACGCGTTCGTCGCGCCGCTCGTCGCGAGCGGCGCGGTCCGCTCGCAGCCGATGCACGTCGAGGCGAACTCGATGAATGCGTTCCGCACGAACCGCTCGCTGAGCGCCTACGGTTTCTCCGTCTACGTCGTGCTCGGCTACCAGGCGAACGACCCGCTCTTCGCGCATGGCGACGGCGAGCCGATCGGCGACTGGGCATATGGGGTCGTCGTCCGGGGCTCGAAGCAGGCGGTGGAGGCGAAGGTGCGCGCGGCGGGCAGCCAGGCGGTGGTCAAGGATGCGTTTCCGTTTCTGACGGCGATCGTCTGCACGTCTCCGTAAGCGTGGCGGCACGGCGGCCGGCACGCGGGCACCTCGCCGCGCAGCGTGGCCCGCCGGCACCGGCGCGGCCCACGCCCCGCTGATGCCCGGCGCGCCGCGCCCGTGCGGGACGCGCAGCATCGGCAGCCCGCCGGCATTCGACGCGCGCGCGACGCTACCCGCGCAGTTGCGGCCGAAATCGTCCGGAAACACGGCCCCAAACACCCACAAAGGTACGCAAACGCCCGCGAAGGTCCGTTAACGCGGCCAACGAACACGCCCCCTCGCGTGCCGGCGAAAGCGGGAGCGGAAGCGCCGTTGCGCCGCTGGTATTTACGCGTCCGTATAGACGACGCGATACGGAATGCCGACCTTTTCCCACTCGGCGGCTTCCTGGCTGAGGCTGTAGTCGGTGAGCGGATTCTGCTGGACCCACGCGCTCGGCAGGTGCACTTCGTAGCCGCCCTTTTTCATCTGCGCGACGTTGATGTCGGGCAGGCCGGCGTCGTTGCGGCGCCGGCACAGCAGCGCGGCAAGGCGCAGGCAGAACAGCAGCGGCCATTCGACCTCGCGCGATTGCGACAGCTTGCCGAGCTTGCCCGCATGCCCGAGCACGAGCGCGGCGAGCCGCGCCTGATCGGTGCGCGAGAACCCCGGCATGTCCGCATTGCTCGCGATGTAGGCGGAATGCTTGTGGTACGCGCTGTGCGAAATCGACAGCCCGATCTCGTGCAGCGCGGCCGCCCAGCCGAGGAAGGTGCGGCTCTCGTCGCGATCCTCGCCCTCGGGCTCGTCGAGCTGATCGTAAAAGCGCGCGGCAAGCGCGCCGATACGCGCGGCCTGCGCGCGATCGACGCCATAGCGGCGCGTGAAGCCGTCGACCGTCACCGCGCGCATGTCCTCGTGCTGCGTGCGGCCGAGCAGGTCGTACAGCACGCCCAGGCGCAGCGCGCCGTCCGTCGTGTCGACGTAGTCGACGCCGAGTTCCTCGAACACCGCGAGCATGATCGACAGCCCGCCCGCGAGCACCGGCACGCGATCGGGCTTCAGCGCGACGAGCTTCAGGCGGTTCACGTTCTCGGCCTTGATGAGCGCGCGCTTCAGGCGCTCGAGGCCGCCGCGCGAGATGCCGTGCGACACGCCCGCGTCGTTGAAGCCGTTCGCCTCGACGAGTTCCGCGAGCGCGCGCGCGGTGCCGGACGAGCCGATCGCCTGATCCCACCCCGCCTTCTTGTATTCGCCGGAGATGATCTGGATCTCGCGCTTCGCGGCGAGTTCGGCCTGGCGCATCGTGTATTCGTCGACGTTGCCGGCCGGAAAGAACGCGCGGCTGTGGCTCACGCAGCCGATGTAGAGGCTCTCCATCACGAGCGGCGTGTAATGCTGGCCGATGATGAATTCGGTCGAGCCGCCGCCGATGTCGACGACGAGCCGCTTGCCGGCGTTCGCCGGCACCGAGTGCGCGGCGCCCGCGTAAATGAGGCGCGCTTCCTCGCGGCCCGCGATCACTTCGATCGGAAAGCCGAGCGCCGCCTGCGCCTCGGCGAGAAACTCCCCGGCGTTCTTCGCGACGCGCAGCGTGTTCGTCGCGACCGCGCGCACGTGATCCGGGTGGAAATCGCGCAGCCGCTCGCCGAAACGCTTGAGCGCTTCCCAGCCGCGCTCCTGCGACGCGCGATCGAGCATCTTGTCGCGGGACAGGCCGGCGGCGAGCCGCACGGGTTCGCGCAGCGCGTCGACGGGATAGATCTGGCTGCCGGCGGGCGTCTCCTCGACGCGCCCGACGATGAGCCGGAAGCTGTTCGAGCCGAGATCGACGGCAGCCAGTAGATGCGGGGATGTAACCATCGAGGGGGCTCCGTTCTCGCCTGGCGCGCGCAGGCGACGCTGCACGCGCCGAAAAGATGAAAGGCGCCATTTTAAGCGCTGCGCGCCTCCCGGTGTCGGCCGCGAGCCGGCCCACACATGCTTTCATTGTATCTAGAGGATGCTTTTATGAAATCCCAGGTTTTCGAGCGTATGATTTGCCGACAAACATCAAACTGTCATCAGCACGTCATCGCACCGTGAGAATTTCCGAGCGACCTTTCGAGTCTGCGCCTGACCTTCCGTATTCTCTGCCGATGTCCCTCCGTTATCCGCTCCTGAATCGCGAACTCGGCATCCTGGGCTTCAACGAGCGCGTGCTCGCCCAAGCCGCCGATCCGCACGTCCCCCTCCTCGAGCGTCTGCGCTTCATCTGCATCACGAGCAGCAACCTCGACGAATTCTTCGAAGTCCGGATGGCCGGGCTGCAAGAGCAGATGCGCGACAATCCGGGGGCGCTCGCGCCGGACGGCATGTCGCTGCAGCACGTGTACGATCTCGTCGTCGAGCGCGCGCAGCGGCTCGTGCACCGGCAATATACGATGCTGCACGAAACGATCCTGCCCGCGCTCGAGCAGGAAGGCATCTATTTCCACGGCACCGAGACATGGAGTGACGCGCAGATCGAATGGGCGCGCCGCTACTTCTTCGACGAGCTGCTGCCCGTTCTCACGCCGATCGGGCTCGACCCCGCGCACCCGTTCCCGCGCGTGCTGAACAAGAGCCTGAACTTCGTGATCGAGCTCGAGGGCCGCGACGCGTTCGGCCGCCAGGCGGTGATGGGCATCGTGCAGGCGCCGCGCGCGCTGCCGCGCCTCGTGCGCATGCCGCACGCGCTGTCGGGTTTCCAGCACGGCTTCGTGCTGCTGAGCTCGCTGATGCAGCGCTTCGTCGGCGAGCTGTTTCCCAAACTCGTCGTGAAGAGCTGCAACCAGTTTCGGATCACGCGCAACAGCGAGCTCTTCGTCGACGAAGACGAAATCACGAACCTGCGCGTCGCGCTGCAGGGCGAGCTGCCCGCGCGCCATCTCGGCAACGCGGTGCGGCTCGAGGTGTCGGCCGACACGCCTGCGCATCTCGTGCGGCGCCTGCTCGACGAAAGCGGCCTGACCGAGAAGGACTGCTATCGCGTCGACGGCCCCGTCAATCTCGTGCGGCTGATGCAGTTGCCGGATCTCGTCGATCTGCCCGAGCTGAAGTTCACGCCGTTCCTGCCGGCGATCTCGCCCGCGATCGCGAACGCGCCGTCGATGTTCGACGCGATCGATCACGGCGACATCCTGCTGCACCATCCGTACGAGAGCTTCCAGCCGGTGCTCGAGCTGCTGCAGCAGGCCGCGCAGGATCCGAGCGTCGTCGCGATCAAGCAGACGATCTACCGCACCGGCACCGATTCGCCGCTGATGGATGCGCTGATGGAAGCGGCGCGCAACGGCAAGGAGGTGACGGTCGTCGTCGAGCTGCTCGCGCGCTTCGACGAGGAGACGAACATCAACTGGGCCGCGCAGCTCGAATCGGTGGGCGCGCACGTCGTGTACGGCGTCGTCGGCCACAAGTGCCACGCGAAGATGATGCTGATCGTGCGCCGCGTGACGCAGGGCGGCAAGTCCGTGCTGCGCCGCTACGTGCATCTCGGCACCGGCAACTATCACCCGCGCACCGCGCGCCTTTACACCGACTTCGGCTTGATGACGTCCGAGCCCACGATCTGCGAGGACGTGCATCACGTGTTCCAGCAACTGACGGGCATCGGCGGCGAGCTGAAGCTGCACGAGATGTGGCAATCGCCGTTCACGCTGCACCCGCGGCTCATGGAGCACATCCGCGCGGAAGCCGGGAACGCGCGCGCGGGCAAGCGCGCGCGGATCGTCGCGAAGATGAACGCGCTGCTCGAGCCGACCGTGATCGCCGAGCTCTACGAGGCGTCGCAAGCCGGCGTGAAAATCGATCTGATCGTGCGCGGCGTCTGCGCATTGCAGCCCGGCGTGCCGGGGCTGTCGGAGAACATCACGGTGCGCTCGATCGTCGGGCGCTTTCTCGAGCACCACCGGATCTACTACTTTCACGCGAACGGCGAAGAACTCGTCTATCTGTCGAGCGCCGACTGGATGGATCGCAATCTGTTCAGGCGCGTCGAAGTCGCGTTCCCCGTGCGCGAGCGCAAGCTGAAGCGCCGCGTGATCGCCGAGGGGCTGTCGGTGTTCCTCGGCGACAATCAATCCGCGTGGCTCATGCAAAGCGACGGTCACTATCGCCGCCGCCGCGCAGGCAAGGCGCCGCGCAACGCGCAGCTCGGGCTGCTCGCGAAATTCTGCTGACGGGCGCCGGCGCGTGCGCGGTGCCGCGCCGCGGCAAGCGCCGCGCCGCTCAAATCTCGAACGAGGGCGCGGCGGGCGCGCCCGCCGCGCGGCATCCGACGCCGAGAAGACGCCGGCTCCGCACGGCGATGCGGCGCGCGGCTCCGCCGAATCGAACGGCCCTCCCGAAGCAACGCCATGCCCCCCGCGCGCCGCTCACGTCACGCCGCGTGCCTCCGGCTGATCGTCCGATGCGCGGGAAAACGCGCGGTAAACGTGCTGCCGCGCCCCTCCTCGCTCTGGATCGACAGTTGCGCATCGTGCCGTTGCAACACATGCTTGACGATCGCGAGCCCGAGCCCCGTGCCGCCCGTGTCGCGCGAGCGGCTGCGGTCGACGCGATAGAACCGCTCGGTGAGCCGCGGCAGTTCGGCGGCCGGAATGCCGAGCCCGCTATCGGTGACCGAGAACACCGCCTGCGCGCCGTCGCGCCGCCATTCGACGCGGATCGTCCCGCCCTCCGGCGTATAGCGGATCGCATTCGTCACGAGGTTGCCGAGCGCGCTGAAGATCTCGGTCTGCGCGCCCGTCACCGCGAGCGTCTCGTCAACCTTGAACGTGATCTCGTGATGGCCGCCCGATAGCGTCTGCGCATCGTCCCGCAGATGGTCGAGCACCGTGCGCATGTCGACCGCGCGATCGGCGGGCGGCTTGCTTTCGCCCTCGAGCTTCGCGAGCACGAGCAGATCGGTGACGATGTGCCGCATCCGCGACGCCTGCTGCTCCATCAGTTCGAGGTAGCGCGCGCGCTCGTCGTCCGACAGCGGCAACTCGCGCATCGTCTCGAGAAAGCCCGACAGCACGGTAAGCGGCGTCTTCAGTTCGTGCGACACGTTCGCGACGAAGTCGCGCCGCATCGCATCGGTGCGCTCGAGCTCGGTGATATCCTGCGTGAGCAGCAGCTTGCGGTTCTCGCCGTACGGAAACACCTGCACGGCAAGCACGTTCTGCCGATTGCCGCCCATGCCGCGCATCACGAGCGTTTCGTCGTAATGCTGGCCGTTCAGATAGCGGACGAAATCCGGATGGCGCACGAGATGCGTGACGTGCTGGCGCAGGTCGCGCTTCGCGTCGAGCCCGAAGTGCACCTCGGCGATCGCGTTGCACCACTCGATCTGATCGCGATCGTCGAGCATCGCGACGCCGTTCGGCGACGCCTGGATCGCCTGGATGAAACGCGAGTGCTGCTGCTCGACCTGGCGCACCTGCGCGTGCCACTGCTTCGCGAGTTTGTGCAGCCGATAGTAGATCTCGCCCCAGATGCCCGGCGCGCTCGGCACTTCGCCGTAGACGGGCGCATCGAGCAGGCGCCAGAGGCGCTGCGTGTGGAAGGTGCTGACGAAACCCTGCACGACGAGCATCGCGAGCGCGAAGACGAGACCCGGCACGGGGCCCGCGATTGCGCCGATGATCACGCTCACGAGCGCGAGCAGCACGAGCGACACCAGAAAGCGCGCCCAGATGATGTTCATGATACGGCGCCCGACGAAAGAGAAAACGGATGGCACGATGCGGCGCGAACCCCGCGCGCCGCGCGGCCGTTACGCGTGTTTCGCGAGCCGGTAGCCGCTGCCGCGCACGGTTTCGATCATAGCATCGCAGCCGGCGGGCTTGAGCGCGGCGCGCAGCCGCTTGATGTGCACGTCGACCGTGCGCTCCTCGACGAACACATGGTCGCCCCAGACCTGATCGAGCAGTTGCGTGCGGCTGTGCACGCGCTCCGGATGGGTCATGAAGAAGTGCAGCAGGCGGAACTCGGTTGGGCCGAGATCGAGCTTGATCTCGCTGCCGTCCGACTGCGCGGCGACGCGATGCGTCGCCGGATCGAGCCGCAGCCCGTTGATCGACACGACGTCCTCGGTCAGTTGCGGCGCGCGGCGGCGCAGCACCGCCTTGATCCGCGCCATCAGTTCCTTCGGCGAGAACGGCTTCGTCACGTAATCGTCCGCGCCGATCTCGAGGCCGAGGACCTTGTCCTGCTCGTCGCCGCGCGCGGTCAGCATGATGATCGGAATGTGCTTCGTGCGCTCGTTGTTGCGCAGGTCGCGCGCGAACGCGATGCCCGATTTGCCCGGCAGCATCCAGTCGAGCAGCACCAGATCGGGCAGCACGTCGCTGATCAGGCTCTGCGCCTGCTCCGCGTTGTAAGCGCGAATCGGGCAGTGACCCGCGTGCTGAAGATTCACCGAAATCAATTCGGAAATCGCGGGTTCATCTTCGATGACGAGAATGTTGCTGGGCATCGGCACCTCGGTCCGTCCTTGTCTGCAGTTAGCTGTTGGCTTCGCGGTCGAGCAGGTCGCGCGGCTGGTGCCGCACGTCGGTGCCCTTCACGATGTAGATGATGAATTCGGCGATGTTCTTCGCGTGATCGCCGATCCGCTCGATCGCCTTCGCGATGAACAGATAATCGAGGCCGACCGAAATCATCCGCGGATCTTCCTGCATGTACGACACGAGCTTGCGCACGAACGCGCGGAATTCCTGGTCGATTTCCTTGTCGTCCTTGACGATCTGCGCGGCGGAGACGGTGTCGAGGCGCGCGAACGCGTCGAGCGCGCGGCGCAGGATCGTGACGGCCATGTCGCCCGACACCTTGATCTCGGCGATGTTCACGCCGCGCGCGGCCGGCTCGTCGACGAGGCGCCGCACGCGCTTGGCGATCTTCTCGGCCTCGTCGCCCGCGCGCTCGAGGTTCGTGATCGTCTTCGAAATCGACATCAGCAGACGCAGGTCGCGCGCGGCCGGTTGCCGGCGCGCGATGATGTTGCCGCACTCCTCGTCGATCTCGACTTCCATGTGATTGAGGCGATCCTCCGCTTCGATCACGCGCTCGGCCGCGGCGCGGTCGAACTCGTTGAGCGCATACATCGCTTCGGTGATCTGCGCTTCGACGAGACCGCCCATTTCGAGCACCTTCGACGACACCGCGTTGAGATCGGCGTCGAACTGGCTCGACAGATGTTTATCCGACATTGTTGCTCTCCGTGCCCGGTCAGCCGAAGCGGCCCGTGATGTAGTCTTCCGTTTCCTTGCGCGCCGGCTTGATGAAGATCTTTTCCGTTTCGCCGAACTCGATCAGCTCGCCGAGATACATATACGCGGTGTAGTCCGAGCAGCGCGCCGCCTGCTGCATGTTGTGCGTGACGATGACGACCGTGTAGTCGCTCTTGAGCTCCGCGATCAGCTCTTCGATGCGGCCCGTCGAAATCGGATCGAGCGCCGAGCACGGCTCGTCGAGGAGCAGCACCTCGGGCCGGATCGCGATGCCGCGCGCGATGCAAAGGCGCTGCTGCTGGCCGCCCGACAGGCCGTAGCCGCTCTGGCTCAGCTTGTCCTTCACTTCGTTCCAGAGCGCGGCCTTCGTGAGCGCCCATTCGACGCGGTCGTCCATCTCCGAGCGCGTGAGCCGCTCGAACATCTTCACGCCGAACGCGATGTTGTCGTAGATCGACATCGGGAACGGCGTGGGCTTCTGGAACACCATGCCGATGCGCGCGCGCAAGAGCGAGATGTCGAGCTTCGACTGCAGCAGGTTCTCGCCGTCCATCACGATCTCGCCTTCGGCGCGCTGCTCCGGGTAGAGCGCGTACATCTTGTTGAACGTGCGCAGCAGCGTGGACTTGCCGCAGCCCGACGGGCCGATGAACGCCGTCACCTTCCCCTCGGGAATGCTCAGATTGATGTTCTTCAGCGCGTGGAACTGGTTGTAGAAGAAATTCAGGTTCTTGACTTCGATCTTCGCGTTCAGCGGCGCGAGCGGACGCTGCCCCGCCGCCGCGCCGAAGCCGGCCGGCCCGGTGGCGAGTTTCGAAGGATCGAGGTGGCTTTCTGCCATGTTCATCGGATTGCTCCGCCGTTACTTTTTCGAGAAGATCGAGCGCGCGAGGATATTGAGCCCCAGCACCCCGAGCGTAATCAGGAACACACCCGCCCATGCGAGCGACTGCCATTCCGCGAACGGGCTCATCGCGAACTTGAAGATCGTGACGGGCAGGTTCGCCATCGGCTGGCTCATGTCGGCCGAGAAGAACTGGTTCGACAGCGCGGTGAAGAGCAGCGGCGCGGTTTCGCCGGCGATGCGCGCGACCGCGAGCAGCACGCCCGTGACGATCCCGCCCACCGATGCGCGCAGCGTGATTTTCAGGATCATCCGCCACTTCGGCGTGCCGAGCGCGAACGCGGCCTCGCGCAGCGCGTTCGGCACGAGCTTCAGCATGTTCTCGGTCGTGCGGATCACGATCGGAATCTGCAGCAGCGCGAGCGCGATCACGCCCGCCCAGCCGCTGAAGTGGCCGGATTTCGCGACGACGAGCGCATACACGAACAGCCCGACGACGATCGACGGCGCCGACAGCAGGATGTCGTTGATGAAGCGCATCACGCTCGCGAGCCAGCTCTTCTGGCCATACTCGGCCAGGTACACGCCCGTGAGGATGCCGATCGGCGTGCCGACGAACGTCGCGAGCGCGACGAGCAGCAGGCTGCCGACGATCGCGTTCGCGAGGCCGCCGCCCGCCGTGTTCGGCGGCGGCGTCGATTCGGTGAAGAGCGCGAGCGACAGCCCGCCGACGCCGAGATGCAGCGTCGTGTAGAGAATCCAGACGAGCCAGAGCAGACCGAAGGCCATCGCGGCGAGCGACGCGGTGAGCGCGACGACGTTGGTCGCCTTGCGGCGGCGCTGCAGGCGCGCGCGCATCGCGTCGAGCGCCGCGCCGTCCGGCCCCGGCATGTTGACGATCGGCGCGCTCATTTGCGGCCCTCCCCGCGCTCGAGGCGCAGCAGCATCAGCTTCGAGACCGCGAGCACGACGAACGTGATCACGAACAGGATGAGGCCGAGCTCCATCAGCGCGGACGTGTGCAGCCCCGGCGCCGCTTCGGCGAACTCGTTCGCGAGCGCCGACGTGATGCTGTTGCCGGGCGAGTACAGCGACACGTTATCGAGCAGGTTCGTATTGCCGATGACGAACGTGACGGCCATCGTCTCGCCGAGCGCGCGGCCGAGGCCGAGCATCACGCCGCCGATCACGCCCGTCTTCGTATAGGGCAGCACGATCTTCCACATCACTTCCCAGGTCGTGCAGCCGATGCCGTACGCGGACTCCTTCAGCAGCACGGGCGTCACCTCGAACACGTCGCGCATCACCGAGGCGATGTACGGAATGATCATGATCGCGAGAATCACGCCGGCGGACAGGATACCGATGCCGATCGGCGGCCCCTGGAACAGCGCGCCGATGACCGGAATCGGGCCGAGCAGCGCGCCGACGGGCTTCTGGAAATACGTCGCGAAGATCGGCGCGAACACGAGCAGGCCCCACATCCCGTAGACGATCGACGGGATCGCGGCGAGCAGCTCGATCGCGACGCCGAGCGGCCGGCGCAGCCAGACGGGCGACAGCTCGGTGAGAAAGAGCGCGATGCCGAAGCTCACGGGCACCGCGATGACGAGCGCGATGATCGACGTGACGATGGTCCCGTAGATCGGCACGAGCGCGCCGTACGTATCCGAATTGGGGTCCCATTCGGCGTGCCACAGGAACGAGAGACCGAATTTTTCGATGGTCGGCATCGATGCGACGATGAGCGACACGATGATGCCACCGAGCAGGAGTAGCGTCACGATCGCCGCGACGCGCGTGAGGCCGCCGAACACGATGTCGCCGTAACGGCTCGGCGCGCGCATGGGCGCCTGGCCGCCGGATCGCGTCGACGCGAAGGGGATGTCAGACATGGGAGCCTGTTTCTCAATGGCGGGCGGCCTGCGCCGCCCGCCTGCACCGCACACGCCGCCCGGCCGTGCAGCCGGGCGGCGAACCGCTATGACGTTGCCGTCAAGCTTACTCGGCCACCGCCTTGCCGGCCGCGTCCGTCACCTTCACCTTCCACTGCTTGCGGATTTCCGTCTCGACCGACGCCGGCAGCGAGATGTAATCCAGATCGTCCGCCGCCTTCGCGCCGTTCTTGAACGCCCAGTCGAAGAACTTCAGCGTTTCCGCGCCCTGTGCCGGCTTGTCCTGCTTCGCGTGCAGCAGCACGAACGTCGCGCCGACGACCGGCCACGCTTCCTTGCCCGGCTGGTTCGTCAGGATCTGGTAGAACGACTTCGACCAGTTCGCGCCGGCGGCAGCCGCCTTGAACGTCTCCGTCTTCGGCTCGACCACCGTGCCCGTCGAGTTCTTCAGCGCGGTGTAGACCATGTTGTTCTTCTTCGCGTACGCCCACTCGACATAGCCGATCGCGCCCGGCAGACGCTGCACGAACGCCGCGACGCCGTCGTTGCCCTTGCCGCCCGTGCCGGTCGGCCAGTTGACCGTCGTGCCTTCGCCGACCTTCGACTTCCACTCGTCGTTGACCTTCGACAGGTAATTCGTCCAGATGAAGCTCGTGCCCGAGCCGTCCGCGCGGCGCACGACCGCGATGTCCGTATCCGGCAGCTTGACCTTCGGGTTCAGCGCCGCGATGGCCGGATCGTTCCACTTCTTGATCTTGCCGAGATAGATGTCGCCGAGCACCGCGCCCGACAGCGTCAGTTCGCCCGCCTTCACGCCCGGCACGTTGATGACGGGCACGACGCCGCCGACCACCGTCGGGAACTGGAACAGGCCTTCCTTCGCGAGCTCGTCATCCTTGAGCGGCGCATCCGAGCCGGCGAAATCGACCGTCTTCGCGACGATCTGCTTGAGGCCGCCCGACGAGCCGATGCCCTGATAGTTGACCTTCGCGCCGCCCGACTGCTGATAGTCGGCTGCCCATTTCGTGTAAATCGGCATGGCGAAGGTGCTGCCCGCGCCCGTGATGTCGGCGTGTGCGGCGACCGCGAAAAGCGCGCCGGCGAGACCGGCGAACGCGGTTTGCATCAATTTCATGAGACCTCCAGTGTGTGAGCGGATGACTACGGCACCGCGAAGATTAGGGGCTGCTCATGACAGTAATGTGACAGTCGATGAACCTCATGTGACAGTAACGTGACCCGATTGAAAGGCGGCAGCGCCCTCCGCCGGGGCTCTCGACGGGGAGGAGCGGGCCGCCTGTAGAGCGTAGGAAAAAATTCACGTAAAGGAAAAGCCGAGGTTGGAGAGGGGGCGCGGGCGGTGCGGCGGGCGTCTTGCCTTTCTATTTAGTCGGATGAATAGCGAGCCCGGGCGCGCAAGCGCCGAGGGGCCGCCGAACCGTGACGGTTCGGCGGCCCCTCGAAGGAGGACCGGATAGGTTCGGCCTCGGCCTCCGGCGCCGGCCCCGCTTGCGCGGCCGGCGGGCCGGCGGTCAGCGAGCCGGCGGACCGGCCGCGCAAGCAGCCACGCTCAAGCGGTGGCCTGCTTGACCGCGTCGGCGATCGCCTCCGCATGACGGTTCGCGTCCGTCGCCTGCCGCGCCTCGACCATCACGCGCAACACGGGTTCCGTCCCCGACGCGCGAATCAGCACGCGGCCGCTGCCCGACAGCGCCTGTTCGGCCGAATCGATCGCGCGGCGAATCGCTTCGCTGCCCTTCCAGTCGGCGCCCGGCTTCATCCGGACGTTGATCAGCTTCTGCGGAAACAGCGTGACGCCTTCGAGCATCTGCGCGAGCGTCTTGCCGCTGCGCTTGAGCGCCGCGAGCACGAGCAGCGCCGAGACGATCCCGTCGCCCGTCGAATGCCGGTCGAGCGACAGGATGTGGCCCGAACCTTCCGCGCCGAGCTGCCAGCCACGCTCGCGCAACTGCTCGAGCACGTAACGGTCGCCGACCGCCGCCCGCACGAATTGCACGCCCGCTTCTTTCAGCGCGACTTCGACGGCGAAATTCGTCATCAGCGTGCCCACCGCCCCCTCGACTTGGCCGTTAGTTGCAATGCGATCCTTGACGAGCACGTACAGCAGTTCGTCGCCGTTATATAGCCGGCCGGTATGGTCGACGACGAGCAGGCGGTCCGCGTCGCCGTCGAGCGCGATGCCGAGATCGGCATGATTCGCGCGCACGGCGCGCATCAGCGCATCAGGCGCCGTCGCGCCGACACCATCGTTGATGTTGAAGCCGTTCGGCGCGACGCCGATCGGGATCACGTCCGCACCGAGCTCGTGAAACACGTGCGGCGCGACCTGATACGCGGCGCCGTGCGCGCAGTCGACGACGAGCTTCATCCCGCGCAGATCGAACGCGGCCGGGAACGTGCTCTTGCAGAACTCGATGTAGCGGCCGGCCGCGTCGTCGAGGCGCCGCGCCTTGCCGAGCCCGTCCGATGCCGCGCAGTCGAGCGGCTTGTCGAGCCACGCCTCGATCTCGGCCTCGATCTCGTCCGGCAGCTTGTTGCCGTCGGCCGAGAAGAACTTGATGCCGTTGTCGTGATACGGATTGTGCGACGCGCTGATCACGACGCCCGCCGACAGCCGCAACGCGCGCGTCAGATACGCGACGCCCGGCGTCGGCATCGGCCCCGCGAGCATCACGTCGACGCCCGCGGCGGAAAAACCGGCTTCGAGCGCGGCCTCGAGCATATAGCCCGATACCCGCGTGTCCTTGCCGATCAGCACCGTCGGGCGCGCGCCCGACGCCGCGCGCCCGGGCGCGCTCGCGAGCACCTTGCCCGCCGCGTAGCCGAGCCGCAACACGAAATCGGGCGTGATCGGCGCGTCGCCGACCTTGCCGCGAATGCCGTCCGTGCCGAAATAACGACGTCCCATGTAGAACCTTCCTCCTTGTTTCGACTTATGCTCGCCGCGCGGCATCGCGCACGGCGCTCCATACTTTCAATGCGTCGACGGTCGCCGCGACGTCGTGCACGCGCACGATCGCCGCCCCCCGCTCGGCCGCGCAGACCGCCGCCGCGACGCTCGCCGCGATGCGCTCGGGCGCGGGTCTGCCGATCACCGCGCCCAGCATCGACTTGCGCGACATGCCGGCGAGGATCGGATACGCGCGCCCGTCGGGCCGCGCGGGCGCGGTCCTCGGCAAATGCGCAAGCAGCGCATAGTTGTGTTCTATCACCGACTTGCCGAAACCGAACCCCGGATCGACGCTGATACGCCGGGCATCGACGCCCGCCTGGACGAGCGCATCGGCGCGCTCGGCGAGAAACGCGCGCACGTCGTCGATCACGTCGCGATACTCGGGCGCATGCACCTGCATCGTCCGCGGCTCGCCGAGCATGTGCATCACGCAGAGGCCGCACGCGCTGTCGCGCACCGCGTCGATCGCGCCCGGCTGCCGCAGCCCCCAGATATCGTTGATCAGATCGGCGCCCGCGGCGAGCGACGCGCGCATCACGGCGGGCTTGTACGTGTCGATCGACAGCGGCACGTTCCGGCCGCGCAGCGCCTCGACGAGCGGAATCACGCGCTCGAGCTCCTCGTTAAGCGGCACGGGCGGCGCGCCGGGGCGCGTCGATTCGCCGCCGATGTCGAGGATGTCCGCGCCTTCGGCAAGCATCCGCTCCGCCTGCGCGAGCGCGGCGTCACGGGCGACGTAACGGCCGCCGTCGGAGAACGAATCGGGGGTGACGTTGAGGATCCCCATCACGAGGGGGCGCTCGAAGGTCAAGGTGAAACGGCCGCATTGCAGCGGCGCGGGAACGGGAAAAACGGAATCGGAACTGGACACGAGCGGAAGCGTCGGATCGAACGCAGTGGGAAGCGACGAAAAGCGTCTGATAACAAAGCAAAACGGGCCGGTGTGACAGCCACACCAGCCCGTGAACCCAAGCCGCGATCGTTTATGCCGGCGCGGTGGCGTTGCCCGGCTTGACTTCGGCGCCGGACGAACCGCCCGACGAAGGATCGCCGGCCGGCGGCACGCTCTTCGGCGAACGCGGCGGACGCCCTTCCATGATGTCGTTGATCTGGTCGGCGTCGATCGTTTCCCACTCCATCAGCGCGGCCGTCATCGCCTCGACCTTGTCTCGATTCTCCTCGAGCAGCCGGCGGGCGAGGCCGTACTGTTCGTCGAGCACGCGGCGGATTTCCGCGTCGACCTTCTGCTGCGTCGCCTCCGAGATCGTGCGCGTGAAGCCGCGCCCGAACGGGCCGCCGTCGTTCTCGTCGTCGACGTAGACCATCGGCCCGAGCGCATCGGTCATGCCGAAGCGCGCGACCATCGCGCGCGCCGTCTGCGTCGCCTTGTTGAAATCGTCCGACGCGCCGGTGCTCACGAGATTCAGGAACAGCTCTTCGGCCACCCGGCCGCCGAACAGGATCGCGAGGCGGTCGAGCAGGTAATCCTTCGAATACGTCTCGTTGTCGTGCTCGGGCAACTGCCACGTGACGCCGAGCGCGCGGCCGCGCGGAATGATCGTGACCTTGTGGACCGGATCGGCCTTCGGCAGCAGCTTCGCGATCACCGCATGGCCCGACTCGTGGTAGGCGGTCGCGCGCTTCGCTTCCTCGCGGATCACCGCCGACTTGCGCTCCGGCCCCATGAAGATCTTGTCCTTCGCGTCCTCGAAATCCTGCATCTCGACGATTCGCTTGCCGCGGCGCGCCGCGAAGAGCGCCGCCTCGTTGACGAGATTCGCGAGATCGGCGCCCGAGAAGCCCGGCGTGCCGCGCGCGATGACCGCCGCGTCGACGTCGTTCGCGATCGGCACCTTGCGCAGGTGCACGCGCATGATCTGCTCGCGGCCGCGGATGTCAGGCAGGCCGACGTAGACCTGGCGGTCGAAACGGCCCGGACGCAGCAGCGCCTTGTCGAGCACGTCGGAGCGGTTCGTCGCGGCGATCACGATCACGCCGGAGTTCGCCTCGAAGCCGTCCATCTCGACGAGCATCTGGTTCAGCGTCTGCTCGCGCTCGTCGTTGCCGCCGCCCATGCCGGCGCCGCGATGACGGCCGACCGCGTCGATTTCGTCGATGAACACGATGCAAGGCGCATGCTTTTTCGCCTGCTCGAACATGTCGCGCACGCGGGCCGCGCCGACACCGACGAACATCTCGACGAAGTCCGAGCCCGAGATGCTGAAGAACGGCACCTTCGCCTCACCCGCGATCGCGCGGGCAAGCAGCGTCTTACCGGTGCCGGGAGGCCCGACGAGCAGCACGCCGCGCGGGATGCGGCCGCCGAGCTTCTGGAATTTCTGGGGATCGCGCAGGAAATCGACGAGCTCGGACACTTCCTCCTTCGCTTCGTCGCAGCCGGCGACGTCGGAGAAGTTGACCGCGTTGTTGTTCTCGTCGATCAGCCGCGCGCGCGATTTGCCGAACGAGAACGCGCCGCCCTTACCGCCGCCCTGCATCTGTCTCATCATGTAGAACCAGAACACGATGATGAGCAGCGTGGGGCCGAGATAGTAGAGCGCGGAGACGAGCGCGTTCGGCTCGTCGTCGGCCTTGCCGCTGACTTGCACGCCGTACTTCATCAGATCGCCGACCATCCAGATGTCGCCCGGCGACACGATCTGATACTTCTGACCATCCGCGGGAGTGACGGTGAGGTTGCGCCCCTGCACGACCACGTTCTTGACCTTGCCGTTCTTCGCGTCATCCATGAACTGCGAATAGGAGACGCCTTCCTGGACGCGGGGCTTGTCGAACTGCTTGAACACCGTAAACAGCACCAGTGCGATCACGAGCCACACTGCTGCCTTCGAAAACATATTGTTGTTCAAAGCACCACTCCTTCACTCATAGACGAGCGCCTACATTTGCCTTGCGGCGCTCCTCAGGCATTCTAATCCAGTCCGCAGCCCCTCGCCATAAGGATTCGCTACCGCGCCGATAGGCGCGCGGCACGGCTGGCAAGGGCTCCGGCGCATCCTCCCGCGCGATGCCACGTTCAGCGCGGCTGCTTCAGATGCCGACCCAAAATAAACGTTTCGGACGATTTGTCGCGGGAAGCTTTTGGCTTGCGCGGCGCCACCGTTTTAAATTGGTGCTTGAATTTCTCGACGATCTGGCTGTAGCCGCTGCCGTGAAAGCATTTCACCAAAAGGGCGCCATCCGGCTTCAGATGGTTTTGCGCGAATTCGAGCGCCAGATCGCAGACATGCTCGATCCGCGCCGCATCCGCGACCGCCACGCCGGACAGGTTGGGGGCCATGTCGGAAATTACAAGGTCGACCGCGCGCCCGGCGAGGACTTCCTCCAATTGATGCAGCACGCTCTCCTCGCGGAAGTCGCCCTGGATGAAATGGACGTCGGCGACGGGCTCCATCGGCAGCATGTCGAGCGCGATGATCGTGCCGTCGATGCCGCCCTCGCGCACCGCGTCGCGCCGCTTGCCCTGCGCGAGCTTGTTGCGCGCGTACTGGCTCCAGCTGCCCGGCGCCGCGCCCAGATCGACGATCACCTGGCCCGGGCGGATCAGCTTGTCCTGCTCGTCGATTTCCTTCAGCTTGTACGCGGCGCGCGCGCGGTACCCTTCCCGCTGCGCCATTTTGACGTACGGGTCGTTGATGTGGTCGTGCAACCAGGATTGGTTAAAGCGGTTCTTTGCCATGCGATGGAGAGATTGCTGCCGATTGCTTCGTGAAGCCGCGCTTTTGGCGGATAATACGGGACTTATTGGCGCGGCTTTCGGCCCCGAAGGGCCCAAGCCGCGATTTTACGTGGTTTCGGCGCGCCGCCGCGGAAAAGCTTCGTCGCTCGTCCCGGCGCGCCCGCCATCAATTTGATTCGAATTCCTCATTCCGATGCCCGCCCTTTCGCTTTCCCCCGCCGAGCGCTCCGCGCTGCGTTCCGAAGCCCATGCGCTCAAGCCCGTCGTGCTGATCGGCGCCGAAGGGCTGACCGACGCCGTGCTCGCCGAGATCGAGGTTCACCTCGCCGCGCACCAACTGATCAAGATTCGCGTGTTCGGCGATGAGCGCGACGAGCGCGTCGCGATCTACGACGAAATCTGCGATCGCCTGAACGCCGCGCCGATTCAGCACATCGGCAAGCTGCTCGTGATCTGGAAGCCCGAGCAGGCGGAAGCTGCGCCGCAGCGCGGCCGCCGCGGCGTGCCGAGCGCGCGCGAGGCGGCCCGCGCGAGCGCCGCGCAGCCCGACGAGGGCCGCGCCGCGAAGGGCCGCGCGCCGCGCGTCGTCAAGGTGGTCAAGCAGTCGCCGAACGCGCCCGCCGTGCGCCGGCCGAAGCCGCAGAAAGTGCGCGTGCTCGGCAACGAGCGCGTGACGGCGGGCGGCAACGTGAAGCGCGCGAAGAAACGCCAGTCGAGCGCGAAGCGCCAGCATCAGAACGAGAAGTGATCGCCGCCGGGCGCGCCGCGCGGCCGGTTCGGCCGGCCGGCGGGCCCGCGCACCGCGGTGTGCCGTGGGCTCAGGCGCGCCGCTCGCCGCCGAGCGGGCTTGCGCCGCCCTGCCCCGGCAGCCGCCAGATCAGCCCGATGCCGACAAGGCTCTCGACGAGATAGAAGACGCTCGATACGCCGTGCAGCAGCGCGAAGCGCCCCGCATACGCGGAATGGCCGACGTCCGTGCCCGCCTCGAGCGCCGCGACCCGCAGCGCGTTCATGAACGGCTGCAGCGCGAAATAGCCGACGAGCACGCAGCCGAGCATCGCGGCGAGCAGCCAGCGCAGCGGCCAGTACGCGTCGTGGCCGCGGCGCACGAGCAGATTCGACAGGCCGATCAGCAGCACGCCGCATACCGCGCCGATCGTCGCCTCGATGCTGAACAGACGCGCGGCGACAGCGCCTGCCGTCGCGCGATCGAGCGTCGCGAACAACACCGGCGCGACCGCGTAGCCGATCGTCAGCAGGCTGCCGACCCAGACCGTCGCCAACAGGCGAAACAGCCGGTGCGGCGCCGCGGCCCCGGCCATCAGACGAACTGCACCGAGATGATTTCGTACTCGCGCACGCCGCTCGGCGCCTGAACCGCCGCGACATCGCCCTCGGACTTGCCGATCAGTGCGCGCGCGATCGGCGAGCTCACCGAGATCAGGCCGTGATCGAGATCGGCTTCGTCGTCGCCGACGATCTGGTATTTCACCTTCGCGCCCGTCTCGAGATCCTCGAGCTCGACCGTCGACGAGAACACCACGCGGCCATCGGTGTCGAGCGTGGCCGGATCGATGATCTGCGCGGCCGACAGCTTCGATTCGATTTCGGCGATGCGACCCTCGATGAAGCCCTGCTTTTCTTTGGCGGCGTCGTATTCGGCGTTCTCGGACAAGTCACCCTGCGCGCGCGCTTCGGCGATCGCGTTGATGACGGCCGGCCGCTCGACGGACTTCAGGCGCTGCAGTTCATCGCGCAGTTGGTCTGCGCCACGCTTCGTCAACGGAATGGTGCTCATAAACGACTCAATAGCTAAAAACGGCCATAAAAAAAATCACCGCGATTAAGCGCATTTCCGAAACATCGGAAACGCCGCTTAATCGCGGCACGTGTTGCTTGGACAGGTAACTGGAGGCTTAGTTTAGGCGAGCGTGCAGACCTTGTAAATCATAGACTTCCAAGTCCTTCAGGTAGCGCAGCCCCTCCACCGCCGCGCGCGCGCCCGACATCGTCGTGTAATAGGTGACCTTGTGCGCCTGCGCGCTCATCCGGATCGAGCGCGAATCGGCGATCGCCGCGCGCGTCTCGTCGACCGTCGTGAACACGAGCGCGATCTCGCCGTTCTTGATCATGTCGACGATGTGCGGACGGCCGTCCTTCACCTTGTTCACGACCTTCACCGGCACGCCGGCCGCCTCGATCGCGGCGGCGGTGCCGCGCGTCGCGACGAGCGGATAGCCGAGATCGTGCAGCATCTTCGCGACCTCGACCGCCTTCGGCTTGTCCGCGTCCATCACCGTGAGCAGCACCGTGCCCGACTCCGGCAGGCGCGAACCCGCCGCGAGCTGCGACTTGAAGAGCGCCTCGCCGAACGTCGCGCCGACGCCCATCACCTCGCCCGTCGAACGCATCTCGGGCCCGAGCACCGGATCGACGGTCGGGAACTTGATGAACGGGAACACCGCTTCCTTCACGCTGAAGTACGGCGGCTCGACTTCCTTCGTCACGCCCTGCTGCGCGAGCTTCTGGCCGACCATCGCGCGCGCGGCGATCTTCGCGAGCGGCAGGCTCGTCGCCTTCGACACGTACGGCACCGTGCGCGACGCGCGCGGGTTCACCTCGAGCACGTAGATGATGTCTTCCTTCGAGCCGTCCGGCCGCGGCACCTGCTGGATCGCGAACTGCACGTTCATCAGGCCGACCACGTTCAGCGCCTTCGCCATCGCGCCCGTCTGGCGCTTGAGCTCGGCGACCGTCTGCGTCGACAGCGAGTACGGCGGCAGCGAGCACGCCGAATCGCCCGAGTGGACCCCCGCCTGCTCGATGTGCTCCATCACGCCGCCGATGAACACGGCGTCGCCGTCGCAGATGCAATCGACGTCGCACTCGATCGCGTCGTTCAGGAAGCGGTCGAGCAGCACCGGCGAATCGTTCGACACCTTCACCGCCTCGCGCATGTAGCGCTCGAGGTCGCGCGGCTCGTGGACGATCTCCATCGCGCGGCCGCCGAGCACGTACGACGGACGCACGACGAGCGGATAGCCGATCTCGTCGGCGAGCGCGAGCGCTTCGTCCTCAGCGCGCGCGGTGCGGTTCGGCGGCTGGCGCAGGCCGAGGTCCTGCAACAGCTTCTGGAAGCGCTCGCGATCTTCGGCCGCGTCGATCATGTCCGGCGACGTGCCGATGATCGGCACGCCGTGCGCCTCCAGATCGAGCGCGAGCTTCAGCGGCGTCTGGCCGCCGTACTGGACGATCACGCCGACGGGCTTTTCCTTGTCGACGATCTCGAGCACGTCCTCGAGCGTGAGCGGCTCGAAATACAGACGATCGGACGTGTCGTAGTCGGTCGACACCGTCTCCGGGTTGCAGTTGACCATGATCGTTTCGTAACCGTCCTCGCGCATCGCGAGCGCCGCGTGCACGCAGCAGTAGTCGAACTCGATGCCCTGGCCGATCCGGTTCGGGCCGCCGCCCAGCACCATGATCTTCCTGTTGCCGGTCGGCTGCGCCTCGCACTCCTCCTCGTAGGTCGAGTACATGTAGGCGGTTTTCGTCGCGAACTCGGCCGCGCAGGTGTCGACGCGCTTGTAGACCGGGCGCACGTTCAGCTCGAGGCGGCGCGCGCGCACGTCGGCGGGCGTCGCGCCGAGCAGCTTCGCCAGGCGCCGGTCGGAGAAGCCGCTTTGCTTCAGATAGTGCAGCTCGTCCTTCGTCAGGCTCGCGAGCGTGCGGCCGGCGAGCGCCTTCTCCTTCAGCACGATCTGCTCGATCTGCGCAAGGAACCACGGATCGATCGCGGTCTCCTCGAAGATCTGCTCGCGCGACATGCCCACGCGAAACGCGTCGCCCACATACCAGATCCGGTCCGGGCCCGGCTCGCCGATCTCGCGGATGATCTCGTCGCGGCTCGTCGTCTTCTCGTCGAGGCCGTCGACGCCGACTTCGAGGCCGCGCAGCGCCTTCTGGAACGATTCCTGGAACGTGCGGCCGATCGCCATCACTTCGCCGACCGATTTCATCTGCGTCGTGAGACGCGAATCGGCCTCGCGGAACTTCTCGAACGCGAAGCGCGGAATCTTCGTGACGACGTAGTCGATCGTCGGCTCGAACGACGCCGGCGTCGCGCCGCCCGTGATCTCGTTCTTCAGCTCGTCGAGCGTGTAGCCGACGGCGAGCTTCGCCGCGACCTTCGCGATCGGAAAGCCGGTCGCCTTCGACGCGAGCGCCGACGAGCGCGACACGCGCGGGTTCATTTCGATGACGACCATGCGGCCGTCCTTCGGGTTGATCGAGAACTGCACGTTCGAGCCGCCCGTGTCGACGCCGATCTCGCGCAGCACCGCGAGCGACGCGTTGCGCAGGATCTGGTATTCCTTGTCGGTGAGCGTCTGCGCGGGCGCGACGGTGATCGAATCGCCGGTGTGCACGCCCATCGGGTCGAGGTTCTCGATCGAGCAGACGATGATGCAGTTGTCGGCGCGATCGCGCACGACCTCCATCTCGTACTCCTTCCAGCCGAGCAGCGATTCCTCGATCAGCAGCTCGCGCGTCGGCGACAGATCGAGGCCGCGCTTGCAGATCTCCTCGAACTCCTCGCGGTTGTACGCGATGCCGCCGCCCGAGCCGCCGAGCGTGAACGACGGGCGGATCACGACCGGGTAGCCGCTGCCGCCCGTCGCCGCCGCGATGTCCGCGTGCACCTTCAGCGCCTCTTCCATCGAGTGCGCGATGCCGGACTTCGCCGAGCCGAGGCCGATCTTCGTCATCGCGTCCTTGAACTTCTGGCGGTCTTCGGCCTTGTCGATCGCCTCCGGCGACGCGCCGATCAGCTCGACGCCGTACTTCTCGAGCACGCCGTGGTGGAACAGGTCGAGCGCGCAGTTCAGCGCGGTCTGGCCGCCCATCGTCGGCAGGATCGCGTCGGGGCGCTCCTTCGCGATGATGCGCTCGACGACTTCCCACGTGATCGGCTCGATGTACGTGACGTCCGCCGTGTTCGGATCGGTCATGATCGTCGCCGGGTTGCTGTTGACGAGGATGACCTTGTAGCCCTCCTCACGCAACGCCTTGCATGCCTGCGCGCCCGAGTAGTCGAACTCGCACGCCTGGCCGATGATGATCGGGCCGGCGCCGATGATGAGGATGCTGTTGATGTCTGTGCGTTTTGGCATGGCTCTTGGGATTCAGAAAATAATCGTTGATGCGCGATCCGCGTGCGGCGCTCAGCTCATCGTCGCGAGCGCGAGCTTCACGGAAAAGCCGACGAACAGGCCGCCCACGCCGCCCGAGGCGCCCGCCGCGAGCTTGCGGCGGCGCCGGAAGTGGTCGGCGAGACGCGCGCCCGTAAAGATCAGCGTGCTCAGGTAGACGAAGCTCGCGAGCTGCGCGATCGCGCCCAGCACGACGAACGACAGCGCCGGATGCGCGTAGGCCGGATCGACGAACTGGATGAAGAACGAGATGAAGAACAGGATCGCCTTCGGGTTCAGGAGGCTCACGACGAGCGCCTTGCGAAACGGCCGCTCGCCGTCGACCGCGCGCCGCACGTCGGCGCCCGCGTCCGCGGCGGGCCGCGCGAGCTTGCGCCACGCGCCGCGCAGCATGCCGACGCCGATGTACAGCAGGTAGGCGGCGCCGCCGTACTTGACGACCGAGAACAGCAGCGGATTCGCCTTCAGCAGCGACGCGACGCCCGCGGCGGACAGCACCATCAGCACGGTGTCGCCGACGAACACGCCGCACGCGGCGCGATAGCCGGCCTTCACGCCGCGCTGCGCGGCGAGCGACAGCACGTACATCGAGTTCGGCCCCGGCAGCAGAATGATGAACACCACGCCGAACACATAGGTCCAGAGATCCGTGATGCCGAGTGCGTGACCGAACATGATGCGAGACTCCTTGATCGATGCGACGGGTTCAGGCGCTGCGCGCCTTCGCCGCGTCCATCAGCGCGGTGAAGCGGTCGAACAGATAGCCGATGTCGTGCGGGCCGGGCGACGCCTCCGGGTGCCCCTGGAAGCAGAACGCGGGCTTGTCGGTCAGCTCGAAGCCCTGCAGCGTGCCGTCGAACAGCGACACGTGCGTCGCGCGCGCGTTCGCGGGCAGCGAATCGGCGTCGACTGCGAAACCGTGGTTTTGCGACGTGATCACGACACGGCCGTTCGCGAGATCCTTCACCGGATGGTTCGCGCCGTGATGGCCCGTCTTCATCTTGAGCGTCTTCGCGCCGAGCGCGAGGCCCATGATCTGGTGGCCGAGGCAGATGCCGAAGGTCGGCACGCCGCGCTCGATGAACTCCCGGGTCGCGGCGATCGCGTAGTCGCACGGCTGCGGATCGCCCGGGCCGTTCGACAGGAAGATGCCGTCCGGATTGAGCGCGAGCGCGTCGGCCGCGCTCGATTGCGCGGGCAGCACGCTCACGTGGCAGCCGCGCTCGGCGAGCATGCGCAGGATGTTGTATTTCACGCCGAAATCGAACGCGACGACGCGGTAGCGCGGCGTCTCCTGCATCCCGTAGCCGCTGCCGAGGCGCCATTCCGTCTGCTTCCACTCGAACGGCTTAGCCGTCGAGACGACCTTCGCGAGGTCCATCCCCGCGAGGCCCGGGAACGAGCGCGCGAGTGCGAGCGCCTTCGTTTCGTCGTCGGAGCCCGTCAGGATGCAGCCGTTCTGCGCGCCCTTGTCGCGCAGGATGCGGGTCAGCTTGCGGGTGTCGATGCCCGCGATCGCGACGACGCCTTCGTCGCGCAGGTAATCGCCGAGCGTGCGCGCCATCCGGAAGTTCGACGCGAGCGCGGGCAAATCGCGCACGATGAGGCCGGCGGCATGGACTTTCGTCGCTTCGACGTCCTCGGCGTTCACGCCGACGTTGCCGATGTGCGGATAGGTCAGCGTGACGATCTGGCGCGCATAGCTCGGATCCGTCAGGATTTCCTGATAGCCGGTGATCGCGGTGTTGAACACGACTTCGCCGATCGTATGGCCGGCCGCGCCGATCGAATAACCACGAAAGACCGTGCCGTCGGCGAGTGCGAGCAAAGCGGGAGAAAAAGACGGCAACACGGGGGGCTCCTTGGGGGACACCCTTGCCGCCGACCTGTCTATCCTGCCGCGCGCTCGCGGGCCGCGTGACGCATCACGCGCGCGTGGGCGCTTTCGCGCGCGGGCTTGCGATCGAGCGCGAAACGCGCGCGCACGGGCGCGGGTTTCGCGGCATCGCCTGCGTCAAGCGGCGTGCGGCGGACGAACGGGATGAAAAGGAGGTAGGCGCTAGGGTGCGAGGTTGATTAGCACAAACTTTCAAATTATAGCGTGAAACTGGCCTTATCTTCAATCGATCAGCGCATTTCGTGCGGACTCCCCGTGCGGACTCGCGCCCCGCCGGGGTGCGCGACGCACGGCGGGCGCGCCCCGCTCATGCGCCGGACGCGGACGGCCGGCGCGCGGCGCCCTTTCCGCTTACGCGGCGCCCTCTCCACTCACGCCGCGCGCCGGTATTCGCTCGGCGACATCCCCTTCCAGCGCCTGAACGCGCGCGCGAACGCGGATGGCTCCGAATAGCCGAGCCGCTCCGACACCTCGGCGAGCGTCAACGTCGTCGTCGCGAGCAGCGCCTCGGCCAGCGCTTGGCGAAGCTCGTCGACGACCGTCTCGTAATCCGTCCCCTCGTTCGCGAGCCGCCGCCGCAATGTGCGCGGGCTCAAGCCCAGCTCGGCCGCGAGCACGTCCATCGTCGGGCCGCGCGCCGGATCGCCGGCCAACTGCCGGCGCACGCGCCCCGCCCAGCCTTCGCTGCGACGATGGCGCTCGAGCACGCGGCGGCACTCGTCCTCGCACCGCCGCCGCGTCAGCGCGTTGCGCTGCGGCAGCTTCAGGTCGAGACAGCGCGCGTCCACCGTCAGCGCATTGTGCGCCGCGCCGAATTCGGGCGTCGCGTCGAACAGCGTCCGGAAGCGGCCGGCGTACGACGGCGGCTTCATCTTGAGCGCCAGACGCTTGACCGGCAAGTTCGCCGCGTCGAGATCGAATTGCAGCGTGATCAACGCGGCCACCGTGATTTCGACCAGCACGTCGCGCACGTCGCCGGGCAGGTCGCGGTCGTCGATCACGAGCGTCGCGTCGTCGCCGCGCAGCGTCGGCCGGATCTCGCAGAAGGTCGACGTCAATTGAAGATAGCGCAAGCCGACCGACACGGCGTCGCCGAACGTCGCGCTGCTCATCAGCGCGAAACCCCAGACGCCATAGGCGGTCGCGTGATAGCGCCGGCCGATCTCGATGCCGAGCGGAAAGTCCGGCCCCAGCAGCCGCATCAGATTGCGAACGATGCGCAGTTCCTGCGCGGCGGCGACGGTGGCGTCCGGCTTGTCGAGCAGATCGGCGCAGACACCGCTGCCGCCCAGGCACTGTCCGACGGCGAGCCCCTGCTCGACGCCCACGTCGACGAGCACGCGCGTCGTCGCGACAGGCCGGACGAAATCCCAGTGGGCAAGCTTGGCGGTCAAGATGGCCTCAAATGTTCGGAATGCGCCCAATATGCCATTGCTCAATGTAACGCTCAATGCGATCTTTCCCGCACGCCCGATTATGGGCGTGCGCGACCGGCGAGCCGCGGCCGCGAGGCCGGACGCCCTGCCGCCGCATCGGCGAGCCGCCCGCCGTCGCGAAGCCGGCGGCGCGGCGCCGGGCGCGCGCCGCCGATGCCGCGCGCAAACGACAAACAGGAGACGACATGAGCACCATCCTCGCCCCGCACTCGGGCGCCGCCCCCACCCTGCCGCTCATCGACAGCGACCATCGCCGCCGCGGCTGGCGCGGCTGGCGCGGCCGCCTGATCGCCAAGGCCGCCATGCAGATCCTGCGCCCCGTCGAACCGTGCGTGCAGCACGGACTGCCCGCGCCGACGACTTTTCCGCCGAACGGCGGCGCACGCCGGTTCGGCCTCGTCCATTACGGGATCATGATTCCGGATCTGCCCGCGCCGCACCGCTTCATGGCCACGGCGATCATCCTCGGCAGCGCGGGCATGCGCGTGTTCGACGCCGATTTCGCGGCGGCGCCGGGCGACGGCCCGCTGCAGACCGCGACGCTCGTGCACGGCACGGCGGCCGCCGTCGATCGCCATTTCACCCGCTACTCGATTCCGCGCGATGTCGAATCGCGCGCGGACGGCAGCCTGCTGCGCCTTGGCGACGATCTGGAGCTGAGCGGCCGCTACCCCGAATTCCGCCTCGAGAGCCGCCGCGGCGGCTTCGCGGTCGATCTGACGCTCACCGCGACAGGCGACGTCACATGGTTCGCGAAAGGTCTCTTCTACGAACACATCGCGCTCGTCACCCGCTATCGGGGCACGATCGAGCACGGCGGCGCGACCACCGAAGTGGCGGGTCTGTGCACCTACGAATATGCGCGCGGCACGTCGCCCTACCTGCTGCGCAACCGTTTTCTGCCCCAAGCCGCGAAACTGCCATGGGACGTGTTCAGCTACCAGGTGATCGACCTCGACGCCGACACGCAATTGCTGCTCGCGCACGTGCAAGTCGATCAGTATCCGGCGCTGACAAGCGCGTATCTGCGCGTCATCGGTCAACGCGCCCACCGGCTCGACGCCGACGTCCACTTCCGGGTGACGAGCGCGCAGGCGCGGCCGGCCGTCGGGCCGGACGGCCACGCAATGTGGTTGCCCGAGACGTTCGCCTGGCGCGTGCGCGACCGGCACGGCCGCACGCTGTTCGCGATCGACGCGACCGTCGATACGCCGATGCTGTTCGGCATCGGCACGGGCTACGTCGGCGGCTATCGTTGGGAGGGCGAGCGCGACGGCCGCCCGGCGAGCGGACGCGGGTACATCGAGTACGTCGACCGGCGCGGATGAAGCGCCACGGCGACGCGCGCGCCGACGCCCGTCGCCGCGCCACGCCGGCGATCGCGGCGCGCGGCCGGCCGACGCCCGCGCGCCGCCGCGACGGGCGTGACGCGAATCACCCCGCGTGCCGGGCGGACTTGTCGAGCGCGCGATCGGGCAGCACGTACCAGACCGCGCTCGCAATCTGCAGCGCGACGAGCGCGCCCCACGCGCTCAAATGCGCCTCGGCCGGATAATGCCCGGCCCGCATCGGCCAATGCGACAGCACCGCGCCCACGCCCACCTGGAATCCGAAGATCAGCACGAAGATGACGAGCGTGAGCGTCGTGTTCGCACGGCCGATCACGTGCACGGGGAAATATTCGGCGAGCACGGCGTAGCTCAGGATGCCGACGCCGCCGAACACGCCGTACGCCGCCCACAGCACCGCGGCGGGCAGCGGCGCGCGCAGCATGATCGCGAGCTGGGTCGCGACGAAGAGCGCCATCCCGAACCCGCAGAACGCATACAGCGACATGCCGCGCCGCTCGAGCCCGCGCGCCGCCGCGCCGAAGCCGACGCAGCCCGCCATCATCGCGAAGCCGAGCACGGACACGAGCACGGCCGCGTCGCGCGGCGCGAAGCCGCTCACGTCGCGCAGATACGCGCCGACCCACAGCGATTGCATCGCGTAGAACACGCCCTGCGTGACGACCGAAAACGACGCGATCTTCCAGAACGTGCGGTTCGTGACGATTCGCCAGGTGCCCGCGAATTGCGCGGCGACGCTCGCGTCGTGACGGCTCTGCCGCGCATCGGGGGCGAACGCCCACAACGCGGCCGCGACCGCCACCGTGAACGCGCCGAGCCCCGCGCACACCGCGCGCCAGCCGGCGAAGCCAAGCAGCCAATCGAGCGGCGAGCCGACCGCGACGCCGCCCAGCCCGCCCACCGCCATCACGAAGCCGTTCAGAAGCGGCAGCCTCGCGACCGGGAAATGCTGCGCGAGCGCCTTGAACGCGCCGCCCAGGCACACCGACACGCCGACGCCGATCAGAAGACGCCCGAGCATCATCGCGCCGGTGTCGTGCGCGGCGCCGAACACCCACGCGCCAGCCGCCGCGACGAGCAGAAGCGCGGCGCTCACGCGACGCGGGCCGTAGCGGTCGAGCAGCACGCCGGCCGGAATCTGCGCGCACGCGAAACCAAGAAAGTAAAGGCTCGTCAGCAGCCCGAGATCGGCGGCGGACAGGCCGAGCTCGCGCGTGATGAGCGGCGCGAAGCCGAGATTCACGCCGCGAAAGACGTACGAAACGAAATAGCCGATCGCGAACAGCGCGAACACGCGAAATTGCATGAGGGACATCACGATCACCGGTAAGACGCCGACCGACGAACCGGCGGCGCGCGCAAACGAAAACGCCGTCACCCAGGTGACGGCGTCCGGCGATGATAGTCGATCGCGCGTCGCCGGCAGGAAAGCCCCCGCGGCATGCGCGCCCTTTCGTCTTACTTCTTCTTCGTCGTCTTGCGGCCCGCGGTTTTCGCGGGCGCGGCTTTCGCACCGCTCTTCGTCGCGGCCTTCGCCGACGCCTTCGCGGCGGGCCCCGCCTTGCGGCCGCGGCTCGACGCCTTGCCGCCCGTGTGCAGGCTCGCGCGCTCGATGCGCCCGCCGCCTACCGACGTCGCGATCCGCTCGGGCCCCGGCTCGGCCGGCACCGCACGACCGACGGGCACGTGCAGCACCATCGTCTGGCCCGGCATCACGACCGCGCGGCGCGTGCGGTTCCATCCGCGCAGTTGCGCGGCCGACACGCCGTAGCGGCTCGCGAGCGCTTCCATCGACTGCTTGCGGCGCACGCGAATCAGCATCTTGCGCGTGTCGGGCACGTCCGGCTCCATCGCGAGCACGCCGTTCTCGGCGACGTCGGCGCTGATGTCCTCGTCATCGTCGTCGGTGCGCGGCACGACGATCGTCGAGCCGGGCTTCAGCCGCATGCCGGCCGGAATCTTGTTCACCTGCATCAGCGTATCCGCATCGACGCCGATCTTCTCCGCGATCGCGGCCGGCCGCGCGCGCTCGGTGACCGTATACGCCGTCCATGACGAAAGCTGGCCGTCGTACGACTTCAGCCCCTTCTCGAACGCCGCCGCGTTATCGAACGGCAGCAGGATCTGCGGCTGCGTCGCACCGAGAATCACGGGCTTCGAGAACGACGGGTTGAGCGACTTGAATTCGTCGAGCGGCAGATTCGCGAGCTTCGCGGCGACCGTCACGTCGATGTCGCGCGAGGTCGTGACCGTCACGAAATACGGGTGGTTCGGAATCTCCGGCAGCGTGAGGCCGTACTGCTGCGGGTTCGTCACGATGTTCTTGACCGCCTGCAGCTTCGGCACGTAGTTGCGCGTCTCGTTCGGCATCCGCAGGCTCTGGTAATCGGTCGGCAGCCCGGCCGCCTGGTTGCGCGCGATCGCGCGCTGCAGATTGCCCTCGCCCCAGTTGTACGCGGCGAGCGCGAGATACCAGTCGCCGAACATGTCATGCAGGCGCGACAGGTAATCGAGCGCCGCGCTCGTCGACGCGAGCACGTCGCGCCGCTCGTCCTGCCACATGTTGCGCTTCAGGTTGAACGTGCGCCCCGTGGCCGGCATGAACTGCCACATCCCCGCCGCCTTCGCGACGGACAGCGCCTGCGGGTTGTACGCCGATTCGATGAACGGCAGCAGCGCGAGTTCGGTCGGCATGTGGCGCGATTCGAGCTCCTCGACGATGTGGTACAGGTACTTCTGCGAGCGTTCGGTCATCCGCTGCACATAGTCGGGGCGCTGCGCGTACCACGACGCCTGCATGTCGACGAGATCGCTCTGCAGGTCGGGCATCTGGAAGCCGCGGCGGATGCGCGCCCAGAGATCGCTGTCGGCGGTGGTGAGGTCTCCGACCGACTGCTTGTCGACGTCGACGGTTTCTTTCGCGGAAGCGGACTTGCGCAAGTAGTCCGAAGCGGCTTGCGGGTCGGAGGCCGCGGGATTTTGGGCGGTCGGCCCGGTGCCCGCGCACGCGGCGAGCGTCAGGACCAATAGCGCACTGAGGAGGAATCGCATGAAAATCTCGGCTTCCAACGGCTGGAAATTGCAGGCGATAGTACGAAAGTGCGTGCTTCGCGTCAACAAAAAGGCCGAAAAAACCTGCTAAATCGGGTATTTGGGGCCGATTCTCGAGATTCCGGTTGAGCTTGGCCGACTATTACACGGGCTCAACGAAAACGGTTCTTCCACTCGCGCATCAACGTGAACGCCGCGAGCCGGTCGGGCGCCGCCTCGTGCAGCCGCGCCTCGAGCGTCGCGCGGATCGAGGCGCTGTCCGCGCGCAGGAACGGGTTCACCGCGCACTCGTGCGCGATCGTCGTGGGCAACGTCGGCTCGCCGCGGGCACGGCGCGCGAGCGCTTCGTCGCGCCACGCGGCGAGCGCCGCGTTCCCCGGCTCGCATGCGAGCGCGAACTGGATGTTCGACAGCGTGTACTCGTGCGCGCAGTGCACGCGCGTGTCGCCCGGCAGCGCCGCGAGCGCGTCGAGCGACGCGAGCATCTGCGCGGGCGTGCCCTCGAAGAGGCGGCCGCAGCCGCACGAGAACAGCGTGTCGCCGCAAAAGAGATGCGGCGCGGCGTTGCCCGGCCCCGCCGGCTGGAAGTATGCGATGTGGCCGCGCGTGTGGCCCGGCACGTCGATCACGTCGAACTCGAGCGCGGGCGCGCCGATGCGCACGCGCTCGCCGCCCGCCACGCGGCGCGTGATGTGCTCGATCGCCTCATGCGCGGGGCCGAACACCGCGATCGGCTCGCCTTCGCGCGCGCCCGCGAGCAGCTCGGCCACTCCGCCGACGTGGTCGCGGTGGTGGTGCGTGAGTAAAATAGCGGTCAGCCGCCAGCCTCGCGCGTCGAGATGGCGGCGCACCGGCGCGGCTTCGCCCGGATCGACGGCGACCGCCTGGCGGCCGTCCGACACGAGCCAGATGTAGTTGTCGTCGAATGCCGGCACCGGCACGTATTCCAGCTCGTTCATGGGCGCGCAATCACCGAGATATGTCTGACCGTTCGATTATAGACTGGCCCGCCTGGACCGACTCCCCGCCCGGGCGCTATGTGCTTGGCTGGGAGCAGGCGCAGCTCGACCGCACCGTGTCCGACGTGTTCGGCTTTCACGCGCTGCAGCTCGGGCTGCCGCAGCTCGACGCGCTGCGCGAGAACCGCATGCCGTGCCGCGGCCTCGTGCTCGATCCGGCAAGCGGCGCGAGCGCGCCCTATCACTACCCGTGGGCGCGCGAGGCGCGCAGCGCCGAGCACGCGCCCGCCGGGCGCAGCACCGTGTGGTGCGACCTGCTCGATCTGCCGTTCGAATCGCAGAGCGTCGATCTGATCGTGATGCCGCACACGCTCGAATTCACGTCCGATCCGCACCGGCTGCTGCGCGAGGCCGAGCGCGTGCTGATGCCGGAAGGCCAGCTCGTGATCACGGGCTTCAATTCGCTGAGCCTCTGGGGCGCGCGGCATTCGGTCGGCAAGATGGCGAAGCGCCCGTTCGTCCCCGCGACGCGCGACCAGATCACGTTCATCCGGCTGAAGGACTGGATCAAGCTGCTCGGCTTCGATCTCGAGCGCGGCCGCTTCGGCTGCTACCGGCCGCCGCTCGCCACCGACAAGTGGCTGTCCCGCTACGCGTTCATGGAGGCGGCGGGCGACCGCTGGTGGCCGATCTTCGGCGCCGTCTACATGGTGACGGCGATCAAGCGCGTGCGCGGGATGCGGCTCGTCGGCCCGATCAAGATGAAGAAACCGGTGCTCGCGCCGGGCCTCACGCCCGCCGCCACCCCGACCACTCACCAAGAACATTCATGACGTTGCAAACCATCGACATCTATACCGACGGCGCCTGCAAGGGCAACCCCGGCCCGGGCGGCTGGGGCGCGCTGCTGCGCTACGGCGCGCAGGAGAAAGAGCTTTTCGGCGGCGAACCCGGCACGACCAACAACCGAATGGAGCTCACCGCGGTGATCGCCGCGCTCGAGGCGCTCAAGCGCCCGTGCAAGGTGGTCGTCCACACCGATTCGCAATACGTGCAAAAAGGCATCAGCGAATGGATCCACGGCTGGAAGAAGAAAGGCTGGGTCACCGCCGCGAAAACGCCCGTGAAGAACGCGGACCTCTGGCAGCGGCTCGATGCGCTCGTCGCGCAGCACGACGTCGAATGGCGCTGGGTGAAGGGGCACGCCGGCCATCCGGAGAACGAGCGCGCGGACGCGCTCGCGAACCGCGGCGTCGAATCGCTCGCGCAGGCATGAGCCCGCTCGCGCCCCCCTTTGCCCTTCACGACTGACTCGAATTTCCGTTTTCCCGACATGCGCCAGATCATTCTCGATACCGAAACCACCGGCCTGAACGCCCGCGCGGGCGACCGCATCATCGAAATCGGCTGCGTCGAGCTGCTGAACCGCCGGCTCACCGGCAAGAACCTGCACTTCTACGTGAATCCCGAACGCGACAGCGACCCGGGCGCGCTCGCGGTGCACGGCCTCACGACCGAATTCCTGAGCGACAAGCCGAAGTTCGCCGAAATCGTCGATCCGTTGCGCGATTTCGTCCGCGACGCGGAACTGATCATCCACAACGCGCCGTTCGACCTCGGCTTTCTCGACGCCGAGTTCGCGCTGCTCGGCCTGCCGTCCTTCACCGACCACTGCGCGGGCGTGATCGACACGCTCGTGCAGGCCAAGCAAATGTTCCCGGGCAAGCGCAACTCGCTCGACGCGCTGTGCGACCGCTTCGGGATCAGCAACGCGCACCGGACGCTGCACGGCGCGCTGCTGGACTCCGAGTTGCTCGCCGAGGTGTATCTCGCGATGACGCGCGGGCAGGAAAGCCTCGTGATCGACATGCTCGACGAAGCCGGCGACGCCCATCGCAACGGCGACGCGCCGCGAATGGCGTTCAGCGGACTCGATCTGCCGGTGCTCGCCGCGACCGACGCGGAACTCGCCGCGCACGAGGCGCAGCTCGACGCGCTCGACAAGTCGGCCAAGGGCGTATGCGTGTGGCGCAAGGAGGCGGTCGGCGAGGCTTGAGGGGTTTTGGGGTTTTGGGGTTTTGGGGTTTTGGGGTTTTGGGGTTTTGGGGTTTTGGGGTTTTGGGGTTTTGGGGTTTTGGGGTTTTGGGGTTTTGGGGTTTTGGGGTTTTGGGGTTTTGGGGTTTTGGGGTTTTGGGGTTTTGGAGCTTGGGTGCTTCGGGCCTTCCGACCTTTCAGCCTTTCAGCCTTTCAGCCTTTCAGCCTTTCAGCCTTCGGGCCGTCGAGAATTCAGACGTTCCTGCGCTCGACGCCCGGCAGGTGGGCGCTCGGATCGCCCTATCGGCGTCGAATCGGCATTCGCCTGGCTGCCGCTCGACTCGCTCGCACCGGCCCGCCTCACCGCCAAGCACGGTCGCGGCGCGTGTTCCCCCGCCTCGCCTCCGCCCACGGTCGGCGCCGCGCGACGCCCACTGCCCGCGCCGCGCCGACTTCACCCGCGCGGCTGGAGCGCGATCACCGACATACCGGCGAGCGCGAGCGCCGCGCCCGCCACATCCCAGCGCGACAGCGGCACGCCGTCGACGATCCTCAGCCACGCGAGCGCAACGGCGATGTAGACGCCGCCGTACGCCGCATACGTGCGCGCGGCCGCGGCCGGATGCAGCGTCAGCAGCCATGCGAACAGCGCGAGCGACAGCGCCGCGGGCGCGAGCAGCCACGCCGGCTTGCCCGCTTTCAGCACGAGCCAGGGCAAATAGCAGCCGACGATCTCGGCGACGGCGGTCAGGACGAACAACGCGGCGATTTTCGCGAGTGAGAGCATGGCGGGACGTGCGCGAGATGCGCGTGGAAAACGCCGCGCGACGCCCGCGGCAAACGGCGCGATCTTACCCCACGCGACGCCCGCCAAACCGCCGCATGACCGGCAATTTGCACGATCCTCCGCCATCGTGCTATTATGTCGCTTCTTTCAACAGTCTACGCCTGTCATTTATTTCGGTCACCAGACCGTTCGGCCGCGTGCCGCGACTGGTCGCCCGGAATTTCGCTCACAAGAAAGCGCGCCTTCGGGCAGCTTTTTTCGTTTCGACGCCCTCGAAGGGCATTCAACCGGCCGCGTACGCCACGCGATGCGCCGGTTCGCCGACCGTCCCCATGCGGCGGTCTTTTCTCACGAGTGCAAGCGCGCGACGACCCTCGGAGCCGCGCCGATCGGTTTCCGTTATGGATTAAGCGTTTCATGCGCCCTTTCACGCTCGCGACCGACCCTCGTCCGATCGCGAGCGGCACTCCCGGCAAACCGTGGCGAACCGCGCCCCGTCGCGCGGTTCGGCCGCCGTCACAGGAGTTTTCGACCTTGACTGCAACACCCGCCCCCTCCAGTTCGTCCAGCGCGCCCACCGAAGGCGCGCTTCCCGCCGCTGCGCACGAGATCACCGTCGTCGATCAGGGCCTGCTCAAGCGCGCCGTCGGCGCGATGGCGCTCGGCAACGCGATGGAATGGTTCGACTTCGGCGTCTACAGCTACATCGCCGTCACGCTCGGCCAGGTGTTCTTCCCGTCGAGCAGCCCGTCCGCGCAGTTGCTCGCGACGTTCGGCACGTTCGCCGCCGCCTTCCTCGTGCGCCCGCTCGGCGGGATGGTGTTCGGGCCGCTCGGCGATCGCATCGGCCGCCAGCGCGTGCTCGCGATGACGATGATCATGATGGCGGTCGGCACGTTCGCGATCGGCCTGATCCCGAGCTACGACTCGATCGGCCTCCTCGCGCCCGTGCTGCTCCTCGTCGCGCGTCTCGTGCAAGGCTTCTCGACGGGCGGCGAGTACGGCGGCGCGGCAACCTTCATCGCCGAGTTCTCGACCGACAAGCGCCGCGGCTTCATGGGCAGCTTCCTCGAGTTCGGCACGCTGATCGGCTATGTGATGGGCGCGGGCGTCGTCGCGCTGCTGACGGCTTCGCTGTCGCACGACGCGCTGCTGTCGTGGGGCTGGCGCGTGCCGTTCCTGATCGCCGGCCCGCTCGGCCTGATCGGCCTGTACATCCGGATGAGGCTCGAGGAAACGCCCGCGTTCAAGCGGCAGGCCGAAGCGCGCGAAGCGCAGGACAAGGCCGTGCCGAAGGCGCATTTCCGCCGACAGCTCGCGCGGCACTGGCGCGCGCTGCTGCTGTGCGTCGGCCTCGTGCTGATCTTCAACGTCACCGATTACATGGCGCTGTCGTACCTGCCGAGCTATCTGTCGTCGACGCTGCACTTCGACGAGGCGCACGGCCTCGTGCTGATCCTGATCGTGATGGTGCTGATGATGCCGATGACGCTCGCCACGGGCCGCCTGTCGGACGCCGTCGGACGCAAGCCGGTGATGCTCGCCGGCTGCGTCGGGCTCTTCGCGCTCGCGATTCCCGCGCTGCTCCTGATCCGCACCGGCGAGACGGCGCTCGTGTTCGGCGGCCTGCTGATCCTCGGCGCACTGCTGTCGTGCTTCACGGGCGTGATGCCGTCGGCGCTGCCCGCGCTCTTTCCGACCGAGATCCGCTACGGCGCGCTCGCGATCGGCTTCAACGTGTCGGTGTCGCTGTTCGGCGGCACGACGCCGCTCGCCGCCGCGTGGCTCGTCGACGCGACGGGCAACCTGATGATGCCCGCGTACTACCTGATGGGCGCGGCCGTGATCGGCGCGATCTCGGTGCTCGCGCTGCCCGAGAGCGCGCGCCAGCCGCTCAAGGGCTCGCCGCCCGCCGTCGCGTCGCACCGCGAGGCACACGCGCTCGCGCGCGAGATCAAGCGCCGCGAGGCGGCCGAGCGCGACGACAGCGGCTACCCGTCGGCCGCGGCGTTGCGCGCGTGAGGTTCGGCCGCCGCGACGCCGCCGTGTAGGCGCGTCGCTCGATGACGGACCGCGGAGGCGGTCTCGCGATGCCCGACGGGCGTGGCGAGACCGCGTCCGCGTTTTTGCGCGCCGCCCCTCGCGCGTGGCGCGGGCGTCAGCCCGTTGGTCGCTTGCCGCGCTTCGCGCGGCGTCCCGTAATCGGCCATGCGGTTTGCGGCTGTTGGCCTTCGGTTGCGGCTGCCGATTGGCGATCTCCGATCCCCGACGATAGACCTTGGAGCTCGGATCTTGGAGCTTGGACCTTGGAGCTTGGACCTTGGAGCTTGGAGCTTGGAGCTTGGAGCTCGGAGCTCGGAGCTCGGAGCTTGGAGCTTGGAGCTTGGACTTCAGACTTCAGACGTCCAGCAAGCAAAGCCCCGATTCGCCCCGAGCGCCATGTTGCCGGAAGCCGCGCGCCGCAAGCTCCGCGCGAACGAGAACCGCCGGATCGACGCACCCCGCTCAATCGAGCGGCGTGCCCTCGAACTCCGGCAGCGCCTCCGCACGCGCGGACAGCGCGGCGAGCGCCGGATAGCGCGCCGGATCGACGCGCGCGAGATCCGGATAGTCGCCCTGCATGAACTGCGTGAAGCGCCACGCCACCGCGACCGTCACGTCCGCCTGCGTGATCCGTTCGCCGACGAGCCAGCCGCTCGCGCCCGCGATGCGCGCGTCGAGCGCGCCGTACGCGGCGTCGAGCTGGCCAAGCACACGATCGAGCCACGGCTGGTGCTGCTTCTCGCCCGGCCTCAGGCCGTGCTCGTAGACGACCTGCACCGTTTTCTCGGCCGCCGCGAGCGCGAGGCCCGTCAGCTCGAGCACCCGCACGCGGGCCGGCAGATCGTCAGGCACCAGCCGCCGTTGTGGCGCGACGAGCCGGTCGAGGTAATCGACGATCAGCGACGAATTGACCTGCCCCCTACAAACAGGGCCAGCCGGAGTCTAGTAAAGTTCGTTTTCGGAGAAGAAGACGAACATGAAGAAGCGCTTTACGGAACAGCAAATCATCGGGTTTCTGAAGGAAGCCGAGGCCGGTATGCCGGTCAAGGAACTGTGCAGGAAGCATGGGTTCAGTGACGCGTCGTTCTACACCTGGCGCGCGAAGTTCGGCGGCATGGAAGTCTCGGAAGCCCGCCGGCTCAAGGGCCTCGAGGTGGAGAATGCCCGACTGAAGAAACTGCTGGCCGAAGCAATGCTCGATATGGAAGCGTTGAAGGTTGTCGTCAAGGGAAAGCCCTGAGCCCGCAAGCCAAACGCGAAGCAGTGTTGGCGATTCGGGAGAAGGTCAACATCTCCGAGCGCCGCGCCTGCCGGCTTGTCGGGCTTTCTCGCAGCGTGCTGCATTACGACGCGAAGCCGGACCACGAGAATGAGGTGCTCGCGGCGCGTCTGGTGAAGTTGGCGCACGAACGTCGTCGATTCGGCTACCGCCGACTGCACGCCCTGGTGGAACGCGAAGGCACGCACGCCAATCACAAGCGCATCTATCGCCTGTACCGTGAGGCAGGGCTGGCTGTGCGGCGCCGTCGCAAGCGCCACGGCGTCATGATTGAGCGCGAGCAACTGGCATTGCCGGGCGCACCCAACGAGGTATGGTCAATCGATTTCGTGATGGATGCGCTTTCCAACGGCCGGCGCGTGAAGTGCCTGACCGTCGTCGACGATTTCACGAAAGAGGCTGTCGACATCGTCGTCGACCATGGCATCTCAGGTTTGTATGTCGCTCGGGCATTGGACCGTGCAGCTCGCTTCCGTGGCTATCCCAAGGCGGTGCGAACAGACCAGGGACCCGAATTTACGAGCCGCGCGCTTGACCAGTGGGCGTATGCGAACGGCGTCACGCTGAAGTTGATTCAGGCGGGCAAGCCCACGCAGAATGCGTACATCGAATCGTTCAACGGCAAGTTCCGCGACGAATGCCTTAACGAGCACTGGTTCACGACGCTCGCGCACGCTCGGGCAGTCATCGCGGCATGGCGTCAGGACTACAACGAGCAAAGGCCGCACAGCGCACTGAACTACCTTGCGCCGTCAGAGTTTGCGGCGAAACATCGGGCAACCGCGGACGCTCCTGCCGCTTTCCAGGAGTTGGTTTAAAGGGACTTTGCTAGAAGCCCATTGGCCCTATCGAAGGGGGCAGGTCAGCGGGTCTTTACCCTCGTCAACCAGCGTCTTCAGCTTGCTGGCTTCGACACGAGCCTTACCGAGATCCCAAGCTCGAGCATCACCGATGGTCACTCGGACGGTTTTGCCGAACAGCCTAGACTCGAAGACGTAAGCCCGCGTGCCAGCCGCAGTCACACATAAGCCTAGGCCGGGCGTCTTCGCGTCCCAATGGATCGTCTGCTGCTTTCCTGGCTCACACTCGAAGCCCTCAACCCGTGCCGCAGTAAAACTTGCTTTGCCATCCCAGCCTCAAGTAGGCACCATGTAGGCAAATTGTGCGAACACAAAGGTATCCAAGTCAACGTAAAAATCGGGACGCCACCGCGTATGGCATTGTTTTATATGTATTTTTTCTTTCCGATGGATGTCGTTCCATGTGCATCCATTTGCAGACTTCAGGACTCGACGTCCTCGAGACTGAAGATCTCGGTCTGGTCGTTGTACGAGAAGATCTCGCCGTAACGGCCCCAGTCGATCACCGCGTCGAGCGTCTCCTCAGCCGCGCCGTCCGACAGGAAATCCTCGAGCTCCTGCTCGAAGCGCACGCGCGGCGCGCGATGCCCGGGCCGCTCGTTCAGCACTTTCTTGATCCGCGCGGCGAGCGGCACGTGGCGCAGCAGATGCTCGGCGAACATCATCTTGCGCTCCTGCGTGCCGAATTCGGCGAACACGCGCCCCGGCGGCGTCAGGAACACGTCGCCCTCGCGCACGTCGGCGAAGCCCAGGTACTGCAGCACTTCGGCGATCGGGAACAGATCGTCGACCTCGAGGTGCAGCGTGCGGGCGATCTCGGGCATGTCCGCGCGGCCGTGGTACGGCGGCGCGGCGAGCGTCTCGATGAGACCCGCCATCAGGTTCGTCGACACCTGCGGCAGCCAGCTGCCGAGCTCGAGCCCCTTCTTCGTCGCCTCGCCGACCTGGCGCGCGGTCATCTTCGCGTAGATGTCGTCGACGAGGCGCCGGAACGCCGGGTCGAGCCGGTTGCGCGGATGCTTGAACGGCACCTTGATCTCCGCGATCACGCGGCCCGGATTCGACGACAGCACGAGAATCCGGTCGCACATGAACACCGCTTCCTCGATGTTGTGCGTGACGATCAGCACCGACTTGATCGGCATCCGGCCCTGCGTCCACAGATCGAGCAGATCGGTGCGCAGCGTCTCGGCCGTCAGCACGTCGAGCGCGGAGAACGGCTCGTCCATCAGGAGCAGCGTCGGATCGACGACGAGCGCGCGCGCGAAGCCCACGCGCTGGCGCATGCCGCCCGACAGCTCGCGCGGGTACGCGTTCTCGAAGCCGTCGAGGCCGATCAGGTCGATCGCGGCGAGCGCGCGCTCGCGCCGCTCGCGCGCGCCGACGCCGAGCGCCTCGAGCCCCGCCTCGACGTTCTGCAGCACGGTGAGCCACGGAAACAGCGCGAAGGTCTGGAACACCATCGCGACGCCTTCGGCCGGGCCGGACAGCGGCTTGCCGAGATACGTGACCTCGCCGCCCGTCGGCTCGATCAGCCCGGCGATGATCCGCAGGAGCGTCGACTTGCCGGAGCCCGAGCGGCCGAGCAGCCCGACGATCTCGCCTTCGCGCAGCGACAGGTTCGCGCCGTCGAGCACGAGCAGCTCGCCCTGCGTCTTGTTGAAGCCGCGGCTCACGTTCTCGACGCGCAGGATTTCCTCGCCGACCCGCGGCGGCGCGGGCGGCGTCTGGACGGGGGCGTTGACAGCATTCGGGTTTTGCATCGCGTTTCGCTCTCGGTCGGTCTCAATCGGCTGACATCGGTCTCAAATCTGTGTCAATCGAGACGCAGCTTCGCTTCGGCGTACGCATACAGCGGACGCCACAACAGGCGGTTGAACAAGGTGACGAACAGGGACATCACGGCGATGCCCAGGATGATCTTCGGGTAGTCGCCCGCGGCCGTCGTCTGCGCGATGTACGCGCCGAGGCCGTGCGCCTCGATCTTGGTGTCGCCCCACTGAACGAACTCCGACACGATGCTCGCGTTCCACGCGCCGCCCGACGCGGTGATCGCGCCCGTCACGTAGTACGGGAAGATGCCGGGCAGGATCGCCTGCCGCCACCATTGCCAGCCGCGGATGCGGAAATTGGTGGCCGCTTCGCGATAGTCGTTCGGATAGGCGGTCGCGCCCGCGATCACGTTGAACAGGATATACCACTGGGTGCCGAGCACGATGAGAGGCGACAGCCAGATGTCGGCGTTCAGGTGAAAGCGCGCGATCACGATCACGAACACCGGGAACAGCAGGTTCGCCGGGAACGCCGCGAGGAACTGCGCGAGCGGCTGCACCTTCTCGGCGATCGCGGGCCGCAGGCCGATCCACACGCCGATCGGCACCCACACGAGCGAGGCGATCGCGATCAGGAGCGCGACGCGCAGCAGCGTGATGAGCCCGAGCACGAACACATGGCCGACCTCGGCAAGCGTCACGCCCGTGCTCACGTATGCGAACACGCGCCACACGACATAGACCGTGCCGACGATCACGGCGATCGCCCATGCGATGTCGGCTGCGCGCGACGCCTTCTTCTCGACGCGCGGCATCGAGAAGCGGACCGCGTCGAGCGACGGCACGCGCAGCGGAATCCGCGCGAGCCGCGCGAAGAACCAGCCCGCCGGCACGAGCAACTGGTGGATGAGGCGCGTGCGGCGCACGAGGTCGAGCAGCCACGATTCGGGCGCGTTGCCCGAGCTCGTCGTCTCCATCCGGAACTTGTCCGCCCACGCGACGAGCGGCCGGAACAGGAGCTGGTCGTACGCGAGAATCACCACCGTCATCGCGAGAATCACCCAGCCGACCGCGCCGAGGTTCTTCTCGACGATCGCCTGCGCGAGATAAGCGCCGATGCCGGGCAGCGTGATCGTGTGGTTGCCGACCGTGATCGCCTCGGACGCGACGACGAAGAACCAGCCGCCCGACATCGACATCATCATGTTCCAGATGAGCCCTGGCATCGAGAACGGCACTTCGAGCTTCCAGAAGCGCTGCCACGCGGTCAGGTGAAAGCCGCGCGACACTTCGTCGAGATCGCGCGGCACCGTGCGCAGCGACTGGTAGAAGCTGAACGTCATGTTCCACGCCTGGCTCGTGAAGATCGCGAAGATCGCGGCGAGCTCGGCGCCGAGCACGCGGCTCGGAATCAGCGCGAGGAAGAACGTGACCGTAAACGAGATGTAGCCGAGCACGGGCACCGACTGCAGGATGTCGAGGATCGGCACGAGCACCATCCCCGCGCGGCGGCTCTTCGCGGCGAGCGTGCCGTAGACGAGCGTGAACGCGAGCGCGGCGACCATCGCCGCGAGCATGCGCAGCGTCGTGCGCAGCGCGTATTCGGGCAAGTTCGCCGGATCGAGCGAAATCCTCTGGGTCTCGAGCGTCGCGATGGGGGCCATCGTCTCGTGAAAGCCGATCGCCGCCATCGCGATCACGCAGATGATGAGCGGAAACGCGACGAAATCCCAGCGGTTCGGCAGGACCCGCCACGCGGATGCGTTGGCGGTCCGGTTCGGATCGAAGAATCCGAGATCCATCAGGCGCCCTCCCCGGCAAGGCCGTGCAAATCGATAAATGAGGCCAGAAAGCGAATGTGACTCATGGCAAGGCGCGCTCGTGCGGTGATTCGTTTTGACTGCAAGTGCCGCGAAGCCGCCGCGCTCCCCCGGGAGCCGGCGTTTCGCTCGCGAAGCGGGGAGCGCCCGGCCTCGCGACGGCACGACACTACTACATCCTGTATTTCAGGCACAACCTTGCGGACGACGAACGATGGAAATCCTGCCCGGCCGCAAGCGCATCGGCCCCGCAACGGGCGGGCGGCGGGCGGATCAACGAGAAGTGGCGTGCGCCGGCTGGCCGCTGCTGCGCCGCAACGTCGAATTATGCCGCGATCCAGCCCTGCCGTGAACCCGCCTGCGCGCATGCGCGACGCGCGGCGAGCGCGGGCGAGGCCTTCGTCGACGAACGGACACGCCGAAGCGGGTATGATCGGTATTTGCCCCGACGGGGCCGATGGTCTATCAGGAGGAGTGAATGGCAGGAAATCTGGTTATCGTGTGCCGGGACCAGGACGCCGACGCGTTCGATCAACTGATGCAGGAGTATGGCTCGTTCCAGACGCGGTTGTCGTCGACGGCCTGGTATCTGAACATGAACATCGTGCCCGAAACGCTGCAGGAGGACATCCTCGAGCGCGTCGGCAAATACACGACGCTTTACATCTTCGAGGCGACGAGCGTCACCTACAACACGATCGACAGCAACGCCGCCGAGACGCTCAGCACGCTCTTCGGCGAGTGACCCGCCGCCGCGCGGCGTGGCGGCGCAGCGGCGCCGGGCGCCGCGGCCCCCGCGCCGCCCGGGCGGCCGGGCGTCAGGGCGCCTCCGTCTGCGGCTCCGCCTTCGGCACGACGTCGAACGCGAACGTCATCGCGACCCGCAGGCCTCCTTCTTCCCGGTTGCCGATCTCGCACGCGCCCCCCGTACGCTGCACGAGCCGCTCGACGATCGCAAGCCCGAGACCGCTGTGCCCATTGCCGCCGCGCGCCGGATCGAGCCGCACGAACGGGCGCGTCGCGTCCGCGAGATCGCGCGGCGCGATGCCCTTGCCGTGGTCGCTGACGGTGAGCGTGTAGCCCGTCGCGGTGCGCGCGGTCGCGATCACGACGGGCGGCGCGCCATAGGCATGCGCATTGTCGAGCAGGTTCGACAGCACCCGGTCGAGCGTCGCCGCCGGCAGGCGAAAGCCCGGCCCGGCCGCGAGCTCGGTGCGCACGGTGGGCGCGTTCGGGGACACCGCGCGGTAAGTGCGCGCGATCCGCTCGCACGCCTGGTCGACCGGCACGGCCTCGCTGCGGTCGGCGTCGCCGTGCGCGAACACGAGGAACTGGTCGACGATGTGCGTCATCGAATCGACGTCGCGCACGACGCCGTCGCGCAGCCGCGCGTCGTCCATCATCTCCGCGCGCAGCCGCATCCGCGCGAGCGGCGTGCGCAGATCGTGCGCGACGCCCGCGAGCATCACCGCGCGGTCGTTCTCCGCGCGCGACACCTGCTGAACCATCTGATTGAAGCCGTGCGTGAGCTGGCGCAGCTCGCGCGGCCCGCGCTCGGGCAGCGGCGGCACCGCCATCCCGCGGCCGAAGCGCGCGACCGCGCGCGCGAGCGAACTGAGCGGCTGCTGCAGTTGCCAGGCGGCGAAGAGCGCCGCCATCACCGCGGCCGAGAAGATCATCACCAGCCAGAGCACCATCCGGTCGAGCGAGCGCGGCGGCCGCAGCGGCTGAACCGGCACGACGATCCAGTCGCGATCGCTCGGCTGCTTGACCCACAGCACGGGCGGATGGCTCGGCCGGCCGATGCGCACCTGCGTGCCGGCCGGCAGGCGCTCGCGCAGCTCGTCCGCGAAGCGCTTGAGCGAGGGCGGCAGATCCTGCTTCGCCTCGGGCACGTCGCCGCTGCCCGGCGCGACGAGCCGCACCCGCGACGGCAGCGGCTGGTCGGGCGAGCGCTCCGCGTGCTGGCGCACCGCGTCGACGAGGAACGCCGCCTCCTCGACCGCATAGCGCGTCTGGAACTGATTGCGCTCGAGCCGGATCGCGAAGTACCACGCGAAGTGCGACAGCAGCAGCACGCAGACGACAAGGAGCGCGAGCCGCCCGAACAGCGAATCAATGGGTTTGCGCATGAGCCTCGCCGTTCGGCACGAACACGTAGCCGCGCCCGCGCACCGTCTGGATGAAGCGCGGCGTCGACGGATCGGTTTCGAGGATCCGGCGCAGACGCCAGACCTGCACGTCGATCCCGCGATCGGTGCCGTCGTACTCGGGGCCGTGCAGCAGCTCGAGCAGGCGCTCGCGGGTCAGCGTGCGCAGCGCATGGTTGACGAAGATCTTCAGGAGCGCGAACTCGCTGCTCGACAGCGTGCGCGCCTGGAAGTCGAGCACGAAGCGGCCGAACGCGTACGGCTCGCGCTGCTCGGGCGCCGCCGCCGACGGGCTCGCGCGGCGGCGGCGCAGCACCGCCTGCGCGCGCGCGAGCAGCTCGCGCGGGTTGAACGGCTTGCCGAGATAGTCGTCCGCGCCGAGCTCGAGGCCGACGATCCGGTCGACGTCGTCCGCGCGCGCGGTCAGCATGATCACCGGAATGTCGTCGCCCGCCGCGCGCAGTTGGCGCAGCACGGTGAGGCCGTCGACACCCGGCATCATCAGGTCCAGCACGATGAGATCGGGCCGCTCGCGCTCGAGGCGCTTCTCGAGCGAGGCCGCGTCGTGCAGCACCGACACTTCGATGCCTTGCCGCACGAGGTAGTCGCGCAGCAGGTCGCGCAGTTCTTGGTCGTCGTCGACGATGAGGATCTGAGTAGTCATGGCGTGAAGTTTACCGTGTGGGGTGGCCGGGCTGAGCGAAACAAATCCCCGAAAGGGTTACTGCGGATTACTGCGCAAGCAAAGTGTAATGCGCGGTAAACGCGGCGGCGGCGCGCGTAACACGGCGGCGCGCACGCTTGGCTACGCTGCGCATTACCGGATGTCGGCCGGCGCCGAAAGCGCGGACGCCCAGGCGCCGAGCCCGCCGCAGCACCGGATCGTTCAATACAGGAGTGACTCAATGTATAAGAAGACTTCCCGCCTCGCCATCGCCGCCGCCGTGCTCGCCCTGTCGTTCAGCGCCGCCTCGCGCGCGGCGCCCCCCGACATGCCGCCGCCGGGCGGCCTGGGCGACCATCATCATATGGAAGGCGGCCCGTTCATGATGATGCAGCGCATCCACGACAAGCTGAACCTGAGCGCCGCGCAGGAGCAGCAATGGCAGGCCGCCGTCAACACGATGAAGCAGAACCGCGACGCGATGCGCAAGAGCCACGAAGCGCTGCACCAGCAGTTCCAGGCCCAGCAGAACCAGCCGATCCTCGATCTGAACGCGCTGCACGCGGCGCGCCAGCAGGCCGAGCAGCAGAACGCGCAGCTGCGCGAGCAGACGGCCTCCGCGTGGCTCGCGTTCTACAACGGCCTGAACGATCAGCAAAAGACGACGGTCAGCACCGCGCTCAAGCAGCAATTCGCGAAGATGGACGAGCGGCGCGAGAAGATGAAGGAGCGCTGGGAGCAGCGGCGCGCGGCGAAGGGCGCGTCGGCGCCCGCGCCGCAGCAGTAACGCCGGGCGCGGCGCGCCGCCCGTTGGCGCACCCGGGTAGCACCGCGCCGGCCAGGGCCGTCCCGCCTGCGCCGCCTCGTCTTGCCCGCCGAGTCGGCGGCCACCGCGCGCGTCGCCGCGACGAACCGACGCCGCGATCGGCCACTCGTCCGATCGCGGCGTTTTCACGTCGCTCCCGCGCGAGCGCCGCCTTCGCGCGCGCGGCGCGCTCGCCCGTGGCGACACGCGCCCGTGCGACACGCCGACGCACGTCGTCCGCATCCGGCCCGCGTCCGGCCGCCGCCGCACCGGCCCCGCCCAGTCACGTCACGCTCAACCAGGCCACGTCACACCGAGCCGCGCCACGTCACGCGAGATCGAACAGCAACACCTCCGCGCGCTCGCCGCGCTCGAACACGACGCGCCCGACCTCGGCGATCCGCGCGCCGTCGCCGGCCGCGAGCATCTCGCCGTTGACCACCACGCACCCGCGCGCGACGTGCACGTACGCGCGCCGCCCGGCCGGCAGCGCGAACTCCGCGCGCTCGTCGCCGTCGACGAGGCCCGCGTAGATCGACGCGTCCGCGCGCACCGTCACCGCGCCGTCGCGCCCGTCCGGCGACGCGACGAGCCGCAGCCGGCCGCGCTTGTCGGCGTCGGTGAAACGCGCCTCCTGGTAGCCCGGCCGGCCGCCCGGCTCGACCGGCAGCAGCCAGATCTGCAGCAGATGCAGCGGCGCGTCGCGCGACGCGTTGTACTCGCTCCCGTGCCCGCGCTCATCCGCTGCACGTCGCCCGCGCGGACGATCGAGCCGTTGCCCATGCTGTCGCGGTGCGCGAGCGCGCCTTCGAGCACGTACGTGACGATCTCCATGTCGCGATGCGGATGCATGCCGAAGCCGCGCGTCGGCGCGATGCGATCGTCGTTCAGCACGCGCAGCGCGCCGAAATGCATGTGCTCCGGATCGCGATAGTCGGCGAACGAAAAGCTGTGATGGGCATCGAGCCAGCCATGATCGGCGTGGCCGCGATCGCCCGCGCGGCGGATCTCGAACATCGCGCCTCCCACTGAGAAATATCGACAGCCTCGAATGTAGGGGTCGCGCGCGCCTGCAACAATCCGGCGCGGATGCACCGGTTCGTTGCGCCGATCCACGCAATCGTCGACGCGATTCTCGCCCGCCTCGCGCATACCGCCGCGCCGACGGGCGAAGCCGGGCGCTGCGCGCGCCCGGCGCGTATCGCGCCCGGATGCATCGTTTCTGCTGGGCCGCGGCCAGCGTTCGGGTAAAATACCGCGCTTTTGGCCGCCGTCGACGGCGCCCCGCCCGCGAGGCGGGGCTCGCCGAGATCGACGAACGCGAATTTTGGCCGCCTAGAATACGCCCGGCGCGCGCATGCCCGGACGCATCCGGCCGCGCGGCCGGGGAAGTCAGGAAGAGGAACGACATGAAGAAGCTCGCCCTGTGCGCGGCCCTCGCCCTTGCGGCGGGCGGCGCCTTCGCGAAGGAATGGAAGACCGTGCGGATCGGCGTCGACGCCAGCTATCCGCCGTTCGAATCGACCGCGCCGAGCGGCGAGATCGTCGGATTCGACGTCGATCTCGCGAAGGAAGTCTGCAAGCGGATCAACGCGAAGTGCACATGGACGCCGCAGGATCTCGACGGCATCATCCCCGCGCTGAAGGCGAAGAAGTTCGACGTGATCGTGTCGTCGCTGACCGTCACCGACAAGCGCCGCGAGCAGATCGATTTCTCCGACAAGCTGTACGACGCGCCCGCGCGAATGATCGCGAAGGCGGGCTCGCCGCTCGCGCCGAGCGTCGAGTCGCTCAAGGGCAAGCGCGTCGGCGTCGAGCAGGGCTCGACCCAGGAAACCTTCGCGAAGGCGCACTGGGAGCCGAAGGGCGTGACGATCGTGTCGTACCAGAACCAGGATCAGGTGTATGCCGATCTCGGCTCGGGGCGCCTCGATGCGACGCTGCAAGACGAGTTGCAGGCCGACTACGGCTTCCTGCGCACGCCGCGCGGCAAGGGCTTCGCCTGGGCAGGTCCGGCCGTGAAGGATCCGCGCACGCTCGGCGACGGCACCGCGATGGGCCTGCGCAAGGAAGACGCGGACCTGAAGGACGCGATCAACCGCGCGCTCGCTTCGATGCACAAGGACGGCACGTACGACAGGCTCTCGCGCAAGTACTTCCCGTACAGCGTGTATTCGGCGAAGTAAGCGCCGAGCGGGCTGCGCCAAGCGACCGGCGCGCGGCCCGCGCAGCACCAGCGGTCGACACCAAGCGCCGCGATGCGCCGCCGCCCTGCCCGAGCGCAGGCGACGGCGCGGCCCGCGAAAGCGGAGCGGCGATGATACGCACGGGGCGTCTCGCGCGACACGCGGGACGCGTCTTTCGCGGCGCGCACGACGCGCCGTCAAGGACTTCATATGTTTCTTCAAGGCTACGGCCCGCTGATACTCTCCGGCACCTGGCAGACCGTCAAGCTCGCGGTGCTGTCGCTCGCGCTGTCGTTCCTGCTCGGCCTCGTCGGCGCGGCGGCGAAACTGTCGCGAAGCCGCGTCTCGAACGGAATCGGCACGCTCTACACGACGCTCATTCGCGGCGTGCCGGACCTCGTGCTGATGCTGCTCCTCTTCTACAGCCTGCAGATCTGGCTGAACCAGCTCACCGATCTGATGAACTGGGATCAGATCGACATCGATCCGTTCGCGGCCGGCGTGCTCGTGCTCGGCTTCATCTACGGCGCGTACTTCACCGAAACCTTCCGCGGCGCGTTCCTGTCGGTGCCGCGCGGCCAGCTCGAGGCGGGCAGCGCGTACGGGATGACGAACTGGCAGGTGTTCGCGCGCGTCATGTTCCCGCAGATGATGCGCTTCGCGCTGCCCGGCATCGGCAACAACTGGCAGGTGCTCGTGAAATCGACGGCGCTCGTGTCGATCATCGGCCTCGCCGACGTGGTGAAGGCGTCGCAGGACGCGGGCAAGGGCACGCTGCGGTTCTTCTTCTTCACGCTGCTCGCCGGCGCGATCTATCTCGCGATCACGACGATCTCGAACTTCGTGCTGATGTGGCTCGAGAAGCGTTATTCGACCGGCGTACGCAAGGCAGACCTATGATCGAGCTGATCCAAGAATACTGGCGCAACTACCTGTATACGGACGGGTATCGCTTCACCGGCCTCGCGATCACGATGTGGCTGCTCGTCGTGTCGATCGGCATCGGCTTCTGTCTGTCCGTGCCGCTCGCGGTCGCGCGCGTGTCGAAGAAGAAGTGGCTCGCGGGCGCGGTCTGGCTCTACACGTACGTGTTCCGCGGCACGCCGCTCTACGTGCAGCTCCTGCTCTGCTACACGGGCCTTTACAGCCTGCAGGCCGTGCGCGGCACGCCGATGCTCGACGCGTTCTTTCGCGACGGGATGAACTGCACGCTGCTCGCGTTCACGCTAAACACCTGCGCGTATACGACCGAAATCTTCGCGGGCGCGATCAAGGCGACGTCGTACGGCGAGATCGAGGCGGCCCGCGCTTACGGGATGTCGACCTTCACGCTGTATCGCCGGATCGTGCTGCCTTCGGCGCTGCGCCGCGCGCTGCCGCTCTACAGCAACGAGGTGATCCTGATGCTGCATGCGACGACGGTCGCGTTCACGGCGACCGTGCCCGATATCCTGAAGATCGCGCGCGACGTCAATTCGGCGACCTACATGTCGTTCCACGCGTTCGGCATCGCCGCCCTTCTCTACCTCGCGATCTCGTTTACGCTCGTGTGGCTGTTCCGCCGCGCCGAACGCCGCTGGCTCGCGTATCTGCGCCCGCAAGGCAAATGAGTTTCGCCCGGACATGCCTCAGATGAATACCCAGATGCACAAGCTCTTCGTCGACGACCTCCACAAGCGCTACGGCAACAACGAAGTTTTGAAGGGCGTCTCGCTGCGCGCGAACGCGGGCGACGTGATCAGCGTGATCGGCTCGTCCGGCTCGGGCAAGAGCACGATGCTACGCTGCATCAACTTCCTCGAGCAGCCCAACGCGGGCCGCATCTTCGTCGACGGCGAGGAAGTGCGCACCGCGCAGGACAGGACGGGCGCGCTCAAGGCCGCCGATTCGAAGCAGCTCCGGCGCGTGCGCACGAAGCTCGCGATGGTGTTCCAGCACTTCAATCTGTGGGCGCACATGAACGTGCTGGAGAACGTGATGGAAGCGCCGGTGCATGTGCTGGGGATCACGAAGCGCGAGGCGCAGGAGCGCGCGCGCGAATATCTAGAGAAGGTGGGGCTCGCGCCGCGGGTGGAGACGCAGTATCCGTCGCACCTGTCGGGCGGCCAGCAGCAGCGGGTCGCGATCGCGCGCGCGCTCGCGATGCACCCGGACGTGATGCTGTTCGACGAGCCGACGTCGGCGCTGGATCCGGAGCTCGTCGGCGAAGTGCTGAAGGTGATGCAGAAACTGGCGGAGGAAGGGCGCACGATGATCGTCGTCACGCACGAGATGGGCTTCGCGCGCAACGTGTCGAACCACGTGATGTTCCTGCATCAGGGGCGCGTCGAGGAAGAAGGCGCGCCCGCCGACGTGTTCGGCGCCACGAAGAGCGAGCGCCTGAGACAGTTCCTGTCCGGCAGCCTCAAATAAGCGCTCGGGCGGCGGGCCGGCGCAGCGCGCGCCGCCTCGCCTGCCCCGTTCCGTATCCCAGCCGCACCGTCCATCCGCCGTCGCGGGTGCTTCGCGCGCGAGCGCGTGCAGTGCGCCACGCCACGCCGCGAATACGCTTTCGCATTGCCCGTTCGGGCCGCGACGTCCCACGGCTCGCCGGATCGGCTTCGCCGCCCGGCCATCGCGGCGAAACGCACGCGATCCGCCCGGCGCCGGCACCACGCGCGCGACTCGCCTCTCCCCGCTTGCGGCGCGCGCTGACGCGGCGAACCCTGCCGCACGGCCCACTGTCACGGCATCGCACCGCCCGCGCCGCGACACCGCATTCCCCTCACGCCCGACACCCGCTCGCCGCCTCCTCACCCGACGACGAAGCGACGCATCGTCGCCGTTTCATTACGAAATGCCGACACCCCCAGTCCCCCTTCGAATTACTCGCACGATTTTCCAGCGTCAATAGTGGCAATCCTGGATCCACGCCGTCCAATTCCGTGCGTGCCTTGATGGGCAAGGCATCCGAGCGTTTCGAAGAAGGCCGTCCGGCGCGGTCCCGCACACGTTTATGGCAATTTGGCGACATGTGCTAGTCAAACAACGATTTTCATCGCCACAAAAGTGTATTTTTGCTAAATTAGTAACCAAAGTAGCAAAACGAAAGTCATGAAATGTAGTTTTACTTCATGACGACAGGAGACCCCGGCAGGCCGTTCCGGCCGCACGGGCCCGCAAAACGGTACTCCCGTCCGCTCGCTCACGTGCGTCGCCGAACCGGCTGCACGCGGTCTCTCTGGTTACCCCAATTTTGCCCGACGCATGCGGCCGGGCATCTTGCGCAGTTCTGGGTTGACTTTTTGACAGGGTATGGAGGAGATGATGAAGAAAGTTATGCTCGCGGCGGTACTGGCGACTGCCGGAGTGGCGGCTCACGCTCAAAGCAGCGTGACGCTGTACGGCCGTCTGGACGCCGGCATCGAATACATGAACGGCCTGCCGAGCGCGAACGGCGGCAGCACGAGCCGCTGGCGCGCGGAAAGCGGCAACTGGGGCACGAGCCTCTGGGGCTTGAAGGGCTCCGAGGACATCGGCGGCGGCAACAAGATCGTGTTCCAGTTGGAAGGCAGCTTCGACACGATGAACGGCAACGGCCCGGGCGCCGGCAGCATCTGGAACCGCTGGGCAACGATCGGCATCTCCAACGACACGTACGGTACCCTGCTGCTCGGCCGCGAGCTCGCGATCGCGAACGGCGTGTGGGACTTCGATCCGTTCGGCCAGTCGTCGTGGTCGACGGCTTCGCTCGTGCGCGGGCGCAACTGGAACAAGACCAGCAACAACATTTCGTATCAATCGCCGAAGTTCTACGGCTTCGACGTCTACGGCCAATACGCGCTGTCGAACGCGACGAACTGGAACGGCAACGGCTCGACGAGCCAGGGCCGCAGCGCGGGCCTGCAGCTCACCTACACGACCTCGCTGTTCCAGATCCGCGGCCTCTATGACGAAGCGCGCGATCCGGCGAACGGCAAGCTCGACGACGTGTTCAACTACTCGCGCGAATATTTCGCTGGCGTGAACGTGTTCCTCGGCCAGTTCAAGCTGCAGGCGGCATACCAGGCGTCGCACGCGGACGGCGGCCCGGTCGTGAACAACGGCATCACGACGACCCAGCAGGTCTGGGGCGGCGTGACGTGGCAGGCAACGCCCGCCGCCGCGCTGATCGCGGCCGTCTATCACGTGAACGCGAATCACGGCGGCGGCAACGCGAACATCTTCACGGTCGGCGGCTCGTACAACCTGTCGAAGCGCACGCTGCTCGACGTGCAGGTCGCGACGGTGCGCAACAGCAAGACCGCGAACTTTGGCCTGAACGCGAACCCGGCCGGCACCGACATCTCGACCGGCAATCCGAAGTTCGGCGGCAGCCAGACGGGCGTGTACGCCGGCATCCAGCACCTGTTCTGATCACGCAAGCCGGATCGTTTGAACCGATAGTCTTTTCACGCTGCTGCGAGAGGCGCGTACCGGTGCGATACCTCACGGTATCGCACCGTTTTTTTATTCCGCGCGGGATGCGGCCGCGCGACGATGCCGCGCTCGGCCAAGCCCGCATCACCGGGGCCAAGCGAAGCGCGGCGCGAAATTGCATGCGAGGAAGACGCGAGAGCCGGCCTCAGGCGGATAGAGGCCTCGCCGCCCGCCGGCCCGCGCGCGCCGCCAGGGCTCGGGGCCGGCGAAACGGGTCGGAGCGATATGCGGACCAATATGCGGACCAATATGCGGTCCGATGAACGGACCGATGAACGGCCCCATGACCGGACCGGCAACCCGGCCGCGACAGACGAAGAACCCGATCGAGCAGCAAGCCGGGAACCCGGCCGATCGCACCGCACGCCGCGCGCTCGGCCGGCATCCGGCCGAAGCGGCGCGGCCTCAGACGGCCGCTTCGTTTTCCTCGCCCGTGCGGATCCGGATCACGCGCTCGACATCCGACACGAAGATCTTGCCGTCGCCGATCTTGCCGGTGCGCGCGGCGCCGATCACCGCGTCGATCACCTGATCGACGAGATTGTTCGCCACCACCACTTCGATCTTCATCTTCGGCAGGAAATCGACCACGTACTCGGCGCCGCGATAGAGCTCCGTGTGCCCCTTCTGGCGGCCGAAGCCCTTCACTTCCGTCACGGTGAGCCCGGTCAGGCCGACTTCGGCGAGCGCTTCGCGCACTTCGTCCAGCTTGAACGGCTTGATGATGGCGGTGATGCGTTTCATGATGTGCCCCTTGCTTCGAATGAGTGAAAACCGTCAGCCGATTCTACGCCGCGCGCCGCGTCAGTCGATGCTCTCGATGAAGCGCGACGTGATCGGATAGCGCCAGTCGCGCCCGAACGCGCGATGCGTGACGCGAATGCCGACGGGCGCCTGGCGGCGCTTGTACTCGTTGATCTTGATGAGCCGCGTGACGCGCTTCACGTCCGCCTCCGCATAGCCCGCCGCGACGATCTCCGCGAGCGGCCGGTCCTCCTCCATGTACATGCGCATGATCGCATCGAGCACGTCGTACGGCGGCAGGCTGTCCTGATCGGTCTGGTTCTCGCGCAGCTCGGCCGACGGCGCGCGCGTGAGGATCCGCTCGGGAATGACGTCGAGCGCGCCGTATTCCGCCGCCGCGTTGCGATAGCGGCAGAGCCGGTAGACGAGCGTCTTCGCGATGTCCTTGATCACCGCGAAGCCGCCCGCCATGTCGCCGTACAGCGTGCAGTAGCCGACCGCCATCTCGCTCTTGTTGCCCGTCGTCAGCACGATCGAGCCGAACTTGTTCGACAGCGCCATCAGCAGCGTGCCGCGAATGCGCGCCTGGATGTTCTCCTCCGTCGCGTCTTCGGCGAGGCCCGCGAATTCGGCCGCGAGCGACGCGCGGAACGCGTCGAACATCGGCGCGATCGCGATCTCGTCGTAGCGCACGCCGACGCGCTTTGCCATGTCGGCCGCATCGGTCGTCGAGATGTCGGCCGTGTAGCGCGACGGCATCATCACGGCGCGCACGCGCTCGGCGCCGAGCGCGTCGACGGCGACCGCGAGCACGAGCGCCGAATCGACGCCGCCCGACAGCCCGACGATCGCGCCCGGGAAGCCGTTCTTGCCGATATAGTCGCGCACGCCGAGCACGAGCGCGCGGTACACCTGCGCCTCGACCGGCAGCGCCGGCGCGATCGGCGCGGGCAGCGCCCGCGCGCCGTCGAATTCGACGATCGCATGGCCCTCCTCGAACTGCGGCATCTTCGCGACGAGCTCGCCCGCGCCGTCGAGCACGAACGAGCCGCCGTCGAACACGAGCTCGTCCTGGCCGCCGACGAGATTCACGTAGACCATCGGCAGGCCCGTTTCGCGAATCCGCGCGCGCAGGATGTCGATGCGCACCGCCTCCTTGTTCATGTGATACGGCGAGCCGTTCGGCACGATCAGCACCTGCGCGCCGGCCGCCTTCGCGAGCTGCGCGGCCGACGCGTGCCACACGTCCTCGCAGATCACGACGCCGAAGCGCACGCCGTTCAGCTCGAACACGTAAGGCGCCGCGTCGGTCGCGAAATAGCGCTTCTCGTCGAACACCTCGGTGTTCGGCAGATCCTGCTTGCGGTACGTGCCGACCACCCCGCCGCCGACGATCAGCGACGCCGCGTTGTAGGTGTCGACCGGCGCGGCGCCGCGCTCGATCGGACGGTTTGCATTACCATCGGCGCTTGACGCGCCCGCGCCGGCCGCACGCAGCGGATGGCCGACGAGCACCGCGAGCCCGGCGAGCGGCTTCAGTTGCGCGGCGAGCGCGGCGAGCGCCGCGTCGGACGCCGCGTAGAACGCGGGCCGCAGCAGCAGATCCTCGGGCGGGTAGCCGGACAGCGCGAGCTCGGGCGCGATCAGCAGGTGCGCGCCGGCATCGTGCGCGGCCTGCGCGGCGGCGACGATCTTGGCGACGTTGCCGGCGAAATCGCCGACGGTGACGTTGAGTTGGGCGAGTGCGATACGGGTCTTCATCACGGGATCAGCGCGGCCTCCTCGGGCCACGGCGCGAACGGCTTTGGCAAACGCACGGGCGGCGCGGCAGCGCGCGCAGCCGGCCGTGCAGACGGATACGAACGAAACGGATTCGAATCGTTGAAACACGAACGTCGCGATTATCGCATGGGCATCCTCACGTCTGTCCTCGACGCAAGCGCCGCCGAGTGGGACGCGCTCGTCGCGCGCGCGCCGCGCCCGACGCCCTTCCTGAAGCATGCGTTCCTGAGCGCGCTGCACCGCGCCGGCTGCGCGACCGACGGCACCGGCTGGACGCCGCGCTTCGTCACGCTCGCGGACAGTGCGACGGACGCGCTCGTCGCGGCCGCGCCCGTCTATGCGAAGCGCCATTCGTATGGCGAATACGTGTTCGACTGGGCGTGGGCGGACGCGTACCAGCGCAACGGGCTGCCGTACTACCCGAAGCTGCTGTGCGCGGTGCCGTTCACGCCCGTGCAGGGCAGCCGGCTCCTCGCCGTCGACGACGACTCGCGCCGCCGGCTCGCCGCGACGCTCGTCGCGCTCGCCGAGCAGAGCGACGTGTCGTCGCTGCACGTGCTGTTTCCGACGGGCGACGAGGCGCGCGCGCTCGCCGACATGGGGATGATGCTGCGCGAGGGCGTGCAATTCCACTGGCTGAACGACGGCTACCGCGACTTCGACGCGTTCCTCGGCACGCTCGAGCAGAAGAAGCGCAAGAACATCCGCGCGGAGCGCCGCAAGGTCGCGGACGCGGGCGTCACGCTGCGCCGCGTGCGCGGCGAGGACGCGACCGACGCCGATTGGCGCTTCTTCGCGCGCTGCTACCGGCAGACGTACCGCGAGCACTTCTCGAGCCCGTATCTGAATCTCGAATTCTTCCGCGAGATCGGCGCGACGATGCCGGAGAACCTGCTGCTCGTGATCGCCGAGCGCGACGGGCGGCCGATCGCGAGCGCGCTCGCCGTCTACCAGCGCGGCGAGGCGGGCGGCGGCACGCTGTACGGCCGCTACTGGGGCGCGCTCGAACACGTGCCGTGCCTGCACTTCGAGACCGCGTACTACCAGTTGCTCGAATTCTGCATCGAAGAGCGGCTCGACACGTTCGAAGGCGGCGCGCAGGGCGAGCACAAGCTCGCACGCGGCTTCATGCCGACCGTCACGCATTCGGCGCACTGGCTCGCGCATCCGGCGTTCGCCGACGCGGTCGGGCACTTCCTCGCGCAGGAGACGAACCAGATTCACGCGTACGTCGACGAGCTGCGCGAGCACAATCCGTTCAGGGCCGGCGAGCGCTGAGCCGGCCTTCGCGCCCGAGCGTGGAACCGGCGGACCGGGCGCGAACTGAACGCCCCACTCGCGTTCGGCTCGCGCCCGCGCTTGTGCCCGACTTGTCCCCGACTTGTCCCCGGCCCGCGCCCGCTTTGCGCCCGCCGCGTCGCGGCAACGCTACAGCCGCGCGCCGTTGAACGACACCGGCTGCGACAGCGCGTTCGGATCGCGCGACGACGCGGCGACGCTCAACCGATAGCTGCCGCATTCAACCGCCACGCGTGCGCGCCCGCGCCCCAGGTCGCGAAGCGTTTCGCCGCAATCGTGACGGCGACGCGCTGCGCCTGGCCCGGCTGCAGCGCGACCTTCGCCGGGCTCGGCGAGCCGCCGCGGCGGCTCGCCGAGCCCGGCGGGCAGCGCCGCATAGGCCTGCGCGACTTCCGCGCCCGCGCGCACCGGTGTTCGTCACCGTGAAGCCGACCATCACGTTGCCGGCCGCGTCCGCCTGCACGCTCATCCCCGAATAGACGAACGTCGTATACGGCAGCCCGAAGCCGAATGGCAAGCGCGGCTGAACGTTCGTCGCGTCGTACCAGCGATAGCCGATCATCAGCCCTTCGCCGTACACGGTGCGCAGGCTCGCAGGATCGATCGCGGGTTGCGGCAGGTCCGCCGCCTTCCGCGCGAACGTGATCGGCAGCTTGCCGGACGGGTTCGCGTCGCCGGCGAACGCTTCGCGATCTCGCGCGGGACGCTGCGCCGGCGGCTGCATCACGAGGCGCTGACGTTCCACGCGCTTCTCGCTCGCGCGCGAATCGGCGAGGCGGAGCGGCGGCGGCGGCACACGCGGCTGCCGATCGGCGCAATCGGCGCGCGGGTGGGCTTCGGCTCGGCGAGCGCGTTCAGCCGCTTCTTCACGCGCGCGCGGCGCGGCGTCGAGCCGCTATCGCGACGAGCGCGGCGGCAAATGGCATTGAGCCGCGCGATTTCTGCGACACTGGCGGCTTCGCGTCACGCCGCCCTTTCATGTCCTGGTATCTGTATCTGATCGAGTGCGCGGACGGCAGCGTCTACACCGGCATCACGACCGACGTCGCCGCCCGCTTCGACAAGCACGCGCAAGGCGCGGGCGCCCGCTACACGCGCGCGCGCAAGCCGCGCGCGGTGCTCGCGTCGTTCGAGCTCGCCGATCGCTCGAGCGCGTCGCGCGCCGAGTATTGGGTGAAGCGGCTCACCGCCGTGCAGAAGCGCGAGCTGGCAGCGGGCACACGCACGCTCGAGTCGGTGCTGCCGGCGGCGGCCGGCGTGCGAAGCGATGCGGCGGCGGGGCGCGATGCGGGGGCCCAGGTAGCTGCTGCGGCGGCGGCACAGAGGGAGGGCGCGCCCGTCACGGGGCGCGTGAAGCGCGTCGACGCCGAACGGGCGTCGGGCACGCCGACGCCGCGATCTCCTCGCCGCGCCACTCGGGCGACGGCCGAGGCGCTCGATGCGGGCACGCCGGCTGACGAGGGTGAGGCGACGCAAGCGCCAAAGGAAAGGAAGGCGACGGAGGCGGCGAAAACTTCGAAGACGGTGAGATTGTCGAAGGCACCGAAGCCGTCGAAGCCGTCGAAGCCGTCGAAGCCGTCGAAGCCGTCGAAGCCGTCGAAGCCGTCGAAGCCGTCGAAGCCGTCGAAGCCGTCGAAGCCGTCGAAGCCGTCGAAGCCGTCGAAGCCGTCGAAGCCGTCGACACCACCGAAGCCACCGAAGCCGTCGACGCAGATCGCGGCGACAGCCGCCTCCCGACGAACGAAAACCGTCCGCGCGCCTGCGGCGAGCACGACCGCGCATGCGCATGCGAACGCCGCCCCGAACGCGGGCACCGCCGTATCCGCCGCGCCGCCGCGCGGCGCGCGCGCCAAACAAAACCGCGCGGCCTCGTGACGAGGCGCGCGCGGTTTCGCGTGACCCATGGGCGCCCCGGCGGGCGCCGCCCGGCGGCTTACTTCTTGAAGTTCGCGACGCCGTCGGTGATTTCCTTGTGCGCGGCGTCGATGCCGTCCCAGCCCTCGACCTTCACCCACTTGCCCTTCTCGAGCGCCTTGTATTGCTCGAAGAAGTGCTTGATCTGATCCTTCAGGTACGCGGGCACGTCGTCGATCGACTTGAGGTTGGCCGTCATCGGGCAGACCTTGTCGTGCGGCACCGCGACGAGCTTCGCGTCGACGCCCGATTCGTCGGTCATCTTCAGCATGCCGAGCGCGCGCGCACGCACGACCGAGCCCGCGAGCAGCGGAAACGGCGTGATGACGAGCACGTCGACGGGGTCGCCGTCGCCCGACAGCGTCTGCGGGATGAAGCCGTAGTTCACCGGGTAGCGCATGCCGGTGCCGATGAAGCGGTCGACGACGAGGAGGCCGAGCTCCTTGTCGGCTTCGTACTTGACCGGCTCGCTTTGCGCCGGGATCTCGATGATCACGTTGAAGTCTTGCGGCAGATCCTTGCCGGCCGGAACATTGCTGAAGCTCATGAGCGTTCTCTGAAGTTCGGATGGGAATCGGGACGGAGGGCGGCCCCGCGGCCGCCTCCGATGGAAAGCGCATTATAGCCAATCGCCCGATGGCGCTTGCGCCGCGTTCGGCCGATAATCGGGCCACGATCGGACAACGCGCGAACGGCCGGGAGCGGGCATGGAAGAAGCGAAGCACTTCATCGCGGGCGCATGGGCGCCGCCCGCGGGCGGCGAGACGATCGCCGTGATCGACCCGTCCGACGGCGAGCCGTTCGCGCGGCTCGCGCGCGGCACCGCGCCCGATGTCGGCGCGGCCGTGCAAGCGGCGCGCGCCGCGTTCGACGGCTCGTGGGGCGCGCTCGGCGCGGCCGACCGCGGGCGCATGCTGTACCGGCTGTCGATGCTCGTCGCCGCGTGCCGCGAGGAGCTCGCGCTCATCGAATCGCGCGACACCGGCAAGCCGCTCACGCAGGCGCGCGCGGACGCCGACGCGCTCGCCCGCTACCTCGAGTTCTACGCGGGCGCGGCCGACAAGCTGCACGGCGAGACGCTGCCCTACCGCGACGGCTACACGGTACTCACGCTGCGCGAGCCGCACGGCGTGACGGGCCACATCGTGCCGTGGAATTATCCGATGCAGATCCTCGGGCGCAGCGTCGGCGCGGCGCTCGCCGCGGGCAACGCGTGCGTCGTCAAGCCCTCGGAGGACGCGTGCCTGTCGATCCTGCGCGTCGCCACGCTCGCCGCCGAAGCCGGGCTGCCCGAGGGCGCGTTCAACGTCGTGACGGGCTACGGCCACGAAGCGGGCGCGGCGCTCGCGCGCCATCCCGGCGTCGATCACCTGTCGTTCACCGGTTCGCCGGATACAGGCCGCCTCGTCGCGCAGATGGCGGCCGAGCACCACGCGAGCGTCACGCTCGAGCTCGGCGGCAAGTCGCCGCAGATCGTGTTCGCCGACGCGGATCTCGACGCGGCATTGCCCGTCCTCGTGTCCGCGATCGTCCAGAACGCCGGCCAGACCTGTTCGGCCGGCAGCCGCGTGCTGATCGACAAGGCGGTCTACGAGCCGCTCGTCGAGCGGCTCGCGACCGCGTTCAACGGGCTGAAGGTCGGCCCCGGCCGCGCCGATCTCGATTGCGGGCCGCTCATCAACGCGAAGCAGCAGCAGCGCGTGTGGGACTTCCTCTCCGATGCGCAGCACGACGGCATCACGATGGCCGCGCACGGCCAGGTCGTGCCGGACGCGCCCGAAACGGGCTTCTACCAGGCGCCCGCGCTGCTTCGCGACGTGCCGCACACGCACCGGCTCGCACAGGAGGAAGTGTTCGGGCCGGTGCTCGCCGCGATGCCGTTCGCCGACGAGGACGAAGCGCTCGCGCTCGCGAACGGCACGCCGTTCGGGCTCGTCGCCGGCATCTGGACGCGCGACGGCGCGCGGCAGATGCGGCTCGCGCGCAAGGTGCGCGCGGGGCAGGTGTTCGTCAACAACTACGGCGCGGGCGGCGGCGTCGAGTTGCCGTTCGGCGGTACCGGGCGCTCGGGCTACGGCCGCGAGAAGGGCTTCGAGGCGCTGTACGGCTTCACCGTGCTGAAGACGATCGCGCTGCGGCACGGCTGAGCCGGGCGATAACGCGCGCGCTGCCGCCCGCAGCCGTCTCGGCGGCATTGCGGCATTTGCATTCACAACAAGACTCAGGAGACAACCGATGCGGCTCAGCGGCAAGACGGCCGTCGTCACGGGCGCAGGCTCGGGCTTCGGCGAAGGCATTGCAAAAACGTTCGCGCGCGAAGGCGCGTGCGTCGTCGTCAACGATCTGCACGCGGCGGCGGCCGAGCGCGTCGCGAGCGAAATCGCGCTCGCGGGCGGCCGCGCGCTCGCCGTCGCGGGCGACGTGTCGCGCGGCGAAGACTGGCAAGCGCTGCGCGACGCGGCGCTCGCGGCGTTCGGCAGCGTGCAGGTCGTCGTCAACAACGCGGGCACCACCCACCGCAACAAGCCGGTGCTCGACATCACCGAAGCCGAATACGACCGCGTGTACGCGATCAACATGAAGAGCCTCTTCTGGAGCGTGCAGACATTCGTGCCGTATTTCCGCGGCGCGGGCGGCGGCGCGTTCGTCAACATCGCGTCGACGGCGGCCGTGCGGCCGCGCCCCGGCCTCGTCTGGTACAACAGCACGAAGGGCGCGATGCTCACCGCGAGCAAAACGCTCGCCGCCGAGCTCGGCGCGGACCGGATCCGCGTGAACTGCGTGAATCCCGTGCTCGGCGAAACCGGCCTCACGAGCGAATTCATGGGCGTGCCCGACACACCGGAGAATCGCGCGCGCTTCGTCGCGACGATCCCGCTCGGCCGGCTGTCGACGCCGCAGGACATCGCGAACGCGGCGCTCTATCTCGCGTCCGACGAAGCCGCGTTCGTCACCGGCGCGTGCCTCGAAGTCGACGGCGGCCGCTGCGTCTGAGCACCGCGCGATTCCCCTACACACGAGAGGAGACGTTCATGGCCAGCACCCTGCCCGCGACCACGCCGGGCGCGCCGTCCGCCTTCGAGGCGGCCACCTATCGCAAGGTTTCGTGGCGGCTCGCGCCGCTGTTGCTGCTCTGCTACGTGGTCGCGTATCTCGACCGCGTGAACGTCGGCTTCGCCAAGCTGCAGATGGCGGCCGACCTGCACCTGTCCGATGCGGTCTACGGCCTCGGCGCCGGAATCTTCTTCATCGGCTATTTTCTGTTCGAAGTGCCGAGCAACGTGATCCTGCACAAGGTGGGCGCGCGCGTGTGGATCGCGCGGATCATGGTCACGTGGGGCATCATCTCGGCGCTGACGATGTTCGTGTCGACGCCCGCGATGTTCTACACGATGCGCTTCCTGCTCGGCGTCGCGGAAGCGGGTTTCTTCCCCGGCGTGATTCTCTACCTCACCTACTGGTATCCGGCGCACCGCCGCGGCAGGATGACGACGCTGTTCATGACGGCCGTCGCGCTGTCGGGCGTCGTCGGCGGGCCGATCTCCGGCTACATCCTGAAGACGTTCGACGGCATGAACGGCTGGCGCGGCTGGCAGTGGCTGTTCCTGCTCGAAGGCGTGCCGTCGGTGCTCGTCGGCATCCTGCTGCTGTTCGCGCTCGACGACGGAATCGCGAAGGCGAAATGGCTCGACGGCGACGAAAAGGCGCTGCTGTCGCGCAACGTCGCCGCCGAGGAGGCGCGCAAGGAAGACCTGCCGCTTTCCGCCGTGTTCGCGAGCCCGCGCGTGTGGCTGATGGGCTTCATCTACTTCTCGTTCGTGATGGGGCTCTACGGCGTCGGCTTCTGGCTGCCGACGATCATCAAATCGACGGGCGTGACCGACGCGTTCGCGATCGGCCTTCTGTCCGCCGTGCCGTACGCGGCGGCCGTCGTCGCGATGCTCGCGGTCGCGCGCAGCGCGGACCGCCGCCGCGAGCGGCGCTGGCATCTCGCGATTCCGGCGGCGGCGGGCGCGCTCGGGCTCGTGCTGTCGGTCGTCTGGGCGCACGACACCTTGCTCGCGATGCTCGGCCTGACGATCGCAACGATGGGCATCCTGACGACGCTGCCGCTCTTCTGGAGCCTGCCGACCGCGTTCCTCGGCGGCACGGCCGCCGCCGCGGGCATCGCGATCATCAATTCGGTCGGCAATCTCGCGGGCTTCCTGAGCCCGTACCTCGTCGGCTGGCTCAAGCAGGCGAGCGCGTCGAACGCGGCGGGGATGTACATGCTCGCCGGTTTCCTCGTGCTGGGCGGGCTGCTCGCGCTCACGGTGCCCAAATCGCTCGTCGACATCTGATTCGGCGCCCGGGCGCCGACACTCGATACGGCGTGCGGGCAGCACGATGCGCCGCGCGGCGCCCCAACGAAAACGGCGGCCCGCGAGGCCGCCGTTTCTTCATCCCGCCGTCGCACCGCTTCGCGCCGGGCATGCCGCGAAGGAAACCGCGAAGGAGGCCGCGGCGCGCCCGCCGCGCGCTCACACGACCGTAATCGCCAGCGCGCTTTCGCGATAGTGCTGCGCGGCCTTGTCGGTCTCGCCCAGATGCTCGAACAGGCGCGCGAGCGCGCGATGCGCGCGAATCCTGAGCGGCTCGTCGTCGGCCAGCTTCAGCGCCGATTCGAGGAACGACTGCGCCTTGCCCCACAGTTGCTGCTGCTGGCACAGGCGGCCAAGCGCGAACAGCAGGTCCGCGTCGTCCGGTCGCTCGCGACGCCAGCCCTCGGCCTTCTGGATCAGCGGCAGCGCGTCGGCACCCGCCGTATCCGGATAGCGGCGCAGCAGACGCGCGTTCCAGTTGTGCGCGAGCGCGTCCTCGACGATGCGCCGCGCTTCCTGCCGGCGCTCGAGCGCGATCAGCAGCTCGGCGGCGAGATCCGCGAGGCGCGGCGACTGCCGTTCGGTGGCCGACAGCGACTGCCACACCTCGAGCAGCGCATCGGCGTCGTGCCGGCGATCGCGCAGCAAATGCTCGGCGGCCTGCTGGCGCAGGCGCACGGCCGCCGCGGGATGCAGCGCCTCGCGCTTTTCGAGCGCCTTCGCGATCTTCAGCACCTCGGCCCAGTTCTTGTTCTGCTGCTGCGCGCGCAGCGCGATCTGCTGCGCGTGGATCCGCTTGCCGCCCGACGCCTGCATCTCGGCGAGCGCGGCGAGCGCGCCCTCCGCGTCGCGGCCGTCCGCGCGCATGTCGGCCGTCGCGAGCAGGCGCGCGTCCTGCCATTCCTGCCCGCTCACCTTCGCGAGCCACTCGTCGCGCCGCGCATACTCGTGCATCCGGTGCGTCGCGGCCGCGGCGACGAGGCTCGCGGCCGACTGGTTCGCGTCGACCGCGAGCGCGTCGCGCGCGGCTTTCTCCGCGCGCGAGAAGCGGCCCGCGTACAGGTTCGCAAGCGCGTCGCGCAACGCGGCCTGCGCACGCTCGTTGCGCATCCGCGCGCGATACGCGGCCACGCGCTGCGGCATCCGCCACACGTTGCGCACGATCCGCATCAGTGCGTACAGCACGATGAACGCGACGATGATCGCGAGCACGAAGAAGTTCAGCGACACGTCGATGCGATACGGCGGATAGACGATCAGCACCTGGCCGGTATCGAAGCGTCCGACCGTCGCGAGCGCCGCGGCGATCGCGAACAGCACGGCGAGCCAAATGATTCCACGCAGCGTCATGGCGTCAACCCCGGCTCTTGAACTGTTGAACCGCGTTCAGGCTCGTATTGAGGTTCGGCACCGCGACCGTCAGCGACGCGGCGTCGACCTGCTTGAGCAGATCCTGAACGACCCGGGTGTCCTTCGATGCGCCGTCGAAGTAGCGCGCCACGGCCGCCTGCGCGGCATGCAGATCGGACTTCATCGCGCCGTCGTCGCGCGCGAGCAGCGACAGCCGCGCGCTCAGCAGACGCAGCTTCACGTTCTCGCGCACGAAGTAGCCCTGTTCGGGCGACGCGAGCATCGCGTCCGCGTGATCGATGCGGCGCACCTCGACGAGCGACTTCAGTTGCTCGCCGATGCCCGCCGAGAAGCCGCGCCACCAGGCCTTCCAGCGCGGCTCGCCCGCCGCCGCGGCCGCCTGCCGGGCGCTCGCGGCGGCGTCGGGCTTCGCCTGCGCGTGCGGCGCGAGCACTTCGCCCGCGAGCGGCAGCGTGTCGACCTTCGCGATCGCGTCGTCGAGCTTGATCGCAAGCCCCGTGAGATCCGCCGAAGGCGCGGCCTTCAACCGTTCGATATCCTGCGCGATCGCCTTGCGCACGACGACCGCCTGCGCGCTCTGCGACGACGCGAGCCGCGCATCGGCGTTCTGCAGCGCGATCAGCGCGAGCTGCGTGTTGCCCGTGAGCAGCAGTTGCTGGCTCGCGCTCGACAGCATCTGACCGACTTCCTCGATCATCCACGCGTCGCGGTTGCGCGACAGATCCTGATATTGCTGCTGCAGCGCGGTCTGCGCGGTCTGCGCGTCGGCGAGCTTGCCTTCGAGCTGCGACAGTTGCGAATCGGCCTGGCGCACGCTCGCGAGCGCCTGTTCGGTCTTCGTGCGGAGCTCGGCCGTTTGCGCGTCGAGCGCCTTTTGCCGCTCGGTCGCGTGCTGATCGAGGCGGTCGACCTTGCGGTTCAGCGCATAGCCGCCGACGCCCGCCGCGGCCGCGATCACGACGACCACGAACCAGAGCGCCGCGCTCGCCGCGCCGCGCCGCTCCTTCGTTTCAAACGGCGTAAACGGTTGATTCGGCGGCGCAACGGGAGCCGCGGCCGGTTTGGAAGAGACGTCTTTGGTATCGTTGGTGTCTGTCATGCGAGAAGGCATCGGTGCGGCTGTCGCCGGTTGATCGGCCTGATCGGCCAACGTACGAAACGCGCGGACGATGCGCTCATCGCCCGCGCCGGTCAGCGTAATCCTATCAAAACCGAGTGCGCGCGCGGTCTCGACGATCCTCGAATGCGGCGCGACGAACCGGGCGTGCTTGAGCGCGTCGATCTCCGTTTCGTTCAAATGCTCGTGCGCGAGCTCCTGCAGATTGCGCACGCCCTCCGAGCTCGTCACGAGCCACGCGTGCGGCGCGCCCGACAGCAGCGCGTGCACGCGCTCCCACGCGCCGATCGAAGGCTCCGGGCTCACGCGCCGATACGCGGCGACGAGCTCGACTTCGGCGCCCGCCTCGCGCAGGCGCTCGGCAAGCCATTCGCGGCCGCCGTCGCCGCGCACGATCAGCACGCGCTTGCCGGCGAGCTTCGCCTCGCCGTCGAACGCACGCGCGATCTCGGCGAACAAGCTCTCGGAATCGTAGTGCGGCTCGCCGCCGTCGTCGGGCGCACTCGGCGCGATCACGCGATGCGCGGGCGCGGCGATGCCGTGCCGCGCGAGCGCGGCGACGCTGCCCGGCCCGACGACGCCGATCGGCAGCGGATGCGGCCAGATCGCGCCGAGCCGCGCGAGCGCGTGATCGACCGCGTTCGGCGACACGAACACGACGAGCGCATACGCGTCGAGCCGCGCGAACGCTTCGGCGAGCGGCGCGTCGTCGGCGAGCGGCGCGATGTCGATGAGCGGAAAGTCGAGCACGTCGATGCCCGCCGCCGCGAGCTGCGCCGCGAGCGCCGCCGACTGTCCGTCGGGGCGCGTGAGCACCGCGGTGAACGTGCGCGGCGCGCCCGCCATCACGCGCCGCCCTTTTGCGCTTGCGCGCTCGCCGCGACGAGCGCGTCGACGATCGCGCGCGCGCCTTGCCGCTCGAGCGCGTCGGACACCCTGCGGCCGAGCGCGAGCGCATCGGCGGCCGTCGCCGCGCGTGCGTGCGCATGCGCGGCGAGCACGCGCGCGCCGTCCGTCGTCGACACGCTGCCCGTCAGATGCAGCTCGCCGCCGCGCCACACCGCGTGCGCGGCGAGCGGCACCTCGCAACTGCCGCCGAGCGCGCGCGACACCGCGCGTTCGGCCTCGACCGCGAGCGCGCTCGCATGATCGTGCAGCGGCGCGAGCCACGCGGCGACATCGGCGCGGCGCGCGGCGATCTCGATGCCGAGCGCGCCCTGCCCCGCGGCGGGCAGGCTGTCGTCGACGTCGAGCAGCGCGCGGATCCGCGCGGCGAGGCCGAGACGCTTGAGGCCCGCGGCGGCGAGGATGATCGCCGCGTAATCGCCGCGGTCGAGCTTCGCGAGCCGCGTGTCGAGATTGCCGCGCAGCGGCCGCACGTCGAGCCGCGGATGGCGCGCGCGCAGCATCGCCTCGCGGCGCAGGCTCGACGTGCCGACGACGGCGCCCGCCGGCAGCGCGTCGAGCGACGCGTAATCGTTCGACACGAACGCGTCGCGCGGATCCTCGCGGCTCATCACCGCCGCGAGCGCGAAGCCTTCGGGCAGCGCCATCGGCACGTCCTTCAGCGAATGCACGGCGAGATCCGCGCGGCCGTCGGCAAGCGCGCTCTCGAGCTCCTTGACGAACAGACCCTTGCCGCCGACCTTCGATAGCGTGCGATCGAGAATTTGATCGCCGCGCGTCGTCATCCCGAGGATTTTCACGTCACAAGCTGGATATAATTTGCGCAGCGCATCACGCACATGCTCGGCTTGCCACATGGCGAGGCGGCTCTCGCGCGACGCGATCGTCAGCGTCGCGGGCAGCTCGGCCGGAAGAGTCTCGGAGTTCATTGCAGGGACATCGAAAGGCGGGATTGGGAACGGACTATGGTAGCACGCGCACCTTGCGCGCCCGCCCGCCGGGCGGGCTGCGCGAACGGCCCGTCCGGTCCGCGTCAAGATCCCGAACGGCCGTTCGGTTCGAGAAGGCATCCGGCATCCGCCAGCGGGTCCGGTTCGCCGCCGCATCGCCTGCCGCGTCATTCGCCGCGTCGTCCGGTTTCATCGTCCGACGCGCGTCGCCGGCCGTGCGGCACGCGCCGCCGCGTCGCCTGATCGCGCCCGCTGTTGCTGGACCGCAGTTCCCGTTCACTCGTGCTTTCCCAAGGAAATCGATCGTGAAGTCTTCCGGATCGGCGCGCGCGACGCGCCGCAATGCTGTCTCGTCCTCTTCCGCCCCGGCGCACGCCGAGCCCCCCGCCCGCCGCGCCGCAAAACCCGCACGCAAGCTCGACGGCGCCGCCGCGCGCCCGCTCGCGCCGACGAACGCCGCATCCGCGAAACCGCAGGGCCGCACGCGCGAAGACAAGGACCGCCCGCTCTTCGAGGACATTCGCTATCTCGGCCGCCTGCTCGGCGACGTCGTTCGCGAACAGGAAGGCGACGCCGTGTTCGACGTCGTCGAGACGATTCGCCAGACCGCGGTCAAGTTCCGCCGCGAGGACGACAAGGCTGCCGCGCAGACGCTCGAGAAAATGCTGCGCAAGCTCACGCCCGAGCAGACGGTGAGCGTCGTGCGCGCGTTCAGCTATTTCTCGCACCTCGCGAACATCGCCGAGGACCGCCATCACAACCGCCGCCGCCGCATCCACGCGCTCGCGGGCTCCGCGGCGCAGGCGGGCACCGTCGCGTACGCGCTCGACAAGCTCAAGCAGGCGGGCGACGCGTCGTCGAAGACGATCAAGCAGTTCTTCGAAGGCGCGCTGATCGTGCCCGTGCTCACCGCGCACCCGACCGAGGTGCAGCGCAAGAGCATTCTCGACGCGCAGCACGACATCGCGCGGCTGCTCGCCGAGCGCGACCAGCCGCTGACCGCGCGCGAGCTCGCGCACAACGAGGCGCTGCTGCGCGCGCGCGTGACGACGCTCTGGCAGACCCGGATGCTGCGCGACGCGCGCCTGACCGTCGCCGACGAGATCGAGAACGCGCTGTCGTACTACCGCGCGACGTTCCTCGACGAGCTGCCCGCGCTCTACGCGGACATCGAGGAGGCGCTCGCCGAGCACGGCCTGCGCGCGCGCGTGCCGGCGTTCTTCCAGATGGGCAGCTGGATCGGCGGCGACCGCGACGGCAACCCGAACGTCACCGCCGCGACGCTCGACGAGGCGATCAGCCGCCAGGCGGCGGTGATCTTCGAGCATTACCTCGAACAGGTGCACAAGCTCGGCGCGGAGTTGTCCGTGTCGAACCTGCTCGTCGGCGCGAGCGACGCGCTCAAGGCGCTCGCCGCCGCGTCGCCGGACCAGTCGCCGCACCGCGTCGACGAGCCGTACCGCCGCGCGCTGATCGGCGTCTACACGCGGCTCGCGGCCAGCGCGCGCGTGCGGCTCGGCGAGGGCACGGTGCCCGTGCGCAGCGCGGGCCGCGGCGCCGCGCCCGTGCGCGCGACGCCGTACGCGGACGCGGAGGAGTTCGCCGCCGATCTGCGCGTGCTGACCGATTCGCTCGCGCTGCATCACGGCGAATCGCTCGCGACGCCGCGCCTCGCGCCGCTCATGCGCGCGGCCGAGGTGTTCGGCTTCCATCTCGCGAGCATCGATTTGCGGCAGAGCTCGGACATCCATGAAGCGGTGGTCGCCGAACTGCTCGCGCGCGGCGGCGTCGAGGCCGACTACGCGGCGCTGCCCGAAGCGGACAAGCTGCGCGTGCTGCTCGCGGCGCTCGCGGACCCGCGGCCGCTGCGCTCGCCGTATCTCGACTACTCGGACCTCGCGAAAAGCGAGCTCGGCGTGCTCGAGCGCGCGCACGCGATCCGCGCGCAGTTCGGCGCACGCGCGGTGCGCAACTACATCATTTCGCATACCGAGACAGTGAGCGATCTCGTCGAGGTGCTGCTGCTGCAGAAGGAAACGGGCCTCTTCGAGGGCACGCTCGGCACGCCGCACGCGAACGCGCGCAACGGCCTGATGGTGATTCCGCTCTTCGAGACGATCGCCGACCTGCGCAACGCGTCCGACATCATGCGCGCGTTCTTCGCGCTGCCGGGCGTGGGCGAGCTGCTCGCGCACCAGGGCCACGAGCAGGAAGTGATGCTCGGCTATTCGGACAGCAACAAGGACGGCGGCTTCCTCACGTCGAACTGGGAGCTCTATCGCGCGGAACTGGCGCTCGTCGATCTGTTCGACGAGCGCGGGATCAAGCTGCGCCTGTTCCACGGCCGCGGCGGCACGGTGGGACGCGGCGGCGGCCCGACCTATCAGGCGATCCTGTCGCAGCCGCCCGGCACGGTAAACGGCCAGATCCGGCTCACCGAGCAGGGCGAGGTGATCGCGAGCAAGTTCGCGAACCCGGAGATCGGCCGGCGCAATCTGGAGACGGTCGTCGCCGCGACGCTCGAGGCGACGCTCGCGCCGCACAGCAACGCGCCGAAGCAGTTGCCCGCGTTCGAGGCGGCGATGCAGACGCTGTCGGACGCGGCGATGGCGTCGTACCGCGCGCTCGTCTACGAGACGCCCGGCTTCACCGACTACTTCTTCTCGTCGACGCCGATCACCGAGATCGCCGAGCTGAACATCGGCAGCCGGCCCGCGTCGCGCAAGCTGCAGGATCCGAAGAACCGCAAGATCGAGGACCTGCGCGCGATTCCGTGGGGCTTCTCATGGGGCCAGTGCCGGCTGCTGCTCACCGGCTGGTACGGCTTCGGCAGCGCGGTCGCCGCGTATCTCGACGGCGCGCCGGACGCGGCCGAGCGCGGCAAGCGCGTCGCGCTGCTGAAGAAAATGAACAAGACCTGGCCGTTCTTCGCGAACCTGCTGTCGAACATGGACATGGTGCTCGCGAAGACCGATCTCGCGGTTGCGTCGCGCTACGCGCAGCTCGTCGCCGACAAGAAGCTGCGCAAGCACGTGTTCGAGCGGATCGTCGCCGAATGGCATCGCACGGCGGATGCGCTCGCCGAGATCACCGGCGCGCACGCGCGGCTCGCCGCGAATCCGCTTCTCGCGCGCTCGATCAAGAACCGCTTCCCGTACCTCGATCCGCTGAACCACCTGCAAGTCGAGCTGATCAAGCGGCACCGCGCGGGCGACACGAACGCGCGGCTGCGGCGCGGGATCCATCTGACGATCAACGGGATCGCGGCCGGCCTGCGCAATACGGGCTGAGCGCGCGCCTGCCCGGCGCGGCGCGGTCGGCGGCGCGCCGGGCACGGCCTGCCGGATCGGGATGAAGACGGCCGCGCTCACGCGCGGCCGTCAGATTGCTGACAAACCCTCGCCAAGTGGGGGATTTTTGTTTTTTAATGGCGTGATGCTGAAGACGCCCATGCCCACGCAGCACGAACTCGAGATGGTGACGCTCGAGGAACTCGTGCCGAAGGACCACCTGCTGCGCCAGATCGATGCGGCGGTGGATTTCGAGTTCATCCGCGCGAAGGTGGCGCATCTGTATTGCGCGGACAACGGGCGGCCGGCGCTCGATCCCGTGGTGATGTTCAAGCTGTTGTTCATCGGCTACCTGTTCGGGGTGCGCAGCGAGCGGCAACTGATGCGTGAGGTCCAGGTCAACGTCGCCTATCGCTGGTTCGCCCGGTTCCGGCTGACCGACAAGGTGCCGGATGCGTCAACGTTCTCGCAGAATCGCCGCCGACGCTTCACGGACACGACGGTGTATCAGGAGATCTTCGACGAGATCGTGCGGCAGGCGATCAAGCGCGGGCTGGTCGACGGTCGGGTGCTGTACACGGACAGCACGCACCTGAAGGCGAACGCGAACAAAGGCAAGTTCGATGTGGTGAAGCTGGAGCAGACGCCGGCCGCCTACACGGAGGCATTGAACGCGGCAGTGGATGCGGACCGGGCCGCGCATGGCAGGAAGCCGCTGGATCGCGACGACGATGAGCCGCCGTCTAGCAAGGACACCAAGCTCAGCCGGACCGATCCGGACAGCGGCTACATGGTGCGGGACGACAAGCCGAAGGGGTTCTTCTATCTGGACCACCGCACGGTGGATGCCAAGCACGCGATCATCACCGATACGCATGTGACGCCGGCCTCGGTGCATGACAGCCAGCCGTATCTGGATCGGCTGGATCGCCAGCGCGAGCGCTTTGAGTTCAAGGTCGAGGCGGTGGGGCTGGATGCGGGCTACTTCACGCCGGCGGTGTGCCAGGGGCTGGAGGAGCGAGGGATTGCCGGGGTGATGGGCTATCGCACGCCGAACCACAAGCCGGGCATGTTCTACAAACGGCAGTTCAAGTACGACGCGTATCGCAACGAATACGTGTGCCCGCAGGGGCAGGCCCTGCCGTACAGCACGACCAATCGGCTCGGCTATCGGGAATACAAATCCAATGCGCAGATCTGCGGGCGCTGCCCGGTACGATCGCAGTGCACGAACAGTGCGATCGCGGTGAAGGTGGTAACGCGCCACGTGTGGGAGCGCGCCAAGGAGCGGGTGGACGCGCGGCGCTTGACCGAATGGGGCCAACGCATTTACGCGCGGCGCAAGCAGACGGTGGAGCGCAGCTTCGCCGATGCCAAGCAGCTGCATGGGCACCGTTATGCCCGTATGCGTGGGCTACGCAAGGTGGCCGAGCAGTGCTTGCTGGCCGCGGCGGCACAGAACATCAAGAAGATTGCGATGCTGCTGGCGCGGAAGCGGAAAAAGGGGCCAGCGGGTCCCGATTGGCGCTTCGTGCGCATGCTGCTGCGTCTGGTGAGCGGTTTGCGCTGCAGCTTCGACTACCCGCTCGCGGCGAACCCGCAATCCTGATCCCAGAAAGACAAAACCCCACGCTCACAAAAACGTGGGGTTCGTCAGCAGTCTGACGGCCGCGCTCACGCGCGGCCGTTTTGTTTGGCCCGGAAGGTTCGGAGGGCGGCGCTCGCGCGGCCGTGATCGGTAATCGGTAATCGGTAATCGGTGATCGGCGGTCGGCGGTCGGCGGTCGGCGGTCGGCGGTCGGCGGTCGGCGGTCGGCGTGACCAGCATCGTGCGGCCGCCGAAGCGCGGAAGCAACATTCGGATGTTCATGCGCGGCGATGACCGGCCCGAGCGACCGTGCCACCGGACGAAAGGACGGCAGGACGACCGCGCGGCGCGGGCTTCGCCCGGCGCGCCCGCGCCGCCCCGCCCTTCGCCGCCGCGTCACCGCGCGTCGATCATCACCACATTGAGCTTGAACGAGCCGTCCGGCTGCACGTCGAAATACGCGCGCACCTCGTCGGGCGCGTCCGCCCACAGCGCGCGGATCGCATGCGCGCGCACGTCGGGCGTCCTCATCCGCGCGACCCAGCCGTCGAACCCGATCGACAGGCGCCAGCGCTCCCGCACCCGCGCGGCGAACCCCGCCTGCGCGAAGAACGCGAGCCATTCGTCCACGCGGTAATCACGCACGTGCGACGCGTCGCGCAACACCTCGACCGCCTGCAGATGGGTGTCGGCGAGCGGGTGATCGGCGCCGGCGACGTCGACGAACAGCACCCGGCCGCCAGGCTTCAGCACGCGCCGCGCTTCGGCGAGCGCGCGCGGCACGCCGTGCCAATGGTGCGCGCTCATCCGGCTCACGATCCAGTCGAACGACGCATCGGCGAACGGCAGCCGCTCGGCCGCGCCCTGCTCGATTCGCACGTTCGACAGGCCGCGCTCGCGCGCCGCCGCCTCGACCGTCGCGAGCATCTGCGGCGCGAGGTCGTACGCGATCACCTCGTGCGCGCCGCCGCGCGCGGCGGCAAAGCTCGCATGGCCCGCGCCGCAGCCGAGATCCAGCACGCGCGCGCCCGGCGTCGCGCCGATCTCCGCGGCAAACGTGTCCAGATCCGCGCCCGTCGCATGAACGGCGCTCGTCAGATAGGCGGATGCGGTCGTGCCGAACGCGTCGGCCACCCGGTCGTGATGCTTCATCGGCGTGCTCCTTGCCATGTGGGGATCGGAGGCGGCCGGCCGACTGCATCGGCCGCCATGAGCCGCTACAATAGAGCCCGACAGGTACCGGTACAAGCCAATCAGTTATCCTGGTATCTGCTCCACCAGCCTGCCGGAGCACCGCATTTCCGTCCGTCCTCACGCATCGCCGATTCGCCCAGATGAGCCGCCAACCCGTCCCGCCGCCCTCCCTCGATGCCACGCCCGCCCGCGCGCTCGGCGAGTTCATCCGCGCGCATCGCGAGCGGCTGTCGCCGCAAGCACTCGGCCTGCCGCCCGGCCCGCGGCGCAGAACGCCCGGCCTGCGCCGCGAGGAAGTCGCGCAGCTCTGCGGCGTGAGTCCGACCTGGTACACGTGGATCGAGCAAGGTCGCGAAGTGTCGGCGTCAGCCGACGCGCTCGCGCGCATCGCCGTCGCGCTGCGGCTGTCGCGCGCCGAGCGCGCGTATCTGTTCGAGCTCGCCGCGCAGCGCGACCCGGCCGAGCCCGAGTTCGCGGCGAGCGACGTGCCGGATACGCTCGTCGCCGCCGTGCAGTTGATCGCGACGCCCGCGTACGTGCTCGACCGCCAATGGAACGCCCTCGCTTGGAACGACGCGGCCGCCGCGCTCTTCATCGGCTGGCTCGACGGCGAGCGCGACGAGCGCAACCTGCTGCGCTTCACGTTCGCCTCGCCCGCCGCGCGCGCGCTGATCGTCGATTGGGAAACGCGGGCGCGGCGGCTCGTCGCCGAATTCCGCGCGGACACGATCCGCCATCTGAACGATGCGCCCACCCGCGCGCTGATCGATTCGCTGCTCGCCGAAAGCGACGCGTTCGCGCATTACTGGGCGTCGCAGGACGTCGGCGAGCGCGAAGGCGGCGAACGCGCGTTCGATCATCCGCGCGAAGGCCGCGTCGTCTATCAGCAGATGACGCTCAAGCCCGCGCACCGCGAGGACCTGAAGCTCGTCGTGCTGGTTCGGGAAGCGGCGTGACGGCGCGCCGCCGCGCGCTCGACCGGCTGCGCGCGTAGCATCCGCCGCGCCCCGCGCTGCCGCGCACCGCAACCGCGCGAAAGCTCGCAGCACCTCGCGAAACCCATCGAAGCCGGTCGCGGCCCGTCCGGGGCGGCCGAGGCCGACCGAAGCCGCGCCGAGCAAGCCCGCGTCAGAACGTGATCGTCGCGGTGATCGTGTCGCTGTAGGTGCCGGGCGCGGGCGTGGTCTGCGCGGGCACCTGGCCGTACACGGTGAGCGACTGCGACAGCCCGCTGCCCGTGCCCGTCGCCGTCGACGTGCCGGCCGTGCCGTCGCCCCAGATCGTCGAATGCGCGGCGTCGAGATACAGCTGATAGTTGACGGCCCCGCCGCCGCCCGTGCGCTGCATCGCGCGCGCGGCGACGTTGCCGCGCGCGCCGCCGTTCAGCGCGATCCGGAACGCGTCGCCGTTCGTGCACTGCGCGCTGATCGTGCCCGTCGCCGTCAGCGCGCCTTGGATCACGCCCGTCGAGCCGAACGCGACGTTGGTGGCGTTGATGAAGCAATCGTTGACGACGGTCGCGCTCGCGGTGAACGCGAACGTGCCGAACGACGATTGCGACGCGCACGGCAGCGGCGCGAGCGTGTAGAAGTTGTAGTTCAGCGATGTCGTGTTGCCGCCGAACGTCTGCGAATAGGTGGTGCTCGCGTTGCCGACCGTCGGCACGGTCGGCTGGTTCGCGGCGATCTGGCCGTAGATCGTGACGGTCGAACTCGCGCTCGTGCTGAGCGCGGGCTTCACGAGCGTGAGCGAAATCGGCGTCGTGCCGTAGTACGACGAGCCCCAGCTCACCGTGTGCCCCGAATCCTGGTACAGGTCGTACTGCATCTGGTTCGAGCCGTTCGTCAGATAGCGCGGGCTGGTGCCGCCGAGGTTCAGGCAGACGAGCACGTTCGGCGTGAGCGTGACGGCCGACCACGTGCAGGTAACCGTCATCGTCGCGGTCGTCGACACGGCGGCGAGCGTGATCGGATCGACCGAGCCGAAATTCGGCGCGGGCGTCGTGACCGAGCACGTCTCGGCGTGCGCCGCCCCCCACGGGCACGCGAGCAGCCACGCGACGAGCAGCGCGAGCCGCCATTGCTTCGAATCGCGCTGCCTGATATTCGTTATCGTCATTTTTTGACTTATCTCAAGCATCCGAGCCGGCTTCAGTATAACCATCATAATGCGCGATTCGATTTACGACGACAGATAAAAAAGAGGTTCGATCCACACCGCCTCGCCATGAAGGATTCCGGGATTTCCCGTGCCCGGCCGACTGTCGGCGCCGATGCGACTTTCGCGGGATTTCCCGCCATCGCTCAATCGTGTATTAGGTCTCTTACTTAGGTTCATTTCCTGAGCGTTTATCGGCATTTTCCCATTGCCGGAAATAAAAACGTCTACTAGGCTTAACTGAGATGCAAGGAAGTCTTCAATTTATCGCTCGCCCGTTGAATGGTACGTCAGCCGGTTCAACACTCTCGGCGGGATGGTACGGAAAAACGACCATAGCTACGGTGCGATTGCAATGTATTTTCTTAAACACCCTCTGTTGTCGGCGCTCGCCGCCGCCGTTCTCGTCGCAACGCCGTCGTTTCGTCCCGCCACGGCCGCGACCGCCACGGCCACCTTCACCGTCTCGCTGACGATCCAGGCCAACTGCACGATTTCCGCCAATGCGCTGTCGTTCGGCACGAACGGCGTGCTCGCGACGGCCGTCAATCAGCAGACGACGCTGTCCGTCACCTGCTCGAACACGACCTCCTACAACGTCGGGCTCGACGCGGGCAACGTGTCCGGCTCGACCGTCTCGAGCCGCCTGCTCGCCGGCACGACGACGGGCAACACCAGCACGACGGTCAGCTTCCAGCTCTATCAGGATTCGGGCCATACCACGATCTGGGGCAATACAGTCGGCACCAACACGGTGAGCGGTACCGGCAACGGCACCGCGCAGACGCTCAGCGTATACGGCCAGGTGCCCGCGCAAACGACGCCGAAGCCCGATACCTACGAGTCGACCGTCACCGCGACCATCACCTTCTGAGGCGTCCGTGACGACGTCCGCTCACTGCTGGCTGGCCGCGCTCACCCTCGCCGGCGCCGTCGCGCCCGCGAGCGGCGCGACGCTGCAGATTTCGCCCGTCACTGTCGAGATGGCCGCCGACAACCCGGCGGCGGGCGTCACGCTGAGCAACCCCGGCGCGCGGCCGGTCTACGGGCAGGTACGCACGTTCCGCTGGACTCAGGAACAGGGCGACGACATGCTCGCGCCCGCGCCGGAGCTGGTCGCGAGCCCGCCGCTCGTGCAGATCGGCGGGCAAGGCGAGCAGCTCGTGCGGCTCGTGCGCGTCGCGCACGACAAGCCGCGCCGCGAGGAAAGCTATCGCGTGCTGATCGACGAGCTGCCGACGCCCGATGCGCCCGTCGTCAACGGCATCGCGATCCGGCTGCGCTACTCGATCCCCGTGTTCGTCGTGCCCGACGTCGCGCTCGGCCCGCCGAAGCTCACCTGGCGCATCGTGCACGGCGCGACCGGCTGGTTGCTGCGCGTGACGAACGACGGCGAGCGGCATGCGCAGCTCGCGTCGGTGCGGCTCGTCGACGACGCCGGCAAGGCCTACGAGATCGCGCCCGGCCTGCTCGGCTATGCGCTCGCCGGCGGCATGCGGCAATGGCCGCTGCGCATCGACGCGGCGCGCATCCGCAAGGTGCGCGCGGCCATCAACACCCGACCTGTGGAGGCGGACGTGAGCCCGCCTTGACGCCACACTCCGAACGCTCTTCCCAACCACTCGCTCGAACGTGCCGACAGTCCGCCTCGCGCACCTCTCGACGGACCTTGGGCGACATCGACGGTTCGTCGGCCTGACGACCACGCTCGCCGCCGCGACGTTCGCCGCGTCGGCGGCGAGCGGCGACGCCCGCGCGCAACGCGCGCCGGCCCAAGCCGGCGACGCGAGCGCCGACGCCGGGGCGCGAACGGCGCCGGCACGCCTGCCCGCGCTCACGGCGATGTCCGCGCGTATCCCGGGCGAGCACGTGCTCATCGGCGCGACCGCGCCCGCGACATCGGGCGGCAGGCCGGCGGCCCCGGCCGATGCAGCCGTTGCGCGCGCAACGACCGCGCAGGCAATGGCGAGAGAAAGGCGCGACGGGGCGGCGGCGCCCATGCCCGGCGGGCCGGTGTCGATCGCGGCGACGTGGCCGTCGGTACCGCTATCGCCGTCGTTCGCCTCCGTACCCTCGCTGCCTTCGTCGCCTGCCTCGTCCGCCTCGTCCGCCTCGTCCGTATCGTCCGTGCCGTCCGTGTCAGCCATATCAGCCGTATCAACCGCATCTGACCTGCCCCCTTCGATAGGGCCAATGGGCTTCTAGCAAAGTCCCTTTAAACCAACTCCTGGAAAGCGGCAGGAGCGTCCGCGGTTGCCCGATGTTTCGCCGCAAACTCTGACGGCGCAAGGTAGTTCAGTGCGCTGTGCGGCCTTTGCTCGTTGTAGTCCTGACGCCATGCCGCGATGACTGCCCGAGCGTGCGCGAGCGTCGTGAACCAGTGCTCGTTAAGGCATTCGTCGCGGAACTTGCCGTTGAACGATTCGATGTACGCATTCTGCGTGGGCTTGCCCGCCTGAATCAACTTCAGCGTGACGCCGTTCGCATACGCCCACTGGTCAAGCGCGCGGCTCGTAAATTCGGGTCCCTGGTCTGTTCGCACCGCCTTGGGATAGCCACGGAAGCGAGCTGCACGGTCCAATGCCCGAGCGACATACAAACCTGAGATGCCATGGTCGACGACGATGTCGACAGCCTCTTTCGTGAAATCGTCGACGACGGTCAGGCACTTCACGCGCCGGCCGTTGGAAAGCGCATCCATCACGAAATCGATTGACCATACCTCGTTGGGTGCGCCCGGCAATGCCAGTTGCTCGCGCTCAATCATGACGCCGTGGCGCTTGCGACGGCGCCGCACAGCCAGCCCTGCCTCACGGTACAGGCGATAGATGCGCTTGTGATTGGCGTGCGTGCCTTCGCGTTCCACCAGGGCGTGCAGTCGGCGGTAGCCGAATCGACGACGTTCGTGCGCCAACTTCACCAGACGCGCCGCGAGCACCTCATTCTCGTGGTCCGGCTTCGCGTCGTAATGCAGCACGCTGCGAGAAAGCCCGACAAGCCGGCAGGCGCGGCGCTCGGAGATGTTGACCTTCTCCCGAATCGCCAACACTGCTTCGCGTTTGGCTTGCGGGCTCAGGGCTTTCCCTTGACGACAACCTTCAACGCTTCCATATCGAGCATTGCTTCGGCCAGCAGTTTCTTCAGTCGGGCATTCTCCACCTCGAGGCCCTTGAGCCGGCGGGCTTCCGAGACTTCCATGCCGCCGAACTTCGCGCGCCAGGTGTAGAACGACGCGTCACTGAACCCATGCTTCCTGCACAGTTCCTTGACCGGCATACCGGCCTCGGCTTCCTTCAGAAACCCGATGATTTGCTGTTCCGTAAAGCGCTTCTTCATGTTCGTCTTCTTCTCCGAAAACGAACTTTACTAGACTCCGGCTGGCCCTGTTTGTAGGGGGCAGGTCACATCGTCCGCGTCACCCGCGCTCCCCGTGTCGCCGCGCCTATTCGCATCGCCGTCACTCCCGGCCTCTCCCACGCCGCCGCCCGCCCCCGGCGCATCGCCCCGCTCCGCCGCCTCGTCAGCGGCCCGGACTATGCTCGCCGAGGCGGCCGCGCCGCCCGCGCGGTCCGCATTGCCCGGCCCGACGACGAGCCTGCCGGTGCCGGGCGCCGACGCGACCGTCCCCGCGAGCGACCTGTATCTCGGCGTCTCGCTGAACGGCCAGCCGACGCGCCTGATCGTGCACTTCGTCGTCGCCGACGGGCGCTTCTACGCGAGCCAGGACGATCTGAACGACATCGGCGTCGCGACGTCACGGCTGCGACAGCCGGCGAACGCGCTCATCGCGCTCGATGCGCTCGACGGCCTGCGCTACCGCTACGACGCCGCGCGCCAGACGATCGATCTCGACGCGCCCGATTCGCTGCGCATCCCGCACACGTTCGACACACGCGCGCTCGCGCCGACGGTCCCCGCGAGCGCGGGCCGCGGCGTCGTGCTGAATTACGACCTCTACGCGCAGACGGCCGATCGCGCGAGCGCGGCGCTCTGGCACGAGGCGCGCTACTTCGATCCGGCCGGCGTCTTCAGCAGCACGGGCGTCGCGTATCTTCAGCACGGCGGCCAGCGCTACACGCGCTACGACACCTCGTGGAGCATGTCCGATCCGAAATCGCTGACGACGACGCAGTTCGGCGACACGATCTCGTCGTCGCTCGCCTGGACGCGCTCGCTGCGCGTCGCCGACCTGCAATGGCGCAGCAACTTCGCGCTGCGCCCGGACCTCGTGACGTTCCCGGTGCCGGCGCTCGCGGGCACGGCCGTCGTGCCGTCGACCGTCGATCTGTACGTGAACGGCGTGCGCCAGTTCAGCGGCGACGTGCCGAGCGGCCCGTTCGTCATCAACAGCGTGCCGAGCATCACGGGCGCGGGCAACGCGACCGTGGTCACGCGCGACGCGTTCGGGCGCACGATCGCGACGTCGCTGCCGCTCTACATCGACACGCGGATGCTCGCGCCCGGCCTCGCGAGCTATTCGGTCGAGGCGGGTTTCCTGCGCCGCGCGTGGGGGCTGCGCTCGTTCGACTACGCGCCCCGCCCGGCCGTGAGCGCGACCGCGCGCTACGGCGTGAGCGAGCGCCTGACCGTCGAGGCGCACGCGGAGGCGACGCCCGGCCTCTACAACGCGGGCGCGGGCGCGCTCGTGCGGCTCGGCGGCGCGGGGGTCGCGAGCGCGTCGGCCGCGCAAAGCGCCGGACGCCTCGCGGGCACGCAGGCCGGCCTCGGCTACCAGCTCGTGCTGCCGCGCTTTTCGATCGACGCGCAAACGCTGCGCGCGTTCGGCCAATACGGCGACCTCGCCGCACGCGACGGCACGCCGGTGGCGAGCGCGACCGATCGCGTCACGCTGTCGCTGCCGTTCATCCGCTCGCAGACGTTCGCGATCAGCTACATCGGCCTCAGGTATCCGGGCCTGCAAACCGCGCGGATCGGCTCCGTGTCGTACTCGGTCAACGTCGGCAACCTTGCGTCGATCAACGTCAGCGCGTTCCAGGACTTCCACCAGCACGACTCGCGCGGCGTGTTCGTGAGCCTGAACGTCGCGCTCGGCAACCGGACGTCGGTCAACGCGAACGTCGGCCAGCAGAACGGCAAGACGGTCTACAACGTGAACGCGATGCGCGCGCCCGACTACGGCGGCGGCTTCGGCTGGAGCGCGCAGACGGGCGACGCGGGCGGCGTGCGCTACGGCCAGGCGCAGGCGCGATATCTCGGCCGCTCGGGCGAGGTGGCGGCGCTCGCGCAGACGATCGCCGGACATCAGAACGCGGCGCTCGACGTGGCGGGCGCCGTCGTGCTGATGGACGGCCGCGCGCTGCTCACGCGGCGCATCGACGACGGCTTCGCGCTCGTGTCGACCGACGCTTCGCCGGGCGTGCCGGTGCTGCACGAGAATCGCCTGATCGGCACGACCGACCGCAACGGCTACCTGCTGATTCCGGATCTGAACGCGTACCAGAACAACCGGATCGGCATCGACACGTTGAAGCTGCCGCTCGACGCGCGCGTATCCGACACGATTCGCAACGTCGTTCCGCAGTCGCGCTCGGGCGTGCTCGCGCATTTCGCGATCGCGCGCGAACAGTCGGCGTCGATCGTCCTCGAGGATGCGTCCGGCGCGCCGCTGCCGGCCGGGCTGTCGGTCTCGCATCGCGAGAGCGGCGCGAGCACGATCGTCGGCTACGACGGGCTCACGTTCGTCACGGGCCTCGCGGCCGCCAATCACCTGGAGATCACGGGCCACGGCAAGCGCTGCGCGGTCGCGTTCGACTACGTGCGCCCGGCCGACGGCACGCCGCCGACGATCGGGCCGCTCGTCTGCGACCTGAAGTGACGCGAGCGACGCGCGCATGCGCGCCCCCGATCTCCGGCGCCCCTTTCCCCACCCGCCCGCCCCCGCCGGCCGGGCGAGCGCCGGCATCGGCCGGCCGCCGCCCAAATGCTAGAATCCGCGTTGTCCCTTCGCGGCGCGCGCCGCTCCACTCCCCTTCTAAGAATCGCCATGACGTCCCAACTGCACAAAAAGGGCGAGGCCTGGTCGGCCCGCTTTTCGGAACCGATGTCCGAGCTCGTCAAGCGCTACACGTCGTCGGTCTTCTTCGACAAGCGGCTCGCGCTCGTCGACATCGCCGGCTCGCTCGCGCACGCAGGCATGCTCGCCGCGCAGAAGATCATCAGCGCCGACGACCTCGCCGCGATCGAGCGCGGGATGGCGCAAATCAAGGGCGAGATCGAGCGCGGCGAATTCGAATGGCAGCTCGATCTCGAAGACGTCCACCTGAACATCGAGGCGCGCCTGACCGCGCTCATCGGCGATGCGGGCAAGCGCCTGCACACGGGCCGCTCGCGCAACGATCAGGTCGCGACCGACATCCGCCTGTGGCTGCGCGGCGAGATCGACCGGATCGGCGGCCTGCTGAACGACCTGCGCGGCGCGCTGATCGATCTCGCCGAACAGAACGCGGACACGATCCTGCCGGGCTTCACGCACCTGCAGGTCGCGCAGCCTGTCACGTTCGGCCATCACCTGCTTGCCTACGTCGAGATGTTCTCGCGCGACGCCGAGCGCATGCGCGACTGCCGCGCGCGCGTGAACCGCCTGCCGCTCGGCGCGGCGGCGCTCGCGGGCACCAGCTATCCGATCGACCGCCACGCGGTGGCGAAGACGCTCGGCTTCGACGGCATCTGCGCGAACTCGCTCGACGCGGTGTCCGATCGCGACTTCGCGATCGAATTCACGGCCGCGGCCGCGCTCGTGATGACGCACGTGTCGCGCTTCTCGGAAGAACTCGTGCTGTGGATGAGCCCGCGCGTGGGCTTCATCGACATCGCCGACCGCTTCTGCACCGGCAGCTCGATCATGCCGCAGAAGAAGAACCCGGACGTGCCCGAGCTCGCGCGCGGCAAGACGGGCCGCGTAAACGGCCACCTGATGGCGCTGCTCACGCTGATGAAGGGCCAGCCGCTCGCGTACAACAAGGACAATCAGGAAGACAAGGAACCGCTGTTCGACACGGTCGACACCGTCGCCGACACGCTGCGGATCTTCGCGGAGATGGTCGCGGGCATCACGGTGAAGCCGGACGCGATGCGCGCGGCCGCGCTGCAGGGCTTCTCGACCGCGACGGATCTCGCGGACTACCTGGTCAAGCGCGGGTTGCCGTTCCGCGACGCGCACGAGGCGGTCGCGCACGCGGTGAAGGTCTGCGACGCGCGCGGCATCGACCTCGCGGATCTGACGCTCGACGAAATGAAGCAGGAACTGCCGAACGTCGCGCATCTGATCGGCGAGGACGTGTTCGACTATCTGACGCTCGAAGGCTCGGTCGCGAGCCGCAATCATCCGGGCGGCACCGCGCCGGACCAGGTGCGCGCGGCGGCGAAGGCCGCGCGCGCGGCGCTCGGCCAGTAAGCGGGCCGCGCCTTCACGGACGGGACGATCGCATGTTCTCGGCGGCAATCTTCGATATGGACGGCCTGCTCGTCGATTCCGAGCGGACCATCATGAACGCGTGGATCGACGTCGCGCGCGCGCACGGCACCGCGCTGTCGGCGGCCGACTACCTGCAGACCGTCGGCCGCTCGTTCCGCGAAGGCCAGGCGATCCTCGCCGGCCTGCTCGGCGACGACGCGTTCCGCGCGGTGTCCGCGCAGGTGCGCGAGCAGCTCGCCGCGCCGCGGCCGCATCCGAAATTTCCGCTCAAGCCGGGCGCGCGGGCGCTGCTGGGCGCGCTCGCCGAGGCGGGCGTGCCGTGCGCGGTCGCGTCGTCGTCCGCGCGCGACGTAATTCGCACGCGGCTGCACGCGGTCGGCGTGCTCGAGCGTTTCGCCGCGATCGCGGGCGGCGACGAAGTCGCGCGCGGCAAGCCCGATCCGGCGGTCTACCGGCTCGCGGCCGAGCGGCTGAACGTGCCCGCGCACGCCTGCGTCGCATTCGAGGACAGCGATTTCGGCGCGCTCGCCGCGACCCGCGCGGGCGCGTCCGTCGTCACCGTGCCCGATCTGAAGGCGCCGACGCCCGAGATCGTCGCGCTGAGCCTGCGCGTGCTCGATTCGCTCGACGAGGCGATCGCGCTCGTGCCGGCATGGTTCGGCCCGCGCGCCGCGCCGCTCGCGTAAGCCCGGGCGGCACGGCCGTGCCCGGCGCACCTGCGCCCAAGCGCGAATTCGATGTCGGCCGAACAACGAGCGAACGCTCACGCCGCCCGATGAGCGACGCGCGCACCGAACGCGCACGCTGCCCGCGCGGCGTTCAGCGATTGTTGACGGTCTCGGAGAAGCGCTTGAGCGTCGCGACGCGCGCGCCGATCAGATCGACGCGCTCGCTCTCGCTGACGAGCGGCGTCATCGCGTCGCGAAACGCCGCCCATTCGCGTTGCGCGGCGACGAGCGTCGGCAGCGAATCGGCGGGCATCCGCGCGCGCAGTTTCTCGTAATAGCGGTTCATGTCGAAGAGCGCGTGCTCGCACGCCGCATCGCGCATGCAGGGCCGCACGCGATGCACGGCGCCCTTGCCGCCGCCCGGCTGCGCGTAGTAGCGGTCGGCCGCGCCGCGCAGCGCGAGCGCGCGCTCGCGCACCGGCTGCAGCCGCATGTCGGCGTTCGCCATCGCGTACATCGTGCCCTGCGTCGTCTCGTAGACCGCGCGCACGAGATGCGCCTCGTCCTTGCGCCACGCGAGCCAGCGGCGCTGGCTCTCCTGCCAGCCGCGCCGCGCGTCGGCGGGCGCCGTCTTCAGGAGCCGCTGGTACGCGGCGTCGACCTCGCCCTGCCACTGCTGCCGCGCCTCGTCCATGCACTGGATCTGGCCCGCCGTCGACGAGCGGTCGCGCCGCGCGAGACACTGGCGCATCGCGACGTCGATCGGATCGGCGGCCGCGACCTCGGCGTGCGCCGCGCCCGCCGCCGCCGCCGCGAGCCAGCCGGCGAGCGCGGCGGCGGCGAAACGCACGAGCGTCTTGCGGACTGCCGTCATCGTCAATCGCGCACGCAGTCGACGTAGTACTCGATGCGGCCGTTCATCTCTTCGGCGACGAGGCCGTGGATGTCCGTGTGAAAGCCCGGGAAGCGCTCGTTGAAATCGCGCGCGAACCGCAGGTAGTTGACGATCGTCTTGTTGAAGCGCTCGCCCGGGATCAACAGCGGAATGCCCGGCGGATACGGCGTGAGCAGGATGCTCGTCACGCGTCCTTCGAGCTCGTCGAGCGGCACGCGGTCGATCTCGCGGTGCGCGAGCTTCGCGAACGCGTCGGACGGCTTCATCGCCGGCTCCATGTTCGACAGGTACATCTCGGTCGTGAGCCGCGCGATGTCGTTCGCGCGGTACACGTCGTGGATCTGCGTGCAGAGATCGCGCAGGCCGACGCGCTCGTAGAGCGGATACTGCGCGACGAACTCGGGCAGCACGCGCCAGAGCGGCTGGTTGTTGTCGTAGTCGTCCTTGAACTGCTGCAGCTCGGTGACCATCGAGTTCCAGCGGCCCTTCGTGATGCCGATCGTGAACATGATGAAGAACGAGTACAGGCCCGTCTTCTCGACGATGATCCCGTGCTCGGCCAGATACTTGGTGACGATCGCGGCCGGAATGCCCGTTTCGCCGAACTCGCCGTCGACGTCGAGCCCCGGCGTGATGATCGTCGCCTTGATCGGGTCGAGCATGTTGAAGCCCGGCGCGAGCGGGCCGAAGCCGTGCCAGCGGTCGTTCGGCTTGAGCAGCCAGTCGGCGCGCGAGCCGATTCCCTCCTCCGACAGGTTGTCCGGGCCCCACACGCTGAAGAACCAGTCGTCGCCGTACTCGGCGTCCACCTTGCGCATCGCGCGGCGAAAGTCGATCGCCTCGGCGATCGATTCCTCGACGAGCGCGGTGCCGCCCGGCGGCTCCATCATCGCGGCCGCGACATCGCACGACGCGATGATCGCGTATTGCGGGCTCGTCGACGTGTGCATCAGGTACGCCTCGTTGAAGCGATGCTTGTCGAACGTGCGGTTCTCCGAATCCTGCACCACGATCTGCGAGGCCTGCGAGATGCCCGCGAGCAGCTTGTGCGTCGAGTGCGTCGCGAACACGAGCGCGCCCGTGCGCGGGCGGCCCGCGCCGATCGCGTGCATGTCCTGGTAGAACGGATGGAACTCGGCGTGCGGCAGCCACGCTTCGTCGAAGTGCAGCGTGTCGACGAGATCGCCGAGCAGATCCTTGATCTGCTCGACGTTGTAGACGACGCCGTCGTACGTGCTCTGCGTGATCGTGAGGATCCGCGGCTTCGCGTTCGGATTCTTCCTGAGCGCCTCGCGCGCGAACGGGTTCGCCTCGATCTTCTTGCGGATGTTCTCCGGCTTGAACTCGTCGCGCGGAATCGGCCCGATGATGCCGAAGTGGTTGCGCGTCGGCGTGAGGAACACCGGAATCGCGTGCGTCATCGTGATCGCGTGCAGGATCGACTTGTGGCAGTTGCGATCGACGAGCACGATGTCGCCCGGCGCGACCGTCGCGTGCCAGACGATCTTGTTCGACGTCGACGTGCCGTTCGTCACGAAGAACAGGTGATCGGCGCTGAAGATCCGCGCGGCGTTGCGCTCGGACGCGGCCACGGGCCCCGTGTGGTCGAGCAACTGGCCAAGCTCGTCGACCGCGTTGCACACGTCCGCGCGCAGCATGTTCTCGCCGAAGAACTGGTGGAACATCTGGCCGAGCGGGTTCTTCAGGAACGCGACGCCGCCGGAGTGCCCCGGGCAGTGCCACGAGTACGAGCCTTCGTCCGCGTACTTGACGAGCTCCTTGAAGAACGGCGGTGCGAGCGAATCGAGGTAGACCTTCGCCTCGCGGATGATGTGGCGCGCAACGAACTCCGGCGTGTCCTCGAACATGTGGATGAAGCCGTGCAGCTCGCGCAGGATGTCGTTCGGCAGATGGCGCGACGTGCGCGTCTCGCCGTACAGGAAGATCGGGATATCCGCGTTGCGGCGGCGCACTTCGGCGACGAACGCGCGCAGCTCGATGATCGCGGTCGCGAGCTCGGGCAGCTCGCCGTCCGCGCCGAGCTCGCCGAGCATCAGTTCGTCGTCGTCGATCGACAGGATGAAGCACGACGCGCGGCTCGACTGCTGCGCGAACGACGTGAGATCGCCGTAGCTCGTCAGGCCGAGCACCTCGACGCCTTCTTTCTCGATCGCCTCCGCCAACGCCCGGATGCCGGAGCCCGAGATGTTCTCGGAGCGGAAATCTTCGTCGATGATGACGACGGGAAAACGAAACTTCATGGGCGATTCTCCAAAAAGAACGACCGCGGCGCGGGGGGCTGTTCATGCCCCGGCGCAGCGGTCACCCGGACTGGCGATAGGTCAGACCGATATGCAAGCAGATCAGGTTTTCGGCAGCGTGACACCGCGCTGTCCCTGATACTTGCCGCCGCGGTCGGCATAGGACACGTCGCAGACTTCGTCGCTCTCGAAGAAGAGCACCTGCGCGACGCCCTCGTTCGCGTAGATCTTCGCGGGCAGCGGCGTCGTGTTCGAGAATTCGAGCGTCACGTAGCCTTCCCACTCGGGCTCGAACGGCGTCACGTTGACGATGATGCCGCAGCGCGCGTACGTCGACTTGCCGAGGCACACGGTGAGTACGGTGCGCGGAATGCGGAAATATTCGACGGTGCGCGCGAGCGCGAACGAGTTCGGCGGGATGATGCACACGTCGCCCTTGAAATCGACGAACGAGCCTTCGTCGAAGTTCTTCGGATCGACGATCGTCGAATTGATGTTCGTGAAGATCTTGAATTCGTCCGCGCAGCGGATGTCGTAGCCGTAGCTCGACGTGCCGTAGCTGACGATCTTGCGGCCGTCCTCGGCGGCGCGAACCTGATCGGGCACGAACGGCTCGATCATCTTGTGCTCTTCGGCCATGCGCCGAATCCACTTGTCGGACTTGATGCTCATAAAAAGGCGCCGGAAAACGCTGCTATCGGGAAGGAAGCCGCCGAACGGTCCGGCGGCCACGAAAGGCGCACATTTTACGCGATCGTGAACGCACCGACTCGCGTCATTGCCGCACGACGCCGCACGCAAGCGCGGGCCCCGCGCCGTGCTGCGGGAACGCCGGGTCTGCCGGGTCGCGATGGACGAGCACCGAGCGGCCGAGCACCGAGCGCACGCCGTCGAGCGCGAGGTCCGGCGCGGTGATGAAACCCGCCGCGACGCCGTTCGCATCCGCGTGGATGTTGCCGAGGTCGCCGCCGACGCGCGCGCCCGCGCGCAGCCGGTCGGCCGCGGGCGCGAATACCGCGCCCGCGCTCGAGCCGTCGGCGGCGTTGCAATCGCCGCGCTCGTGAACCTGCAACGCGTGGTCGCTGTTGGGCGGCAGGCTCGCGAAGTTGTACGTGACCTGCACGCCGTCCGGGCGTTCGGCGAGCGTCACCGTGCCGCGCGCCTGGCTGCCGACGGTCGGCTGCAGCAGCGCGTCGGCGCGTTTTTCGTGTTGCGAGGCAAAGGTGGTGCAGCCGGCCAACAGGCCGATGGCGGCCAGGACAAGCGGCGCATTGAGCGCGAGCCACCCCGGCACGCCGTCGAGTCGTCGTTTCATGCGATCCTCATGCCGAGCGAAACGCTCTGGCGAGCGCCCGCCGGGCCGGTAAAGGGGACCTTCGGGAAAGTCGTCATGATACCGTGACTCGCGGCGCCGCAAACACCGCCCGACGCGGGCCGGCGCGGGATTTTACGTATTTTGAACAACAATCGTCGGAAACTTCGACGACATGTCCCGCGCGCGCTCGGCGATCGCGATCGCGACGCCGCGCGCGATCGCGCGATAGCGCTCCGCGAGCTTGCCGTGCGGGTCCGCGGCGACGGTCGGCGCGCCGCTGTCCGCCTGCTCGCGAATCCGGATGTCGAGCGGCAGGCTGCCGAGCACGGCGACGCCGTATTCCCGCGCCATCCGCTCGGCGCCGCCCGCGCCGAACACGTGCTCCTCGTGCCCGCAGTTCGAGCACACGTGGATGCTCATGTTCTCGACGATTCCGAGGATCGGGATGTTGACCTTCTCGAACATCTTGAGGCCCTTTTTCGCGTCGAGCAGCGCGATGTCCTGCGGCGTCGTGACGATCACCGCGCCCGTCACCGGCACGCGCTGCGCGAGCGTGAGCTGGATGTCGCCCGTGCCGGGCGGCATGTCGACGATCAGGTAGTCGAGATCGCGCCAGTTGGTCTGGCGCAGGAGCTGCTCGAGCGCCGAGGTCGCCATCGGCCCGCGCCACACCATCGGGTTGTCCTCGCCGACCAGAAAGCCGATCGAGTTCGCCTGCAGCCCGTGGCCGACGAGCGGGTTCATCGATTTGTTGTCGGGCGACTCCGGCCGCTCGTGGATGCCGAGCATCGTCGGCAGCGACGGGCCGTAGATGTCGGCGTCGAGCATGCCGACCGACGCGCCCTCCGCCGCGAGCGCGAGCGCGAGATTCACGGCCGTCGTGCTCTTGCCGACGCCGCCCTTGCCGGACGCGACCGCGACGATGTTCTTCACGTTCGGCAGCAGTTGCACGCCGCGCTGCACCGCGTGCGCGACGATTTCCTGCGACACGTCGACGCGCGCCTGCCGCACGCCCGGCACCGCGGCGAGCGCGGCGGCCACGCGCGCGCGCGCGTCGTCGAACTGGCTCTTCGCCGGGTAGCCGAGCACGACATCGGCGGATACGGCGTCGCCGTCGATCGCCACGTTGCGGATGCCGCGGTGCGCCGCATACGGGCGGCCGGTGTTCGGGTCGACGACTGCCGCGAGTGCGGCGTCGACGAGCGCCCTGTCGATACTCATCGGAACTCCGTGGGAACGTCGCTCAAATTCGCCCAAAAGGTCAACAACCTTCAAATATCCGGGCGTAAAGCGAGAAAAGTGAAAGAATTTATTGCACGCCATTGCGTAAAGCCGACTTGCGGCGCAATCTTCGCGGGCGGCGCGCTTCGGGGCCACATCGATGGCCACACCGCCTATATTGTAGAGGCTGGGGCGCGCTCGGTCCGAACAGCCATCCTGGCGAACGGGGCTTGTCGCAACGACGACGGGCCTCAGGCCCCGGCGCCGGACGGATCGAGGCGCCCGCGCGCCCGCACGATCGTCGTCGGCGCGCGGGTCGCTCCCGCCGAAAGAGCAGTTCTTTTTTTGTTCTTGTCGAGTCACTCAAGAGAGGAAACCAAGATGAATACCAAAATCGCGACGCGCTTGTCCGTTTTCGCTCTCGCCGGCGCCCTGCTGGCGGGTTGCGCAACCCAGCAAGGCACCAACACGGCTGTCGGCACCGGCACGGGCGCCGCGCTCGGCGCGGGCATCGGCGCGCTCGCTGGCGGCGGCAAGGGCGCGGCGATCGGCGCCGGCGTCGGCGCGCTCGTCGGCGGCGTGACGGGTTACAACTGGCAAGCGATCAAGAACAAGCTCGCGCCGTCGGCGCAGCAAACGGGCACGCAGGTCACCGAACAGCCGGACGGCTCGCTCAAGCTGAACGTGCCCAGCTCGGTCACGTTCGCGACCGACCAGTACGCGATCACGCCGGCGTTCACGCCGCTGCTGAACGACCTCGCGACGACGCTGAACCAGAACCCGCAGATCACCGCGTCGGTCGTCGGCTACACCGACAGCACGGGCTCGGCCGCGCACAATCAAACGCTGTCGCAAAATCGCGCGCAAAGCGTCGTGAACGCGCTCGCGCAGCGCGGCGTCGCGGCGAACCGCCTGTCCGCGCAAGGCATGGGCGCGTCGAACCCGATCGCCGACAACGCAACGGAAGCCGGCCGCGCGCAAAACCGCCGCGTCGAGATCTACCTGCGCGCGCCGCAAGCGGCGCAGTAAATCCGACCGCCTCGGAGAATGGCGCGCCAAGCCCCGTCGCACAAGGCTTTCCGGGCGGTTCGTAACAACTCGAAAAATTTTTCGAACTTCTTGCGAGCCGCGTAGTCTGTCTTTACGGTACGTGACTGGTGCTGCCGGCGCGTCACCATTCTCCTCTTGTCGTTGTTGCTCCGGGGCAAAGTCCGCCCCGGTTTTTTTTTGCCCGCCTCCGGCCGCGCTGCGGCGCAACATTTCCGCCGCGCGGCGCGCGCCGTCCGGCATCGCGCCACCGGCGACAATCTAGCCGCGCCACCCGAAACTTTCAATCCGTAAGTTATTACGCTTCGTGACAGCCGCACGAAGCAGCGCCGACGCACGCGGGATCGCAACCGCCGCGCGGCGGGCGCGATTCCGCGCGGTCCGCCCGCAGGTCGGCGCGCGGCCGCCCTGCTAGAATCGCGGCTTCCCTACGATTTTCCGCAAGCAGTCCGTTCAGAGACCCTATGTCCGCATCCGACCTCACTTCCGTGCAGGCCGGCGCGCCGCAAGGCCGCCGCCAGATCCTCGTCACGTCCGCGCTGCCCTATGCGAACGGGCAGATTCACATCGGCCATCTGGTCGAGTACATCCAGACCGACATCTGGGTGCGGACGATGCGAATGCACGGTCACGAGATCTACTACATCGGCGCGGACGACACGCACGGCACGCCCGTCATGCTGCGCGCCGAGCAGGAAGGCGTGAGCCCGAAGCAGTTGATCGAGCGCGTGTGGCGCGAGCACAAGCGCGATTTCGACAGCTTCGGCGTGTCGTTCGACAACTTCTACACGACCGATTCGGACGAGAACCGCGTGCTCAGCGAGACGATCTATCTCGCGCTGAAGGAGGCGGGCTTCATCGCCGAGCGCGAGATCGAGCAGGCGTACGACCCCGTCAGGCAAATGTTCCTGCCGGACCGCTTCATCAAGGGCGAATGCCCGAAGTGCCACGCGAAGGACCAGTACGGCGACAGCTGCGAGGTGTGCGGCACGACGTACCAGCCGACGGACCTCATCCATCCGTACTCGGTCGTCTCGGGCGCCGCGCCCGTGCGCAAGACGTCGACGCACTACTTCTTCCGCCTGTCCGATCCGCGCTGCGAGGCGTTCCTGCGCGAATGGGTGAGCGGCCTCGCGCAGCCCGAGGCGACCAACAAGATGCGCGAATGGCTCGGCGAGGCGGGCGAGGCGAAGCTCGCCGACTGGGACATCTCGCGCGACGCGCCGTACTTCGGCTTCGAGATTCCCGGCGCGCCCGGCAAGTATTTCTACGTATGGCTCGACGCGCCCGTCGGCTACTACGCGAGCTTCAAGAACCTGTGCCAGCGGCGCGGCCTCGATTTCGACGCGTGGATCCGCAAGGATTCGACGACCGAGCAGTACCACTTCATCGGCAAGGACATCCTGTACTTCCATACGCTGTTCTGGCCCGCGATGCTCGAGTTCTCGGGCCACCGCACGCCGACCAACGTGTTCGCGCACGGCTTCCTGACGGTCGACGGCGCGAAGATGTCGAAATCGCGCGGCACGTTCATCACCGCGCAGAGCTACATCGACACGGGCCTGAACCCCGAATGGCTGCGCTACTACTTCGCCGCGAAGCTGAACGCGACGATGGAAGACATCGACCTGAACCTCGAGGATTTCCAGGCGCGCGTCAATAGCGACCTCGTCGGCAAGTACGTGAACATCGCGAGCCGCGCGGCGGGCTTCCTGCTCAAGCGCTTCGACGGCCGCGTGCAGGCGAGCGCGATGAACCATCCGCTTCTCGCGACGCTGCGCGGCGCGATCCCGCAGATCGCCGCGCACTACGAGGCGCGCGAGTACGGCCGCGCGCTGCGCCAGACGATGGAGCTCGCGGATGCGGTGAACGGCTACGTCGACTCCGCGAAGCCGTGGGAGCTCGCGAAGGATCCGGCGAACGCGGTCGCGCTGCATGAAACCTGCAGCGTGAGCCTCGAGGCGTTCCGCCTGCTGTCGCTCGCGCTCAAGCCGGTGCTGCCGCGCGTCGCGCAAGGCGTCGAGGCGTTCCTCGGCATCGCGCCGCTCACGTGGGCCGATGCGGGCACGCCGCTGTCGCCCGAGCAGCCGGTCCGCGCATACCAGCATCTGATGACCCGCGTCGATCCGAAGCAGATCGACGCACTGCTCGCGGCGAACCGCGGCTCGCTGCAAGGCACGGCGGCGGCGGCCGAAGCCGGCGCGGCGAACGGCAACGGCGCCGGCTCGAAGAACGGCAAAGGCGCCAAGGCGGCGGCGCAGCCCGCGGCGAGCGCGGCGAACGCCGACGACGGCGCGTCGCCGATCATCTCGATCGACGATTTCGCGAAGATCGACCTGCGCATCGCGAAGATCGTCGCGTGCCAGGCGGTCGAAGGCTCGGACAAGCTGCTGCAGCTCACGCTCGACGTCGGCGAGGAGAGGACCCGCAACGTGTTCTCCGGCATCAAGTCCGCATACCGGCCCGAGCAGCTCGTCGGCAAGCTGACGGTGATGGTCGCGAACCTCGCGCCGCGCAAGATGAAGTTCGGCCTGTCCGAAGGGATGGTGCTCGCCGCGTCGGCGGCCGACGAGAAGGCCGAGCCCGGCCTCTACATCCTCGAGCCGCACAGCGGCGCGAAGCCCGGCATGCGCGTGAAGTAAGCGCGCATCGCCACGGCGACGCATCCGCAAGGGCCGCGCAAGCGGCCCTTGTCGTTCTTGCGCGTCAGGCTCTCGCGCGTGAGCGGCGCGGGGTCGTGTGCGGCTTGCGCACGGGGACTTGCGCGGGTGCGGGCGGCATCGCGCGGCGCGAAGCCGCGAAGTCACGCGCGCTCGGGAAGCCGCGAGGTCACGAGGAGGCGAAGTCACGACGCAGCAAGGTCGCGAGGCGGCGAGGCGGGCGAAGCCGTGATCCGCAGGCCGCGTCATCCGCGAACCGCGCAGTACGGCGTAATACGCGCCGCGCACGTCACGAGCGTCGGCCGCCGCGCACCCGCCGCGCGCGCGGCGTCACGGCTTCACCCCCGTCACGAGGCTGAAATATCCGCCGCTCGGTATCGTCTCGATCGACGCAAAGCCCGCGCCGCCGAGCATCGCCCGCAACTCGCGCGACGTGTACTGCTCGCCCTGGGTCCAGCCGATCATCATCAGGCTGTAGCCGGCCGCGGCAAGCGGCCCGCCGCGGTCGTCGCGATAGAGCACCTCGTGCAGCACGATGCGCCCGCCGCTCGGCAGCGCGTCGAAACTCTTGCGCGCGAGCGCCGCGTTCTTGTCGGCCGGCCAGTCATGAAAGACGTTCGAATAGAAATGCAGATCGGCTGCCGGAAACGGATCGCGCCACATGTCGCCCGGATGCAGCGTCACGCGCTCGCGCCAGCGCGCGTCGACGAACGTCGCCGCGAGTTCGCAGACGGCCGGCAGATCAAACAGCACCGCGCGCAGCGCCGGCCACGCCGACAGCGCGCCGACGGCGTTCGCGCCCGAGCCGCTGCCGACGTCGAGCATCACGCGGTGCCGCGCGAGGTCGAGCTTCGTCGGCCACACCATCGCATGCGATGCGCTCAGGCTCTGCATCGCGCGCGTGAAGCGCATGCCGAGCGCCTCATGCCGCCGATGCGAATCGAAGACGTCCGTCTCCCCGTACACGTGCGGCGCATCGCCCCGCAGCGCGGCTTCGAGGCCGGCGATCGAGAACGTGTCGCCGTTGTCGTACATCAGATCCCAGAACGCGCCGAAATACTGGCGGCTCGCCGGCAGCAGCAGGTCCCGCGCGCGTGCCGTGAGCGCGAAGCGATCGCCGTCGCGCCGCACGAAGCCGAGCGCGGCCGACGCATTGACGAGCGCCTCGGCGGGCCGCCGCGCGAGTCCGAGCGCGGCGCCGATTTCGTCGAGCGTGCGCGGCCCCTCGCCCAGCCGTTCGAACAGGCCCAGCCGATGCGCGATCAGCATCGCCGGATACACGAACAGATTCGTCGCGACCTCGAATGCGGCCGCGTCATCGTATCGCGGGAACGTGTGCGTCATGGCGTTTCCTGCAGCGCGGGCGGGGCGGCAAGGCGGCCGATTTCGCGCGCGGCCTCGTGCGTCCACGCGTCGAACGCGTCGAACACCCGATCGACAGGCGCGACGCAGCGCCGCCGCTTGGCCGCATCGAGCCCGATGCCGATCAACAGCGCGTGCTCGCCGTTCTGCATGTGCCCGTTCTCGAGCGCGACATGGTGGGCGCCCATGTAGCGCAGCTCACGCCCCGTCTGCGCCTGCACCTCGCCGGCAAGCCGCGTCGTCAGCGCGAACAGCACGTTGCCGGTTTCCTCGATCGCCTCGACGATCGCCAGCCGCTCGACGCCGTCGGCCGTGTCGACGATCGCGCACAGCTCGTACATCAGCAGCCGGCAACGGTGCGTGTCGTCGCTCCACAGCGCGCGCAGCGCTTCCGTGAACGTGGTGTCGCGGCTCCAGCCGAGCTTCTCGAGTTCCTCCAGGAACCACGGCCAGTGATGATCGTCTTCGCGCGTATGCGCGTTGACGCGCGCCTGATGCGGATCAGGCGCCGGCTCCTTGCGCAGCAGATACCGGTTCAGATCGCCGAACGCCATCACGAAGAATGCGAATGCGGGCATGAAGCCGAGCCGCACGCGCGGCGGCAGGCGCTCGTCGCGCAGCGCGGCGAACAGCGGCAGCGCCGCGTACCGCTGCTTTCTGCGCATGATAGGGGTCAGCACTGTTTTCATCGGTATGCGCCCTCGTATCGATGCCGTTTCGTCGACGGCATCTTTCATCTGCATAACGAACGATCGCGGCGGCGCCCCCGGCCGGCCCACGCGCGCTGCCATGCGCGAGCGGCTGCAATTTTCCCCGTGTACATCGAGGCATCGGCGGCGCCCCCGAATCGGACATGCGCGATACACGCGCGCTGCGGCCGCCGGCGCAACGATATGAAGATTGACTCCCTCAAATTAGAGTATTTCGGATGAATGTCAAGCGGGGCGCGAACGCGCCTGCGCGGGCGCACGGCGCGCAGGCGGCGCGCCCGCGCAAGGCCGCGCGCGCCGGCCTCGCGCGGCCGGCGCGCGCCGCTTCGTCACCAGCGATCGAAGCGCCGCGTGTAGTTGAGGTCGACGCCCTGGAACGTGCCGCCGTAAGCGGAGATCGCCCAGAACCGCGTGAGGTTGATCGTCGCCTTGAACGCATTGCTCGCCGATTGCAGCCCCTGCTCGTAGCCGAGCACGAAACGCTCATTGATCGCCTTCGACACGAGCACCACCTGCGGGTCGGTCAGCCCGACGTCGCTGCGGCCGACCGACACTTCGTCGAGCCCGACCGTCTGCGCGACGCGCTTGCCGGTCGCGCTGCCAAGCAGCGCGAGCGCCGTCGTCATCGCGTTCTGCTGGCCGAGATTGTTGCCCTGATCGGTACCGTGGCCGAACAGCAGCCACGACAGCTTCTCGTTGTCGTTCACGTTCGGCTCGGACACGAGCTTCACGCTCGGCGACTGCACGGTGCCCGTCACCTGCACGCCCGCCTCGACTTCCTGGTTGCGCCGCATCGCGAGGATGTTGATGCCCGGATTCGACACCGGCCCGTTGAACGTGAAGAAACCGTTCTCGATCGCGAGCTTGCGGCCGAACGACGTGTACGTCGAGCCTTCCGTCACGCGCACGTTGCCGACCGCGCGCAGCGGCACGCCGGGCGCACTCATCACGGTCACCGTGCCCGCGAGCCGCAGGTCCGCGCCGTGGCCCTTGAAGCGGAAATCGCGGCCGAGGCCGATGTCGATGTTCGCGCGCGGCGCGAGCGACGGCGCGGGTTTTTCGGTCGCGGGCGCCGGCTTCGCGATCGCGGTGCCCGTCTTCGTCGCGCCGCGCTCGAGGCTGCCCGGGCGCACGATCACGACGTCGTCCGACAGGTGCGGCGCCGCCTCCTCCGGCAGGTCGAACAGCGCGCGATCGACGGTGAACTTGCCGTTGATCGCGATCCCGCCGCGCGGCGCGTCGTTCTCGACGACCGCCTTGCCCGACAGCGACAGCTTGCGGTCCGGCGCCGCGAAGAGCTCGAGCTTGTCGGCGACGATGCTCGCCGTCAGATCCGGCTCGCTGCCGTCGAGCCGCACGCGGCCGATCGCGCGCAGCGTGCCGTCGCCGCCGTGGAACTCGACTTGCTGGAACTCGACGAGATTCTCGGTCAGGCGCACGCGCACGATCCCGTCCTTCAGCTGCACGCCCTGGTCGACGAGCGTCGCCGACAGGTCATCGCCCGTGAGCGTGCCCGAGAGCTTCGGCTTCGCGGGCGTGCCCGCGACCGTCAGCTTGAGCGCCGCGCGCCCGTCGAGCAGATAGCTCGGCCCGAACAGGCCGCCCGTCGATTTCAGCGCGGGCACGTCGGCGTCGATGCGGCCCGTGAGCGGCCCGTCCTCGGCGACACCGAACACGCCGTCGCGTAACGCGAACGGCACCGCGACGTTCGCGTCGAGCGTGCCGATGCGCGTCGCCCGCGCGCGCACGGTCGCGTCCAGCCGATTGCCGGGCGCGAACGCCGCGCGCGCCGACAGCTCGGTGATCCCGAGCGCGGCCACGCCGCGACCGGTCTCGATCGTCACGTCACCGCTGCGGCGCTTGATCTGCGCATGGCCCGCGGCCGTGTCGCCGAGCGTCACGTCCCAGTCGCCGTCGAGGATCAGATCGGTGCGCAGCGGCGAGCGCTTGCCCGTGAGCTCCGCGCGGATCTCAAGCGCGCGCGCGACCGACAGGTTCGTGATCGAGCCAGCAGTGCGCAGCTTGCCGCGTTCGAGCGTGAACGATTTCAAATCGAGCGTCGCGCCTTCGACGGAGAGCTTCGCCGCGCCCAGCGTGACGCGCTGCGCGCCCGCCGAGATCGCAAGCGGCGTGTCGAGCGAGATCGACGGCGTGCCGCGGTTCGACAGGCGCGTGACGGTGCCGTCCCAGCGCATTGCGCCGCGCGTCTCGACGACGCCGCCGTTCGCCGCGACCGCGAGATTGATCACGCGCCCTTCGGCGACGCCGACCGCGCTCGCGTCGAACGCATGCTTCGCGCGCGTGCCGTTCAGGTGCGCGGACAGCGTCTTCAGGCTGATCGCGCCGAGCGCGATGTCGTTCGCGTCCGCGGTGAACACGAGCGCGCCCTTCGCGCCGTCGCGAATGTCGGCGCGGCCTTGCGCGGAGCCGATCCGGTTCGAGCCGAACACGACGCCCGTCGCCGTATAGTCGGCGACGACGTTCGGGTGGGCGAACGATCCCGTGAGTTCGCCGTTCGCGCGCACGAGGCCCGCGAGGCCGAAGCCGAGGCGCTCGAGCTGCGGCGCGTCGACGTTAAAGCGCAGCCGATCGCCGGGCGCGCCGAAGCTGCCGCGCAGCGCGACCTGGTTGCCCGCGACCGACAGGTTCGCGTTGCTCGGCAGGATCCGCGCGCCCGCCATCTGCACGGTACCTTCGCCCGTCATCGGCAGGCCGTCGTAGACGCTGTCGCCGAGCTTGAACTGCGCCTTCGTCGAAAAGCCGGGCGCGAGCGCGCCCGTGGCGGCGAGCGTGCCGTTCACGCGCGCCGTGCCCGCACGCGGGCCGCCCGCCCGCGCGGCGTTCGCGCCGGCGCGCTGGCTGCCCGCCGCGGTCTGCGCGAGCTTCGCGCCTTTCGCCGCGCCCGCGCCCTTGCCGCCGCCCGCCGCCGAGCCCGCCCTCGCGCCCGACGGCGTGCCGGCCGCGGCGAGCGCGAGCGGATCGAAATCGACGAGCTTCGCCTTCAGGTCATACGTCGAGCGCGCATCGTGCCTGAGCGCACCCGCGAGTTCGATGCGCCCGTTGCCCGCGCTCACGCGCGCGTCGGCGATCGTCGTCTGCTTCGCGTCGAGCTTGATCTTCGCCTTCGCGCCGAGCGCGAGCTTCGCGTCGGCGAGATCGAAGTCGATCGTCTGCGCGCCCGGCTCGAGCGCGACGCCGACAGGCCCCGCGAGCCGCATCGGCCGCAGCGCGGCGACGAACGCGTTCAGATCGAGATTCGCGACCTTCAGGTCGAACCGGCCGCGGCCGTTCACGAGCGCGCCGCCACCCGTCACGCTGCCGTCGCGGATCGTGCGCACGGCGAGCGCGTCGATGCGCTGCGCGTGCGCGTCGAGCCGCACGTTCGCGTGCGCGTCGACGAGCGGCAGCAACGCGTCGCCGAGCGCGCCGGGCTTCGCGTTGACGATCGACACCGGCCCCGTGACGACGAACGCCTTCGGCGCGTTCGGCTCGGGCGCGGCGGGCTCGAGCTGCGCACGCACCGCGAGATCGGCGACGGGCGCGCCGGGCAACAGCGCGCGCGGGTTCACGTGGTCGAACGCGAGCGACGCGCGCGTGAGCGGCACGGCCGCGAACGGCGCGGCCTCGATGTGCGCGCGGCCCGCGAGCTTCATCCCCGACGCATCGAGCTCCGCGACGAGCGCCTCGAGCGAGCCCGACACCCGCGCGCGCGCGTCCACGCTCTCGCCCGAGAGCTTGCCCGCGTAGGTCGCGCTGCCGTCGATCGCGAACGGGCGCACACCGTCGAGCCGCGCGTTCGCGGTGAGCGCGCCGAACGGCGTGTCGAGGCGCTCGAGCGTCGCATCGTGCCGGCGGCCGTCGCTCGCGCCGTGGAAGATCAGATTGTCGAGCTCGGTCGTCGAGCCGGCTTCGTGGATCCGCAACCTGTCGAAGCGCAGATCGTCGACGGCGAGCTGCAGCGGCAATCGCAGATCCTTCGGCATCACCGTCGGCGAAGGCGGCGACGGCGCGACGCGCACGTCGATCGTGCCCGCGCGCAGCGACGCGATCGACAGGCGCCATGGCGCGCGCGTGAGCGCCCAGCGCCCGGCGAGACGGTCGATCCTGACTTCGGTGCCCGAACCGTCCGGGCTCGTCCACGCAAGCTGCCTGATGCGCACGCCGGTCGCGAGCGCGCCGCCTTCGAGCGTGCCCGCGAGCCGCCCGCCGAGCAGCTTGACGGCGGCATGCCATGCGAGCTGCGTGCCGCGCTCGGTCGTCGCGGCGGCGAGCAGCGCGCCCGCCGTCGCCGCGACGAGCACGACGAGCGCGAGGGCCGTCCACGCGAGCGCGACGAGCGCGCGCGCGCCGGGCGAGCGGCGCGGCTTCGGCGCGGGCTCGCGCGGGCCGCCGGGCGCGCCGCCGTCCGGCGCGTGGGGAGGAGTCGGTTCGGATACGTCCTTCGTCATGCCAAATGAAAAATCAGAATGCGATGCCGAGCGTCAGATACGGACGCACGCTCTTGTTCTTCAAGCCGTAAGCGAGATCGAAATTGACCGGGCCGACGGGGCTGCGCCAGCGCACGCCGACGCCCGCGCCCGGATAGAACACCTTCTCGCCCCATGCGTCGGTCGCGGTGCCGATGTCGAAGAAGGTCGCCGCGCCCCAGTCGCGATTGAACCAGTGCTGATATTCGGCCGTGCCCGTCATCAGATACTTGGTCGGCAGCACCGAGCCGTCGACGGAGTGGCCGATGCTCTGGTAGCCGTAGCCGCGCACCAAGTTCGAGCCGCCGGCGCGGAACAGCAGCGACGCCGGTATGCCCGACGAGCCGCCGCTCGTGAACACGCCGCCCAGCTCCGCGCGGAACACGAACAGGTCGCGCTTGCCGACCGGCACGTATTGCTGGCCGCGCGCGTAGCCGCGGATGAACGTCTGGTCGGTCAACACGCCCTTCACCGCGAAGCCGGCTTCCGCGTGAATCAGGTTGCCCGAGCGCGGGAACAGCGGATCGTCGACATTGCGGCGCGTCCATGCCCATTGCGGCACGAGCGCGCGGCTCGTCGTCGGGCCCGCGCCGTTCTGGTCGAGCCGGTCCTGGTAGAACATCAGCGAATACGAATAATCGATGAACTGCCCGGTGCGCGTGCGCTGCACGCCGACGCGCGCGCTGTAGATCCGCGTGTCCGACACGTTCGTGTTCGTGTACGACGCGAGGATGCTGTTGGTCCATGCGCGCGGCCCCGGCGGCATCGATAGCTGGACCTGGCCGTACTGCTGGATCTGGTCGATCCGCCCCGACACCGACAGCGGCCACGCGGCGCCGAACGTGTCGAGGTACGTATAGGAACCCTGAATGTGCGGCCCCGTGTCGGTGGCGTAGCCGATCCCGCCGCGCACGCTGTTGTACGGGTACTCGCTGACCTTCACGTGAATGGGCGAATCGAGCGGGTGTGCGACGTCGTCGGCGACGTCGATCGCCACGCTCGCGTAGTACGGCGTGTTCTGCAACTGCCGCTGCAGTTCGGTGATGCGTTTCGCGTCGTAGATCTCGCCCGCCGCCAGCGGATTCACGTCGTGCACGATCTTTTCCGGATAGCGGCGCACGCCCGACACGTCGAGCGCGCCGATCGTAAACGTCGGCCCGCTGTCGAGCGTCAGCGCGAGCGTCGCGGCTCGCGTGCGCGGATCGATGCGCGCCTCCGACGCGGTGATCTTCGCGCCGAGATAGCGGCGCGACTGCAACTGCTTGAGCGCGGCGTTCTTCGCGTCGTCCCAGCCGGCCTGCGTGAACGGGTCGCCCGGCTTCAGCGAGAACGCGAGCCGCGTCGCCGTCTCCTGCTTCGGGTCCTCGCTCGCCACCGGGCCGTCGAACTTCAGATCGACCGCCGACACGAGCGTCTGCGCGCCCGGATCGACCGACACCGTCACGCGGCGCTCGCCGCCCGTCGTGCGCACGTCGGTGCGCACGACGGGCGAGAAATAGCCGGCCGTCGCGGCGAGCTCGCGCACCTGCTGCGGCGTCGCGGTCACGAGAAATTCGAACTGGTCTTCGCTCAGGTCCTCGCGCTTCGCGAAGCGGGCGATGTCGAGGTGCTGCTTGAGCAGGCTCCTGACCGAGCGCGGCGCATCGATCTCGACCGCGTACTTCGCGAACGCGGGCGCCGCGAGCACGGCCGCGCAGCCCGCGAGCAGCACGCGCAACCCGTGCCGCGCAAAGGCGTGCCATCCGGGCGAGCGGCTCGGCGCGCCGCGCGCGGCGCGCGAAAATACCTGCTGTCGTGGTGCCCGCCCTGCCAAACAAGACCTCCGTTGTAAGAATTTCGTCGGATCAAAGCCGTCATTTGAACACAGCGTGGTGCACGAACCGCGCTTTCGGTCACATTCGCGCACGACGCTCGCGCTTTCGACGCCGTTTGCCGCCGGCTGTTCCCCGCGTTGCGGTAAAATCCCATCGATCGCACCCACGGGCGCGCGCCGCGCCCGGCTCAGAACGGAAAGCCAAGCCATGCCGTACCAGTCCGACATCACGCAATTCCTGAACCAGTTGAAGCAGCAAAAGCCGACGCTCGAAGAAGAGCAGCGCAAGGGCCGCGCGCTGCTGTGGGACAAGCAGCCGATCGATCTCGAAGAGCGCGACGCGCAACAGCGCGCGCGCGTGCGCCAGACGCCGTACGTGTACTACCAGAACTTCTGACGCCGTGAGCGCCGCCGACGAGGCCAGCGCCCGCGCGCAGCCCGAGGACGCGATCGCCGCGCCCGCCGGCGCGGATTCGACGCCCGACACGGTCGACGGCGTCGCGGCGTTCGCTCGCCTGTACGGCGAGCCGCTCTTCAAGCTGCCGCAGGATCTGTACATCCCGCCGGACGCGCTCGAAGTCTTTCTCGAAACGTTCGAAGGCCCGCTCGATCTGCTGCTGTACCTGATCCGCAAGCAGAACTTCAACGTGCTCGACATCCCGATGGCCGAGGTCACCGCGCAGTATCTCGGCTACGTCGATCAGATCCGCGAGTCGAATCTGGAGCTCGCGGCCGAGTATCTGCTGATGGCGGCGATGCTGATCGAGATCAAATCGCGGATGCTGCTGCCGGTGAAGAAGGCGGACACGGGCGAGGATGCGGAGGACCCGCGCGCCGAGCTCGTGCGGCGCCTGCTCGAGTACGAGCAGATGAAGCTCGCCGCGCAGCGCCTCGATCAGTTGCCGCAGCTCGGCCGCGATTTCCTGCGCGCCGAGGTGTACATCGAGCAGAGCATCACGCCGCGCTTCCCGGACGTGAACGCCGACGACCTGCGCGCCGCGTGGGCCGACGTGCTCAAGCGCGCGAAGCTCGTCCAGCACCACAAGATCTCGCGCGAGGAGCTATCGGTGCGCGAGCACATGAGCCTCATCCTGCGCAAGCTGCAGAACGCGCGCTTCATGGAGTTCGCCGATCTGTTCGACACGACGCGCGGCGTGCCCGTCGTCGTCGTCAATTTCATCGCGATGCTCGAACTCGCGCGCGAATCGCTCGTCGAGATCACGCAGGCCGAGCCGTTCGCGCCGATCTACGTGCGGCTCGCCTATCTGCCCGCTTGAGTGCGCTTCGCGCCGCTGCGCCGCTGCGCCGCGTGCGCCAGGGCGGGCCGGGACGCGCCGGCCGCCGGGTTCTCTGCTTCTCTGCTTCTCCGCCTTTGCGCTCCCCTGCCTCGCGGCGCCCTTTTCCTTGCGCTGCGTTACCTTCTTGCTTCGCTCCGTCGACCCACCTCATCGCCTCATCGCCTCATCGCCTCATCGCCTCATCGCCACGTCGCCACGTCGCCGCGCCGCCGCGCCGCCGTGCCGCACCGCGCGTTCGAGCATGCCGCGAGTTCATCGTTGTACGCACGGCTATTTCTTCAGACGATTTCGGACGCGGGGCGTGACGGCCTCTCACCGCTCACCGGCACATGACGGTATACGTCGGCACGCACCACGCACCGGCACGCTCCGTGCACGCTCCGTGCACGCGACAATACGCCACGATCGGGATGCCGCCATACCGCGCAAGCCGGCGTAGCGGCCGCGAATGCTGGCGTAGCGACGCACGGGCATCCATCCATGGGCGCACGGGTCCAACCGCGCCGCCGAATGCGGCCCCATTGCCGCCGTTTCGATGGCGCCCCATTTGATCGTGATTGCGTGGCATCGCGCCTATCGATTAAAGTGAACGACCGTGCTTTTATCGATGCGCTAAAACGGCAAATCCTCTACAATCGCCGACGCTCGACGCCCTGCGCGTTCCGGCCACGACGATCCCGACCACGCCGCCCTCGCGCGGCCAACGCGCGCACCGCGCGAGGAACCGCCCACTCATGAAAGTCATCAGCTCGATCCAGGAACTGCGCGACCAGCTGCGCGGCCAGAACCGCACGGCGTTCGTGCCGACGATGGGCAACCTGCACGACGGGCACCTGTCGCTGATGCGGCTCGCGCGCCAGCACGGCGATCCGGTTGTCGCGAGCATCTTCGTGAACCGGCTCCAGTTCGGCCCGAACGAGGACTTCGACCAATACCCGCGCACGCTGCAGGACGACATCGAGAAACTGCAGAAGGAAAACGTCTACGTGCTGTTCGCGCCGACCGAGCGCGACATGTATCCCGAGCCGCAGGAATATCGCGTGCAGCCGCCGCACGATCTCGGCGACATCCTCGAAGGCGAGTTCCGCCCGGGCTTCTTCACCGGCGTGTGCACGGTCGTCACGAAGCTGATGGCATGCGTGCAGCCGCGCGTCGCGGTGTTCGGCAAGAAGGACTACCAGCAGTTGATGATCGTGCGGCGGATGTGCCAGCAGCTCGCGCTGCCCGTCGAGATCATCGCGGCCGAGACCGTGCGCGACGCCGACGGCCTCGCGCTGTCGTCGCGCAACCGCTATCTGAGCGAGGCCGAGCGCGCGGAGGCGCCCGAGCTCGCGAAGACGCTCGCGCAGGTGCGCTCCGCGGTGCTGGGCGGCGAGCGCGATCTCGCGGCGATCGAGCAGCGCGCGCTCGCGCACCTCGCCGCGCGCGGCTGGAAGCCCGATTACGTGTCGATCCGCCGGCGCGCGAACCTCGTCGCGCCGAGCGCGGCGCACATCGAAGCGGGCGAGCCGCTCGTCGTGCTCACGGCCGCGAAGCTCGGCGCGACGCGCCTCATCGACAATCTGGAAATCTGACGGCCGGCCACGCAGCCGCCGCCTTTCGTCTGGTAGCACCAAGGGAGCCATCATGCAGCGCCACATGCTGAAATCGAAGATCCACCGCGCGGCGGTCACGCACTGCGAGCTGCATTACGAAGGCTCGTGCGCGATCGACGAGGACTTGCTCGAAGCGGCGAACATCGTCGAGAACGAGCGGATCGACATCTGGAACGTCAACAACGGCGAGCGCTTTTCGACGTACGCGATCAAGGGCGAGCGCGGCAGCGGGATGATTTCGCTGAACGGCTCGGCCGCGCGCCGCGCGCAACTGGGCGACCTCGTGATCATCGCCGCGTTCGCGATGATCGACGAGCAAGAATTGAAGGCGGGCTGGAAGCCGGATCTCGTGTTCGTCGACGAAGACAACAAGATCAAGGGCAGCCGCGATCACGTGCCGACGCAGAACTGGACGTAACGCGTCATCCGGCCGGCGGCGCGACGCGGTGCGCACGCGCCCCCGGCGGCCGGCTCCCGGCGCGGCGTGCGCAGCCCGGCCCCGCCCGCGCGTCGCCGGGCTGCGGCGATAATCGCGCGCTACTGCTGCGCCCACTCGACGATCGGGCCCCATTGCTCGAGATCCTTGTCGACGCGGCTTTTCGCGACGTCCCACAGCGTGAGGCCGTGCGCGGCGAGTTGCACGTAGTTCTGCGTGTCGCGCAGGTAGCCGAGCACCGGCAGATCGAGCCCTTCCACGAAGCGATGCAACTGATCGGCCGAGCGCGTGCGCGCGTCGACCCGCATCCCGACGATGCCCACCTTGATCGCTCCCTTCTTCACCGCCTTCTCGCTCGCGAGGCGCTCAAGGAATTGCTGGGTCGCGAGGATATCGAACATCGACGGCTGCAGCGGCACGATCACCTTGTCGGCGAATTCGAGCGCGACGTTCATCCGGTTGCCGTGCAGGCCGGCCGGCGTATCGACGATCGCGTATTCGAGGCCGCGCGGCGGCTTCGACGGCGAATCGGGGTCGAGCGCCCAGGTCTCGATCGCGGGCAGCCCGGCCGGCCGCAGGTCGAGCCAGGCATGCGCGGATTGCTGCCGGTCGAGATCGGCGAGCGCGACCCATGCGCCCTGCGCCGCGAAATACCCAGCCAGATTGGTGGACAGCGTGCTCTTGCCGACGCCGCCCTTCGGATTCGCCACCACGATCACCGTCATGAATTCCCCCGAAGAAGCCGCGCGACGCGGCGCCTGGCACCGGCGCCGCGCCGCGAAAAATGCGGATACAGGGAGCGATGATATCGGCAAATGCGGCTGCGCCGAAACGGGTTCGTCGGACAAGGGCCGAACGCACGGCGATAAATCGCCGCCGCGCGCGGCAAAAGCGCCCGCCGATGCTAGGCGGCGAGGCGTGCCGAGGCAAAGGCCATGGCACGCCGCCGCGCTCGAGCGGGTGACGTCAAGCGAAGGAGGACGGACTGACGACGGCAAGCGGTTGATGGCGGCAAGCGACGGCAACGGGGCGACGGCGGCGAATGACAGCCGCAGCGGGCCGCGGCGGGCGGCTTGCGCAAGCCGCCCGCCGCTCAAGCCGCCCGGCCTGCCGCGCCGCGCGCGCCGCCGAGCGCGAACGCCCCGGCGCCGACGAGCGCCTGGACGACGAGCGTGACCGCCCAGAACGCCGGATACTCCCAGCCGCCGTGCGGCGCGGCGAAGCTCCAGCCGTTCGGAAAGTGAGTCATCGTCGCGCCGAGCATGAACGGCAGCAGCACGAGCGACACGAGCCGGACCCGCACGCCCGCCAGGAGCGCGAGGCCGCCGGCGAGCTCGACGAACGTCGTCACATAGGCGAGCCAGCCCGGCAGGCCGACCGACGCGAAAAACTGCGCGGTGCCGGGCAGCGTGAACACGAAAAGCTTCTGCGCGACATGCGCGAGGTACAGCACGCCAAGCGCGATGCGCAGCAACGCGGCGCCGGCGTCATTCAAGCGGTTCGAATCCATGTGAGGTTCCTTGCTTTGAAGTTGGGGTGGAACGCACTTTATTCGAACCGCTTCAGATGAAAAATGGCTTGGCCGGCTTATATTATTTCCTCAAAAGAATTAATCGGGAGCGGAAGGGGAGAATGAGCCGCAGGATCGCGCCCTTCGGCTATCCGGGCGGCACGTTTTTCGCCCGCTACCCCCGCGCTCCGCTCTTAACAAGTCGGAGCCCCACGCCACGGCGCTCGACGCCCGCCCCGCGCCCCTTGCCCTCCGCGGCGGAGCCAATGCCGCCCGCCCGTCACGCGAACGCCGCGAACACGCGATCGAGATCGAGATGCTCGGCGAACGTGTCGGCGAGCCGTTCGAGCGACGCCTCGCGCAGCGCCGGATAGTCGAGCGCCTCCGCGCCGTCGAGCCCCGCCCATTCGAGCAGCGCCGCGCATGCGTGCGGCGTGTCGAAAAGCCCGTGCAGGTAGGTCGCGAGAATCTGCCCGTCCGCCGACACCGCGCCGTCGGGCCGCTCGCCGCCGCGCCCCGCGAGCATGAGCGCGGGCGACGCGAGCGCCGGCCCTTCGGTTCGGCCCATATGGATCTCGTAGCCCGCGACGCGCGCGTCGCCGCCGAACGCGAGCCGCCCCGCCGCGTTGACGAGCGTCTTCTCCGGGGTCAGCGTCGTCGCGTAGTCGAGCAGGCCGAGGCCCGCGCTCGTCGCGCCGGCCGCGCCCTCGACGCCGTGCGGATCGGCCAGCGTGCGGCCGAGCATCTGCATGCCGCCGCAGATGCCGATCACCTTGCCGCCGTAGCGCAGATGGCGCTTGATCAGCGCGTCCCAGCCCGCGTCGCGCAGCCACGCGAGATCGGCGAGCACGTTCTTCGAGCCGGGCAGGATCAGCAGATCGGCGTCGGGCACGGGCCCGCGCTTCCAGTACGTGAAATCGACGCGCGGATGCGCGCGCAACGCGTCGAAATCGGTATGGTTGCTGATGCGCGGCAACGCGGGCACGACGATGCGCAGCACGCCCGCGTCGCGCCGCGCCGCCGACGTGCGCGCGCTCGCGGGCAGCATGTCCTCGGCGTCGAGCGTGAGCCCGTGCAAATAGGGCAGCACGCCGAGCACGGGCTTGCCGGTCCGCGCCTCGAGCCAGCGCAGCCCCGGCTCGAGCAGTGCCGGATCGCCGCGAAAGCGGTTGATCACGAAGCCGCGCACGCGCGCGCGCTCGCTGTCCGACAGGCACGCGAGCGTGCCGACGAGATGCGCGAACACGCCGCCGCGATCGATGTCCGCGACGAGCACGACCGGGCAATCGACCGCTTCGGCGAAACCCATGTTCGCGATATCGCCTTCGCGCAGATTGATCTCGGCAGGGCTGCCCGCCCCTTCGACGATCACCGCGTCGTACGCGCCGCGCAGCCGGCCGTACGATTCGAGCACCGCCCGCATCGCGGTCGGCTTGTAGTCGTGATAGGCGCGCGCGTCCAGGTTCGCGCGCGCCGTGCCGTGGATGATCACCTGCGCGCCGCGATCGCCCGTCGGCTTCAGCAGCACCGGGTTCAGATCGGTATGCGCTTCGATGCCCGCCGCGAGCGCCTGCAGCGCCTGCGCGCGGCCGATCTCGCCGCCGTTCGCCGTCACCGCGCTGTTGAGCGCCATGTTCTGCGGCTTGAACGGCGCGACGCGCGCGCCCGTGCGGCGCGCGAGCCGGCACAGGCCCGCGACGAGCGTGCTCTTGCCCGCGTCGGACGTCGTGCCCTGGATCATCAGCGTGCCGCGCGGACGGGCGGCGTTGGCGTTGGCGTTGGCGTTGGCGTTGGCGTTGGCGTTGGCGTTGGCAATCATCGTGAACGAATGGCGCGACGCGCGGCGCGCGGCAAATGGCGAAGGCCGCATTATCGCGCGGCCCGTTACAATCACGCGATGATTCCGCGCGACCTCACCTTCGTTCTCGGCGGCGCGCGCTCGGGCAAGAGCGCGCACGCCGAACGGCTCGCCGCCGCAGGCGGACGGCCCGTCACCTATATCGCCACCGCCCGCGTCGCGGACGACGAATTCGCCGAGCGCATCGCGCATCATCGCGCGCGCCGGCCGGCCGGCTGGGCGCTCGTCGAGGCGCCCGTCGAGCTCGCGCCCGCGCTCGCCCGGCTCGACGACGCGAACGCGTGCGTGCTCGTCGATTGCCTCACGCTGTGGCTCACGAACCTGCTCTGCCCGGCCGACGGCCCGGGCGTCGACGACGCGCGCTGCGACGCTTACGTCGCCGAACTCGAAGCGGCGCTGCGCGCGAGCCGCGCGCGGGTGATCGTCGTCAGCAACGAGATCGGCTTCGGCGTCGTGCCGCTCGGCAGGCAGACGCGCCGCTTCGTCGATACGCTCGGCCGCGTCAATCAGCGCATCGCGGCGCTCGCGACACGCGTGACGCTGTGCGTGGCCGGCCTGCCCGTCATGGTCAAGGACGAGGGCGAACCGCGATGCTGATGCTGTCGCTGCCCGCCGTCGCCTGCCTCGCGGTCGCCGGCTGCGTCGTCGACAAGCTCGTCGGCGAGCCGCGCGCCGCGCATCCGCTCGTCGCGTTCGGCCGGCTCGCCGCGCGCCTCGAACGCGCGCTCAACACCGGACGGCGCGGCCGGCTCGCGGGCCTCGCCGCGTGGCTCGCCGCCGTCGCGCCGCCCGTCGCGCTCGCCGCGTGGCTCGCCGCCGCGCTGCACGTCGCGCTGCACGTCGCGCTGCTGTGGTTCGCGCTCGGCGCGCGCAGCCTCGCCGAGCACGTCGCGCCGATCGCCGCGGCGCTGCTGCGCCGCGATCTCGCGGCCGCGCGCGCGCTGACCGCGCGCATCGTGTCGCGCGACACGAGCGCCGCCAACGAGGCCGCGCTGTCGCGCGCGGCGGTCGAATCGGCGCTCGAGAACGGCAACGACGCGATCTTCGGTGCGCTCTTCTGGTTCGCGATCGCGGGCGGCCCGGGCGCGCTGCTGTTCCGGCTCGCGAACACGCTCGATGCGATGTGGGGCTACCGCACGCCGCGCTTTGCGCGCTTCGGCTGGGCGGCCGCGCGCATCGACGACGCGCTCAACTGGGCCCCCGCGCGCCTCACCGCGGCAAGCTACGCGCTGCTCGGCGACACCGCGAACGCATGGCGCTGCTGGCGCGCGCAGGCGCGCCACTGGGACAGCCCGAACGCGGGCCCCGTGATGGCCGCGGGCGCGGGCAGCCTGAACGTCGTGATCGGCGGCCCCGCCGTCTATCACGGCGCAATCGAGGACCGCCCCGTGCTCGGCGCGGGCGAGCCCGCGGCGCCCGTGCACGTCGCGGCCGCGCTGTCGCTCGTCGCCCGCACGATGATTCTCTGGCTCGCGCTGCTCGTCGCCGGCGCGGCGCTGTCGATCGCGACGCACCATGGCTGACGCGCCGATCACGCACGGCGGCAACCTGCACGAAGCCGCCCTTCGCTACGGCATCCCGCGCGACGCGTGGCTCGATCTGTCGACGGGCATCAATCCGCACGGTTTTCCGGTGCCGCCCGTGCCCGCCGACGCGTGGCGCCGGCTGCCCGAGGACGACGGCGTGCTCGCCGCGCACGCGGCGCGCTACTACCGCGCGCCGGGCGCGGCGCACGTGCTGCCCGTCGCGGGCAGCCAGGCGGCGATCCGTGCGCTGCCGGCGCTTTTCGCGCGCGGCACGGTCGGCGTCGCGCCGCTCGCATACAGCGAGTACGCGCCCGCGTTCGCGCGCCACGGCCATTCGGGCGCGCCGCTCGACTGCGGCGCCGACACGCTGCCCGCCGCGCTCACGTACGCGATCGTCGCCAATCCGAACAATCCGACCGCCGAACGCGTCGATCGCACGCGGCTGCTGCGCTGGCACGCGCAACTCGTCGCGCGCGGCGGCGCGCTGATCGTCGACGAGGCGTTCGCGGACGCCGAGAGCGCCGCGCACGCGTCGCTCGCCGCGGACACGCATCGCGACGGCCTCGTCGTATTGCGCTCGGTCGGCAAGTTCTTCGGCCTCGCGGGCGTGCGCGCGGGCTTCGCGCTCGCCGCGCCCGCGCTGCTCGCGCGGCTGCGCGACGCGCTCGGCGCGTGGACCGTCAGCGGCCCGGCGCGCCACGCGGTGCTCGCCGCGTTCGCGGACGCGGCGTGGCAGCACGCGATGCGCGAGCGGCTCGCGCACGACGGCGCGCGCCTTGCCGCGCTGCTGCGCGCGCACGGCTTCGTCACGCACGCGACGCCGCTTTTCAGCTGGAGCGCCGATCCGCGCGCGCACGCGCTGCACGACGCGCTCGCGGCGCGCGGAATCTGGACGCGCTACTTCGCGCACGCGCCGAGCGTGCGCATCGGGCTGCCCGCCGGCGACGACGACTGGCGGCAGCTCGAACGCACGCTCGCCGAGTGCGTGCCGACGCTAGCGGCCGCCGCCGCGCATCCTTCCGAATCGACCACACGGGATTGACACCGATGCGCCCCGCCCTGCGCCGCGCCGCACGCATCGCACTCGCCGCCCTCTTCTGCGCGAGCGCATGCGCGCATGCGCTCGCCGCCGCGCATGCGGACATCGCCGTCACCGACGACGCCGGGCACGCGATCACGCTCGCCGCGCCCGCACGGCGCGTCGTGAGCCTCGCGCCGCACGTGACCGAGCTGATCTATGCGGCGGGCGGCGGCGCGAAGCTCGTCGGCGCGGTGTCGTACAGCGACTACCCGCCCGCCGCGAAGGCGATTGCGCGCGTCGGCTCGAACAAGGCGCTCGATCTCGAACGGATCGCGGCGCTCAAGCCCGATCTGATCGTCGTCTGGCGCCACGGCAACGCCGAGCACGAGACCGAGCGGCTGCGCGCGCTCGGCATTCCGCTTTACTTCAGCGAGCCACGGCATCTCGACGATGTCGCCGCATCGCTCGACAAGCTCGGCCTGCTGCTCGGCACGCACGAGATCGCGTCGGCCGCGGCCGACGCGTACCGGCGGCGAATCGCGCAGCTGCGCGCGCGCTACGCGGACAAGCCGCCCGTCACGGTGTTCTTCCAGGCGTGGGACAAACCGCTCATCACGCTGAACGGCGATCACATCGTGAGCGACGTGATCGCGCTGTGCGGCGGGCGCAACGTGTTCGCGCGGCTGCAGCCGGTCGCGCCGTCCGTCACCGACGAAGCGGTGCTCGCGGCGAATCCTGAGGCGATCGTGACGACGGCGGCGGGCGCGAGCCCGACGCACGACGCACTGCCCGACTTCACGCGCTGGCGCGCATGGCCGAAGCTGACCGCGGTCGCGCGGGGCAATCTGTTCGCGATCGACGGCGATCTGCTGACGCGGCCCGCGCCGCGCATCGCGCAGGGCGCCGAGCAACTGTGCCGGGATCTCGACGTCGCGCGCGCGAGACGGCCGAAGCCGTGAGCGCGGCGCGCCGGCGAGCGCCCGCCGCTCGCCGCCCGCGTCGAAACGCGCGGGCGAACCGGGGCCGCGGCGGCCCGCGCACGCCGATGTCAGGGGTACCGCCCGCACGATACCGGCGAGCATAATGGCAAGCCCGGCATACCCAGGCCCCGGCCCCGTCCGACAATGACCGACTTCGAAAGCAAGCTCGTTTTGAATATCGCGTCGGCCCTGTGCTCCTTCGTCCTCATCGAGTCGAAGCACTACTTGATCAAATGGCGAAGCAACGGCGCACAAAAACGCGCTCAGTACAGCGTATGGAAGCCGAACATCAAGCCGCAGAAATCGAACGGCCACGCATGGCTTCGATCGCGGTGGCGCAAGGCGTCGCGGCAATCGGCGAGCGAGGTCCGGGCGAACCAGGCGAAGGTATTTTTCTGGAACAGCGGCCAGGAGCCGATCGTCGCGGCGGATCTGTCCGGCAAGAAGCCGCTCACGCTCCAACTGGCGCCCGCGCCGATCACCGGCGTCAGGATCTTCGAAAGCGTCAATGCGATCGGCGTCAAACTGGCGAGCGACCATCCGTTCAATCGGGACAAGAGCCGGAAAATCGTCACGTTCGACAGAATCGATCCCGGCCACGGCTTCGTCGTCAGCCTCGAATTCGAGGCGGGCCACGATCCGACGCCGCGCATGCTGGGCCCCATTCTCGGCGCGAGCCTCGACTATGCGGGGCCGATATGGGCGGTCGACCTCGCCTGCGACGGCAACGTCCGCCGGCAAGGCGCGCGTGCCCGCGCGGCACGCTGGATCAGCGGCATAGCGTGCGCCGTCGGCATCGGCGGGCAGTTCGTCCCCGTTCATGGGCAAGCGCCGTTGGTCACGCACAGCGCGCCGTATTGGATTTTCTTCGCGGTGTTCGCGGTGTCGTGGACCGCCTTCCTGATGAGCAGCGACATCTGCAAGCAATTCAGCAAGCGCATGCCGCCTTCGCTGCATTACTGGAACGAGGACAACGCGTAGCCGCGCTCGCCGAACCAGGCCTGGCTGCGTGCCGCAACGCGCGCAAACCGCCGTCGCCGAAGCGGCGCGCCGCGCCCGCCCGCCTGGAGCGGCGGCAATCGCGATGCGCCCGACGACGCGGCGGGACGCGCGAGCGCGCGCGTCATTCGTCCCAATGCGCGATTCGCCAGCCGCGAGCGCAATCGCTGTCGCCACCTTCGTCGCACCGCAACCATACGATGCCGCCCATCGCGATCGGCCGCGCGAGCATCGCGTCGAGCGGCGCATCGAGCGCGTGCGACGCCAGCGCGCGGATCACGCCCGCATGCGTGAGCACCCAGCTCGTGCGCGCCGCGACGGCGAGCGTCGCGAACGCAGGCCGCACGCGCGCGACGAACTGCGCGGCGCTCTCCCCGCCGTGCTCGCGCGCGTGCATCAGATCGGCACTCCATCGATCGAGCGCGTCGCGGCCGATCGCGTCCCAGCTTTGCATCTCCCACGCGCCGAAATCGATTTCGCGCAGGCGCGGATCGATCTCGAGCGGCGCGCGCACGCCGCCCGCCAGCGCGCGCGCGACGTCCGCGCAGCGCGCGAGCGGGCTCGACCACACGCGCGACGCGCGCGCGACGCCGAGCGAGCGCAGCCGCCGCCGAATGCCGGCCGCGCCCGCCGCCGCGCCGGCCGCGAGCGGCACGTCGCTCGCGCCGTAGCAGACGCCCGTGCCGAGCGCGACCGCCGGATGGCGGATCAGGACGACATCCATCCGAGCATCGCCAGATAGATCGACAGCTCGAACACCTGCTGCGCGAAGCCGAGACAATCGCCGGTATAGCCGCCGATGCGCGCGTCGAGATAACGCGCGATGCCGGCGCGCAGCACGAGCATCGCCGCGAGCGCGAGCGCGCCCGCGCGCCAGTCCGGCCAGAACAGCCACGGCAGGCCGAGCGCCGCCGCGAACGCGAATGCGCCTGCGCGCATCCGGTGCGCGACCGGCTGCGCCTTGCCTTCGGCGCGCGCATAGTCGAGCGTGAGAAGCAGGCTCGCGGCAAGCGTGCGGCTCGCCGCATGCGCGGCGATCATCGTCCACGCCGCGCGCGCGGGCGGCATCGCGGCGAGCGCCTGCCACTTCAGCGCCAGCGCGACGACGAGCGCCGCCGCGCCGAACGTGCCGATGCGCGAATCGCGCATGATCCGCAGCACGTCCTCGCGCGTGTAGCCGCCGCCGAACGCGTCGCAACTGTCGGCGAGGCCGTCTTCGTGCAGCGCGCCCGTGGCGACGAGCGTCGCCGCGATCGACGCGAGCGCCGCGACGCCCGGCGGCCACACGCGCGACGCGGCGAGATGCACGGCCGCGGCGAGCGCGCCGACGCACACGCCGACGAGCGGAAAGTAGCGCGCCGCATGCGCGAGATCGACGGCCTGGCCGCTGATCGCGCGCGGCACCGGCACGCGCGTGAAGTACCCGAGCGCGACGACGAAGTAGCGCAGTTCGGCGAGCGGATTCATCGCGCGTCACGCATCGCGGTTCGCCACGCCCGCCGATTCGAAGCTCGCCATCTCGTTGACGAACGCCGCCGCCGCGCGCACGAGCGGCAGCGCGAGCGCGGCGCCCGTGCCCTCGCCGAGACGCAGGTCGAGCGCGAGGAGCGGCTCGCCGCCGAGGTGCTCGAGCATGCGCCGATGCCCCGCTTCGTTCGATACGTGCGAGAACACGCAGTATTCGCGCACCGCGGGCGCGAGCGCGTCGGCGACGAGCAGCGCCGACGTCGCGATGAAGCCGTCGACGAGAATCGCCATGCGCGCGTGCGCCGCTTCGATGAACGCGCCCGCGATCATCGCGATCTCGAAGCCGCCGAACGCGGCGAGCACGTCGAGCGGCTCGCGCGCGTGCGCGTGCCGCTCGAGCGCGCGCCCGAGCACCGCGCGCTTGTGCGCGAGGCCCGCGTCGTCGAGGCCCGTGCCGCGGCCGACGCACGCGTCGATCGGCACGTCGAGCAGGCGGCTCATCATGCACGCGGCCGCCGAGGTGTTCGCGATCCCCATCTCGCCGAAGCCGATCACGTTGGTGCCGAGCGCCGCGTGATGCCGCACGCGCGCGGCGCCCGCGGCGAGCGCGGCGAGCGCTTCGTCCCGCGACATCGCGCGCTCTTGCGCGAAGTTGCGCGTGCCGCGCGCGATCGCGGCGTCGACGAGCTGCGGCGAAGCCGGCAGCGGCGACGCGACGCCCGCATCGACGATCTCGAGCGCGAGGCCCGCGACGCGGGAGAACGCGTTGATCGCCGCGCCGCCCGCGACGAAGTTCGCGACCATCTGCGCGGTCACCGCCTGCGGATACGGGCTCACGCCTTCGGCGGCGATCCCGTGATCGCCGGCGAACACGATCATCGCCGGGCGCGCGACGCTCGGCGCGCTCGTGCGCTGGATCATGCCGAGCTGCAGCGCGAGCGCTTCGAGACGGCCGAGGCTGCCGGGCGGCTTCGTCTTGTGATCGATGATGCGTGCGAGCGTCGCGCGCAGTGCGGCGTCGTCGAGCGGATCGACGCTCGGCAGGGAAAAGGTTGAGGTCGTCATCGGTTCGTCTCGTGGATGAAAGGGGTTGCGTGATGCGCGTCGATCAGGGCAGGCGCGCGCGCTCGCGCGCATCGGGCCACGCGGGCACGAGCGCCTCGTGGCCGTCGCGCTCGATCAGCACGAGCGGGTAGCCGAACGCGCGGCTCGCGCGCTCGGGCGTGAGCACGTCGCGCACCGGGCCCGCGTGCGCGCCGCCCTCGCCGTCGAGCAACAGCGCGTGCGTCGCGAAGCGGCGCGCGAGATTCAGGTCGTGGCACGAGAAGATCGCGGTGCGCTCGCCCGCGCGCAGCCAATCGGCGAGCGCGGCGAGACAGTCGATCTGGTGATGCAGGTCGAGGTGCGCGAGCGGCTCGTCGAGCAACAGCAGCGGCGCGTCCTGGCACAGCGCGGCCGCGAGCGCGACGCGCTGCCGCTCGCCGCCCGACAGCGACAGCACGTCGCGCGCGGCGAACGCTTCGAGCCCGAGCCGCGCGAGCGCCGCGCGCGCGGCCGCGTGATCGTCGGCGCGCTCCCAGCCCCAGCCCGGCAGATGCGGGAAGCGAGCGAGCAGCACGGTATCGAGCACGCTCGCGCTGAACGCGTCGTGCAGCGTCTGCGCCATCCACGCGCGCCGCCGCGCGAGCGCTTCGGGCCGCCACGCGGCGAGCGGCGCGCCGTCCGCTTCGACGTGCCCGGCGGCGGGCTTCGCGAGCCCCGCGAGCGTCGTGATGAGCGTCGTCTTGCCCGCGCCGTTCGGGCCGGCCACGCACCACAGCTCGCCCGGCTCGAACGTGTGCGTGAAATCGTCGAGCAGCGTGCGCGCGCCCGCCTTCAGCACGAGATGCCGCGTGCCGTAGCGGGTCGGGCGCGAGGTCGGCGCGTCGTGCATCGTCATCGCGCGGCCCCGCGCAACAGCATCCACAGGAAGAGCGGCACGCCGATCAGCGCGGTCATCACGCCGACCGGCAACTGCGCGGGCGCGATCGCCGTGCGCGCGAGCAAGTCCGCGGCCATCACGCCCGCGCCGCCCGCGAGCATCGCGGCGGGCAGCAGCATCCGCTGATCGTTGCCGAACGCGAGCCGCAGCGCGTGCGGCACGACGAGCCCGACGAAACCGATCGTGCCCGCCGTCGTGACGGCCGCGGCCGCCGCGAGCGACGCGATCAGATAGACGCGCAGCCGCAGCCGCGCGACTGGTACGCCGAGCGCGGCTGCCGCCGCGTCGCCGCGCAGCAGCACGTTCAGTTGCGGCGCGGCCGGCAGCGCGACGCACGCCGCGGCGGCGAGCGCCGCGAGCGCGAACCCCGGCGACGCCGCGCCGCTCAGGTCGCCCGACAGCCAGAACAGGATGCCGCGCAGACGCTCGTCGGGCGCGATCGCGAGCATCAGCGTGATGAGCGCGAACCAGCCGGCCGAAATCACGACGCCCGTGAGCAGCAGGCGCGGCGAAGCGTCGCGCGGCTCGCCGCGCCACAGCTCGCGCCGCGCGAGCCCGAGCACGAACGCGATCGACGCGAGCGCGCCGGCGAACGACGCGCAATCGACGATCCACCACGCGCCGCCCGCGATCATCGCGACGAGCGCGAACGCGGCCGCGCCGCCCGATACGCCGAGCACGTAAGGCTCGGCGAGCGGATTACGCAGCAGCACCTGCAGCAGCGCGCCCGCGAGCGCGAGTAGCGCGCCGCAGCCGAAGCCCGCGAGCGCGCGCGGCAGCCTGAGCGTGCGGACGATGTCGGCCGCGAGCGGATCGGCGCCCGCGCGATGGACGAGCGCCGCGAGCGCATCGACGCTCGTGAGGGGCACGCTGCCGAGCGTGAGCGACGCGACGAACGCCGCGCATGCGACGAGCGCGAGCGCGGCCCAGATCGCGGCCGCGCGCGCCGCGTGCATGCCGGCGCCGCGCGCGTCCGACCTCACGCGGCCTCCCGCGCGCGGCCGCGCGCGCCGCGCCGGCGACGCGGCCGGCCGTCAGCGCTGCTGCCAGCCGAGCGTGACATAGGCGCCGCGGCGCGGCGTGTTGTATGCGTATGCAAGCTCGTAGTCCTTGTCGAACAGATTGTCGATGCGCGCGCTCACGTACCACGACTTCGTGATGTCGTAGCGCGCGGACAGATTGACGATGCCGTATCCGCCGAGACGATCGCCGAAATCGTCGCGCGCACCGCTCGCGAGCCATTCGCCGCCGACGCGCCAGCCGCCGAACGAGCGGTTCGCCGAGATCGACGCGAAGCGCCGCGCGCGCCGGTTCAGGTCGCGGCCGGCGGTTTCGTTGACCGGGTTCTGCAGCGTCGCGGCAATGCGCACGTCGGTCCCGCCGACGTGCCCCTGCCACGATCCCTCGACGCCCTGCACCTTCGCGCGGCCGACGTTCTGCGCGACATAGTAAGGGCCGCTCGCGCCGGGACGATAGTCGATCAGGTTCGTGTAGCGGGTCTGGAACGCGGTCACGCGCACGACGCCCACGTCGTCCGACGCATACTGCACGGCCGCCTCGACCGAATGGCTGCGCTCGGGGCGGATCGACAGGTTGCCCGAGTTCGGATAGTACAGATCGTTGAAGCTCGGCGCGCGAAACGCGCTCGAGTAGCTCGCCGATACCGTCCAGTGCTCGGTGACGTCAAAGCCATAGCCGAGATAGTAGCTGTTCGCGCCGCCGAAATCGGAGTACTGGTCGCGGCGCACGTTCGCCTGGAACCGGCTGTCGCCGATGCGGCCGGTATAGCCGAGCCAGCCGGAATTCACGTGCCGCTCGGGCGCCGAATACTTGTTCGATTCGAACGACTGGTCGAGCCGCTCGTACCCCGCCTGGATCTTGTGGCCGCGCGCGATCGCGAAATCGTTCTGCCATGTGTACTGGCGGTTGTCGGTGTTGAAGTGATCGGTGTACGCGCCGTTCAGCGCCGACTGGTTGCGATCCTTGCCGCTCGACACGCTCACGCGCGTCGTCCACCCGTCGGCGAGCGCGCCGTTCGCGAACGCGGACAGTTGCTGAACGCGGCTGTACAGATCATTCAGATCGGCCGGCGAGCCGTACGCGTCGTCATAGCTGTTCCGGCCGTTCGCCTGGAAGTACGTGACGCCCGCGTTCCACTTGTCGCTGAACGTGTGCCGCAGCGACGCGGATGCGCTCTCGTTCAGATAGCCGTTCGCGTTCGGATTCGCCTGCGGCTTGCGCGCGGGATCGAGCGCCGAGAAGCCGTCGGTCTTCAGCCGCGCGAGCGACACGCTGAACGTCGTCCTGCCGTCCGGATCGAGCCGGCCCGATGCGCCCGCGCTTTGCGTTTGCGTGTGATAGCTGCCGTAGCCCGCGGAAAAATCGAAGCGCGGCGGGTGATTGCCGCCGTTCTTCGTGAACACCTGCACGACGCCGCCGATCGCGCCCGAGCCGTACAGCGACGACACGTTGCCGTTCACCACTTCGACGCGCTCGATCTGATCGAGCGGCAACTGGGCGATCTGCGATTGCCCGAGGCTCGCCGAATCGACGCGCACGCCGTCGATCAGCACGAGCGATTGCGTCGGCTGCGCGCCGCGCAGGAAAGGGCTCGCGCTCGCGCCCGGCCCGCCGTTGCGCACGATCTGCGCGCCGGGCGCGAGCGCGAGCAGGCCGGGCAGATCGGTCGCGCCGCTGTCGGCGATGTCGCGCGCATCGAAGAGCGTCGTCTGTGGAATCGCGTCGGCGAGCCTCTGCGGCCCGCGCCGCGCGGTGACGACGATCGGCGCGAGCTGCGCGGCGGACGCCGCGCGCGCCGGCGATGCCGACGGCGCCCCGGAGGCGACGGCGGATGCCGCGTCTGCGGAGACTGCCTCGGCCCCCCGCGCCGCCCCGGACGCCGGCGATGCCGCCGCGGCTGCAGGAGCCGTTGAAAGCGCGGAATCCGCATCGGCCGGCGAAGCGGCGGCCGGCGCGTAAGAGACGGATGACGCGAATGAAGCGGACGAAGCCGACGCGTCGCCTTGCGCGAGCGCGATGCACGGCAGTCCGGACAGAGCGGCGAGCGCTGCGCGGACGAAGGGGGTTCGCATGAACGAAGATCCTGTTGAGCCACTGCGTCGCCCGCTTCCCCGCAGGCGCCGCATCACGGAGACGAACACGTCCGCCTCCCCGCCTCGGCCGGTATCCGGGCTCGCGACGTCACCGCCTCGCCTTCCCGCGCGCGAAGCGCAGTGGCACCGCGCCGGCGGCACGGCCATCGCGGCCGTGCCGGCGCATCGAGAGTGCGGCTGGCATCGGATCGGCTCCGATGCGATCGCTTACCGTTGCGGGGGCAGCGCAGGTTGGCTCGGCCCTGGCGGACGTCGCGCCCTGCTTCCCGTTTAACCGCGCGCGAAGCGCGCGAGCACCGAGGCGGCGCCAGTTTAGGAGCGCGCGCGCCGCAGCGTCAAGGCGCCGCGCGGCGGCGGCGCACGAAACGTCGCGCCGCTTCTCGGCCACGCGATCGACATCAACGAACGACGAGGATATTTCGCGGCGAGAAGCGGGGGTGTTACGTCTAGAAACGTTACAGATATCGGAAACTCGCCTATTCCGCGCTAAAATGCTGGGTCTTTAGAGGACGCAGCACATGCTCAACGAACTCGAAACCCTATCTCAAAACATCGGCCGCCTGATCGCGCTGAATCAACGCCATCAAACGGAACGGCTCGCGCTCGAGGAGCAGGTCGCGCAATTGCGCAATGAAGCGCAGACGCTGCACGCGGAACTCGAGCAACTGCGCGACGAGCGCAACGCACTCGCCGCCGAGCGCGACACGCTGTCGGCGAAGATCGACGACGCGCAAGTGAAGCTCAACGCGATCCTCGAGAAACTGCCGCGCACAAAAAACGTGCCGGATGCGGAAAACCAGCTCGACCTGCTCGCGCCGCAGGCGAACGATGAAGGCGAGGGCGCGACGGGCCACGGAGAACACGCATGAGCACGAAGCAGATCGAAGTGTCGATTCTCGGGCAGACGTACCGTCTCGCCTGCTCGGCCGAGACCGAGGCGGCGCTGCTCGAAGCGGTCGCGCGCGTCGACGCGGAAATGTCGAAGATCCGCGCGAACAGCTCGGTGCGCGGCACCGATCGCATCGCGGTGATGGCCGCGCTGTCGCTCGCGTCGGAGTTGCTCAGGCTGCAACAGAGCGTGCGTCACGGCGAGGCGTTCCCTGCGGAAGAAATCCGGCGTACAATGCGCCAAATGAATGAACAACTCGGTGCGGTGCTCGCACAGCACGAGGTGCAGTAAACAAGTTTCACCGGGTTCGGCCAACGCTTGATCTATCGCGTTCAAGCCGCTGAATCCAAACGTGATTCGAACAGTTAAGTCAGCTTCCCTGCCTGGTTCGCCAAGGTCATATATTCCTTGAACCAATGCCATGTGCACGGTTGCGGAAATTTGTAGCACGGGCGCGCGCGTCACTCTGTCTGATGTACCCGAAGTGCTGCTAACTGCGACCAATTCTGAACCTCAGGTTCAGGATGCCGGCCTAGCGGCTAAGGCGGGGGCCTATTCGACGGCATCGGGCAAGTCCCGATGCCGTTTCCTTTTGTGCAGCCTTTTCATTGCGTCGAGTCATTCCGATCCATGCGCTACTGGCTGATGAAATCCGAACCGGACGAGGCAAGCATCGACGACCTCGCCGCCGCCCCCGACCAGACCTTGCCGTGGACCGGCGTGCGCAACTATCAGGCGCGCAACTTCATGCGCGACACGATGCAGATCGGCGACGGCGTGCTGTTCTACCATTCGAGCTGCCCCGAACCCGGTATCGCCGGGCTCGCGCGAGTCTCGTCGACGCCCTACCCCGACCCCACGCAGTTCGATTCGCGCAGTCCGTACCACGATCCGAAGTCGACGCGGGAAGCGCCGCGCTGGGTGCTCGTCGACGTGCGCTTCGTCAGGAAATCGCCGCTCGTTCCCCTCGCCGCGCTGCGCGAGCACGAGGCGCTCGCGAACATGCGCGTGCTCGCGAAGGGCAACCGGCTGTCGATCACGCCCGTCACGCCAAACGAGTGGCGCTTCATCACGCAGCGCCTGATGAAGTGACGCAGCCCGCCACGTCAAACATTGTCAGAGCCGGCGCGGCAAGCCGCGTCGGCCGGAACCTCCGCCCGCTTTCGGCGGCCTAACGGGCGCTCGACGAATGCCGTGCCGCGTTCGCCGGGCGTTTCGAGGAAAGCGCGGCGTCCGTCCGCGCGCCGCACGCCCTCAAGCGCGTGCGCGCTTACGCTCAAGGAGTCAACAATGACGAAAAAATCCGCTCTTGCCGTTGCCGTCACGCTCGCGGCGGCGCTGCCGATCGCGCTCGCGCTCGCCCCGTCCGCCGCGCGCGCGCAAAGCATGGGGCAGATGCAGCCGCCCGCGGGCGTGCTGTCGCTGTCCGCGCAGGCGAGCACCGACGTCCCGCAGGACGTCGTCGATATCACGCTGTTCTACGAACAACAGGCGAAGGACCCGGGCACGCTGACCGCGGAGCTGAACAAGCGCGCGGATACGGCGCTCGCGCAGGCGCGCGGGGTCACGGGCGTCACGGCCCGCACGGGCGAATTCTCGGTGTCGCCGAGCGTCGATCGCGACGGCAAGATCTCCGCGTGGCGCGGCCGCACCGAGGTCGTGCTCGAGTCGCACGACTTCGCGGCCGCATCGAAGCTCGCCGGCCAGTTGAGCCCGATGATGCAGGTGGGCAACGTGTCGTTCTCGCTGTCGCCCGAGGCGCAGCGCGCCGCCGAGCAGAAACTCACGTCGGAGGCGATCAAGGCGTTCCGCGCGCGCGCCGAGGAAGCGACGCGTGCGTTCGGCTACAGCAACTACTCGATCCGCGAGGTGAACGTCGGCAGCGGCCGCAACGTGCAGCCGTACCCGCGGATGTTCGCGATGGCCGCGCCCGCGATGGACAGTGCGAAGATGAGCGCGCCGATCGCCGTCGAAGGCGGCAAGACGACCGTGACCGTCAATGTGAACGGCTCGGTGCAGATGAAGTGACACACGTCGGCGCGGCGCGTTTGCGCCTCGCGATCGATGCAAAACGCCGGCGATGCGCCGGCGTTTTTTCTTGGGGGCCGTGTGCGTCGGGATTCGCGGCCCTGTGTCGCACGGACTCGGCCAAGCGCGGTTGCCGGCGCGTGGCCGCTCATCGCACGGGCGATCGCGCCAGCGCAGCGTCCTGTCGTGCCCCGTGCCCATGCTCCGTGCTCCGTGCTCCGTGCTCCGTGCTCCGTGCTCCGTGCTCCGCAGCCAGTATGCAGGCACACGCGGGACACGTTTGCCCGCACGCGCCGCACCGCCCGCTCCACCGCCCGCCGGCCGAGCAACCGTGCGCAATCGCGCCGAACGATCAGGCCTGCTTCGCAACGCCGCCGCGCCGATACGCCCAGATCATCATCAGCACGCCGGCAACGATCATCGGCAGCGACAGCCACTGCCCCATCGACAGGCCGAACGTCAGCAGGCCGAGAAAGTCGTCCGGCTCGCGCGCGAACTCCACCGTGAAGCGCGCGGCGCCGTAGCCGATCAAGAAGAGCGCCGAGATCGCGCCCATCGGCCGCGGCTTGCGCGAGAAGAACCACAGCACGAAGAAGAGCGCGATGCCTTCGAGAGCGATCTCGTACAACTGCGACGGATGCCGCGGCAGCATCTGATGCGACAGGAACACCTCGTTCAGATTCCATTTCGCGGCGATGTCCTGGTGCGCGGCGAGCCACGCGGCGTCGTCGCGCGACGCGCCCGGAAACAGCATCGCCCACGGCGCATCGGGGCTCGTCACGCGGCCCCACAGCTCGCCGTTGATGAAGTTGCCGAGTCGCCCGGCCGCGAGCCCCGTCGGCACCATCGGCGCGACGAAGTCGGTCACCTCGAGCCAGTGGCGCTTGCGCTGCCACGCGAACAGCGCCATCGCCAGCGTGACGCCGAGGAAGCCGCCGTGGAACGACATTCCGCCCTCCCACACGCGGAAGATGTCGAGCGGATGCGAGAAGTAATAGCCCGCCTTGTAGAACAGCACGTAGCCGAGCCGCCCGCCCAGCACGACGCCGAGCACGCCGTAGAACATCATGTCGTCGATGTCCTTCGCGCTCCAGCCTTGCGCGGCGACGTGCGGCAGCTTCAGGCGCAGCCGCCCGACGACGATCGCGAGGATGAAGCCGACGAGATACATGAGCCCGTACCAGCGCACCGCGAGCGGGCCGAGGTGAATCGCGACGGGATCGAAATTCGGATGAATGATCATGAGTTAGCGTTGAAGGTTCTGAATCGATGCGGCATGCGTGACCGCGTCGGGCACCGCCGTGCGAACGCGTCGCGACCGCGATTCGACGCGCGCGCCGCGCGAACGTTCACGGCCGCGACGCGCGCCGGCCCGCACCCGCCGCACCCGCCGCACCCACCTCACCCGCCGCGTCCGGCGTCGAGCCCGGCCGCGAAGGCGAAGCGCGCCGCGCCGCGCACCACGCCGATGAAGCCCGCGAGCACCGGGCTCACGTCGTCCGTGCGCCACACGAGGCCCGTCTCGACGACGGGCGCCGGATCGGCGAGCGCGCGGTAGACGACCCCCGTGCGCCGCAGGTTACGCAGCGATTGCGGCACGAGCGCGACACCCATGCCCGCGGACACGAGGCTCACGATCGTCTGCATCTGGATCGCCTCCTGGCCGATGCGCGACGTGACGCCCGCCGCGCCGTAGCAGCCCGTAATGATGTCATAAAAGCCGGGCGCCAAACGACGCGGAAAGATCACGAGCGGCAGCGACGCGATGTCGGCGATGCGCACGGGCGCATCCGCCGCGGCATCGGCGGCATCGGCGGCTTCGGCCGGCATCGCGACGACGAGCGGCTCGCGCAGCACCGGCAGGTATGACAGCGACGCCGCGTGCCGCGGCGGCACGGGCGGGATCACGAGCCCCGCGTCGATGCGGCCGGCCACAAGCTCCTCGATCTGCACGTCGCTCGTCGCCTCGGCCAGTTGCAGCCGCACGTGCGGATAGCGCGCGCCGAACTCGCGCAGCAGTTGCGGCAGCAGCCCATAGTCGGCCGTCGACACGAACGCGAGCGCGAGCGAGCCCGCCTCGCCGCGCGCGAGGCTCTGCGCGAGCGGCGGCAACGCGTCGGCCGCGGCGATCAGCCGCCGCACGTCGGGCAGCAGCGCCGCGCCGACCGCGGTCAGCTCGACCGAGCGCTTCGTGCGCGCGAAGAGTGCGACGCCGAGCGCGTCCTCGAGCGCGCGGATCGCCTGCGACAGCGGCGGCTGCGTCATCGAGAGCCGCTCGGCGGCGCGGCCGAAGTGCCGCTCGTCGGCCACGGCGACGAAATAGCGCCATTGGCGCAAATCGGGGGTCAAATCAGGCTCCGTATCGTCGTCGACCGGTCGATTGATATGCACATCGACCTAATAGACGATGAATAATATATTGGACATTCTCTAACAGAAACTGCATTCTTGCCCACCTGAGCCGGATCGCGCCGATGCAGCGCGCCGAGCAACCCCACAGTCAACCAGTCGATGATGGAGTTCCCCATGTCGTACAACCGCCGCTCGAAGAACATCACGCAAGGCGTGGCCCGTTCGCCGAACCGCTCGATGTATTACGCGCTCGGCTATCAGAAGGAAGATTTCGACAAGCCGATGATCGGCATCGCGAACGGCCACTCGACGATCACGCCGTGCAACGCGGGCCTGCAGCGTCTGTCGGACGCCGCCGTCGCGGCCGTCAAGGACGCCGGCGCGAATCCGCAGATCTTCGGCACGCCGACGATCTCGGACGGCATGTCGATGGGCACCGAAGGGATGAAGTACTCGCTCGTGTCGCGCGAGGTGATCGCCGATTGCATCGAGACCTGCGTGCAGGGCCAATGGATGGACGGCGTCGTCGTCGTGGGCGGCTGCGACAAGAACATGCCGGGCGGCA